>NZ_JAKJSH010000035.1:0-35528 GCF_050336885.1 Photobacterium kasasachensis
TGTCGTGTCGCTGCCGCTCGACTTGCATGTGTTAGGCCTGCCGCCAGCGTTCAATCTGAGCCATGATCAAACTCTTCAATTAAAGTTTTGTTGTTACCGAAGTAACGGCTCAATGAATACTGATTGTTCTAACTAAGTTAGAACGAATTGACTGTGCCAAATAATAAGTAAACTTAGTATTTGTATTGGTCACTCAGTTCATTGATATAATCTTTTTTGACTATTCATTTCACGAGTGCCCACACAGATTGCATGGTCAAATTGTTAAAGAACAAATCCGATACGTTGCTGGCTTAAGTCGCCGTGCTCCGTGTCGGTGAGGCGGCATTATAGAGACTTCGATTCCGTTGGCAAGGCTATTTTTGAAATAAATCACCAAAAACAGCCCGACCGAACAAATTGTGCGCAATAAGCCTCACTTGACACAATAAACCACCAATGTTGGCGCCATGATTTATAAGTTAGCCTGCTCTTGGATACGTAGAGCCAGCTCTTGCGGCAGAGAAAGCGCACTCGCCAACTGATCTAGATATGCCTTCTCTAAAAAATGATCGACATCGATTGCCAGTAGTGAGACCAAGTACACTTCCGATGCCTGCTCGAGGTTAGATACCTCAGAAGCAATCACTTGAGGGTCAAGCGGTTCATTTATCCAACGGTTTATCAGCCCTTCCACATCTTGATCGATATTCTGCTGTTGCAACCATTGCGCAATGGCTTGCTTTTCGTTGCTATCAATATGTCCATCCGCTTTCGCCGCAAAAACCATGGCTTTAATCAGTATTAGTGGATCAACAATCGACGTGTGGTTATAGGACAGCGGCTCAGATGGTTGGCCTTCCTCGTTGTTTGAGGTCGGCTTCCATTCAACGTTCTCTCCCTGCTGCCATTTTTTATACGCCTGGTAAGCCAGCGTACCAACGACAGCTGTCCCTCCGAGCATGGCGGCTTTCTTCCCATATTTCGTCGCCAGTTTACGGCTTTTTTTATTGCCTAGCACCGCGCCCATTAACCCACCAGCAGCAGCCCCTTTTAGCAAGTCAGTTTTACCAGACGACGGCTTGGAAGAACTATCGACATATTTACTGGCCTGGTTCAACAATTGATCCATAAGGCTTTTCATAGACTCTCCTTACTATTCGCAAACTCCACAATGCTCTCAACCAACAGAGCAACAATGACAACATTGTGGCAAAACAGAAATCCCCAGAAATCAAAAGCAGACTAACGCAGTCAAAATGAATCGAATATGAATCTTAAGTAAAGCTAGGTAAAGGAGCGTCAACGCTATCGCACCAAGCTCCATTTCACCTACTTCTCACTCAACATGCAGAATTACGGTTGGCACTGTGATATATCTATAGAAACATGCCCTTTACTGTTCATCAATTCAGTCATGGCGTCATAAGAACCTAAGTACTCACTACTCAGAGTGATCACTAACTGTTCCTCACTATCAGAGTCAGCATAATAAGAAAGGCTGACATTGACTGCCGATCTTTCTTCAAAGGCACTACTGGCCATTATCCCCTTCAGGTAATCGACTTTTTGTTTAACGATTTGTCCAGCACTCGAACCTTTTGCATAGCCCTCCAAATAAATTAACGTAACTTGCGCCCCCGAGGCTAAATCACATTTCGCAGTCCAGCCTGTTACTGGCAGCATCCCTATAACAGCGATAAAGCAACATAACCACTTACCAACCATACAAGTGACTATCCCTTCAGAACTTTTAACTTTGTCTACGACAATAAGAGTGGGCAAAGTTTCTACGGGTTTAGTGCTTTTCAAAAGAACGACTAGTTATTGTTGCGAGATGATTCCCTTCGCCTTGAAGGTTTATATAAGAAATTTCATGAAAACTGCATAGCACATACAAGATCGCCGGAAATTAACGAACCATGCGATACAGCTATATTCTTCAAGTAAATCGAGTGTGTAGCTAGCAATAAAAAGCCCCCGCTTTAACTTAAAGCGAGGGCTTTAGATCTCAGTAACGTTCGATATCCATCGAACCATCAGCAGTTATTGCTTGGCTGTGATCCGATCGTTTTCAGCAACCAGATTAATCACTTTCCCCGTTACGAACTTACCCGAGAGAATATCTTGAGCTAACGGATTCTCGATATAATGCTGGATAGCACGTTTTAGCGGTCTTGCTCCAAAGACAGGATCAAAGCCCGCCTTGGCAATCAATTCCAACGCACTCTCATGCAACGCAAGCTGGTAGTCTTTCTCTTCCAGCCGCTTAATCAAACGTGTGACCTGAATATTGGCGATATTCTTGATGTGCTCTTCACCAAGCGGATGGAATACCACCGTTTCGTCAACCCGGTTAATGAACTCGGGGCGGAAATGATGGCCGACCACTTCCATTACGGTATTTTTGATCCCCTCATAATCAAGCTCACCAAAGTGCTCCTGAATGCGATCAGAGCCAAGGTTGGACGTCATGATGATGACGCTATTTCGAAAGTCGACAGTTCGCCCCTGCCCATCGGTCAGGCGCCCGTCATCAAGTACCTGCAACAGAATATTGAACACATCAGGATGGGCCTTCTCGACCTCATCAAGCAAAATCACAGAATATGGCCGACGACGAATAGCTTCTGTCAGGTAGCCGCCTTCTTCATAGCCGACATAACCAGGAGGAGCACCAACCAAGCGAGCGACGGAATGCTTTTCCATAAATTCGGACATGTCGATCCGCACCATGGAATCTTCACTGTCAAACATAAAGTGAGCCAAGGATTTACAAAGCTCTGTTTTACCAACCCCGGTCGGGCCAAGGAATAAGAAGGAGCCTATCGGTCTGTTCGGATCAGAAAGTCCTGCACGACTACGACGAATCGCATTGGCTACCGCCTCGACAGCCTCATCCTGACCAATCACACGTTTATGTAGCGCCTGCTCCATTCGCAGTAGTTTGTCTCGTTCGCCTTCCAGCATCTTGGCAACAGGAATACCAGTCTGACGTGATAACACTTCGGCAATTTCTGCATCGGTAACCTTGTTTTTCAACAAGCTCATCTCCTGCATCTCTGCCTGAGCAGCCAGATCCAGCTGTTTCTCCAGCTCAGGGATTTTGCCGTACTGGAGCTCTGACATCCGATTGAGATCACCGGCACGACGCGCTATTTCCATATCGGTACGCGCTTGCTCCAGCTCCGTCTTAATATACTGAGTACCAGAAAGAGCGGCCTTCTCGGCATTCCACACCTCTTCCAGTTCAGCATATTCTCGTTCTTTGGTATCTAGCTCTTCGGACAAATCCTTTAATCGTTTCTGGCTTGCCTCATCACTTTCTTTTTCCAGCGCCTGCTGCTCGATCTTAAGCTGGATAATACGACGATCGAGGCGGTCCAATGACTCTGGCTTGGAATCAATCTGCATACGGATACTGGAGGCGGCCTCATCGATCAGGTCAATTGCCTTATCCGGTAATTGTCTGTCTGAGATATAGCGGTGTGACAGGCCGGCCGCAGCGACAATAGCAGGGTCGGTGATTTCAACATGGTGGTGAAGCTCATAACGTTCTTTCAGGCCACGTAAAATCGCAACGGTATCTTCGACTGTCGGTTCATCCACCAGCACTTTCTGGAATCGTCGTTCCAACGCTGCATCTTTTTCGATGTACTGACGATACTCATCCAGAGTCGTGGCGCCCACACAGTGCAGCTCGCCTCGCGCCAATGCCGGCTTGAGCATATTACCGGCATCCATCGAGCCTTCGCCTTTTCCGGCACCGACCATGGTGTGCAGTTCATCGATAAATAATATGATGTTGCCTTCTTCCTGAGAAAGCTCGTTGAGGACCGATTTTAGTCGTTCTTCAAATTCACCGCGGTATTTTGCCCCGGCGATGAGCGCCCCCATATCAAGAGACAGGACGCGTTTATGGCGAAGGCCTTCCGGTACCTCCCCATTAATAATTCGCTGCGCAAGCCCTTCAACAATCGCGGTTTTGCCGACACCTGGCTCACCTATAATCACCGGGTTATTTTTGGTACGACGCTGAAGCACCTGGATTGTACGCCGGATTTCATCATCACGACCAATCACAGGATCGAGTTTGCCCTGCTCAGCCCGTTCCGTCAGATCAATGGTGAACTTTTCCAATGCCTGACGGTTTTCTTCGGCATTGGGATCATCGACCTTCTGACCACCACGAACTTGCTCGATGGCCTTTTCGACCTTCTCGGCTGTTAGCCCTTTTTGTTTCAGCAACTGCCCTAATGGTCCTTTATCGTCAACGGCAGCCAAAATGAATAGTTCAGAAGAAATGTATTTGTCTTTACGCTTTTGGGCCAGCTTATCGCACATGTTCAGGAGCATACCCATCCCATGAGACAGCTGCACATCACCACCGATACCACTGACTTTAGGTAAGTGATCCAGTAGCTCGGACAGGCCGGAGCGTAATTGGGAAATATCGACATTCAGCATTGTCAGCAACGGGCGAATCGTACTGCCATCCTGATTAAGTAACGCCACCATCAGGTGGGTCGGTTCGATATACTGATGGTCTCGCCCTAAAGCCAGCGACTGTGCATCAGATATCGCCATTTGAAACTTGCTGGTAAATCGGTCAAGACGCATAAGTCCTCCATATATCATCCTTTCTCTCGATAGATATGGTGGTACACAACACACTTTTCAACCAATGAATCATTTCATTCTTTCAATGTTACGCAGAAATTCACGAACCTAATTCTTTACTGATAACAGAGTGTGTGGGCCAGCTCTCCCACAGATACCAAAAGCCCCCGTATCACTACGAGGGCTTCATTATTTTGCCAAAACTCAGGGCATAACAATTTTCAATCAGGTTATTGGCTTTCAATCCAAATCAGCGAGGCCTGCCTGCCAGTCACTCCGTCTCGTCGGTATGAGTAAAAACGCTCCGGACTGCTGAATGTGCAGAAATCACCGCCATAGATCTTGTTAACCCCGGCTCGTTGCAACCGTTGGCGGGCCAGCAAATACAGATCAGCTAGCCATTTATCACCACGAGGTGTAAATGCCAGCTCTGCCTGAGGCAAGTCGGCAACAAATTGCTCCCGAACTTCATTGCCCACTTCAAAGGCATTCGGCCCAATTGCCGGTCCGAACCAAGCCAAAATCTGCTCAGCCGGTGCATGGAAAGTATCCAGAGCAGCCTCAATGATCCCATCAGCGGCACCACGCCAGCCGGCATGTACTGCAGCAACCTGAGTACCGGCACTATCACACAGTAAAATAGGCAAACAGTCGGCCGTCATCACCGCACAAGCTATATCGGCAACACGGGTATAACTTCCGTCGGCATCCGGTGTTGTTGCCAATAGCGCATTCACCCCGATAACCGTCGTGCTATGAGTTTGGTTTAGCCAAGCCGGCGATTCTGCCAGCCTGAGTTCTTGCTGTAATTGAGTTCGATTACACTGAACGTGTTCAATGTTGTCCCCGACATGCGAACCTAAGTTCAGCCCCTGGTAAGGCTGTAGACTTACCCCTCCCTCACGGGTGGTCGAAACGGCTTTAATATTGGCCGGAGCCGGCCAGTCAGGAACAATAAACACCTTAGTAATCGTCCTCGTGATGCTCTTCTTTGTCTTTGCGCAGAATATTCATCATCGCGACCATATCAACAGGAAGCGGCGCATGCCACTCCATCAATTCGCCCGTGATTGGATGATCAAGGCGCAGCATACGTGCATGCAGAGCCTGACGATCAAACGCACGCAGTGCCTGGATCAGCTCATCCGATGCATGACGGGGCGGACGCGGACGGCCACCATAAATCGCATCTCCCACCAGCGGGTGAGCCAAATAAGACATATGAACGCGGATCTGGTGAGTTCGGCCCGTTTCAAGACGAAGGACAATCCGCGTATGCTCTCGGAAGTGTTCAGCAACCCGATAGTGCGTAATCGCTGGCTTGCCCAATTCATGGACAGCCATGCAGATACGCTTGGTCGAATGACGGCCAATCGGCTTTTCTACTGTACCGCCCCCGGTCATTTTACCCATCGCAATCGCTTCATATTCACGGGTAATTTTACGCTTCTGCAACGCGCGAACCAGACGGGTCTGGGCCTGAATTGTCTTGGCGACAACCATCAGGCCTGTTGTATCTTTATCCAGACGATGGACAATACCCGCACGAGGTACTTCTGCCAGCTCAGGGCAATGATGCAGCAAGGCATTCAATACCGTACCGTCCGGTGTTCCGGCTCCCGGGTGGACAACAAAGTCACGTGGCTTGTTGATCACCAGGATATGTTCATCTTCATAAACAATATCAAGCGGAATATCCTGGGCTTCCCAGCGCACTTCGTCCTCGACTTCTGCCTGAACGAAAAGTTCTTCACCGCCCATCATTTTTGTACGTGGTTTATTAACGACTTTGCCGTCAACGGAAACCATGTCATTCAAAATCCATTCTTTGATCCGCGAACGCGAATAATCCGGATATAATTCAGCGAGAACCTGATCAAGTCGAAGACCTAGCTGGCTCTCATTTACTGTATTTGTTAACTCAATTTGCTGTGCCATAGCGAACTTTTTCAAAAAGCGTGGGACTAAACGTCAAACGCTGCGTAAAATAACCTAATAGTGTCATTGTATCTGTTAACGGCTCCGTCCGTAATGGATCCACAGAAATAAAATTTTTATCAAGGAAACAGACACCGCAATGAAACGCCTGACAATTACGACTTTTCTTGCCGTTGCCATTCTTTCAGGCTGTTCAAGCACTGAAGAAGTAGTGCCAGATGTACCGCCATCAGAGCTGTATGCAACTGCTCAGCAGGCACTACAAAGTGGAAGCTGGATAACTGCAATCGAACAACTGGAAGCATTAGATTCTCGCTATCCGTTTGGCGCCTACTCAGAACAAGTACAGCTTGATCTGATTTATGCCTACTACAAGAACGATGATTTAGCGCTTGGTGAAGCTACGATTGACCGCTTTAACCGTCTGAACCCTGCCCATGAAAAAGCAGATTGGGTTCTGTATATGCGTGGCCTGACCAATATGGCACAGGACCGCAGCTTTATGCACGACCTGTTTAGCATCGATCGTCATGACCGGGATCCCGAGCCGTCACGCAAGGCTTTCCGTGACTTCAAGCGCCTGCTCGAGCGCTATCCAAATAGCCACTATGCCGCTGATGCCAAAGCACGAATGACCTACCTGAAGAATCGACTGGCCGATTATGAGCTGGCAACTGCCGACTTCTATATTCGCCGCGAAGCCTGGGTCGCCGCAATCAATCGTGCCCAGCTTATCCAGCGCCAGTACCCGGACACCCGCGCAGCCCGCCAGTCTCTGGAGCTAATGGTTGTTGCCTATGAACAGCTCGGCCTGCAAGAACCGCTTGAACACACCAAGCAACTTATTGCCCTCAACCCGCAATAAGCAAATACCATCACCGAAATGAAAAACAGCAGCCTAATGGCTGCTGTTTTTTATCAATAATTTTACGTGATGTTGGGCTCAAGCCATGAAGGGGCATTTATTAACACTATAAAAAAGCGGACAATTTTCACCCAAGCTGTTGTTATAGTTCGAATTTAATCCCTAGTTAGCACCAGCCACCAGCGTTCCTAATACCTTCATACTGCCTTAATTAATTCGCCCTCGACAAGCACTTTCGTCAAACTTTTTTGCAACAAGCAAAGCCGGATCACAGAATTTTTCTAGACATTATCGCAAGCACCCAAGTGTGACTACCGTCACATTATTAAGCCGGAATTTTAGTAATCTGAAGTTAACCCAACGAAGGGTAGCAAAAGAGGAAAGATAATTATGACAGTAAACATCACCGGCAAAAACCTTGATATCACCCCTGCTATCCGCGAACGTATTGAGTTTAAATTCAAGAAGTTAGAAAAGTACCAAGTTCCACTTATCAGTAAAAATGCAGCCATCAGTACAGAACCTGGCAAACAATTCAAAATTGAAGCATCTGCTGCCATTCCAGGAGGTCAACTAGTCGCCTCAGCAGAGCATGACGATATGTACGGTGCCATTACTGAGGTTTACCAAAAACTGGAACGCCAGCTGAAGAAACAAGCTCATAAGCCAACAGCACGTCGCGCCAGCCATAGCAACAAGCCCGGGGTTGAAGAAACAGAAGAAGAAGCTGAAGCATAATTATTTAAGAGGATTACAGGGGCTGTTGACCTTTCAGCGCCCCACCTGTAGAGCGTAAAAAAACCTCAGGCAAGGCACGAAGAATGAAGTTTAGTCACCTAAATAAGTTCTGAGTAACGCTGCATGAGGTTTTTTTTACGTTCTACCCAAAGGGCTAGAGCCATTTTTCCCGTTAACTGCGTTGTCGATATATCAATATAGATGACTATAAATGAATATCTCCGCCTTGTTTCCGAAAAAAATGGCTACTAGCAGGAAAGGCGCTGGAAGGTAAACAGCCCCTTGACAGCCCTGCCCATGCAGGGCTGTTTACTTTCTGCTTGACAAGGCCTTATCGGCTGAATACTGTTGAGTCATATTCATCACAAAATACACCGTTATTACCAATGCGATTACTTAACCTGTTTTTCTTTAGCTTCTTTTTTATGTCACCTTAACGGAGGCTATTCGTTACGCGAGAAATAAGCTAAAGACGAACAGACAGCCTCCTTCCCGGGAGGCTTTTTTGTATCGGTTGCAGATAGACATATCAAGTTGCAGACAGACAGGGACTAACAATGACAGAGCAACAGTATTCACTGGACGACATCAGAAAAAATGTCAGCCGTATAGACAATGAAATTATCAAGCTACTGGCCGAGCGCCGCCAGCTAAGCCTGGAAGTCGCGAAAAGCAAAATTGAAACAGCCAAGCCTGTTCGCGATCAAACCCGGGAACAAGAACTCTTGCTAAGGCTGATTGAAACGGGCAAACGCGAACAGCTCGATGCCCAGTATGTTACCCAAATCTTCCATGCGATTATTGAAGATTCCGTCTTGTTCCAGCAGGCCTACCTGCAAAAACTCACTAACCCGGACAGCTTGCAGCCCGTCGCCCGAGTCTCGTTTCTCGGTGCCAAAGGCTCCTACTCCAACCTTGCCAGCCGCAACTACTTCAGTAAAAAGCAAACCAAGCTGGTCGAAATCAGCTGCTCGACGTTTCGGGATGTCCTGAGCGTGGTTGAAACCGGCAATGCCGATTACGGTGTCCTGCCAATTGAAAATACCAGCTCAGGCTCGATCAACGAAGTCTACGATCTGCTGCAGCACACCAGCCTGTCGATTGTCGGCGAGATCACCCAGCCGATTGAGCACTGCTTGCTGACTGCGGTAGATACCAGCCTCGATAATATTGACACCCTGTACTCGCACCCACAGCCACACCAGCAATGCAGCGAATACTTGCACTCGATGGGAAATATTACCCAGGAGTACTGTTCCAGTACCGCCGAGGCGATGAAAATGGTTGCCGAACTGAAGCAGCCTAATGTTGCTGCTATCGGCAATGCCTCCAGCGGAGAGCTTTACGGTCTGACGCCGCTCAAGACGAATATCGCCAACCAGCAGGAAAACTTTACCCGCTTTATCGTCGTTGCCCGCAAGCCAGTGGAAGTGACATCGCTGATCCCGGCCAAGACCACGCTCATTATGTCGACGGCCCAGAAGGCCGGCTCGCTTGTGGAATGCCTGCTTGTTCTGCGTAACCTCAACATTAATATGACCAAGCTGGAGTCCCGTCCGGTGATCGGCAACCCTTGGGAAGAGATGTTCTATGTCGATGTCGAGGTAAACCTGAAATCGGACGTGATGCAGGAAGCCCTCGAAGAACTCACCCGGCTAACCCGCTTTATCAAGGTGCTTGGATGTTACCCGAGTGAGAATGTTAATCCGACAGAAGTCGAGATAAACGAGTAACGCCCCAGCGGGTATCTAGTTGCTGTCATGCAAAAAGCCCACGATCGTGGGCTTTTCTCGTTCAAGTGCTCGGGCTTCTGAACTTGGACTTCAGCCCTCGGCACATGTGTTATTTTCTATGCGTTGAATCGTTCGCCTGTCTAAGCAATCCCTGGCTCTCGATTAAAAAATGCTGTGCATAGTCTCCAAACCAATGTTCAACCTGGCCAAATGCCTGCTTGAAGGTTTGCTTGTCCTGGCTATCGAGCATTTCTATCGCTTCGCCGAAGCGTTGATGGAAGCGCTTGATCATCGCCAGATTCTGCGGTGAGGACATAATAATATCGGCATACAGCTGGGCATCCTGGGCAAACAGGCGGCCGACCATCGCCAGCTCCAGACGGTAAATCGGCGAACTCAGTGACAGCAACTGCTCCAGCTTAGGATCCTCTTCTGCCAGGTGCAGGCCGTAGACAAAGGACGTAAAGTGGCGCAGCGCCTGAATGAGCGTCATTCCCTGATCGTGCTCAATCGCACTGATCCGGTTCAGGCTGGCTCCCCAGATCTGCAACTGCTCCAACAGCCACTGGTAACTCTCGGGGTTGCGACCGTCACAGTAGGCAATCACCTGTTTGGCCAGGCTGGCAATGTCAGGCCCAAACATCGGGTGCAGGCCAACAACCGGGCCACTGTGGACTTCCAGCATCGCCTGAAGCGGGCCGCTTTTAACCGACGTCAGGTCAGCCAGAATACAGTCCTCCGGCAGGTTTCCTAACTTGGCGATCACCGCTTCGGTGAGGTTAATCGGCACCGACACGACCACCATACCGGCATCAGCCAGCAGCTCATCGGCCCGATCCCAATCCTGGCTGCCCAGTTTACGAACTTCATAGCCCGACAATTCAAACAGCCGACAAAACAGGCCACCCAGCTGGCCATAGCCGCCGACAACCACTACCGGACGTAAATCTGGCTTCAGGCACTTAAAGCCAGAGTCATTTTCACTGGCATAAGATTCACGCATGGTACGGCGTAAAATATCTTCAATAAGATCAGGTGGGACCCCTTTGCTCTCCGCCTCCTGACGGCGTGAAGCCAGCATGGCTGCTTCACGATCCGGCGCATAGATCGGCAGGCCATGCTGACTTTTGACATGACCCACTTCCTCGACCAATGCCAGACGACGAGCAAGCAGCTCGACCATCTGCTGATCAACATCATCGATTTGATCTCGTAATTTACTTAGTTCGGCAACCATGATTTTGCGATCCGTATTAATTCTGTATTTGTTCCGCCACAGCTCCCCAACAACTATCCAGAGACAAGTAACCGGTACAGAACTAACTGTACCGGTTAATCTGCCTAAATTGCTGGTTGAGCACTCCCTCAAACAACCCCGTCGTTACCGGTTAGTTTCGCTCGGCCAAAAACGGCTCCAACTCTTGATGAGTATGGCGAAGCAATGTTTCCGTTGTCTCCCAGCTGATACAGGCATCGGTAATTGAAATGCCATAGGCCATTTCATCACGCGATAAGTCTGCACTCTGGCTGCCCTCGTTCAGATGGCTTTCCAACATTAGACCGATGATTGACTGGTTGCCTTCGCGGATCTGGTGGATCACATCTTCGGCCACCAGCGGCTGGCGACGGTAGTCCTTTCTGGAGTTAGCGTGGCTACAGTCTATCATCAAGGACGGAGAAAGGCCTGATGCTGCCATCTCGTTTTCACATTCCGTCACTGAAACAGAATCATAGTTGGTCTGCTTGCCGCCACGTAGGATCACATGCCCATCCGGGTTGCCCTGAGTATTAAGCAAGGCCACCTGTCCCTCGCGGTTGATCCCCATAAAACGGTGACCCGAAGCAGCAGCCTGCATGGCATTGATTGCCGTTCCCAGGCTGCCGTCAGTACCGTTTTTAAATCCAACCGGCATCGACAGACCACTGGCCATCTCGCGGTGAGTTTGTGACTCGGTGGTACGGGCACCAATCGCCGCCCAGCTGAACAAATCTCCCAGGTACTGAGGGCTGATAGGATCCAAGGCCTCGGTAGCCAGCGGGATCCCCATCTCCACCAGGTCGATCAACAGCTGACGGGCAATATGCAGGCCTTCCTCGACTTCAAACGAGCCGTCAAGGTGCGGGTCATTGATCAATCCCTTCCAGCCAACGGTAGTACGTGGTTTTTCAAAATACACCCTCATTACAATATACAGCTGATCACTCAGCTCGTCTGACAGCTGCTTAAGCTTTACGGCATAGCTTTTTGCCGCTTCGATATCGTGGATCGAGCACGGCCCGCACACCACCAGCAGACGGTGGTCACGCTTGTGGATAATATCGGCAATTGTCTGACGAGACTGACGCACGAAATCCAGCCCTGCCTCACTGACAGACAGTTTGCTGCGCAGCTCTTTCGGCGTGATCAGGACAGATTCATCTTGAATATGGACATTATTCAACTGGTCTTTTTGCATATTGGCTTCCCTGTAATTTTAAAATATTCAAATTATTCTGATGAGGTTAAAACAGGATTGCCCTGCTACATGGCGTCACAATAGCAAGGGATTTCGCCCCTTGGCAACACCGTGTAAAGAAAAAACACCACTCGTAAAGAATAATTTACAGTTAAGTGTTTTTGGCCATTGGCATCAAACCCAGTTACCATAATTGCAATGCCCACTCGCACTCCCTAATGGCAATGGAACTTATATTTTCTCTTCTTCAGCAGCTCAGCGTGTATCTGGTTATTGCATACCTGCTCAGCAAAACGCCGTTATTTATGCCAATCACCACGGTATCAGGACGGCTGTCGCAACGATTTTCGTGCTACGTTCTGTTCACCCTCTTTTGTATTTTAGGCACTTACTTCGGACTTCACATAGAAGATGCTATAGCCAATACTCGGGCAATCGGTGCAGTCATGGGTGGGTTGCTTGGTGGGCCGGTGGTCGGTTTCGCCGTCGGCCTCACCGGCGGCATGCATCGCTACAGTATGGGTGGCTTTACCGATGTCGCCTGTGCGATCTCTACTACCGTTGAAGGCTTGATAGGTGGCTTAATGCACAGTTACTTTGTCCGCCGCGGGCAGAGTGACCAGATCTTTAAGCCATTCACCGTTTTTACCATTACGCTGGTAGCCGAAATCATCCAGATGTTCATTATCCTGGTAGTCGCCGAACCGTTCGACAAGGCGCTTCACCTGGTCAGTGCCATCGCTTTGCCTATGGTTATCGCCAACTCCGTCGGTGCCGGCCTGTTTATGAGCATCATTCAGGATCGCAAAACCATCTACGAGAAATATTCCGCGGCCTTTTCCAGTCGGGCACTCAAGATCGCCCAGCGCTCCGTCGGGATCATGAGCCAGGGCTTTAACGAGGAAAGCACCAAAAAAATCGCCAAGATTGTGTATGAAGAAACCGGGGTCGGGGCTGTCGCCATCACCGATCGCGATAAAATCCTGGCATTTATCGGGATCGGGGATGATCACCACCTACCGGGAACGCCTATCTCTTCCGGCTATACCCGCCGGGCGATCGACGGCTGTGAGCTTGTCTATGCCGACGGCTACGATATCCCCTACTGCTGCTCGCTGCACCAGAAATGCAAGCTCGGATCGGCACTGGTGATCCCGCTGGTCGGCGGCAACAATGAGGTACTGGGAACTATCAAGCTCTACGAACCGAAAAGAAAGCTGTTTTCGACCGTCAACCTCACTCTCGGCGAGGGGATAGCCAAGCTGCTGTCAAACCAGATCCTGACTGGCCGTTATGCCCAGCAGCAGGCTCTGCTGACCCAGGCCGAACTGCGACTGTTGCAGGCACAGGTTAATCCTCACTTTCTATTCAATGCGCTCAATACTATTAACTCTGTCGTCCGCCGCGATCCGGACAAGGCGCGCCAGCTGATCCAGCATTTATCCCAGTTCTTCCGTCGCAACCTGAAACAAAATATAGAAACGGTAACACTCGAAGAAGAGCTCCAGCATGTTAATGCCTACCTTGAGATTGAACTGGCCCGTTTCTCTGACCGGCTCCAGGTGGATATCTGTGTCGCTCCGGAACTCATGAACATCAAGCTGCCGACTTTTACCCTGCAGCCGCTGGTTGAAAATGCCATAAAACACGGCACCTCTTCGTTATTGGAAGATGGTAAAATAATGATTCACGGATACTGCGACAAAGCATGCATCGTGCTTGAAGTGGAGGACAACGCCGGTAACTACGCCCCGGTTGGTGAAGAAAGTGGATTAGGTATGAAGATTGTAGACAAGCGCCTGAAAAACATGTTTGGCAAGCAATACGGACTGACCATGGCCTACCAACCCCGGGAATGGACCCGAGCGACAATTACTATCCCCGCTGATACCCAGCAGCCTAGCCACGCCAACGGAACGAATGGAGAAACCGCAGCATGATCAAGGCACTCGTTATTGACGATGAACTGTATGCCAGAGAAGAGCTCATCGACCTACTGCATGACACCGATGAAGTGGAAGTCATCGGCAGTTGCAATAACGCTATCGAAGGACTGAAAAAAATCAACACCCTCAAGCCTGATGTCATTTTTCTTGATATCCAGATGCCGCAAATTACCGGCATTGAAATGCTCAGCATGCTTGATCCCGATACCATGCCCAAGGTGGTCTTTGTCACCGCCTATGATGAATATGCCCTCAAAGCCTTCGAGGACAATGCCTTTGATTATCTCCTCAAGCCGGTCGAAACATGTCGCCTGGCAAAAACCATCAAGCGACTGAAAAAAGAGTGTCAGGAGCAGGACTATTCACCGCTGGTCAACGAGATGCTGGAACTGATCCCGTGTACCGGCCACAACCGGATCCTGCTTATTGCTCCGACCGATATTGAAATTGCCTATAGCGATCTCTCCGGGGTTCATATCGTGGCCAAAGACACCAAGGCCACCACCCAGCTAACACTTAAAGTGCTGGAGGAAAAAACGCCGCTGATCCGCTGCCACCGCCAGTACCTGATCCACCCGCAGGCGATCCGCGAAATCAAACTGCTGGAAAATGGCCTGGCAGAAATTACCACTCAGCTCGGTCACCAGGTCCCGGTCAGCCGCCGCTACCTCAAAGAGCTAAAGGACCGATTCGGTCTCAGCTAAGACAGCTCTTCGCTGATCCTTGCCTAGTCGCAAGGATCAATAACCTGTAACACCGTCAAATGCCATACTCCGATCAAAGCCTTGCTGCCAAAACATCTTATACAGCCCGCCGTCGTCACGGCGGAATTCACAAACGCCCCAGTCCGTTTTCATTTCCATGCCCATTTGTCTTAACTGCTCAAGCGTGCAATATGATTCCAGGCCTTTCTGGTACCCACGGAGGTAGGCATCATAGTCCAGTGCCATGGTGGCATCCACCTCCGACGCCTCAGCCTGCAGGGTTGGCTCTGCCGTCGCCTTTTCTCCCCATCGCCCCTTATTAAAACCCAGCTTGAACCAGTTGCCATCGGCTATTAACGCCTGCTTGGTACTCGTTGTTGAACATCCCGCCAATAGCACAAGCAAGGTGACAGCGACAATTATCTTCTTCAGCATCATACGCCCCTTCGATAACAGTTCTTAATTTACAATAAGTTAAAATACTTAACCTGCACTGAACCCTCTACACCAACAACAGATATGCCTCGCAAAGACACAAAATTTCTCATCGAACCGCTAACTTTTGCCTAAAACCACTTAGTCAACTCATCGACCACTCACCTCGCCATAGAACCACTCACTGGTTTATCGCGTGCATCTGTTCCCCGACGCTTTAACATGGCAACCAATAAAAGAAGTTTTGCGAGTGTTTAGCCGAGGGTGAAATGGCGCGATAGCCGCAAAGCTAGAAACTGGAAGTCCAATCTTAAAAGAGAGACAAGAGTATGACCTGGTTCCTGATGTGCGTAGCAGCGCTAGTAGGTGGCTACTTTATCTACGGTGCGTTTATCGAAAAAGTTTTTGGCGTTAACGAAAAACGTCAAACCCCTGCCTATACCAAGCAAGACGGCGTTGACTATGTGCCGATGTCAAACAAGAAGGTATATCTGGTACAGCTGCTGAATATCGCCGGTGTCGGTCCGATCTTCGGCCCGATCATGGGTGCCCTGTACGGCCCGGCCGCGATGTTGTGGATTGTACTGGGCTGTATCTTTGCCGGTGCCGTGCACGACTACTTCTCCGGTATGTTGTCCGTGCGTAACGACGGTGCCTCGGTACCGACGATCACAGGCCGCTACCTGGGTAATGGTGCCAAACACTTTATGAACATTTTTGCCATTATCCTGCTGCTGCTGGTTGGTGTGGTCTTCGTATCGGCTCCTGCCGGCATGATCACCAACCTGGTCAACGAGCAAACCGGTATGGGCATGTCGATGACGACGATGGTGGTTATCATCTTCGCCTACTACATCATCGCAACCATTGTCCCGGTTGATAAGATCATCGGCCGTTTCTATCCGCTATTCGGTGCCCTGCTGATCTTCATGTCAGTTGGTCTAATCACGGCGATTGCCTTCTCGAGCGAGCACTCGCTGCTGGGTGACTACGAGATGAGCCAGATGTTTACCAACATGAACCCGAATAACCTGCCGCTATGGCCAGCCCTGTTCATCACCATTGCCTGTGGTGCTATCTCCGGCTTCCACGCAACCCAGTCGCCGCTAATGGCCCGTTGTATGGAAAACGAGAAGAACGGTCGCTTCGTATTCTACGGTGCGATGATTGGTGAAGGTGTTATTGCCCTGATTTGGTGTGCACTGGCCCTGTCGTTCTTCGGTTCGGTTGACGCACTGAAAGAAGCGGTTGCTAACGGCGGTCCGGGTAACGTGGTATACAGCTCTTCAATTGGTCTGTTGGGCGTCTTCGGCGGTATCGTTGCCTTTCTGGGCGTGGTTATCCTGCCTATCACTTCAGGTGATACCGCTTTCCGCTCTAGCCGTCTTATCCTGGCTGAGTACTTCAACATGGAGCAGAAGACACTTCGCAACCGTCTGCTAATGGCCATCCCGCTGTTCGTTATCGGTGGTATCCTGACTCAAGTTGACTTCGGTATTATCTGGCGCTACTTCGGCTTTGCCAACCAGAGCACAGCCGTAATGATGCTATGGACGGCCTCGGCCTACCTGCTTCGCCACAACAAGCTACACTGGGTTACCACAGTACCGGCTGTATTCATGACCACGGTATGTATTACCTTCATCCTGAACAACAGCCAGCTAGGCTTTGGTCTGCCGATGACAGTATCGACCATTGCCGGTGTAGTTGGTGCCCTCAGCATCGCAGGCTATGTTATCAAGCGTTCAAAAGGCAAAGGTGAAACTGACCTGGCTGACGAAGAAGAAGCAAAAGGCAAGCTAGAGACAGCTTAACAACCGCCTCTTCGGCCCCGCTATTACGAAACCAGCCATCCGGCTGGTTTCTTTTTATCTGATACAAATAATACCAATCTAGCTGCCATCCTGGTACAGCATGCAGCGACACCTTTTTCTGCTAATGCCAGCAGCATCCGCTTCTCATACAATGAAACGATTCCGGTTTCCTGTAAACAACAAGACAGCAAGAACAATAGCTGAATGGCTATAACGATTATTTTCACCCAGGCCAGGCTGCAGAGGTTATGAGGTAGCCATATAAAAAAAGCCCACCTTGCGGTGGGCTTTTTCAATAAACGTCTTACGCTTAAGATTACTTGCGAGCAAGCTTCTCTTTGATACGTGCTGCTTTACCAGAACGCTCACGTAGGTAGTACAGTTTGGCACGACGTACTAGACCACGACGCTTAACAGTAATGCTGTCAACTAGTGGAGAGTGTGTCTGGAATGCACGCTCAACACCTTCACCGTTCGAGATTTTACGAACTGTGAATGCAGAATGTAGACCACGGTTACGCTTAGCGATAACAACGCCTTCGAACGCCTGTAGACGCTCACGGTCACCTTCTTTTACTTTAACCTGAACAACAACAGTGTCGCCCGGTGCAAAAGTAGGTAGGTCTTGTTTTAGTTGCTCGTCTTCGAGCTGCTTGATGATGTTACTCATTGGTATACCCTAGAATAAACTGATACTAAATTAATTAATTGCTTGCTTTATATTCGCGTATAAATTCCGCGAGCAAGAATTCCTGATCGTCAGTCAGAGCTAGGTTTTCCAGGAGCTCTGGTCTTCTCAGCCAGGTTCGGCCCAGCGATTGTTTCAACCGCCAGCGACTAATGTCCTTGTGGTTGCCAGACAACAAGACCCTAGGGACTTCCTGCCCGTCCAACATTTCGGGACGCGTATAATGCGGACAATCTAGCAAGCCATTAGCAAAAGAATCTTCTTCTGCAGACGCAAAGTCACCCAGTACACCCGGTACAAACCGGACAACTGCATCGACTAGCGTCATGGCAGGCAGCTCGCCCCCAGTCAGCACAAAATCCCCGATAGACCATTCTTCGTCTACCTCTTGCTGGATAATGCGCTCATCCACCCCTTCATAGCGGCCACAGATCAGAATCAAATTCTCATTCTGTGCCAGCTCCTCAACACCGGCTTGATCAAGCTTACGGCCCTGAGGCGAAAGGTAGATGACTTTAGCCTGGCCTTCAACAGACTGCTTGGCAGCATGGATAGCGTCGCGCAAAGGCTGTACCATCATCAGCATGCCAGGTCCGCCACCATAAGGTCGATCATCAACCGTACGGTGTTTGTCATGGGTAAAATCACGGGGATTCCATGTTTCTACCGACAAAAGGCCTTTTTTTACCGCCTGGCCTGTCACCCCAAAATTGGTAATGGCATTAAACATGTCAGGAAACAGGCTGATTATGCCTACCTTCATTTGTTCACCTATTACCGGGGATTAAAATCCAGGATCCCAGTCAACTTCGATCCGCTGAGCAGTGCGATCAATCGACTTGATGACCTGCTCATCGAGGAACGGGATTAGTCGTTCCTTCTGTCCAAAAGCATCTTTCAGGTTAGCCTTAACCACCAGGACATCGTTTGAACCTGTTTCCAGGATGTCTGTGACTTTACCTAGGTCGTAACCTTCGGTTGTTACCACAGCCATACCAAACAATTCGCGCCAGTAGAATTCTTCATCTGACAACGCCGGTAGTCTATCGGCCTGTATAGCGACTTCTGCGTTAGTAAACATTTGAGCGTCCTCACGAACGTTCAGGCCTTCTAACTTCGCCACCATACCCTGACCATGACGTTTCCACGACTCAACGCGGAACTCTTTCCATTCACCCTTAACTTTCACAAGCCAAGGCTGATAGGAAAAAATGCTTTCGGAATCTTCTGTGTAGGAAAAAACTTTGAGCCAACCCTTGATACCGTAGGAGGCACCCAGTTTACCGACAACAATGTAGTCTTGGTTATTTGAACTCATCGCTTCTTTGCTACCAGACATGCTAATTAAGCCGCTTTAGCAGCGTCTTTGATTAGCTTAGCTGCGCGGTCAGACACAGTTGCGCCTAGACCAACCCAGTGGTTAACACGGTCAAGGTCTAGACGTAGACGCTCTTCCTGACCCTTAGCTAGCGGGTTGAAGAAACCAATTTTTTCGATGTTACGACCGTCGCGTGCACAGCGAGAATCAGCAACAACGATTTGATAAAATGGACGCTTCTTAGCGCCGTGACGTGCCAAACGAATGGTTACCATATCGTCCTCTTTGCATTACTGTAAATTAAAGTGGCCCCGCTTGAAATAAACGGGGCCCGTGCCAAATTAAGCTCGGGAATTTTACTCTTTAAACTGACGAATGCAACCGCTTTAGCTACTTTTTCACCAGTTAAGGGAAAATAACCCCAAGGCCTAAGTATTTAATTGCCTAGCGACCAGGGAACATGCCGCCACCCGGCATCATGCCTTTCATGTTGCGCATCATGTTCTTCATCCCGCCCTTCTGCATCTTCTTCATCATCTTCTGCATCTGGGTGAACTGTTTCAGCAAACGGTTAACATCCTGTACCTGAGTACCTGAACCCATGGCGATACGCTTCTTACGCGAACCCTTGATGATTTCCGGACGCTCACGCTCTTTCGGCGTCATCGAGTTAATGATAGCCTCCATCTGGACGAACATCTTGTCGTCGACCTGATCTTTGACATTGTCAGGCAACTGGGACATACCCGGCAGCTTGTCCATCATGCCCATCATGCCGCCCATATTTTTCATCTGCTGCAACTGGCCGCGGAAATCTTCCAGGTCAAAGCCTTTCTTCTCTTTGAATTTCTTCGCAAGCTTCTCGGCTTTTTCCTTATCAACGTTACGCTCAAGATCTTCGATCAGAGACAGAACGTCACCCATGCCCAGAATACGTGAGGCAACACGATCAGGGTGGAAAGGTTCCAGAGCATCGGTTTTCTCACCCACACCCAGGAATTTAATTGGCTTACCGGTAAGATGACGTACCGATAGCGCCGCACCGCCACGGGCATCACCGTCAACCTTGGTCAGGATCACACCAGTCAGCGGCAGGGCCTCGTCAAACGCCTTGGCCGTATTAGCCGCATCCTGACCGGTCATGGCATCAACCACAAACAGGGTTTCTACCGGATTGATAGTCTGATGGACGTCTTTGATCTCGCCCATCATTTCTTCATCGACATGCAAACGACCGGCGGTATCGACAATCACCACGTCGTAGAACTTCAGCTTACCGTGATCCAATGCGGCCTTGGCAATATCGACTGGCTTTTGATCCGGTGATGACGGGAAGAAATCAATGCCAATGTCGCTAGCCAGCGTTTCCAACTGTTTGATCGCCGCCGGGCGATAGACATCGGCAGAAACAACCAGAACCTTCTTCTTCTGGCGCTCTTTTAATAATTTACCCAGTTTACCGACACTGGTGGTTTTACCCGCACCCTGCAGGCCTGCCATCAAGATGACCGCCGGCGGCTGGCATGACAGGTCGAGGTCTTCGTTGGACGCTCCCATCACCGCTTCAAGTTCAGCCTGAACTATCTTGATGAACTCCTGCCCCGGCGTCAGGCTTTTCGATACCTCGGTACCGACAGCGCGCTCTTTGACACGCTTAACAAAGTCACGGACAACAGGAAGCGCAACATCGGCTTCGAGTAACGCCATACGTACTTCACGCAGCGTATCCTTGATGTTGTCGTCCGTCAGACGACCACGGCCGCTGACATTCTTAAGCGTTCGCGATAAACGCTCCGATAAATTTTCGAACATGTGCTACTCGCTCGTTACGCAACAAAATCTGAGAGATCTGGCTAGTATACCGCATAACCCCGCCCGCTTTCATGTTATCGCGACCACTTTAGGCCCAGTTCTCTATCGAACTGCGTCATATCCCACAGATTCAGGTGGGCATTACATTGGCGGCGAGACATTGAGCAAGGTATAATTGCCGATTCTAACCATCTTAAATAGTTAAGTTTACTATGGATATGTTGATAGCCTTAATGGCTGCTTGCTTATATTTCCTAGCCCTCGGGCTGGTCGTGCCAGGACTTACAAACAGTAATGGTATTAAAACCAAACCAGTGTTCCTGTGTGCGCTGGCAGCTATTGCCCTGCATATCCTGCTCTTAAAAGACTTAATTCATGGCGGTCCGGGCCAGAATTTAAGTATTTTGAATGTGGCATCTTTGATCAGCCTGATTATTTCGCTGCTGACCACGCTGGCAATGCTGCGGATACGGGTTTGGTTCCTGCTACCTGTAGTATACAGTTTCGCGGCGATTAACCTCTCCGCGGCCACCCTGCTTCCGGGCACCTTTATCACCCATCTGGAAGCCCATCCGCAGGTGCTGCTGCATATTTCGCTGGCACTGTTTTCGTATTCAACACTGATGATTGCCACCCTGTATGCCATTCAGCTGGCCTGGCTCGACCACAAGCTGAAAAATAAGAAAAGCCTGCTGATCAATCCGAACATCCCCCCTTTAATGATGGTCGAGAGGCAGCTTTTCAAGATCATTTTGGTCGGAAACTCGCTGCTGACCGTCACTCTGATCACCGGCTTTGCCTTTATTCAGGATATGCTGGCGCAGGGGAAACTCCACAAAGCCGTCCTTTCGTTGCTGGCTTGGGTGGTATACAGCGTCTTGCTATGGGGGCACTACCAGCTCGGTTGGCGAGGGCGCCGGGTAGTATGGTTTAGCCTGGTAGGCGCCTTCCTGCTCACGCTGGCTTATTTCGGCAGCCGCTTCGTCAAAGAGATCATCATTGGGGCATAAAAAGTGCCCCTTTTATTGCCATGCTAACATTGACACCTACCCACTCAGGGTACAAAGTACTTGTAACAGAAACGTTAAGGAAATAGTTTTTTGGACGACATATCCACGGGAGTCTTATTCTCCCTCCTGATATTACTACTCGTCATTTCCGGATACTTCTCCGGTTCTGAAACCGGCATGATGTCACTCAACCGCTATAAGCTGAGACATCTTGCCAACCAGGGACACAGGGGAGCCAAGCGGGTTGAAAAACTGCTTTCGCGTCCCGACCGCCTGATCGGTCTTATCCTGATCGGCAACAACCTCGTCAACATTCTCGCGTCGGCGATTGCGACCATTCTCGGCATGCGCCTGTACGGCGATTTGGGTGTCGCCATTGCGACCGGTGCCCTCACCCTGGTCGTCCTGGTCTTTGCCGAAGTCACACCGAAAACCCTTGCCGCCCTCTATCCGGAACGCGTCTCCTACACCAGCAGCATCGTGCTGAATATTTTGATGAAGCTGCTGTATCCGCTGGTCTGGTTTGTCAATGGCATAACCAATAGCTTTCTGATGTTGCTGGGACTCAGGGTCGACAACATGAACGACCCAAAACTCAGCTCAGATGAGCTGCGGACCGTGGTGAACGAAGCCGGCGGGCTGATCCCCCGACGTCACCAGGATATGCTGCTGTCTATCCTGGATTTGGAAAACGTCACGGTCGAAGATCTGATGGTACCGCGCAGCGATATCGCCGCCATCAACATCAACGATGACTGGAAGTCAATTGTCCGCCAGCTGAGCCACTCTGCCCATGGCCGGATCGTGCTGTATCGCGACACTATTGACGAAGTCGTCGGGATGCTACGAGTACGCGAGGCGTATCGGTTAATGATGGATAAAAACGACTTCAGCAAAGCGAACCTTTTGCGGGCCGCCGACGAGGTATACTTTATTCCGGAGGGCACCCCGCTCAATATTCAGTTGCTGAAATTCCAGCGCAACAAAGAGCGTATTGGCCTCATTG
Source organism: Photobacterium kasasachensis (assembly GCF_050336885.1). NCBI lineage: Bacteria > Pseudomonadati > Pseudomonadota > Gammaproteobacteria > Vibrionales > Vibrionaceae > Photobacterium > Photobacterium kasasachensis. The sequence goes on from NZ_JAKJSH010000035.1 coordinate 23,063, forward strand.
TCGATGAATACGGCGACATTCAGGGGTTGATCACCCTCGAAGATATTCTTGAGGAGATCGTCGGCGAATTTACCACCTCGATCACCCCGACACTGGCAGAAGAGATCACCCCGCAGGCGGATGGTAGCCTGATGATAGAAGGCAGTGCCAATATCCGGGATCTCAACAAGAGCCTGAACTGGAACCTGCCAACCGATGGGCCGCGTACCCTCAACGGTCTGATCCTGGAGCACCTGGAGGATATCCCGGACAGTCAGCTCAGTATCAAAGTCGGCGGCCACCAGATGGAAATCATCGAGGTCTCCGAGAATATGATCAAACTAGTCAAGGTCCTGCCGACTCCACTCCAGAAAACAGGCTAGAGCGACGCTAGCCAACAATAACGTTCAAAAACAACAAAGCCGGCATTCGCCGGCTTTATTCTTTTCAATTCGCATAGTCTATATGCTGTTACTTCACGCTCAGCTCGTTGAGCATAGCTTCAGGCAGCGCCAGATCATCATTCTTATTAACATCAATGCCCTGCTCAAGAATGGACTTGGCAATCTGCTTGGCATCATCCAGCGAATGCATGCTGTAGGTACCGCACTGGTACTCGTTCAGCTCGGGGATTTTCTCCTGCGACTCCACCTTCAGCACATCTTCCATGGCCGCCGTCCAGCTCGCTGCCACTTCCTGCTCGCTCGGGGTACCAATCAGGCTCATGTAGAAGCCAGTACGACACCCCATCGGTGAAATATCGATGATTTCGACATTTTCCGAATTAAGGTGATTACGCATAAAGCCTGCGTAAAGATGCTCAAGAGTATGGATACCCCGCTCGCTCAGAATGTCCGCATTGGGGCGACAGAAGCGCAGGTCAAAAACAGTGATGGTATCCCCTTTCGGAGTCTGCATCGTTTTGGCCACACGCACAGCCGGTGCATGCATGCGAGTGTGGTCAACGGTAAAACTATCTAATAATGGCATTACATCCTTCTCCTTTGCCAAGTCTTCTCACTAGATTAATCATAGCCCAGCCGCTGACACAGTCAGCGCTGGCTAAAACGGCCACCAGCTACGGTTATCTTCCAGTTCCTGCCGGCACTGCTTGAGTTGCCAACCATAGTCCTTCGCCTGCTGCTCAACCTTGCGCGATATTTTTATCAGGGTCGGTTTGGAGCGGTAGGTGCCACGGCTATAGCCACCGCGCCCGTCATGGTAGGCCAGGTATTGATTGTAGGCATCCCACTTGGATATTCCCAGCTGCCGCTGGGTCTCACTGGTATACCAGCCAACAAACATCATCGAGTCAGCAAAGTCGGTACGCGAGCCGCCATTGCCCGTTGCCTTCTGGTAGTCCTCCCAGGCAGGATCTTGGGCCTGGGCGTAACCATAGGCGCTGCTGACCCTGCCCCAGGGAATAAACCCCAGAACATAGTCCTTCGGTGGGCGGGCATCATGACGGAAGCTGCTTTCCTGCTTGATAAACGCCATGGCGACATGCATCGGCGTTCCCCATTCCTCCTGCATATCAAGCCCCGCTTCATACCAATCCGGCTTTTCACGGAAAATACTGCACAGGTTAGACTGATCTTTGGGTGGGGGAGTCGCACAGCCAGCCAGCATGACGGCCAGGCCTGAACACAGTATCAAACGGGAAACAAAGCGCATTTTTTCATCCAAGTTGGAACCAAACGACAAATTAACGGTCAGAACCTATGACTGACAGCCGTGCTGTCATCATCCCTGCGAAATTATATTACCGGGCAGCAAGGTAGCTGCCCATTTTTTTTCTCAAATTGAGACCGATACCTAACCCCTATTTCAGGTCGGCAAAGTAATCATCCAGAAACTCATCAAAAGACTGGCTGTCATTCTGTTCTATCTGAGCCTGCCTGCTTTTCGACGCTTCGACTTCCTGCTCAAACTCTTGCTGTGAGTAGAACGCAAAGTCGCGATCTTTAATCTCACCGGCGTGGGCGTTGGCCAACTCCAATCCAACCCGACCAATCCCTTCCTGTTGTTTGATCTGGTTCAGCAACCGGGCTGACAATGTCAGTTCAGGATCATCAATCCAGCTTTTCAGGCGCTGGATAGTCTGCTTGTAGCTGTCATTTCCGGCAGCCTCGTCCATCGCCAGAGCAACCTGTCCCAGTTCGGCAAACACACGTTGGCCCCACTTCTGAACAGTCAGACGTTCACCGTTACAGCCGATCTTCAGCAGCAGCTCGGGATTACGGCCATCAAGCACCACACGGTTCCAGTTATCGCGCCAGCATTCGAGCTCGGCATCATCCATCTGATCCGACGGTGACAACACGGCCCAGGTCAGGAACAAGTCCAGGAAACGGACCTGATCGGCCGTTATCCCAATCGGACTGAACGGGTTCACATCCAGCGAGCGTACTTCAATGTACTCGACACCGCCACGGCTCAGCGCTTCGGAAGGTTTCTCCCCGTCGGCAGCAACACGCTTAGGACGGATTGGTGCATACAGCTCGTTCTCGATTTGCAGCACGTTAGTATTTAGCTGACGGTACTCTCCGTCGACCTTGACCCCGATGCTGGCAAACTCCTCGGACGGGGTACGAATTGCTTTTTGCAACCCTTCCAGATACTGATCAAGGCTGTTGAAGCCAATTTTCAACGAACTTTGTTCATGGTTGGTGTAGCCAAGATCACTCAGACGCAGTGCCGTTGCATTGGGCAGATAATAGGTTCCGCAGCCGACCTGTTCAAAATTGAGTGCAGAGGCACTCTTGTTGAGGAACGAGCCGCACAGCGCCGGAGAAGCACCGAACAGATACGGGATCAACCAGCCAAAGCGGTAGTAGTTACGGATCAGGCCAAAATAGGCATCTGACACAGAATCGCGGCGTTCCTGTTCGGCCTGATCGCCAAACAGCTGCTGCCAAAATTCATCCGGAAACGAAAAATTGAAATGGACACCGGAAATCACCTGCATCACACTGCCGTAGCGGTGCTTTAGCCCCTCGCGATACAGCGTCTTCATGCGGCCGCTGTTCGAGCTACCGTATTGCGCCAGGGTAATATCGTCTTCCTTGCCGACGAAACACGGCATCGACATCGGCCAGAGGCTTTCCTGATCCAGTTTACTATAGGTGAACTGATGAATATCACTTAGCTGCGTCAACAAACTGTCAACATCATGCGACACCGGCGTAATAAACTCCAACAACGACTCGGCAAAATCTGTCGTTACCCATTTGTTGGTTAATGCCGAACCCAGTCCGGCAGGGTGCGGCTGTGCAGACAGGCCTCCTTGCGGTGTCATACGTAGCGCTTCTCGTTCCAAGCCACGCCCTATCTGAGTCAGTGCATCAGGATTCGCTGAAATCTGCTGCAACCTTTGTGAAAAATCCATCAAGGCCATTCTCAATCATTAACTTAATAAGTGAGCTAGAGTAATCATTATTTTTTACGATTACCACGATTATTAGTGCGAAACAGTTTTACAGGCCAGAAACAATCATGACCATCCGCACTTTGCTCTCTGTTACATAAAAGCAGTAAAAAGCCAGCACTTAGCATGCTGGCTTCATTCGGGTTAAGACCACTATCGCCGCTACTTCTGCGGCTCCAGTTCCTTAATCGGGATCCCCAGCGTTTCAAACTGCGGCGTCAGCGACTTGGCATCACCGACAACGATTATTTGATAATCCTTTGGATTGAACCAGGTTGACGCCAGCTCGTTGAGCCTAGACTTACTGATACTCGCAACAATATCGTTACGGGTATCGACAAAGTTCTCCGGCAGCGAATAGGTCAGGATCTGTCCCAGTAGCTGGGCCTTCTTGCCCGGCGTTTCATAGTTCAGAGCATCTTTCTGTCCGACCGCCAGACGCATAAACGCCACTTCCTCGTCAGTGACGCCCTCCGTGCTCATTTTCTCCAGCTCGGCAAGAAACTCCTTGAGCGAGGCCAGGCTGGCATCGGCACGAACCTGGGCATAGTAGACAGACAACCCAACTTCCTTGCCGCCACTCTGGTAGCCGCCGGCACCATAAGTGTAGCCTTTGTCCTCACGCAGATTTAAGTTGATACGGCTATTGAAGTTACCGGCCAGATTGAAGTTCGCCAGCTGGGTTTCAAACAGTTCCCCGGTCGCATCAAACGGCAGCCCCTGGCGCACCAGGCGGATCACGGTTTGTGGTGCGCCCGGTTTGTCGACCATCCACAGCGTCTGCTGGGGAAGGTTCGGCAGTCCCTGCGCCGCATATGTCGGCTCGGGCATGCCCTGCCAGTTAGCCAGGAAGTCGAGCTGAGAGGTCAGCTGCTTCGAGTTGATATCGCCAACCACCACAATATCGGCCCCGTTCGGGGTGTAGTATCGACGATAGAAGGCTTTGACATCATCAAGCGAAATCGCTTCCAACGAGCCCTTGGTGCCTTCCGGCGGCAAGCTAAAGCTGGTTCCGCGGAACAAGACTTCACGGGTTGCCTGGCCAGCAAGCCACGACGGGCGCTGGTGCTCATAAACAACGCCTTCAAGGGCCTGCTGTTTGACGCGCTCAAAATCAACCGGATCAAAGGCCGGGTTGAACAGGCGCTCCTCCATAATGGCCAGCGTCTGAGGCAGGTTCTTCTCCAGTGACGTGACAGACACAACCGTGCCATACAAACCGGCACTGAAGCTCACCGTACTGCCCAGGCTATCTAGCCGTGATGACAACTCCTCGGCAGAAGACTTTGTACTGGCCTCGCCCATCATCGAGGCAGTGAGCTGCGCCAGCCCGGTTTTCCCGGCAGGCTCGAAACGTCGGCCGGCTGGAATCACCATTTGCAGTTCGACTGTCGGCGTTTCACGGTATTTGGTTCCCAGTACCTTGATCCCGTTCGCCAGCTCAAACTGATACAGTTCGGGCATCACAGACTCAACCGGCGAAGACGGTTGTGGCATCACCGAACGATCGAAGTCATCAGCCGGCTCCCTGAGCAGCAACTCGTTATCTGCCACTTTCTGGTGCTCGCCGATGATCCGGGAAGGCGGTGCATAGTTAGGCTTGGCGGCCTGAATCGCCGTATTCCCCTTGGGAACAACACTCAGGGTGACGCTAGGATTACCGTTGATGTAACGCATGTAAGCCTGCTCCATACTGGTGGTTGTCACCGCCCGGAGATTGCCCAGCTCGACACTGAGGTAATTGGGATCATCAAAGAAGGTCTGGTAGGCCGCCAGCTGCGAGACCTTGCCGCGGACACTCTGCAGGCCAAAGATCGCGTTGGCTTCAACCATGCCCTTGAGCTCGTTAAGCTCTTTGCTGTTGATACCGCGCTGCTCGAGTCCGTCCAGTACCGTCGTGACTTTCTGGCGCAGATCTTTCAGGTTACCTTTATTGCCGCTCTGCCCCATGGCGTAGACATACATAGTACAGGCCAGCTCGGCACAGTCATGAAAGGCACCGGCGTCGACCACTTCGCCCGTCTTGACCAGGTTCTGGTACAACAGGCTATTCTTGCCACCGCCGATGACCCGCGCCAGCATATCCAGCGAGGCTTCGTCCTCGGCACCGTTATAGGATGTCGGCCACGCCATCAGCAACATAGGTTGCTGAATTTTGTCTTCCAGGGTCAGATAGCGATCGGCGTCGATCGTCACCGGTTTCTTCGCCGACTTTTCAACTTCAGGGCCTCGCGGGATCGAGCCGAAATACTTGCTCACCCAGGCCAACGTCTGCTCAACATCAATATCACCGCCAATGGTCAACGTGGCATTATTCGGTCCGTACCAACGCAGGAAAAACGCCTTTAGATCATTGACACCTACCCGATCCAAGTCCTCGATATAACCGATTGTCTGCCAGGAGTAAGGGTGGGTACGGGGAAACAGTGCTTCCCCCATACGTTCGTAAACCAAGCCATATGGCCGGTTTTCGTAACGCTGGGCGCGTTCATTTTTCACCGTCGAACGCTGAATTTCAAACTTGCGCTGCGAGACAGCCCCTAGCAGGAAGCCCATTCGGTCCGACTCCAGCCAAAGCATTTTCTCCAACTGGTTGGAGGGAACGGTCTGGAAGTAATTGGTCCGGTCGCGGTTAGTGGTGCCATTAAGGGTTCCACCGGCCTCGGTGATCAGGCGAAAGTGTTCCTGATCGCCGACATGCTCGGACCCCTGGAACATCATATGTTCAAAGAAATGGGCAAAACCGGACTTGCCCAGCTCTTCACGCGCCGATCCCACATGATAGGTCATGTCGACATGAACCAGCGGATCAGACTTGTCTTCATGCAGCAGCACAGTCAGCCCATTGTCGAGGGTATATTTGGTATAGGGAATAACAGGCTCGTCAGGCTGTCCGCCTGTCACCTGTTCAATAAACGTTACCCCTTCAGGCAACTCGGGAGCCGCGTCTCTCTGCGCTAACTGGGCTCCACACCCAGCAAGAGAAAATAGCGCAACGCCTAGAATCCACTTTTGCACGTAAGCATTCCTTATTATAAACCTTGTACGATCAGAGCCAGTACAGCATAACGTATGGCCTTTCCAATCATGACGATCAGAAAACTCAGCCAATGGCGCATACGCAACCAGCCTGCCGCCAAACACAAAGGATCCCCGATAACGGGTAACCAGCTGAAAAACAATGACCAGTAGCCATATTTTTTCAGCCATTGCAGGGCTTTATGACCATGTTTTTCGTCAGAAGTTTTATCTGGCAGTAATCTTCCCAGCCAGTAGTTCGTCATTCCCCCCAGGGTATTGCCCAACGTCGCCACGGCCACGACAAGCCATACCGCATTATCACCGAGCTTGAGGGTCGCGATAAGGCTCGCTTCCGAGCCGCCGGGGAGCAGGGTGGCACTCAAAAAACCAGTGGTGAACAGCACCCAAAGTGCCGACTCACCATTCAATAACTCTAGCATTGAAACAACTTATTAATAATCAGGCAGATTGCATTCTACCTTTTGAGAAAGTCACCGTGCAGGCTTTACTCGCCGCTATCTACAGCCAGTACGATCTTGCCTCGGGTATGGCCTGCCTCGATGTCGCGGTGCGCCTGCGCCCCGTCAGACAGCGGATATTGTGAAGCGATATGCAGTTTTAGCTGTCCGTTCTCCAGCATGGCCATCATCGCATTGTTCTGCTCGACAGACGGCGACACCAGCATACCTTCGGCCTCTAGACCTTGCTGCCGTGCCTGCTCGCACACGGCATCCGCGGTTATCGTCGGAATGGTCACTACCCGTCCTCCGGCTTTCACGCAGTCCAATGCCGCAATACCGATATCACCGCCCATCAAATCAATCAGTACATCGACCGGCTCTACCTGTTCGGCCAACGGCGCCTGGTGATAATCCACCGCCGTTGCCCCCAGGTCGCTAACAAACGCCATATTGGCCGCCGAGCAACTGGCCATCACATTGGCTCCCCGGGCAACCGCCAACTGGATCGCAATATGACCGACGCCACCGGCACCAGCCAGAATCAACACCCGATCATTCTCACCGGCCTGTCCCTTATCGATCGCCTGCCATGCCGTTTGCCCGGCCAGCGGCAGTGCTGCCGCATTCGCCAAAGGAACGCCTTCCGCTACCTGGCTCAGCGCATCGGCCTCGACAGCCACATATTCACTGTAGCCACCGCCAGCAAGCGGAAAACCGACAAACCCCGCCACACGCTCTCCAACAACGAAATCCTGTACGTTTGCACCTACCTTCACCACCTTGCCGGCAATATCGTAGCCCGGTACCCAGGGCAGGTTGCCTTTGTTCTGCTGCGCAGCCCACCCCAGCCCGGCACGGGTTTTAGCATCTATCGGGTTCACGCCGGCATAGGCGACCCTGACCAACACCTGGCTATCAGACGGTACCGGTATTTCGGTAGTTTGCATCGCCAATACCGAAGGCTGACCAAACTGGGTTATTGCGAGTTGCTGACAAGCGTTCATTCCCTTTTCCTTTTATTCTGATTTATACCGTTCAATACCGGTATGTGATCATTGATGTAAGAGAGCATATACCTAATTGCCACCATAAAAAAACGGGTAGCATATTGCTACCCGTTTCAATGTGTTTCAAACCAACAAGGCTTATCTGGTATCCAAGCGGCTTCTCATCGGCGTTTTGCCAGATCGATATGCTGTTAGCCAACCAGGGCCAACAAGATACCGGCCGCAACTGCCGAACCCAGTACCCCGGCCACGTTAGGGCCCATGGCGTGCATCAGCAGGAAGTTGTGCGGGTTAGCCTCGAGGCCGACCTTGTTAACAACCCGTGCCGCCATCGGTACGGCTGATACGCCCGCCGCACCAATAAGTGGGTTGATATCTTCCTTGCTGTAGCGGTTAAGCAGCTTGGCCATCAGGACACCACCGCCGGTACCGACACTAAATGCCACCGCACCCAGAACCAGGATCCCCAGGGTTTCGAACTGCAGGAACTTGTCTGCTTCCAGCTTTGAGCCGACACCCAGGCCAAGCATGATCGTCACAATATTGATCAGCTCGTTCTGAACCGTGTTGGACAGGCGATCGACGACCCCGGACTCACGCATCAGGTTACCCAGGCAGAACATACCGACCAGCGGCGTCGCCGAAGGCAGGAACAAGATAGTCATTAACAGCACAGCCAGCGGGAACAGCACCTTCTCGGCCTTGCCGACATGGCGAAGCTGCTCCATCTGGATCACACGCTCTTCCGGTGTGGTCAGCGCCTTCATAATCGGCGGCTGGATGATCGGCACCAGCGCCATATAGCTATAGGCCGCGACTGCAATCGCACCGAGCAGATCCGGTGACAGACGACTTGCCAGGAAGATGGCCGTCGGGCCGTCGGCACCACCGATAATTGCAATGGAGGACGCATCTGCCAGGGTAAATTCCATCCCGGGCACCATGTTGAGCAAGATTGCCCCGAACAGGGTGAAAAAGATACCAAACTGGGCCGCAGCACCGAGCAGCAGGGTTTTCGGGTTCGCAATCAACGCCCCGAAGTCCGTCATGGCCCCGACACCCATGAAGATCAACAGCGGGAAGACCCCGGTTTCAATCCCGACATAGTAAATGTAATAGAGCAGACCGCCCGGCTCGGTAAAGCCGGCATTCGGAATGTTCGCCAGTATTGCACCAAAGCCCATCGGCAACAGCAGCAAGGGTTCGAAGCCCTTGCGGATCGCCAAGAAGAGCAGGCCGGCACCGACCAGGATCATTACAAGCTGTCCGAACTCGAAGTTCGCAATCCCGGTCTCTGACCAGAGTTTCAATAAACCGTCCATGGTACCCTCTTACGCCAGGCTCAGGATCGGAGATCCCACCGTTACCGAATCGCCTTCCTTGACATGCAGATCCTGCACCACACCGCTACGGGCAGCCCTGACCTCAGTCTCCATTTTCATCGCTTCCAGCACAACCAGCACATCACCTTCAGCAACCGTATTGCCCGGCTGAACATTGATTTTGAAAATATTACCGGCCAGCGGTGCCGATACAGACTCGGCAGTGCTTGATGCAGCAACAGGCGCGGCGGCTGCCGGAGCTGACGCAGCAGGTGCGATTGCCGATACCTCGCCCGCCGGGCCAACCTCGACATCATAAACCTGACCGTTCACGCGCACGCTGTACGACTCGCTGCCGCCAGTTGCGGCAACCGGCGCAGGCGCAGCTGCAGGAGCCGGCGCTTCCTCAGTACCCGGAACCGGCTCGAAAGCCTCTGGGTTATTTCTGTTCTTCAGGAAGTTAAGGCCAACTTGAGGGAACAGGGCATACGTCAATACGTCATCAACCTGATCAGTCGCAAGCGTGATCCCGTCCGCTTTAGCCTTGGCCACCAAGTCATCAGTCAGGCTCGCCAGCTCATCCTTGATCAAATCAGCCGGACGACACGTTACCGGTTCGGCACCGTCAAGTACTTTTGCCTGCAGCTCGGCATCCACCGGCGCTGGCGCTGCACCATACTCGCCTTTCAGTACACCCGCCGTTTCCTTGCTGATGCTCTTGTAGCGCTCGCCGGTCAATACGTTCAGTACCGCCTGCGTACCGACAATCTGTGACGTCGGCGTAACCAGCGGAATAAAACCGAGATCCTTGCGAACGCGCGGGATTTCTTCCAGTACCTCGTCAAAGCGATCCGATGCACCCTGCTCTCTGAGCTGGCTTTCCATATTGGTCAGCATACCGCCCGGTACCTGAGCTAGAAGAATACGGGCATCGACGCCCTTCAGGCTTCCCTCGAACTTGGCGTACTTTTTACGCACATCGCGGAAGTAGCTGGCAATCGGTTCCAGTTGCTGCAGATCCAGATTCGTATCACGCTCTGTACCTTCCAGCATTGCGATCACGGTTTCCGTCGGAGTATGACCGTAGGTCTGGCTCATCGATGAAATTGCGGTATCCAGAATATCCAGACCGGCCTCGACCGCTTTCACCGCTGTCGCCGTAGAAAGACCAGTAGTAGCGTGACAGTGCAGCGCCAACGGCACATCACAGGACGCCTTAATACGTTTGACCAGTTCCTCAGCCTCGTAAGGCTTAAGCAAACCGGACATATCTTTGATGCAGATAGAGTGACAGCCCAGATCTTCAAGGCGTTTGGCCAGATCGGTCCAGGTATCCAGGTTATGAACCGGACTGGTGGTATAGGAAATTGTTCCCTGGGCATGAGCACCGACATCAACGGTAGCCTTTACCGCTTTTTCAAAGTTGCGGACATCGTTCATCGCATCGAAGATACGGAACACATCCATGCCGTTGGCATGTGCACGCTCGACAAACTTCTCCACGACATCGTCGGCATAATGGCGGTAGCCGAGTAGATTCTGACCACGCAGCAGCATCTGCATCGGTGTTTTCGGCATCGCCTGCTTCAGGGCACGTAGACGCTCCCAAGGGTCTTCGCCCAGATAGCGAATACAGGAATCAAACGTAGCACCACCCCATGTTTCGAGAGACCAGTAACCGACGTTATCCAACTGTTCGGCAATAGGCAGCATATCTTCAATACGCAGACGGGTCGCAAAAAGAGACTGATGGGCATCACGTAACACAACGTCAGTGATCGCTAAAGACTTGGACATGCTCACAAACTCCTTGTAATAAAAATCGTCCTGGAAATCACAAATTATGCATTACGGTTACGATACTGATGTATCGCAGCGGTAATGGCAGCCACGACATCGGACTGAACACCATTGTGATTTGAAGCAACTGTTGATGCAGGTTGTGGCTTTATCGCAGGTAATTCTTCCTTCGGTGCCAGTTTTGCTAACAGTTGGACTAAATAGATCAGGGTGCTGAGAAAAACAAAAACCACGACCATACCGGTGGTCATGATTGTTGCCGCTTCCCATAGCAAACTACCTAAATCTGCCATTATTGCTTCCTTTCATTCATATTGTGATTGGCAAACTAAGAATTATCATGACAAGCCAAAATATGTCAAATTGATTAACAACCGAGACTGAATTACGGTCACTTTGTCTTTTCTTTTTCCAATTTAACCAAAAAATGTTAACTAACGCTGTAATTTATCACAACTGACTGAAAAGTAACCAGCTAAAATCATTACCCAGCTCGCAGCAAAATAATAAAAACACTGAGTTATCAAGTTTTCCGGGCACCAATATTACGCTTACGTAAACGTAAGCAAAATAATCTGTAATAACGTCTTTTTGGTTAAAGTAATGACATATCAGTTAGTTACAAGAGGTGAGGATTTATTCACGGGCTATTCGATAATTTTGTGGTTATTTCTTATAAATAGACACAGTTGACAGCAGCAATCACCATAATGAGGCCAGAAGGCCAGCCCCTTTGTTACTACATGGCGATACCGCGACAGAACACGAGGCATACATGAATTCCGCCCGTAAATTCAGTCTTGGCTCAAACAGCATAGGAGCGCCGTATCAGAGGCAATTACACCTCGTCAGGGGTATTATCTTCATACCAATCTGGATAAGTAGTTGTTCAGAGAATTGCGTAGTGATAGCCGATTGTAAGCAGCAAGAAGGGAAAGGTAAAAACGAAAAAAGCCCAGCCGAAGCTGAGCTTTAAATAATGGCGCGTCCGGGAGGATTCGAACCTCCGACCGCCTGGTTCGTAGCCAGGTACTCTATCCAGCTGAGCTACGGACGCGCAGGCTTTCTTTGCTCTGTTTCTAATACATATCAGAAGCAGGAAAGAATGATATCGGTTAAAACCCAAACGGCTCCAACGGATATCTAAAAATAATGGCGCGCTCGGGAGGATTCGAACCTCCGACCGCCTGGTTCGTAGCCAGGTACTCTATCCAGCTGAGCTACGAGCGCGCAGAATCTTTTTGTCGCTCTACAACAACACAATGGCTGCTATAGTCAAAATATGGCGCGTCCGGGAGGATTCGAACCTCCGACCGCCTGGTTCGTAGCCAGGTACTCTATCCAGCTGAGCTACGGACGCGCAGGCTTTCTTTACTCTATATCTGAAAATATCAGAACAGGAAAGAATGATACCCGTAAAAACCTAAACGGTTCAAACTGATATCGAGA
>NZ_JAKJSH010000036.1:0-32098 GCF_050336885.1 Photobacterium kasasachensis
ATTATGGACCCACCTGATCCCATGCCGAACTCAGCAGTGAAACGTAATAGCGCCGATGGTAGTGTGGGGTCTCCCCATGTGAGAGTAGGACATCGCCAGGCTTCCAATTTAGATTATCGCAGTGAACGTGCGGTGATTTGAGTGGAGCGGTAGTTCAGTTGGTTAGAATACCGGCCTGTCACGCCGGGGGTCGCGGGTTCGAGTCCCGTCCGCTCCGCCACTTATACTAAGCCCAAGCAGAAATGCTTGGGCTTTTTTACGTTCAAATTTTGTATCACTCAATACTGAGTGAAGCGGTAGTTCAGTTGGTTAGCCTATTAACCTTGAAAGCAGCGGCCTGTCACGCCGGGGGTCGCGCTGATGTTCGGTATGGAAGTCCCGTCCGCTCCGCCACTTATTAAGAAGCCTCGTCGAAAGACGGGGCTTTTTTACATCTGTCGAATATCTTCGCCCTGCGGTCGAATGAGTCCCGCTTGTGCGCAAGCCCGGCCGTTCCGCCACTTATATTAAGCCCAAGCAGAAATGTTTGGGCTTTTTTACGTTCAAATTTTATATCCTCAATACTGAGTGAAGCGGTAGTTCAGTTGGTTAGCCTATTAACCTTGAAAGACTCGGGCTTTTTTACGCCTTAAGAATAGACTTCTCGCTTCTTGTACATCATTGAACTCCAGACTTTATTCCTGTTGCTAGACTTATCAATAAATTCTGTGAGGGATTTATTATGCGAAAGATAGTCTTAGTTATCAGTCTATGGTCTTTAGCCGCCTGTACAACGGATCAAAGCAGCTTTCCGGCCGAGATCACCTATGATTGTCAGGCTGGGCAATACTTCACATTAACGTACCCTACCGCAGAGTCTGCGATCGTGAATTATTTGAATGATACCCGAACACTTGAGAGACGGCGCTCGGCTTCGGGGGCGCAGTATCGTGATCTGGAGGGCAGTACTTATCTATACACAAAGGGGGATGAAGCCATGCTTGAGTGGAATGAGATTAGATTGGAGGGATGTGTTGCCAGGGAATAAATAATCACTGCTTGGGATGTATATAGTAGTCTGCTTTTAGCTGATGATATTGTTTATAGCAATATCAAAGTGAATCATATTGTGATTAGAACATTGAATTACTTTCCAATTGATATGAGTGAAATAAGATGCGTTTCATGCTGGCTGTATGGTGTCCCGAATGCTTGCAATTACACATAAAATTTCACACTTATCCGTTAGCTACTGAATTGTTACTTAGTAGGAATCTTGATAGCGTGTTGCAACTTTTGTGAAACCAAGTGCATGGAGGGTATGGTTATGTCACTGGTAAAAGCGGCGACTTTAATGGCTTCGGTGGTTCTAAGTAGTAATGTGCTTGCTACAACGATCTCTGCAACGGATTATCGAATTAACTACGAGGGGAGGCACGTCAAAAACTGGAACGAAGGCAATGTCGAACTGAGTTGGCCTGGTTCAAGTATTCAGTTTGAATTTTCCGGTACTCGGTTGGCCGTTAATTTAGATGGACGTGGAACACAGTTCGATGTGATGGTTGATGGTGAGTTTAGCCATATTCTAAAGACATCTGCTGGTTTGGCTAATTACGATCTTTTGAACTTCCCCGAGGAAGAGGAAGTGCATGTAGAGCTCATTAAACGTAATGAGAATTATGATGCCATGATCCGAGTTGATAGCTTTGAAGCGGATGGCGAAATTGAAGGTGTCTGGGAACAGCAACCGCATATCTTGTTCTATGGTGATTCGATTACCGTGGGATACGGTAATGAATCTAACAAGCGAGAATGTACAACGGCAGAGGTGATAGATACGACAAATGCGCGTTTATCTTATGCTTCTATTGCTGCTGATGAGCTCGATGCTAGCCGTACTTTAGTTGCCTATTCCGGTTTGGGGATGGTAAGAAACTGGAACGGTGGTGAGCCGTATCATAATCTTCCTCATTACAAAAATAAGGCTGGCTCCATTTTTAATACAGGCGAAGAGTATCAAGATCGCCACCCGGACCTTGTTGTAATTAATTTGGGAAGCAATGACTTTAGTACACCCTTGCAGCCCGGTGAACCTTGGCCTGATATGGGCACTTTTTTCGATGTCTGGGTGAATACCTATGTTGACTTTATTCTTCAGCAGCGAGCTCGGTATGGTGATGTTCCTATTCTGATGATTTCAAAAGATTGGTTCAAAGAGCCAATGGGTGCAGTAGAAGCACAGCTGGCTGCTCGAAATATTGAAGATGTGTATAGTCATTATTATATGACTGAACATTTAGGATGTATGGGGCACCCTATTGAATCTGAGCATCGAGTGATGGCTGATAATTTGGTTAAGAGAATAGAAGAGCTATCATTGCTTGATTAGTTTGAGAGCTTCTTCAAATAGAGAGGGTTACCCCTCTCTATTTAATAGCATAATTTATTAATCTCATTAATTACCTTGTCTGTATGTGAGTTAATAAAAAAATGACCGCCATTGAATAATTTCACATTGATGTTTCCATTGAAATGTAACCTCCACTCCTCGATATCATCTAAGCTCACTTCTTCATCGAGCAATCCAAACAAAAGAGTAAATGGAATATCATATTTATTCTCAGGGTGTTCCGTTTGGTAGTCTGCAACTTCAAAGTCTGCTCTTAGAATATTAATGCAGATATTGAGAAGTTCTTTATTTTCAAGTATTTCATGAGGTGTTGCATTGAGTCTTTCTATCTCTTGAACAAACTCTTTTTCTGGTAATAAATAGCTTCCTGACTTGTGTCTTATCTGGTGTGGGGCCTTACACCCTGATGCGATAAAGTGCATGGGTAAAGGCTGTTCTTTTTCCTTGAAAAACTCCAATAGCTGATAGCCAATCCGTCCGCCCATGCTGTGGCCAAATATAATGTAGGGCCTCGGCTCCAGTTCTAGTAAGGCACTACCAAGCTCAGGGACAAGTTTGCCCATTTGGGATATTAATGCTTCACTGAATCTATTTGCTCGCCCAGGCAGTTGAACAAGAACTGCCTCCACCTCTGGGGGAAGTTGGCTTACCCAATCTTGATAAATAGAGGCGCTCCCTCCGGCATAGGGAAGGAAAATGATTCGGATTTTTGCATTGTCTGAATTATATCTTGAGTACCATTTTGACATTTTAATCATTTAAGTAACGAAAAGGTTATCTAATAATATCTTTCTTTATTATTTATCTAGCTATTATTTTTGTTTTATTCTGTTTTTTGGAGGTGAATCGCAATTTGTATGCTGTGTTATTAGCTTTTCGTTTAATTTCTTGAGGTATTTCCAGATGTAACAATGCTTGTTGATTACTATATCTCTTGGTGTGGTAAATATAACTGGATATCTTTTAATTTAATATTTTTCAGAGGTTAGGCATGAGAAAAGTTGCGTTATTGTTTCCTGGTCAAGGGTCTCAATATATTGGTATGGGTCAGGAGTTATTTAAATTAAATCCTGTCGTTAATAATACATTTGTTGAAGCTTCTGAAGTATTAGATAGAGATATAGCCAAGCTGTGTTTTGAGTCTTCCCCGGAGGTATTAACACAGACTGAAAATGCCCAGGTAGCCATTTTGACAATGAATGTGGCGTTGTATCGTCAGTTTGAGAGTGAATACGGCATCATGCCATCCGCAGTAGCCGGTCATAGCCTGGGCGAGTATGCCGCCTTGGTTGCAAGTCGTGTATTGTCATTTTCTGATGCATTAAAACTGGTTGAGCAACGCGCCAGACTAATGGCAGAGGCGGCAGCCAATAGCCAGGGTGCAATGCTGGCAGTTATTGGTGCTGACGAAGCTCTTGTGAAGCAATACTGCGAGCAGGCTTCGGGGGGTAGTACAGTCGTTGCGCCAGCCAATTTCAATGCCGGTGATCAGATTATTGTTTCGGGGGCGGTTGATGGCATTGAGGCTATCCAGCAATATTTCGATGATCTTAACATCAAAAACCAACGGCTAAGAGTTAGCGGGGCCTTCCATTCGCCGTTGATGCAGGCTGCTGCTGATCATTTTGAGCCGGAAATTGCGAAATATACCTTTGCCGAACCTGTCTGCCCGGTTATTTCAAACGTAACAGGCCAGGCATACAAGGGAGCAAGTGAGATTAAGCAGCTGTTGGTTGATCAGTTAGTAAGTCCTGTTTGCTGGAGGCAAACGATGGATTATATCCAGCAGGAATGTATTAGTCTGGCACTGGAGCTTGGACCTGGCTCGGTATTGAAAAAGCTGGCGAAACATTATTATGCCGTCGAAGCCCTTTCTTATGATCTCAAGGCCGATCGTGAGCACTTAAGTGCCTTGGTAATGAACCGCTCAGAGCGGGCTCAGTTTAACCAGGAACAGAATATCAATGTGTTCAATAAATGCATGGCTGTCGCGGTTAGTACCCGTAATACCAATGACGATATTGAAGCGTATGAGAGAGGAGCTGTTCAGCCATATAACGCATTGAAAGCGTTGAATGAGGCCGGTGACGTGACGGCTGATACGGCACAGCAAGCTTTGAGTCTGTTAAAGACCATTCTGGATACCAAGGGCGTATCGCATCACGAACAGCTTCAGCGTTTTAACCAGGTCGCCGACGAAGTACAGCTGAATACCTTGATCACTGATTTTTCTGCTTCAGAATTAGTGGGTTAGTCGGATGTTCAATGATTTTCTTAAAGTGAATAAGGGGGAGAAAAAGCCCCCGAAATCCGACTCGCCGCCTTTACAAGCGAGAGCTCAGTCTCGTTCACGGCATCAAGATATTGCGATTATCGGCATTGACTGCCGTATTGGCGATGCCGAACGGTTAGAGGATTTCTGGCATAAGCTGCAGCAAGATAAAGACTTTATTCGCCCATTTCCGGGTTCTCGTGCGTTAGATGCCGGACACATCGAACAAGGTGATGCCTGCTTTTATCCCGCGGCTTTCCTTGAGCATGTCGATCAGTTCGACCACGAGTTTTTTAACTTGTCCTATAACGAGGCGTGCGGCATGGATCCCAACCAGCGCCTGTTATTGCAAAGTTCGTGGCGTGCTTTTGAGGATGCCGGTTATGGCAAGGCGGCATTGTCAGGGAGCAAGGTGGGCATTTTTGTTGGGTTCAATAGCGATTTCGACCCCACATACCGTCAATACGTTGAGCAGATCGCGCCTGATAGTGCCGATATGCTATCTGAAGCCGGCAATATTCAGTCGGTTATAGCGAGCCGGCTGGCTTATATCCTGGATCTGAAAGGACCAAGCCTTGTTGTTGATACGGCCTGTTCTTCCTGCTTGACCGCCTTGCATTTGGCTTGTCAGTCGTTGCAGAAGAAAGAGTGCACGATGGCCTTGCTCGGAGGCGTTAAGGTCCGTCTGCTGCCGCTAGCCGATGAAAACGAACTGGGGCTGCGTTCTGTTTCAGGGCGCTGCAAAACCTTTGATGAGCGTTCGGATGGTATTGGGTCTGGGGAAGGTGTTGTTTCGTTGATCCTTAAGTCAGTGAGTGAGGCTGAGCGAGATGGCGATCATATCTACGCCGTGGTGAAGTCTACTGGGGTTAGTCAGGACGGCCGTTCGGTAGGAATTACGGCGCCCAATGCCGATGCTCAACACCAGCTTCTCCAGGATGTCCTGAGAAAAGGGGATATCGATCCGGAAACCATTGCCTTATACGAGGCGCATGGAACGGGCACCAAACTGGGAGACCCTATCGAGCTGTCAGCGATTAACAAAGCCTACCGATTATTCAGCGATAAAAGGCAGTATTGTGCGATTGGTGCGGTCAAAAGCAATATTGGCCATCTGGATCATGCGGCAGCCATGGGCGGGATGATTAAACTTATCATGGCGCTCAAGCACAAGACACTGCCTGCGACCCTGCACTTTTTGTCGCCTAACGCAGAAATTGATTTCATCGATAGCCCATTATATGTCAATGATACCTGTTCCAAATGGCCACAGACGGCATTTCCACGCCGCGCTGCCCTCAGTGCATTTGGCCTGAGTGGCACGAATGCCCATGCAATTTTCGAAGAATATTCCCACGATGTAAGCGACTGCGAAGCTGGCAATGCTGCGTTAATCACTGCGCCGACGGGGACGACTTACTGGATACCGCTATCTGCTGCCAGCCTGCCAGCATTGGAACGAGTTGTTGCTGACTATGCCGACTGGCTGTCAGCTCCTTTGGCGGCGGAGTCTTTGAGAGATCAGGCGTTTACCTTGGCCTGTGGACGTTCACATCATGCACATCGCCTTCTTCTGTGCGTAGAAGATCTGGTGGATCTGCGCCAGCAGCTGCAGCAACTACAATCCGGAGACCTGTCAGACTGCCCTATGTACGGCTATCACAAGGTTGTTCCGCCAAGCAAACAGGTTCGCTCTCAGGGAGAGCTTACGGATGATGATCTCCGCCAGCTAACCGACACAGTCAGAGACAGACTGAACGGGAAAACAAGCCGGATTGATCAAGAGGTTGCCGAGTTATACCTGCAAGGTGCCGATATTGACTGGAACTCCTTGTACAAAGGTGGCGCATATCAGCGTCTATCTTTGCCTGCCTATCCCTTTGAGGCCAAGCGTTGCTGGGTTTCTTTGCCTAAGTCTGTGAAGCTTCGCGGTGAGCGTGAGGTCAACCATCCTCTGGTTGACTGTGTTCTGGCTGACTCCTATGACCGTACGATTTTCATGACGCGGTTTGATGTCGACAAGCACTGGGTACTGAACGAGCACATCATTGATGGCAACTACATTATTCCCGGGACGACCTATGTTGAAATGGCCTCGGCGCTGGCGACAAGTTACCTGGGGTATGAAGCCGTTGAGCTGCGCAAGGTTATCTTCTTACAGCCGGTGATTGTCGAGCAACATTCCCCTCGTGATATTCAACTGGTGATGATCCATGAAGACAATCACGAGCGGTTTATTGTGACGGGGCATCAGGGAGGGGACTGGATCACCTACGCCCAGGGTGAGATCCACCGCTGTCAGCCTGATACTTCCGACGTAATGATACCGGAAGGAGCCAGCCTCGCTAACTTTGAGGCGGTTACCGAAGCCCAGATCAACCAGCAGGAAGTCAGTGATGTCGGCCCGCGTTGGGACAGTCTGACTCGCGCCAGCCGGTACCAGCATCAGGTATTCGGCGAGTTCTCGCTTGATCGGCGTTTTGTCGGCGAGGTGGCTGACTATCATATTCATCCGGCACTGATGGATCATTGTGTCAATATTGCCAACGGGCTTGCGGGGACCGATACCTACCTGCCGTTTTCCTACCGCTCGATTAAGGTCTACAAAGCGCTTCCAGCTCAGTTCTCGGCCTTGCTGACGATGAAAAAAGGTCAGGACCCGGCACCGGAAACGGTGAAATATGATATCGACATTGTCGATCCGGACAACGAACCCGTTATGGTTATCCGGGACTATGTCATCAAGCAGTACAAGCAGAATTTCCGTGCCGAACCGGGTGACGGTTTCGAAACCGTACTGCTACCTCAGGAGCTTTCACAATCCCGTTCCCCTGAAGGGGAGGATATTGTCCTGCTGGGAGCTGAGCCGAACGGAATGCTATCGTCGTTAGCAACGGCGCTGTCGCAGAGTAACCGGGTTATAAGTTACGAAAACCTTGAGGAGCTGAAACCGAATAGTGCGTCTCTTGTCGCTGCCGACAGGGTCGTATTTTACCTCGGTAATCGCGCGGGTGATGGCATGACAGCTGTCGAGGAAACGGCCGTTGAGCTGTTCCGTTTTACCAAACAGCTGGTACAGATCCAGCGTAAGCAGCCACTTCAGCTAAACATCATTGCTGCGAACGGGTTTGCTTCAGAGTCCGGGACCACCGTAGATCCGGCTGTGCACGCGATGTATGCCATGGCAAAGGTGGTTAGTCAGGAGCTTCACCATGTCTCGGTGAGCTGTATTGATGTGCACTCAGATACACCGGTAGCTGAAATTTTGCCTTTACTCTACCCGACAGCAGGCTACCAGATGTTGGTATGGCGGGATAAATGCTGTTACCAGCCTGTTCTGCAGCCGCGTCAGATGCCTCAAGCGGCACCGTCTTCGGTGATCACTGCCGGAAAGAGCTACGTGATAACAGGGGCATCAGGCGCACTGGCTCAGCAGGCTGCGCTGGCCATTGCGGCTCAGGCCGCCTGCCACCTATGTCTGATTAGCCGGACTGATCCCCAAGGCAACAGTGCTAAGTCTCACCAGCTCAAAACGCTTATCGAACAGTTACGGGGGCTGGGAGCAATGGTTGAGCATCACCAGCTTGATGTCGCCAATGCCGATGGCATCGCGTCAGTACTGGCCCAGGCCCGCCAGCGTTATGGTGGAATCGGCGGTGTGGTCCATACCGCGGGACTGGCTGGGGACGGGTTCATCTTCCGCAAGGACGAGGCTGAATTCCGTCAGGTGACCCAGGCCAAAATTGCCGGGGCTTATGTACTGGACAGATTGACCCGGGAAGACGGGCTGGACTTTTTTGTCCTGTACTCATCGGTCACGGCGGTATTTGCCGGTATGGGCCAGTCTGATTACACCTACGCTAACGCCTGGCTTGACGGGTTGGCTGAACAGCGCTGTCAGCAAGGGCTACCGGCCTTGTCTGTTCAGTGGCCGGCCTGGTCCGAGATCGGGATGGCTGTCGAGAAGCAGGCCAAGTTTGACGGTCTGATGGCACCACTGACGACCCAGCAGGGAATGGCTGCTTTCGAGAGCCTGCTTGCTAGCGGTAGTCAGGGCACTGTGATGCCGGGACAGCTCAATCCATCCTATGACCAGTCCGTGGAGGAGCTCCCGGTGACACTGGGCTTTTCGCTTCAGACAACCAGACCGCAACAAACCACACGGCAACAAACCATACCGACTGATGAACCTATTGTCCTCAAGGGGGGCGGCGATTTGGCGACGGATGACATTCACCAGTCTGTTGCTGCCGTATGGGCCTCAGTGCTTGGTCTTGGCGAAGTCGACCTCTTTGATAGTTTCTTCAGCCTCGGTGGCGATTCCATCCTGGCGGTCAAAGTGATTCAGTTACTCGAGAAAGAGTTCGGCAACATCATAGATGTCACTGATATTTTCACCTATCCCACCGTTTCGCAGCTTGCAGAGTACATTCGTCCCTTGATCCAACCTCCTGAACCGCAGGAACACGAGCCTGAAGACGATGATACCGATCTGGATACCTTACTGAGCCAGTTGGAGTCCGGGGATATTTCGGTCGAAGAAGCGAATGCGAAGTCATTTAACTAGTTATCGATAAAGAATGAGATATTAAGGGTCAAGGAAGCGTTATGTCTGACTTAAAAAAATACATATTCAGCCAAGTGGCAAACAATACCTTATCGAAGGAAGAGGCCAAGAAGCTGCTTAACGAACTGCAAAGTGGCGAGAAGAAGAGCAAAGATATCGCCATCATCGGGATGGCCGGGCGGTTCCCCGGCGGTCCGGACAAAGAGGCCTACTGGGGCAATATTGTTCGTGGTACCAACTTAATCCGAGATTTACCCGAGGCACGCAAGAAGGCGATTCAGTATTACATTGAAAACGTTTTCAACAAGCAGTACCCCGATCGGGCGATTACCGATTTTCGCGAAGATAAAATTAACTACCAGAAGCAGGGATACTTTGAGCAAATTCATGAGTTTGATGCCAGTGTATTTGGTATTTCTCCTCGTGAAGCGGCGGTTATCGATCCGATCCAGCGGATTTTCCTCGAGGAGGTCTATCACGCGATGGAAGATGCCGGTTATGGCGGCGAAAAGATCCTCGGTTCGAATACCGGTGTCTTTATCGGCCGTAACCATACCAAGAGCCTGAGTTTCGACATTATGGTCGAGGACGAGCCACTCGGGGTGACGGGTACATGGACCGGGATCCTGTCTAGCCGGATCTCGTACCTGTTTGATCTGAAAGGGCCGAGTATCGTCACGGATACCGCCTGCTCTGCCGGTTTGGTTTCTGTTCACCAGGCCTGTATGGCCATTCGTAGCGGAGAGTGTGAGATGGCACTCGCCGGCGGGGTCAGCGGCGTGCAGTACAACCCGGTAATTGGCGCAGATACCTCTTTGGCGACCTATGAGTCGGCTGACGGTATCGTCAAGACGTTTGATGACCGTGCCAACGGAACTGTCTGGAGTGAAGGGGCCGGTGTTGTGATGCTCAAATCTCTGGAGCAGGCCATCAAGGACGGTGATCGGGTTTACGCGGTTATCAAGGGTAGTGCTGCCAATAACGACGGTCGCTCCAATGGCTATACGGCTCCAAATGCACTTGCTCAGGAAGAAATGCTGGTGAAGGCATGGAAAGATGCCGAGATCAACCCTGAGCAGGTTAGTTACATAGAGGCTCACGGTACCGGGACGGCGCTGGGTGATCCGATTGAGATCAAGGCGCTCAGCAATGCCTTCAAGCGCTTTACCAACAAGAAGCAGTTTTGTGCGATCGGGACGGCAAAATCGAACATGGGGCACCTTGTCGGAGCGTCGGGTATTGCTGGACTGATCAAGGTTGTCATGGCTTTGCAGGCGAAAAAATTGCCGTCGACAATTAACTTTGAAAAGCCGAACCAGTTCATTAATTTCCCTAATTCTCCGGTGTATGTGTCAAGCGAAATGACCCCCTGGCAGACCATCGGTGATGTACCGCGAACCGCAGGGGTCAACTCGTTCGGATTTAGCGGCACCAACTGTCATGTCGTGGTGCAGGAGGCGCCTGCTCAGCCGGCCCGTAACGAAGTGACAGAGACTTCATATCTGTTCCCGATATCGGCTAAGTCAGTTCAGTCGTTTGAGGCGTTGCTGAAAAACTATCTGACCTATTTTGATGCCGAGGGCGACAACCTGGCTATTCAGGATGTTTGCTATACCGCCTCGACCGGCCGTGGGCACTACAACCTGCGCGCCATGATCATTGCCAGCTCTGTGTCTGATCTGCGAGCCAAGATCCGGGCTGTGATTGAGTCAGGCTACGAAGAATGCACCGAAGACTGGTTCCTGTTTGCCGAACATAAGGTTGTCAGCGACAGCAAGCGTCAGCGGGAGCAGGGTGAGCTGACCGAGCACGAAAAGAAAGATCACAGCAGGGCGGCGGCGCAACTTATTGCGGATCTGACCGCGAAGCCAGCCGTCTCGGTGATCAAGCAGACCTTCCTGGCCAGTTACTATGTCAAAGGGGCCGACATAGCCTTCGACAAGCTTTACTCATCGCCGTGCCAGCGCGTGAGGCTGCCGGTCTATCCGTATGATCGCAAGGAATTCTGGCCCGAGCCAGCCATGATTGATGCCTTCCGCGGCGCCGGCAAGGTGCAGGAAAATATCCATCCGCTGCTGCACAAACTGGCCGTATCGAGCAGGGACAAGGATATATTTACGACCGAACTGTCACTGGAAGAGCACTGGCCGCTGACCGAGCACCTGATCCTGGGGATCAATATCCTTCCGGGCACAGCCTATGTCGAGGCCTTCAAGCAGATTGCGTCCTATTACTGGGGAGAGGTACCGGTCGAGATTAGCAATATGGCCTTCCTGGCACCGCTGGTTGTGACACCAGAGACAGATGGCTACGAAGTCCAGTTTGTGGTGGCGCACCGTGAGCAGGGCGTTGATATCGAGGTGATCAGCTATAACGGTTCTGACTGGATCAAGCATATCAGTGGCTCATTGCGCCAGCTGACGTCTGTGCCAGAGCACCGTGTCGATCTCGAGGCGCTAAAAGCGGGCAAGGAAGCTCAGGACAGCATGTACAGCAATAACACCGACTTCTCCTTCGGGCCTCGCTGGCGGTGTTCCGAGCGTCAGTGGGTGGGCGAGAACGAGTTTATCCATAACAACAAACTGGCGCCGGAATTCTGGCCAGACTTGGATACCTACTACCTCCATCCGAGCCTGCTGGATCAGAGTGCCAACGGTTTTAGCCAGACTATCATTCCGGGCACTATGTATCTGCCTTATATCTACACGTCGATGAAGGTCTACGCACCGCTGCCTGCTGAGTTTTACACCGTGACTCGTCTTAAGAGCTCTCGAAGCGGACACAATGAAACACTGACCTTTGATCTGACCTTGTGTGATGTCGAGGGCAACATTCTTGCCGAGATGACAGATTACAACATCAAGCGGGTTGACCGTAAGCGCTTCCAGGTTCAGAACGACAAAGGATCGGCCTTCTATCGTGTCGACTGGCAGGCCGAGGCGGCTGACAGCCAGGTTAAGGAAATGCCAGGACGTCTGATCTTCCTGAACTCAGGGGATGCACGTAGCCGTCAGCTCAAGTCTGCGTTCGAGCATCGTGGTGCCACGTTGATTGATGTGACGCTGGGCGATCAGGTTGCCAAGGTAGATGATAATACCTACACCGTCGGAGACAGCGAGGCTGACTATCTGGCGCTCTTCGAGTTGCTGGCTGCCGAACCTGTAGCCCATGTTGTTCACGGCTTCCTGGTCAATTCTATCCCGGATGACGAGGTCCTGCTGAGCAAGGGCATTTATAGCGTTATCTATACCATCAAAGCCATGCTGGCGAACAAAATTAACAGCGACGTCGCCTTCTCGGTATTGACCCATCAGGCGCAGCAGATCTCCTCGGAACAACAGGTCAATGCTTATGGCAGGGCTGTCGAGGGCTTGTGTAAATCCATCAAAATGGAATATGGGAAAGTCGCTACCCGGGTTATTGATACCGACTTGCATACCAGCATTGAACCTCTGGCGGCAGAGTTTGCCAATGTCGAGGGGCCGTTCAGCGTAGCCTTCCGGGGCGAAAAACGTTACTTGCCGCAGTTTGGCATAGTCAATCCGACCGAGCTGGGTTCAGAGCCGCTTTCGCTAAAATCTGATGGCTGCTATGTGATCACCGGTGGTTCGGGCGGGCTGGCCCTGGAGACGGCGGTTCATCTTGCCGGCAAGCAGCCAGTCAATCTTGTGTTGATGAGCCGTTCGCCGTTGAATCCTGACGATCCTCGTATGGAGAAGGTAAGCGAAGCCTTGAGTACCATTGAGGTAGCCGGTAGCCATGTGCAGTACTTTAGCGCCGATGTGACCGATGAAGCTTCACTGGCTTCTGCCCTCGACAAGGCGCGGGCGCTATACGGCAGGATTAATGGTGTATTCCATTGTGCAGGTGCGGCGGGCCGTGGCCTGATCATGGACAAAGACCAGTCGGTTTACGACAAGGTGTTGCTGCCTAAGATCCGCGGTACGGTATTACTTGATCGCCTGACCCGACAAGATGAAACAGACTTTATGGTGTTCTACTCATCGATATCGTCACTGTTTGCCGGCCAGGGACAGGCGGACTATACCGCAGCAAACAGCTTCATGGATGCCTATGCAGAAAATCTCATGCTGCAGGGGCGCCGAGCTCTGGCGATCAACTGGGCACCTTGGATGGAAACCGGTATGGCGGTTGAGCACGGCGTCGGCTCGGGCGAGGGCACCTATGTCTACGGTCTGGGGGATGCCGAAGCACTGGATATGCTCGATACCATGCTCGACAGCAACCTGCCGGTATTGTGTAGCGGTCGCCTGAATCTGTCTGTCTTTGACGAACGCGGTTCTATCGTGCCTTTGTCTGACGGGATCAGCCAGCAGGTTCGTAAGCATGCCGACAAAGACAGCCAAGCCAAGAATCAAGCCAAGAACCCGGCCAGTTCACCTGAAGCCGTGGATGCGGCGGATGTAACCCTGACCGGTTTCGAGCAGGGGGCAGCCAATGA
Source organism: Photobacterium kasasachensis (assembly GCF_050336885.1). Lineage (NCBI taxonomy): Bacteria > Pseudomonadati > Pseudomonadota > Gammaproteobacteria > Vibrionales > Vibrionaceae > Photobacterium > Photobacterium kasasachensis. The sequence goes on from NZ_JAKJSH010000036.1 coordinate 13,691, forward strand.
AAATACCCAGCAATTGGCGGTTATCTGGGCTACTACCCTGGGTCTGAAAGAGATTGATATCTACGATACTTTCACCAGCCTGGGCGGGGATTCAATCCTGGCGATCGAGCTGCAAAGGGCGCTTGAGCAACGCTTCCCGGGCCAGTTTGATATCACCGATATCTACTCCTATCCGTCGGTAGCCATGATGGCTGATTACCTCAATGGAGGATCCGAAGAAGAGCCCGCTGGTAAGGCACAGCCCGATGATGATGAACTGATGGCAATGCTCGACGGGCTGGATAGTGGTGACTCCTCTATCGATGACATCCTGCAGGCTGTTGAGTAATAGACACGGAGAGACCGATATGAGTGATAACAAAGCACTAGCCCGGTATCTGCTGGAACAGGTCCAGGCGGGGAAATTTGACAAAGGTCATGCACTGGCGCTGATCAAGGCGCTCGGCGCAACTCGTGCCCGGACCGATGTGGCTATCGTCGGTATCTCCTGTCGCTTCTCTGCTGCCGAAACGCCGTTGGCGTTTTGGCAGAAGCTGGTGCAGGAGAAGACCGGTGGCGGGGAATACTCGTCTGACCGGCACGCAGACATGCACTATTTGTTCGGCGATCCGGCCGTGCCGAAAGATGCCGAAATTTGTATTAATAACTTGTTAGGTGATATCGATAAGTTTGATGCCGGTGAGTTTTCCCTCCTGGCAAAGGAAGCCCAGTTGATGGATCCGGGCCAGCGGGAGTTAATGCTGGCAGCGTGGCAGGCTATTGATGATGCGGGATACAGTCCGCAACAGTGGATGAACACCCATACCGGTGTGTTTGTCGGGGTGGACAGTAACGGCAAGTTTAATCTTGATCGCTATATCCGCGATCAGAGCCTTTACAGCAGTATGGGCTCGATGACCGGGTGGTTCCCGGGCCGTATTGCCGCCGCGCTCAATGTTGACGGGCCTTGCCTGGCGATGGATACGGGCTGCTCCTCCGGGCTGGTGGCGCTGGATGCTGCTGTTAACGCCATCCGTGACAATTCCTGCGAGCAGGCAATTGTCGCCAGCGTTAACCTGCTTAACCTCTACAAGAGCGATGTGGCCGACGGCATGGAAGGCATGAATGCAACGTCGGAACGCAGTGCCGCGTTCGATGATAATGCCAACGGCATGCTCTGGGGGGAAGGCGCCTGTAGTGTGATTGTCAAACCGCTGCAAAAAGCCATCGAGGCGGGCGATAACATCTATGGTGTGATCCGGGGAACCGCTGTTAACCATGACGGGCAGGCTGTAAGGCAGAGCAAGGTGATGCAGAAGGCCTGGCAGGACGGGAAAATTAATCCCGAAGAGCTGGATTACATCGAGGCCCATGGTACCGGAACCCATTTAGGCGACTCGATTGAGCTTTCCTCGATTATCAGCGCCTTCAAGCCTTATACCAAGAAGAAGCAGTTCTGTGGGATGGGCTCTCTGATGGCTAATATTGGTCACACCGCCGGGGTATCGGGTCTGGCGCGAGTGATTAAGGTTCTGCTGGCCATGAAGCATAACAAGTTGCCGGCCTCGCCTAACTTCCATGTTCCCAATCACCATCTGCAGCTCGAGCAGTCACCGGTCTATATCCAGGATCGCCTGACCGACTGGCCGCAGCCCGATAAGCCCAAACTGGTCGGGGTCAGTGCCTTTAGTATGACCAAGACCAATTGCCATATGGTGATTGAGGAATATCAGGCTCCCGCGTTTGAACAGCCTGACGTGCCGCTGCTGCTGACGGTGACGGCCGATGACATCGATAAGCTGAAAAGACAGCTGAGTGCCATGCATACTCGTATCTGTCAGGACGAGCAGCTTGATTTGGGGGCGTTGTGCTATACGGCCAATACCGGTCGCGAGCTTCGCAGCCATGTGATCACACTGGCGTTTGCCTCTCGAACCGAGTGCCTGCAAAGGCTGGAGGCGGCTCGTAGAGATCTTGGTGATAACTGGGAATCCAGTGCTCAGGAGGGGGCTGTTTACCATGTGTTGGCGCCCGTACCGACATCAAGGCAGGGACTGGCAATGCCTCCGGCAGGTGCAGGTCGTGAGATTCATCTTCTAGAGCAGGTTGAGGCGCTTTACCGTGCCGGCAAGCAGGTTGACTGGTCGTCGTTATATGACGGGTATACTTTCAGGCGGATCAGCCTGCCGGGTTATCCGAGAAATACCGAGCGCTGCTGGGCACCGAAGTCCGCCCTGCGTCCTTTCCGCCCTGACAGTGAGCAGGAAGAAGAGTATGAGGAGCATCCTGCGCATCAGGTGCAATTGACCGGGCGCGGTGATGAGGGTTACAGCGAGACCGAGCAGGCTATCGGGGCGATATGGGGGGAGCTCTTTGGCCTTGAGACCATCGCCATCGATCAGAGCTTTGTGGATTATGGCGGTAACTCCCTGAGTGCAGCCGTTCTGGTTCAGAGCTTGAGTCATAACCTGCATAAAACAGTCAAACCTGAGCTGCTGTATCAGTATCAGACTATCGAGGCGCTGGCGGCGGTGCTGGAAGAAAAACCGGAATCTGACATTCAGGCACTGGCTCCGATACAGGAGATGATCACCGGCGAGCAGCCTATCAGCTCGACGCAGGCCTTTATGCTGGGGATCAGTGATACTCTCAAGAATCCGGGCCACCTCACCGTGGGTGTGGTGCTGTCCGTACAATACTCGCTGGTACCGGAGCGAGTGCGTGACGCCGTGCAGTACCTGGATGGCTACTACGATATGTTGCGGGCACGATTTGCCAAGACTGACGGCCAGTGGCACCAGGCTATTGCTCCCGAAGGTGAAGCGGTTAACTTCCAGCACATTGATATATCTGAAGTTCCCGAACAGGAGCATAAAAGGTTTATCGAGGAAACAGTCAACAGCAAGCTGTGTGCCCTGGATTTGGCATCGGGCCCCTTGTATACCGTTACGGTCTTCACTCAGGGCGAAGGTAAGCCGGACTATCTTGCGGCTTATTTCCACCATGTACTGATGGATGCCTTCTCCCTCAACCTCTATATGGGAAGTTTGCTGACCCTGTACAACCAGGTGACCCATGGCGGCCCGCTCACCCTTGGCAGCAAACCGTTGTCGTATTTCCAGTTTATCCAGGAAAGTCAGCGCTATGCGCGTGAAATCAGCGATGAACAGACACGGTTTATGACCGAGACGCCATTGCAGGATCTTCCTCTGCTTCCGCAAGACTATGCCGACGGCATTAACTATCGCTACTCCAAGGAAGAGCATAAGCAGGTGTTCGACAAGGAGACTACCGACAAGCTCTGCCGGGTGCTGGTGAAGCAGCACCAGGTGACGGTGCTGGATCTTCTGGTTGCGGCACTGGCCCACACTGTTGCCGGTTGGACCAAAGGGGAGTGGGTAGAAATCCATAACGTGATCACCGGGCGTGATGTGATCCATGACCGTAGCCATGACTTTACCCAGACGCTGGGGCTGTTTGCGGTGGGCTGCGATTTTGTGTTGCAGCATCGGCCGAGTGAGACACCGCTGGCTTACCTGCAGGATATTCAGTCGCAGTTATTGTCGCTGCCGGCCAAGGGATGCGGGAACTTTATTACCCAGAATATCGAGACTCGCGAGCCGGGCAGTCGGTATGACTACCTGCGCAAGCAGGTATCGATCAACTATCTGGGGGATATGTTCGAAGTGGATGAGGACAGCCCGGTACGTGTTGTCGATGGTATTTCTATTGAGGTGGATGATGATCATCTGGTGCATGCGGATATTCTCGATGTGCGCGGCAGCATCCAAAACGGTCAGTTGACGATGATCTGGGGATACAACCGAAAAATTCACCATATCGATACGATTAGGAAGCTTTCCGAGCAATTTGGTGCCTTCCTGCATCATCTGGTTGAGTGAGTCGGTGAGCGCTGCTAGCCGTTAATGCTGGCCCTCTGCCCTGGCAGAGGGCCTTGCTGGCTAGGCGCCAATATTATTATTTGTGGGGTAAAGAGAAGATGGATATTTCCCGCTCGGATCTGAAATTGTTGATCCGGTTGTTAAAGGATGCCTTTGTTTTCCGGGGGCTGCTGCTGGGGGTTATTGTTGCGGCCTTTGGTACCGTCGCAGCCGGTGTTGCTGAGACCTATTTGCTAAAAACGATTATTGATGAGTCTGCGGATCAGCAACTGGGTAGCCAGGTTGGCAATATCATGCTGTTACTGGCGGTATTGGCCGTCGGTGCGACCGCGACCTATTACCGCTTCAAGCTGGCGGGCTATTTCAGCGGCAGCTTTGTTCACCGGCTGAACCAGCGCTTGTTCCGGAAGGTGACCCGAATGTCAATTTCGGCCCTTGAGAACTACGATGCGGGAGATGTTGTTGCCCGGTTTAGTAGTGATATTCGCAAAATTAATACCTTTGCCGAAGTCAGCCTGCCGTTATTGATCCTCCACCCGATCATGTTTGTCATGGGCGCGGCCTACCTGGCGGTGCTGGATGCACAACTGCTGATGCTGAGCATTATTCCGATCCCTGTCGGTTTTTTCCTGATCATGCTAATGACGCGGTCGATGTCCCAGCTGTCGATGAACACCCAAACCTATTTCGGTCGGGGATTTGGTGTTCTGGCCGAGATGCTGGCAGGCTTTGCTACCATGAAGGTATTTCACTTGCGTGGCTACCTCTATCAAGATTTTAAAAAGCAGATGGACACCGGGCTGTCCAGCCAACTCAAGCTGGTAGACCGATACGCCTGGATGGGGCCGGTACAGGTGATGATCCGGCTAGTTCCCAGTATTGTCTGCCTGATTGTCGGCGGTGGCCGTGCCCTTGCCGGCGATTTTAGTCTCGGGGAGCTTATTGCTTTCTTCTATCTGCTCAATTTTGTCATTGACCCGGTTGCCCAGATGCCGACCCATATTGCAGGCTGCAAAGATGCACTGGGCGCCAGCAAGCGTATTTTTCACTTGCTGGACGAGGCCGATGAAAAGCTGGATCACCTGACGCTTTCTCATCTCGAACGACCACAGCTACAACTGGACAAGGTCGGACTGGTTTACCAACCCGAAAATAACCAGGCGGTACAGGCCCTGCAAGATATCAATTTGATTATTGAGCCCGGCGAGAAAGTGGCGATTGTCGGTGAAAGCGGCAGCGGAAAGAGCAGTTTGCTGAAGGTTCTGGCCGGATTCTACCTGCATACCGGCGAGATAAGCCTGGCGGCGGATCGGATGTTCGATGAGAGGGAGCCGGAGGATGACGGCTATCGCCGGCAGTTGTCGGTGGTCAATCAGGAAACTTTTCTTTTCCCTATTTCGATAATGGAAAATATTCGCCTTGCCAAACCGGATGCGACCGAGAGCGAAGTGATAGCGGCTGCTCAAAAAGCCTATGCCGATAGTTTTATTCGCGAACAGGCACAAGGGTACGAGACTATTTTGGGCGAAAACGGCGTGTCGCTCTCCTACGGGCAGAAGCAACGTATTTCCCTGGCCCGGGCGTTCCTGAAGCCGGCACCGGTACTGATGATGGATGAACCGACGGCCTCGCTGGATCAAACCAGTGAAAGCCTGGTTGAACAGGCCATCCTGCGGGAGGCCGACGAGCGAACTGTTATCGTGATCACCCATAAGCTGGCTATTACGTCGATGATGGACCGGGTGGTGGTGCTGGATCAGGGCCGCGTGATTGAAAATGGAACTTATAGCGAGCTAATGAACAGGAAAGGACATTTCTACCGTCTTCATCAGGCTTATTACGACCATGCAGCCAATGAGGAGCTGAGTCATGCTTAAAAGAGCGGAATGGGACGAGTTATTGCAGCTGTTTACGCTGATGAAAAAGCGGCGGTTGGGATATATGGCCGGCGTATTGGGCCATGCGCTCAGCGAGACGATTATTATGATTTCGCTGGCCTTTATCATGCGAGACATGATTAATGCCATCGTCTCGCAGGATATGGTGCAGCTTCAGCGCTCCAGTATTGCCGTGATCGGAATGGGGATATTTACCGGCCTGACCTTCATTATTTTCGGTAAGTTATTTTTCCATAGTTTGTTCAAGACACTGGCTGATTTACGCCTGCAGCTGTTTGATCACCTGTCGGCCGGACGGGTCGGAGATATCGAGCAATACCATCCCGGTGAGCTGATATCTCGGGTCAACAGTGATGTTGACGCCGTATCCGAGGTGTTTGGTTATCAGTTCAGGCAATTGGTCTTTACCGTACTGACGGGGATCTGCGCCATGATCGCCATGATGGTCATAGACTGGAAGGTTGGGGTGGTATTGGTGATCGTTGCCGTACTGACGGCTGTCGTCAATCACTACTATGCCGGAAAGATGCGGGTGGTCAGTGATCGTATTCAGGCCACGCTCGGACGAATGTCGGCGACGGCCATGGATGCGGTCTACGGCTCCAAAGAGGTCCGGATCTACCATATGCAGTCGGCCCAGCAGGACAACTATGAGAAAAGTAACGGGAAATGGCTGGATAACACCAAAGAGAACAGCGGAATAAGAGCGAAGCTGGAACTGGCTAACTTCAGCCTCAAGATCCTTAATTTCTCCGGCATGTTGGTACTCGGCGCAATTCTGATGGCGATGGGTGTGACGCCGCTGGGCGAAATCATCGCCATGATCCAGTTGCTGACGGCGCTCAATATGATGTTCCGCGAGCTCGGCGGGCTGGTGGCCTACCTGCAAAAATCTCTCGCAGGAGCCAAGCGCATTTTCGAGCTGTTCGCACTGCCTGGCGAGTTAACCGACAAGCAGCAGCCGGAAGAGCCGGATTTGAGTCAGCCTGTGATCGAGGTGAAGGGCCTGTCGTTTGCGTATCCCGCGGGCGAGGCTGTGATCCGCGACGTTTCCTTTGCGGTCCAGCAGGGGCAAACGGTCGCCATTGTCGGCCCGAGCGGGTCGGGTAAATCTACCCTGATGAAACTGCTGATGGGGCTGTATGCACCGTCTGAAGGAAGTATTGCTGCCTATGGCCGCGAGTCCAGACAGCTAGATGTCGATAGCTGGCGCCAACACTTCTCGTTTATTCCCCAGGATTCGTTCCTGTTTTCCAATACCGTCAAGGCTAACTTGTCATACGGTAGGTCGGGTTGTGCCATGGCTGATATCGAGCTGGCTGCCGAACGATCGGGATGCTCGGGCTTTATTGCTCAACTGCCTAACGGGTATGAGAGCCAGATAACGGAAGGTGGCGGCAATGTATCCGGTGGACAAAAGCAGCGTCTGGCAATAGCACGGGCCCTGGTCAAAGACGCCGAGGTCTTGATTATGGACGAGCCGACGGCTTCGTTGGATGCCCGGACAGAGGCCGAGATCCAGGCTGAACTGGATGAGTTGCTACAGCAAAAAACCGCCATCGTGATTGCGCACCGGCTCAAGACAATCCGTAACGTGGATCAAATCTTTGTCTTGGTAGACGGAAAGCTGGTGGAGCACGGCGATCACGATACCTTGATGCGCAGTCAAGGTGCCTATTTTGACTTGGTGATGCAATCTGATCAGGAAGAGGTGGTAGTAGCATGAGGCAATACGATTTAGTCGAAATGTTTACCCGGCAATGTGCCACGAGGGAGGAGGCTGCGGCGATCGAGTGGGGAGAGGACTCCTTAAGCTATCGTGCCCTGAGGCAGCAAACGGCCTCTATTGCACAGTGTCTTCGCCGGCAGGGACAGGGAAATATTGCCCTGTATCTAGACTCTTGCCCGACTCTGGTCAGTACGCTGCTTGCCTGTCTGCATACCGGGCATGTCTTCGCTCCTGTTAATGTCAGTTTGCCGGAGCAACTGGCCGCAACCATGATGCAGCGTATCGCCCCTGCCTGCATCGTGACCTCGGCGCGTCATGTTGCCAAACTGGAGAAGATCGTGGCGTTGTTGCCCGAGCCACCCAAAATTGTGGTGTGGGACGAGATCACTCCCTCTCTGGAGCCTGCTCCGCTTTCAGCGCTGGAGCCCCCCCGTTTTCAGGACCGGTGCTACATCTACTTTACCTCGGGCTCGACGGGGGAGCCGAAGGCTATCCTCGGCAGTTACCGGGGGCTCAGCCATTTTGTCCAGTGGCAGCAGCACGAATTCGGTATTTCTGCCCGCCACCGTGTCGGGCAAGTGACGATACCGGCCTTCGATCCGTACTTGCGGGAAGTGTTGCTGCCGTTGGTCGCCGGGGCTGTGCTGGTAATGCCCGCGGTGCGTGATCTGGTGTTGAGCGACGAGTTGCTGCCGTGGCTCAACCGCGAGGAGATCAGTGTTCTTCATATGGTACCCACGCTGTTCAGGCAGCGTTTGCTTCAGGGTGATGCTACACAGGATGGCGCTCCGCATCCACTGAGCCTGGAATACTTATTCCTGGCCGGGGAGCAGCTTCGGGGGCAGGATCTCGAGCAGTTCTATGCCCGCTACGGCGAGGAACAATGCCAGTTGGTGAACCTGTATGGCCCGACAGAAACTACACTGGCCAAAGTCTTTCGCCGGGTTACTCCTGATGATCAGGCATTGGATGTCATCCCCATCGGCCGCCCACTTGACGAACAGGTGAAGGTGCACATTCTGGATGCGCAGGGTGAGCCTTGTGCCACCGGTGACTCTGGGGAAATCGTGATTGAAACGGCGATGCGCTCTTACGGTTATCTGGGGCAGGAAGAGGAAAACCGGCGCTGTTTCCGCCAGTCGCCGCCCTATTATTTTACCGGAGATATTGGTGTCAGCCAGCCAGACGGTCAGCTGGTATGCCTCGGACGTAAAGATAACCAGATTAAAGTTCGCGGGGTGCGGGCGGATCTGCTGGGGATCGAGCGAGTCGTTCAGCAGGCGCCGACTGTCGGGCAATGTGTTGTTCAGGTTATTGACAGCGGACTGCCCTCGGCAAGGCTGAAGGCATTTATCGTCTCGGACAAGGCTGACGGGGCGCAAGTCTTTGATTTTGTCGGTCAGCGTTTGCATCAGGCCCTGGTGCCGGCCGAGTGGGAATTGGTCGATACGCTGCCAATGCTGCCCAATGGTAAGATCAACCGCAAGGCGCTGTCGAACTTATCCGGTGTCGAGTTGAGGTTCGATGCCTATCGTGGTCCGCAGACGCCGCAGGAAGAGAAAATACTGGCGGTTTGGCGTCAGGTATTGCAGCAAGAACGGATCGGGATGGACGATCATTTCTTCCGCCGTGGCGGCCACTCTTTGTTGCTGATGTCGCTCAAGGCTGAGATGGAAAAAGCGTTCGCTGTGGCGGTCGAGATGGCGGCGTTATTTGAGAATCTTACGCCGGCAACACAGCTGGAATATGCGCAGACCAGTGCGGCGCAGCCACCAGCCTGCCGCTTAGAGAAAGTGCCGCAGGATCAGGTTGGTCCGGTTTCAGTCCTGCAACGTAATATCATCCTGGCCCACCAGTTCCATCGACAAAATACCAGCTATAACCTGACCCGAGTGGTAGAAATTGACAGGTCGCTTGATATATCGATTCTGCAGCAGGCCGTCGATAGCTGTGTCGGGCAACTGGCGATACTGCGTTCGGTCTTTGATATCGACAACGGAGACGTGGTAACCAGGGTTATGCCCGAGGTAACCATACCGGTCGAATCGGCTTCCTTGGCGGATAAGCAGCAGCTCACTATGGCACAGGCAGCCTTTGTGCGTCCCTTTATCCTCGAACAAGCTCCCTTGATGAGGGTCGGGTTGTGGTCGGTAGCGGACGGCAGCACTTTTTTGGCGCTGGATATTCACCACAGTATTGCTGACGGAATGAGTGCTACTCAGTTGCTGACAAGGCTGCTGGATAGCTATCAGAGCCTAAGCCAGGGAGCATCGCTGCCGGCTCCTCTGCCGTGGCAATACCATGATTATATCGGCTATAACCTGCAGCAGCAGGCCCGGCTCGAGGCAGACAACCTGAACTACTGGCAGCAGGAGCTGGCCAACTTGCCGGAACCTTTGCAGCTCTCGCCCGGCCAGGAGCGCCCGTTGCAGTTTGACGGTGCGGGAGACACGCTGTATCTGGATATCGAGTCGGAACTATTGAGTGAGTTGCAACAGGTAGCCAGCCGTCAGGGCTGTACTTTGTTCGTCTTGTTGTATGCAGCCTATGCCCTGACGCTGCACAAGCTGAGCGGACAGGATGATATTGTTATTGGGGTGCCTGTAGCCGGGCGGGACTTGCCTGAGATAGCGGATGTTCCCGGGGTGTTCATGCGCGTGTTGCCCGTCCGGGCTCCGTATCAGAGTGAAATGAGCTTCGGAGATTATCTGGCAGCGATCCAGCAGCAGTTTGCCGGCGCGGTAGCCCATCAGGACTTTGCCTTCGAGCATCTTGTCGAGGCGGTCAAAGCGCCCCGTTGCGCCAGTCGGCAACCGCTGTTTGATACCATGTTTGCTCTGCATGATGCGATGTCGTGGCAGTCTGAGTCGCAGGGCATTTCAGCCCAAGAGATACATATTGCTCAGCGTCAGGTGAAGGCTGATATTGTTGTTGATGCCTACCGTAACGGGGGCTCGCTGACCCTGGCTTTCTCCCATGCTGTCAATATGGTCGACAGCAGCCGGATCCGCCAACTGGCGGACCATATGCAGACCTTGTTGCAGCGTATTCCCCAGTTCATGCCGCCGCAACGAGTGGGGACCATCGACACACTGCCGCCGGCCGAGCGGTTGCAGTTGGTGGAATCATTTAATCAAACCGCGCAGCCCGTTGACGGTGCTCAGACCTTGATTGAGTGTTTTCACCTGCAGGTTGCACAGGGGCCCGAACAGCAGGCCTGCCGCAGTCAGGGGCTGTCATTAAGTTACCTCGCGCTGGATCAGCGTGCCAACCAGTTGGCGTATGCCTTGCTGGAGCGGCTGGGCCGGCGTCCTGCCCGGATAGCGATCATGGTATCGCCGTCTGTTGATCTGGCCGTTGCTATCCTGGCTGTGCTGAAGGCCGGAATGACCTATGTGCCACTGGATCCTGATTTCCCGGATGAGCGATTGCAGTACATGATCCGCAATGCCGACGTCGAGTTGCTGCTCACGGATCTTCCGGAGCTGGCTGGTAAATTGTCCGGCGAAACGATCCTTGACTGTCGTGACAAGGGGATTGCGCAGTATCCGACGTCGTTGCCGGTCGGGGTGACGTATGATCCCCACCAGCTGGCCTACGTGATATATACATCGGGGTCGACCGGGCAGCCAAAAGGCGTCATGATCGAAAACCACTCAGTGGTCAATTTCATCAACGGGATGGAGCGCTCGCTGGACTTTACGGCCGACAAAACGGTGTTGGCACTGACGACGTTCTCCTTCGATATCTTTGTGCTCGAGTTTTTCCTTCCGCTACTGACCGGCGCCCAGTTGGTGATTGCCAGCCGAGAACAGCAGCAAGATATGGCGGCCCTGAGCGCACTGGTCCGGACTGAGTCGATCACCACATTGCAGTTTACGCCGTCACGGATGAAGATGTTTCTGGCCTTTGAGCCTGACCTGCAGTGTTTCTCGGGAGTCGACGAGGTGCTGATGGGCGGCGAGTATGTCGGTTTCGAGCTGGTCGAGAGCATAAAGCGCTGTTGCCCGGCCCGAGTCTTTAATATGTATGGCCCGACAGAAACGACCGTGTGGTCGGCCGTGTGCGAACTGACCCATGCGATACAGAGCACGGTTGGCCGACCTATCGATAATACCCAATTGTATGTGTTGGATAACGCTCAGCAACTTTGTCCGATGGGAACGATGGGTGAGCTGTATATCGCCGGTGATGGGTTGGCACGAGGCTATCACCAGTTGCCGGACAAAACGGCCACGGCGTTTGTTGCCAATCCTTTCCGTTCCGGAGAGAAGATGTACCGTACCGGCGATTTGGCCTATTGGCTGCCAGGTGGCGATCTTTGTGTGTGCGGACGGCAGGACAACCAGGTCAAGGTGAAAGGCCACCGGATAGAGCTGCATGAAATTGAAGAGGTGCTGACCTGGTATCCGGCTATCCGTGATGCGGTTTGTCTGGTCAGAGAGCGCCAGATACAAGGGTTCAGCGAAAGCTACCTCTGTGCATTCTATTTGTCAGAGAGTGACATCGAAGAAGACTTGCTCCGTCAGCATTTAAGGGCTCATCTGCCTGACTACATGGTGCCGGAAGCATGGGCCCGATTGGCGGAGTTTCCGTTAACCGCCAACGGCAAGGCAGACCGCAGGGCGTTCCCGGCCATTGAAAGCAGTAAGCCTCAATTACAGCCGGTGAAGACCCAGACGCCCACCCAGCAGGTGATCTACCAGACCTGGGCCGAAATATTGCCGGTTTCGCATATCGGGCTCCATGATAACTTCTTTGATGTCGGCGGGAATTCGTTCCATGTTGTACTGGTGCAAAAAGCGCTGGCAGAGCAGGGGATTGATGTGATGGCGATAGATATCCTCGAACATGCCACGATTTGTAGGCTGGCTGACTGGTATGACAGTCAGCAGTCCGAGGTCGAGATGATACCTTGTGCCGGGATCCCGTTCCCGTCTGCGCCAATCGACAATGATGCCACGGCCCCCGAGTGGGACTACCGTTATGCTGCCGGGCAGAGCCGACAGCTGGACGTTCTCGGGGAGCAGTTTGGCGTGTCCCGAGATATATTGTTGACTGGCCTGACGGTCTACGCGCTGGCGGCTGCCACGGAGCTTAACCGTCTTGATATTTATCTGGGCGACGGCGATGCTCAGTGCCAGCACGTCACGATTGACCTGTCAGGCATAGACAGCCTGCCGGGTTTCTTTGAGCGTGTTGGGGAAGCGGTCGCTGGGATGACGGTTGTCGTGTTGAGGCAACTGTTGCCGCCGGAGAAAGCAGGGCATTGCAGTGTCTATATCGCTAATGACGACCGTAAGGCAGTAAAAAGGAACGCGCTATTTGATCTGGTGTTTGTCTATTCGTGGGAGGATGAGTTGATGCTTTCGTCGGCGATAAACAATAACAGCTTCAGTCGGGCGGACTTTTCTCGGGTCGGTGCAGGGTTGAATGAGCTGGTTACGCAATTTACCTGATGTATATGCCTAAATTGAGTCGAAGAAAACGGTTCTACTTTAATAAAGGCCAGCCTAAGCTGGCCTTACGTTTTTATACAGGCCGAAGAGGAAAGTCGGGGTAAGAATAAAAGACAAGAAAAAAGGGTAGCCAGGCTACCCTTACCGCTAAAGCCCGAAACCAAAGGCTTGCGAAATGTAACAGCTATGCCGCATGTTACCAATGGAGCAACGATTCCTGTTTTACCAGCGACTCGGCAGTGGTGGACGCTGATCAGGACGGTTGAATTTTGCTGCTAGACGTGTAGAAAATCTTTCAGTTGCTTAATGATTGCCTCGGCCTGCTCCTGGTTCTCCATCTCGGCAAACAGGCGCAGCAATGGTTCCGTGCCCGAGAAGCGAGCCAGTGCCCAGCCGCCATTCTTGAAGTAGACCTTGGCGCCATCGGCGTAGCTGACTTTCTCAATCTCGTAGGCGAATTCTGGCAGCTCTTTCTCGACATAAATTCTGTCGTACAGGCGCTGGCGCTCGGCAGGCTTGAAGGTGCAGTCTCCCTCTGCGGTATAGGCGTAGCCATATTTGTCATAGATTTCATCGAGCATCTCAGACAGTTTCTTGCCCGTTGTACTGATCATTTCGACCAGAAGGCTGGAGGCGAAGACACCATCCTTGCCTTTGATATGGCCGCGAATGGTCAGGCCGCCTGAACTTTCGCCGCCGATCAGCGAGTCGTCGGCCTCCATTTGTGAGCTGACGTGTTTGAAGCCAACCGGTACCTCAAAGCATTTCTCGCCATGGGCTTCTGCCACCTTGTCCAATAGATGGGTGGTGGCGATATTGCGAACCACAGAGCCCGTCCAGCCTTTGTATTCCAGCAGGTAGTAGTAGAGCAGCAACAGCACTTCGTTGGGATGGATGAAGTTGCCTTTCTCGTCGATAATACCCAGTCGGTCGGCATCGCCGTCGGTGCCAATACCGATGTCATAGCCCTCGTGAGACACCATGTGCTTCAGTCGGTATAAGGTTGCGGCACTCGGTGACGGCATCAAACCGCCGAAAGCGGGGTTTTGGGTGTCATTGATAACATCGACATCACAGCGCCCACTGATCAGAACGGTTTGCAGGGCATTTTTCGCAACCCCGAACATCGGGTCGATCAATACTCGCAGGTTGGCCTGCTTGATGGCCTCGACATCAATAAAGTCGATGATCGAGTCGACGAACTCGTTCATCGGATTGATAATCTCTATCAGGTTGTCCCGCAGTGCATTGTCAAACTCGGCCGTTTGAATATCAGCCTCGGACAGGTTGGCAACCTGCGCTTCAATTTTCTGGGTGATCACCTCGTCGGCATCACGGCCACCTTCAATAAAGACCTTAATGCCGTTGTAGTCTGCCGGGTTATGCGATGCGGTAATACATGCCGAGTAGGTGGCACCGATCTGTTTGGACTTAAACATGACGATCGGAGTCGGGACGTACTTGTCGATGAAGCTGACCTGGATACCATTGCCGGCCAGCACTTCCGAAAACCAGGCTGCGGCCTTGTCGGATAAGAAGCGACGGTCATAGCCGATCACGAAGCCGTTGTTGGTGACTTTTTCGGCAATCATGATATTGGCTACCGCTTGCGCCACCAGCTGTACATTGGCTTTGGTGAACTCTTCACCGATGAGGGCACGCCAGCCACCAGTTCCAAATTGGATCATGATGGAACTCCTATTTCTCTCTGTGGAAAATGAAAAGTAGGGGTGAAAAACACCCCTAAAAAGTAATTAACCCATTACGACAGTAACGGTATTTACAGACCCTTCGGCCTGTGCCGGAATTGCTCCCTCGATAACTTCGCCATTAAGAATGATGGATTTCACGCCCTTGCTGACATGATTCGGATTCTCAACCTTGATGTTAAAGGTCGCATCACGCCATTGGCGTGTTACTTCAAAGCCCGGCCATGCCGTCGGGATACATGGGTCAACCACCAGGCCTTCGAAGCTGACGCGTACGCCAAGAATGAAGTTGGTGGCGGCAATGTATGCCCAGCCGGATGAGCCGGTCAGCCATGGGTGGTTGGCGCGGCCGTGATCCTGGTGATCGCGGCCCATGACGAACTGAACGTAGGAATACGGTTCGGCAATGCGCTTCTCAATCATGTCATTCTGGTTGTACGGGTTCAGCGCATCATAGAATTTCATCGCCTGATCACCGCGGCCCAGTTTTGCCTCGGCCACCCACGCCCATGGGTTCGGGTGTGAGAAGATGGCGCCGTTTTCTTTTACGCCCTGGTAGACACGGGTTACAAAACCGATGTCGTCGTTCGGCGTCGCAAAAGACGGTGCGTTGAGGTGCAGGCCGTACTTGGAGAACAGGTATTCATCGACAGCGTTCATTGCCTTTTCACCGCGCTCCTGGGAAACGGCACCAGATACGACAGCCCAGGTGTTGGACTCAAGGTGAACTTTGCCTTCAACCTGTTCGTTGGTACCCACTTTTTCGCCATTTTTGGTGATTCCGCGGATATACCAGCCGCCGTCCTCGTCCCAAAGGTGTTTTTCACAGGCGCTCTGTACCCCGCCGGCCATATCTTCGTAGCGGGCGGCATCCTCGTCTTTGCCCAGGAACTTGGCCAGATCGACAAACTCCTGAATAGCCCAGTAGTGTAGGAAGGCCACCATGGAGGACTCGCCGCCGCCGAGGTTCAGACAGTCGTTCCAGTCGGCACGCAGTCCTTTGGCAATACCCGTGCGGCCAACGTGCTCGGCCGTGAAGTCCAGCGCCGCTTTCATGTGTTCATAGACGGTTGCCTCGCCACCGTCGGCGTAAGGGATCACCTCGTCGAAAAAGCTGGTTTCGCCGGTTTCCATCACGTAGCGGCAGATAGTCGGTACAAGCCATAGGTGGTCGTCGGAACAGGTATCGCTGATACCGTGGATCTTGTCTTCGTCACTTGGTGTCGGAACAACCGTCGGTGACTTTGATGGGGCAACATCGGCTTTTTCAGGATCGAACCAGTCTGGATCGAACAGGTGAAGCCCGTAGCCAGCTTTGACCTGGCCGCGCAGCAGATCCACCAGGCGCTTGCGGGTCATTTCCGGGTTGGCATGAGGCACGGCCATCGCATCCTGAGCGGTATCGCGATAACCAAGGCCGGTACGGCCGCCAACTTCGATGAAGGAGGCAAAACGGGACCAGACGACACAGGTTTCAGCCTGGTACAGGGTCCAGGTATTCAGCATGGTATCCATGCCTTCGTTCGGTGACTTCACCTGGAACTTGGCACAACGCTCAGCCCAGTGTTCTTTGATGGCTGCGAATGCGGTATCGACATTGTCCAGATTCTGGTATTTCGCTCTCAGTCTTTCGCCGTTGCCCTTGCCCAGGCCAAGGATATAGACAAAGCGCACTTCTTCGCCCGGCTGGATAACAAACTGCTTGTGCAGGGAGCCACAGTGGTTGTAACAGGTCTTGACCGTGTTGGTACATTGCCCTTGCTCAACCGCCAGTGGGTTGGACTCATCGCGGTACAGGCCAAGGAATGAATCGCGCTGACCGTCATAGCTATCAGGATCGAATGTCGAGGCTAGGTAGTAGAAACCCTCGAAGTCATTGGTGTTGTAGTACAGGTCATACTCAATCACGCCTTCGTTATACGAGGTACCCGCCGAGTACAGGCTCATCTGGTGGTTCTGGTTGTCCGACTGGATATGGCTGAACGAGAACTCGACAAACGAGAAGGCACTGATGGTGCGTGGCTTGTCGCTGTCATTTTTGATAACAACATCCCAGATCTCCGCATCTTCACCCTTAGGAACGAACAAGGTTTTCGAGGCCGAGATACCGCTGTATTCGCACTTGAACTTCGAATAAGACAGGCCGTGGCGCACTTCATACTTGGCTTCGTCGAGGCTCTTTGCCACCGGCTGCCAGGAAATCGACCAGTAATCGCCGGTTTCGTCATCGCGAAGGTAGACGTAATGCCCCGGACGGTCAAAAGAGCCGTTTGGGCGGAACTTGGTGACCCGGTTGTACTCCGGAGAGTTATAGAAGGAGTAGCCTCCGGCATTGTGCGAGATAACCGTACAGAACTTTTCCGTACCGAGGTAGTTGGTCCAGGGGGTCGGGACATCAGGGCGAGTGATGACATACTCTCTGTTGTCGTTATCAAAATAACCGTATTTCATTATTGTCCAATCCTTTTAATGTTTTTACTTGCTGTGAGTTGCTAGTCACAACGACGGTAATTAATGCCAGCTTTGTCCAGGTAGGCTAACTGCCCGCTCAGACGAGCCTTGAAGTCTTTCCAGTTTCTGTTGTCAGGATGAGTCCAGCACAGCTCGGCAATGGCCAGCAGGCGTGGATAAATCATGTATTCAAAGCGGCTCTGGTTGTTGACCAGCTCGCACCACAATGCGGCCTGGATACCCAGGATATGCCGGTGGGCCGGGTCGTTGTCGGCCAGTGACGACAGGGGTTTGTAGCTATAGACGACATCGAGTGGCAGCTTGCAGGCCCAATCTGAGCCGGGTTCGTCTGCCGTGTAACCCTGCGCCATATCCAGGTAGGTATACTGGGCTGGCTGCATGATGACGTCATAGCCCTCGCGGGCACAGGCCAGTCCGGCTTCTTCGTTCTGCCATGAGAAGATCAGGGTATCCTTGCTGATTTTGTTGCCGTTGGTTGCCTCTTCCCAGCCCATCATCCGCTTGCCCTTGGCCTGGACGACCTCCTCGGCAAAGCGCAGGATATGTCCCTGCAGCTCTCGCGGATCCTGATAGCCGTGCTGTTCCATCATTGCCTGACAAGCAGGACTTTGGGTCCATACACCTTGCGGCACCTCGTCACACCCGACATGGATGTAGGGGGCAGGAAAGAGCTCGCAGACTTCGTCCAGCACGTTAGCAATAAAGGTATAGGTGCCTTTCAGTGCCGGGGACAGAATGTTGTCCGAGTACCACTGGGTACTGCGGTACTGCGAGCGGTCTTGTGGGTCGACCAGCAGGTCCGGCAACGACTTGATAGCCGCACGGCAGTGGCCGGGAATATCGATCTCCGGAATGATGGTAACCCCGCGATCATTGGCGTAGGCGATGAGATCGCGTACCTCCTGTTTGCTGTAGTAGCCGCCATAGCGTTGGCTGATGTTGGTGTACTGTGGCTGGATAACCTCGTTCGGTCCCCGCCAGGCCCCTATCCGTGTCAGCTCCGGGTAGGCATCAATTTCAATCCGCCAGCCTTCGTCATCCGTCAGGTGCCAGTGGAAGGTATTGAATTTATAGCGAGCCAGGTGATCGATCAGGTGCTTGAGGCGTTTTATCGGGTGGAACTGCCGGGCACAGTCAAGCATCATCCCGCGGTACGGGTAATTGGGCTGGTCCTGGATCTCCACCATCGGGATCATATAGGTCGCATGAGCCTGATGGGTGGGGCGGGTCGGGATCAGCTGCAGCAGGCTGGCGGTTGCA
>NZ_JAKJSH010000037.1:0-30090 GCF_050336885.1 Photobacterium kasasachensis
ATGATTTCCATGTGATGATTTCCATGTGACGAGGAAGCATTTGGGCAATCAGTGCTTCACTCCACGTTTCCAGTGCTTCAGGCAGCAAGGTGTGGTTGGTGTAGGCGAATGTCTTCGAAGAAATGGCCCACGCGGCATCCCAACCCAGTTTGTATTCGTCAATCAGAATACGCATCAGTTCTGGGATAGCGATAGTCGGGTGCGTATCGTTAAGCTGGATAGTCTCAAGCTTAGACAGATCTTCAATCTTGTTACCGGCACCGATGTGACGGCGTAGAATATCGGCAATCGAACAGGCACAGTGGAAGTACTGCTGCATCAGACGCAGTGCTTTACCCTGGTCATGGTTGTCGTTCGGGTAAAGCACCTTGGTCACGTTACCGGCTTCCAGTGCAGAGTACTGAGCACCTACATAGTCACCGTCGTTGAAACGTGCCAGGTTGAACGGTGCATTAGAACGGCACTCCCACAGACGCAGCGGGTAAACGCTCTTGTTGTCGTAACCAACGATAGGCAGGTCCCAAGCCACACCTTCAACCGTCATACCCGGCACCCAGCGACGGCAAGCGTTGCCATTTTCGTCAGTGTAAGCTTCGACATGACCGTATAGGCTTACTGTCTGAGAAAGCTCTGGGCGGATCACTTCCCACGGGTAACCTTCAAGACCACGCCATGCATCAGGTGCTTCTACCTGACGGCCTTCAACAAAAGACTGGCGGAACAGACCGTACTCGTAGTGCAGGCCGTAACCTACCGCCGGGTACTCTTGTGCAGCCAGTGAATCCATGAAACAGGCAGCCAGACGGCCAAGACCACCGTTACCCAGTGCAGGGTCACGCTCTTCTTCAAGTAGATCAGTCAGGTTATGACCCATCTCTTCCATTGCCGCAGCAACGTCTTCATACAGACCCATGCTGATCAGGTTGTTACCTGTCAGGCGGCCGATAAGGAATTCCAAAGAAAGGTAGTTCACACTACGCGCTTTCTCTTCTGCTAGTTGTTTTTCTGTTTCTAGCAGGTTGCCGGTACTGATTTCTGCCAGTGCTCGGCCCATCGCCAGATACCAGCTACGTGGAGTAGCAGTCTCTGAAGTATTCGCATAAGTCGTCGTCAGGTGTTTCTCAACGGCTGCTTTAAATGCAGCCTTGTCAAATTGTTGTGTATGACCATTTTTAGACATGGTTCAATCTCGCTCTAGGATTATTTCCAACTGGTGACTATGTTGCCTTCGTTTGTCAGGCAAAACATCCTCCTAACCAAGGGAGGATTAGGGATGAGTATGAGGGGCGTAGTTACCCAATCCCCCTCCCTAGTGTGACATTCTGCAAATTTCGAGGTGTAGACTGCTCCCTACGAATCACATAATGCAACTTGGTTCACAAGTTTAGACTAATCCACATGTGCAACATTGGGCTTAAATTTTAATGAAAGTTTCAATATATGTGAGGTAGCTCATAATTCCAGGGATGAGAAGACAGAGAATTACCGATTTTAGTATTAAGGTGGGTAAAGTTATGGCCCAGATCAAATGTCATGAAATTATTTTATTGCATGATTTTGATTACACCATGGAATAAAGCTCACCAATAATCTGCCTAGAGCAGTAGACTAATACCTAAGAGCTTTAATGGACCTGAAACCTTACATAAGATAGCAAGACTATGTGGATACCATCTAAACTGACACGACCGGCACGCCTTCATAATGCAATACTCCGCCCCCGTTTGCTGGAAACGCTAGATCAGGCTCCTTTTTACCGTCTTGTTCTATTTCGATCACCAGCGGGTTACGGCAAAACCACTATGGCAGCACAGTGGTTGAGCGAGCACCCACATACCGGCTGGTTCAATATCGATGAAAACGACAACGACACATTCCGCTTTGCTAATTACCTTCTGCAATCAATTAATAAGTCAACAAACAATGCTTGCCTGAAAACACAGGCAATGGCAGAGCGTAGACAATTTGCCTGTATGTCTACACTCTTTAGCGAGCTATTCGGTGAACTGAGCGATTATCACGAGCAAACTTATCTGGTACTTGATGATTACCATGTCATCAACAACGACGATATTCACGACGGTATGCGTTTCTTCCTGAAAAATATGCCTGACAACATCACGCTCGTCGTTACCAGCCGTACCTTGCCACCACTGGGTACAGCCAACCTTCGAGTACGGGATCTGTTAATAGAAGTCGATAACGATTTACTGGCATTCGACGAGGAAGAAACAGAGCGCTTCTTCAACAAGCGGGTTACTGACAATGTTGAATCAAGTGTACTCAAAACCTTACGCGAACAAGTAGAAGGCTGGCCGTCAGCCTTGCAGCTAATCGCATTACACGCACAACAAAGACCAAACAACCTCGTCGAATCAGCTGTATCGGTTGCAAACTTCAACCGGGGCCACCTCTGGGACTACCTGGCCGAAGAGGTATTTGACCAGTTGGATCGCGAAACCCAGCAGTTCTTGCTGCAATGTTCGGTTCTGGATATGTTCAATGCCGAATTGGTGACCGACCTTACCGGGCGAAGCGATGCTCTGGCGATGCTGGAATCACTTAACCGGTTTGGCCTATTCCTTAATACACTGGAAGGCGACAATAACTGGTATCGCTTCCATAATCTGTTTGCCGAGTTTTTACGCCACCAGCGTTATTCACAAATCCCGCAGCAACGTTCAGAGCTCCATTCACTGGCAGCCCGGGCATGGCTAAAACAAAACTCGCCGCAACAGGCTCTGCTCCATGCCCAAAAAAGCGAAGACAAGAGCCTCAGTGTCGAGATCCTGTCTGAGTTTGGTTGGGAAATGTTCCACCATGGCGAGCTTAAACTGCTAGAAGACAGCATTGATCATCTGGACAAGGACACACTGTTTAGTACCCCGCGTCTGGCCCTGTTACGCTTATGGCTAATCCAAAGCCAGCACCGCTATAACGATGTCGGTGAGCTGATTCTCGAATCAGAAGCCGAGATGCACAAACACAACATCGTTTTGAATGACGCGCTACAGGGTGAGTTTAACGCCCTGCGTGCACAGGTGGCCATAAACCAAAGCAAACCGGAAGACGCGCTAACTCTCTCCGAGCTTGCACTTGGCCAGCTTCCATCTACGACTTACCGTAGTCGAATTGTTGCCACCTCAGTTGTCGGCGAAGTACACCACTGCCTGGGTAATCTAAGCCGTGCGCTGCCTATGATGCAGCAAACCGAGAAAATGGCTCGCCAGTATCATGTTTACCACCAGGCGCTTTGGGCCCTTCTTCAGCAAAGTGAAATCTTACTGGCGCAAGGTTACGTTCAGTCCGCCTACGAGCAGCTGGATCAAGCGTTCAAACTTGTGAAAGAACAGCATTTGCAGCAAGTTCCGCTGCACGAGTTCCTGCTACGCCTTCGTGCCCAGATCCTCTGGTGTTGGAATCGCCTGGACGAAGCAGAAGAAGCGGCTCTGAAAAGCCTGGAAGTACTTGCACCTTTTGACGAAACCAAGTCACTCCACGCCTATTCAATGCTTGCCAGAATTGCCATCACCCGTGGCGAGCAAGACAAGGCAGCCCGCTACCTTGAACTGTGTAATAGCATGATGGACCGCTCCGACTACCATATTGACTGGCGAGCCAATACGGATTTGGCAAACCTGTTCTACTGGCAGCTCAAAGGCGATCTAGAGAGCATTCAAAGCTGGCTTGAAAAAGCCGAGGAACCGGAAGCGGCATGTAACCATTTCCAGCAACTGCAATGGCGTAATATTGCCCGCGCCTGCCTTAACGTGGGTGAAATGGAACGTTCACAGCTTATCTTGGATATGTTGCTTGAAAGTTGCGATAAGCATAATCTTATCACAGACAAAAACCGCAACCTTGTGGTACAAGCTGTACTCAGTAAGCGAATGAATGAAAGAGAAAAAGCACTGGCGCAGCTCAAAGAAGCTCTAGTGTTAACCAACAGCACTGGGATGGTTGGTATTTTCCTATGTGATGGCGCCGATATTTGCGACTTGTTGCAGGAACTTGTCGATGGTAAAGCACTTAGCGAGTTAGAGCTGCATCGTGCTCGTCAGTTGCTTCGAGAAATGACCAGCAAAGAGCGTAACCGCTCCGTACATTTCGATGAAAGCTTTGTTGAAAAGTTGCTTAACCTGCCAGATGTGCCTGAACTAATCCGCACCAGCCCGCTAACACAGCGCGAGTGGCAGGTATTAGGTCTTATCTATACGGGTTACAGTAACGAGCAAATCGCCTCAGAGCTTGATGTTGCCTCAACGACGATTAAAACTCACATTCGCAATCTGTATCAAAAGCTGAATATCGCCAACCGCCAGCAGGCTATCGAGACGGCAGAAAACTTACTCAAACTTATGGGCTTCTAGCCAGGCTAAGCTCATCACAGGTTAAGGATGACCTATGATTGAATGGAGCAGCAACCGAATTTGGTATCAGGATATGCCGTTCAAGGTGAACGGCATTCCTGTCGGCGCTCGTATGACCGTGATCCGGCTTGATGACAACAAGCTACTAATCCACTCTCCCGTCCAGCTAACAACGCAGCTGCAGCTTGAACTTACCAAGTTGGGAAAGATACACGCCATAGTTACACCAAATATGAACCACCACCTGTTTCTATCCGAGTGGTGGCTGGCCTACCCGGAAGCATACTTTTTCGCGCCGCCCGGCCTGCAAAACAAGCGAACCGATCTCGCATTTGATGATGCTCTCAGTGCACAAACCCCTGTTCTTTGGCGCCATCAGCTCTACCAGACCCTACTTCGCGGCAGTGACAAAATGGAAGAAGTTATCTTCTGCGATCCGGTTTCCAATACCCTGATTGTCGGTGATACCCTTTCCTGGCTTAGCCCCTCGACCAATATACTCACTATCAGCCTTGCCCTGCTTAATGGCTGCTACAAGACGCCTGCCATGCCATTGTACTGGCGCCTGACGTTTAAGGACAAAACACGATTGAGGCAGTCATTACAGGAAATCCTGACCTGGCCGTTCGATCGGATCATTCTTTCACATGGGCAGCTCATTAATGAAAACGGAAAAGCCCGATTCTACGACGCCTTCAAATGGGCGCTTTGAATCCGTTGCATTCCATCTTGTACCCCCGTCACATTTTGCTCTAAATCAATTTTGCCGCATTCATGCATACAGCAATTATATTTGTATGACATATCTCACAATATTATGCATACCAAGGAGTATATTCAAAGCGTGAAAAATGCGAGGGAACAAACATGAAAGCATCAAAACTTTATTTCAGAGATCTACTTGGCTTGACCTTGGTAGTCTCGGCTATTCTAGTTATGTTAGGTGGTATTTTTGGTGTTCTGGCTGTGCTTAATTACTTCTCCCATGAGGAAGCGCTGGCCAATACCTACATCCATGAATCAATACCTCTATTTATTTTCCTAATTCCCTCCTACTTGCTCGGCAAATTCATCAACCGTCCAAAGTGGGTATCAGAGGTTGAGGAATATCAGCTAGAGGCGGCCAAGAAAGCCAGCCATTAAAGTTAAGTCAGCCACTCCTTAGAGTGGCTGACTTGCGTA
This sequence comes from Photobacterium kasasachensis, assembly GCF_050336885.1. Lineage (NCBI taxonomy): Bacteria > Pseudomonadati > Pseudomonadota > Gammaproteobacteria > Vibrionales > Vibrionaceae > Photobacterium > Photobacterium kasasachensis. The sequence continues at coordinate 5,553 of NZ_JAKJSH010000037.1, forward strand.
TGCCCGTCCTCTTGATGATCCAGAATGGCTATGCGAGCAAATCAAAGCCTTCTACCTGCAATAAACACATTGAGAACTAACTCAATTGCATGAACAGAAGATGAACTAACCTCTCACATCCTATTCAGTCCCTTCAAAGCATAATTCTCTCATCAATTAAGCCAATTACGAATTTGAGAGGTAATTATGAATCCGATTAGTATTGTTGTGATCACCCTAAACGAAGAGAAACGTATCGGCCGTTTACTGGAAGATCTAAGCAAGCAAAGTCACCAGAACTTCGAAGTTATCGTGGTGGACTCCAACAGCGATGACAACACCTGTGAGGTTGCGCATGGTTTCGATAAAGCCTTGCCAGCCCTGACTGTTCATAAAATGGAAAATAGAGGAACCAGCCTAGGCCGTAATACCGGTGCCAAGCTTGCCTCCCATGAACGTCTGCTATTTCTAGATGCAGATGTGCGTCTAGAACCAACGTTCCTGACCAATGCCCTCCACCAGCTTGAAAAACGCAAGCTCGAAGTGGCCGGTGTGTATATGAGTGCCGAAGAGTTGTCCCTTGGCTACCGCCTTGGCTACGGACTGTTCAATGCCGGACTATTTGCTACATCCTTTTTCTTCCCGACATCAGTCGGTGCCTGCCTGTTTTCAACCAAGCGGGCCCATGAGGAAATTAACGGCTTTGATGAAGAAATCGTTCTTTGCGAAGACTGTGACTACGTACGCAGGGCTTCCGAGACCTGGCGCTACCGAATGCTGCCTGTCAGCTTCTGGTTCGATCCTCGCCGACTTGAACAGGATGGATTTTTCAAAATGGGGCTAACCTACCTGAAAGCCAATGTACGCCGCTTTTTTTTCGGAGAAATGCGCAATAACGAAATGAGTTATGAGTTCGGCCATTACAAGGACGCAGATAACAAATGCTAAATGCCAGCTGGTGGTGGTTCTTCGGCGGTAGCTTTCTCGATGCACTGATAGGGCCCAACCTCTTTTTTCCCGGAGAGCCCTTCTTGCTTGCTGCAGGCTACCTGCTAAGTAGCGGCGCAATGTACGGTGTCATATCCGTACTCCTTGGCGGCCTTATTGGCGATCAGCTCAGCTATTTCATCGGCCGCCGTTATGGCGTTAACGGACGCCGCTGGCTCTGCCAGCGTGTTCCTAAAACCCGAAGACCCATTGCCAGAGCCCGGCTGGTACTGAGAAAACGCGGCCCTTTGGTGGTCGCTATAGCCCGCCTGCTGGGACCGGTAGCCTGGATAATGCCCTTCATGGCTGGCAGCTACGCGCTTCCCTGGATGACCTTCACGGCATACTCATTAATCGGTCTTGTTATCGGTGTCGGACAATTTGTATTTGCCGGTTATTTGCTGGCGCAAGGAATCGAGTTAATGCCAGATCTCGCCACTATTACCCTGTTCCTGAAAGAACATAGCTTATTAGTCGTGGCTATTTTTATTGCTTCAGTGATCAGCCTGATACTCTACCGAACAAAGAGCTGGAAAAGGTGGTTGAACATTTGTCTGTGCTGGCTCGCGGTGATGGCCGGGGCGAATTATTATCATTTTTTTGCCAGCGATGCGTATGCATTTGAAACAAAAGAAATAAACAATACCCAACAATCACTGCATGAACTGGATTATACCGTTTATCCGGGTTTGGCTCCGGTATATCAGGCGCAACCAATCAATATCGTTGTTGTGGGAAATACACCGCAACAGCTCATGAGTGAATTAGGCTGGATTGAGAATGAAACATTCTCGCGAAATGACCTAACTCTTAGTCGCTATTTAAAGCTGCTTTCCAAAGAGCTACCGCCTATCTCTGATCTTTACTGGAATCAACAACCTCAATGGTATGCCTACCAACTTGCCGGTGATCTGGTTAACAGGAAGCATATTCGCTGGTGGTACGCTGGTAATGAGGAGCAGTCAGGAAAGCCTATATGGGTGGGTGCCGTTAGCTATGACAACGAACTAAAACTAGCTCACTACAAAGGAATAATTACCATCTTGCACGGTATCGACCCTGATATCGATATAGAAAGAGATGAACTGGCAGAAAAAGCCAGAGACTCTGGGTGGAATGTTGAATACCAACAGTTTGGCAAGCCTGTTGCGTATTCAAAAAGCCGCCACTATTTCAGTGACGGCCAGATCGTAATACTCTCGAAAGACAAGAGCACAACATGATTGAATCGCCGCAGTATCAAACAGCGGCGATATCTTCATTAGCAAGTGCCAACAAAATTAACGTGGACGGGCAAAAACCTGAGTCCAATAAATGCTATATTGCGCACTTGAGTTAGTCACTGATGAAGCGCCCATCTGAGTGTAGTTCGCACTCATGATGTTCTTACAGTGGCCAGGGCTTTTAAGCCAGCTATCCATTACCGAGGCGAGATCTCTCTGACCCGCTGCAATGTTTTCGCCCACTGTGCTCCAGCTATAACCCTGGTCAGAAACACGATCACTTGGCTGATCACCATTTAAACCGGTATGGCTGAAGAAGTTGTAGTTTGCCATGTTGCTAGAATGAACAAACGCCGCCTGCTCCAGGCTATAATCCCATGTTAATGCAGGTACTGCCGGCATCATCTGACCACCACAGTCACGAGCCTGAGCGCGGGCCGCATTCACTGCCGCTAGCATCTGGTCGGCAAAATCGCCATTCTGCGGATCGCCGTTACTTCCGTTATTGTCGCCGTTATTTCCGGAGTTGCCACCATTGTCAGAGCTACCACCATTATTGGAACCGCTGTTGCCGTCACCAGAAATAACTGATCCGTTCCCTGAATTTGAATCTCCGCCTGTAGCGGCGCCGTCATCAGAACCACCGCCAGAACCACAGCCTGTAACCAACAACGTAGAAAGAATTAATAATGATAGTGTGCGCATGGGTACATCCAGTATATGTTTAATTGAATTTATGATTTCCAAATAGACTTATATCGTATCCAAACAACAAAAAAGTATATTAAGAAAACTAAGATTTGTATCTCAGCCAATTCCTGACCAGCCTTAATGTGGTGAACAATATACTGACTCAAAGCTGAACAGTTCAATATGCAACGGTTATATTTCAAACATCCTGACACACTTTTAACAATACAAACAATACAGAAACGCTGTGCACAATCAAATATTTCCCTTTATATTCAATAATATAACCCCAGACAAAAGTGTAACTCACTTTTGTCTAACCTTTATTACAATGATGTACAGAATAACCTATCAATTTAATCGACGGCTGAACCAATACAACAGAAATAAATTTTGGAACTGATTTTATTTAGTGAAATAAGGATAAAAAAGACCACAAACAATTACCAACATTAACTTTATTGCCAGCATTATTTTGTGGTCTATTTCTAACTTAGCCAGAAAGCTTTTATTACAAAGTAAGTACTCGTTTTTTAATTAATTATACCCAGTCATCTTGAGTTACACTCACACCTTTTATTTGAGCAAATACCTCATCCCCAACTTTGATATTTAGCTCATCTGCTGCCCATAGTGTAAGGTTCGCCCATATCTGAGCTTCTCCGACTCGAAGTCTTACAGCAACTTTTTCCTCTTCATCAACAGAAAGCAGCTTGTCCACCCTTGCCGTCAATATATTACGGATACTTGTCTTTTCAGGCTTTGCCTTAGTTATCGAAACGTCATTGGAGTGAATTCGTACTCTTACCCATTCCCCTCGCTGCCTGTTAAGTTTGCTTACCCATAGGCATGCGTCGTGATTTAACATTACCTGAGTCAAAGCATAGTCCGGGTGGGTGTGATTTACCCGTGCGTTAATCAAAGAGCTTTGCTCCTTGGGCGGTAACCACGGACGCATTTCCGGTGAACCCCAAACACTATTTACATTCCCGGCAACAACCACTTTGCCCTGATTAATCATCACCATATGATCTGCAAGCCGCAAAATTTCATCGAGGCTATGGGTAACATAAAGAATGGGGGTATTGACCTGCTTGGCCAGCTTCTCCAAATAAGGCATCAGCTCGTGCTTGCGCGGCAGATCCAGTGACGCCAGAGGCTCGTCCATCAGCAACATATCGGGCTTTGTCAGTAATGCCCTGCCAATAGCAACTCGCTGCTTCTCACCGCCCGATAGAGATGACGGATAACGCTGTAACAAGCTTTCAATACCAAGTAGCTTCACGACAGCCTCAAAGTGCGCTTGATCCTTCTCTCGGCAGCCATAGGTAAGGTTTCCAGAAACGGTATAATGCGGAAACAAGCGCGCATCCTGAAACACATAACCGATTTTTCTTTTCTCGGGAGGAAGGTAAATGCCTTCTTCACTATCACACAGTATTCGATCACCGAGCTTTATCGCTCCTTTGTCGGGCTCACTTAAACCACTCAGTACATTAATCAGTGATGTCTTTCCCGTTCCCGAACGGCCAAAAATCGCGGTGATCCCCTGCATTGGCAACTCAAGCTTGATATCAAGATCTAGGTTACCGAGTGTTTTCTGAACATTAATCGCTAGCATTGGGTCTCCAGTCGGTTACGTGCCATTCTCGCCATCCATTCGGAAACCAGCAATGAAGCCAAAGCTATAGCAATTGCAATAATACAAAGGCGGGCGGCTTCACTCTCTGCGCCCGGTGTTTCGATGAAGGAAAACATAGCCAGAGGAATTGTCTGTGTCTCACCGGGAATATTCGAAACAAAGGTAATCGTGGCACCAAACTCACCCAGCGCACGAGCAAAGGCCAGAATGGTCCCCGTCAAAATACCCGGAGCTGTGAGTGGTAACGTAATGGTCAAAAAGACTTTCAGCGGACTCGCACCAAGTGTCCGGGCGGCCTGCTCCAACTTAGGGTCAACACTTTCCAATGCCAGACGAATTGAACGAACCATGAGCGGAAAAGAAACCACAGCAACGGCGATAACGGCTCCGCGCCAGCTAAAACTAAACGTCAGCCCGAACCAGTCATAAAGCGCCTTGCCGATCACACCATTTCGCCCCATCAGGGTTAACAGCAAATAGCCAATAACAACCGGGGGCAGTACCAAGGGCAGATGCACAATACCATCCAAGATGGCCTTGCCATAGAACCGACATCGCGCCAGCAGCCAGGCACACAAGATCCCCAGAGGCAGGCTAACCACCACTGCCACACCCGATATTTTTAAACTAAGCAGCAGTGCCTGCAGCTCATAATCTGTCAGCACGCTTAGTTAACTCCAAAGCCGTATTTTTCGAAAATCTCACGAGCCTGATCTGACTGCAAAAACTGGTAATAATCTTCGACTTGACCATTGGCCTTGTCTTTCACAACTGCAACAGGATAAGTAATTGCCGTATGGCTGTTGTTTGGCAACTCGGCGACCACTTTTACCTTGTTTGCAATCAGGGCATCTGTTTTATAAACAATCCCAAGCATGGCTTCTTGTTTCTCTACCAACAACAGCGCCGAACGGACATTACTCGCACGGGCCAGCAAAGGAGAAGCCTTCTGCCATAAGCCTATATTCTTCAGTGACTCCTTGGCATAGATACCGGCAGGTACGTGCTTAGGATCACCCGTCGCCAGTCGTGTACCATCCAGCGCCTTGGCCAAATCCCACGAAGCACTGATGGCAATGCTATCGGTTGGGTAAGAATCCGGAGCCACTAACACCAGACTATTGTTTAACAAACTTTTACGCGACTTCGGCTCAATTGCCTGCTGCTGCTCAACATAATCCATCCACTTTTCATTGGCAGAAAGATAGATATCAGCCGGTGCGCCTTGCGCAATCTGCCTTGCAAGTGCTGCAGAAGAGGCAAACGAAAGCGTCGATTGAGTACCCGTTTTTTCTTTGTATACCGCCGCCACTTCATTCATGGCATTAGTCAACGAAGAAGCGGCAAAAACTGTCACCTTCTCCGACGCCATCGCCAAACTCGACGCTCCCAGCGCACAACCTATAGAAAACAGATACGTTAACAAACGCTTGTTCATACTTTACCTCTAATATCAGCATGCTCAGTTATCGTTATATAGTAAGGTATATAACGGTATCTGAAAACCACTCTAGATCGCATTTATTTTGGGAAAGAAGGCAATAAACCGGAAATGCACAAAGAAAGCCGGAAGGACTTCTAGATGGCCATGTTACCTTAGATGGTAACAATGCATTTATAATCAGTGATTTACGAAGATATAACTCTGACGGCTCATCAATATGCTAAAAAGCCTTTTTCAAAATCCGTCAATTTATACCGTTTGGATGACAATTGTTAAAAATAAGAGATATGGCATTGTTACGCGGTCACCAATAGATGTGGCTTACATAACGAAAGAACAGAGCCACAGAAAGCTCAGGGTCTGATAGTTGTTGCTAGCACAGTTTTGGACATTTCCGAGATACATGTTTTGTTAGATTAGAAAGATCCTGATTAGGTGGAGTCTGGCAAATTGCCATGTCCAACTCTTCTATGGGTCATTACAACTCATGCAATAGCATCCTTCGCCACTCCAAGAGACAACAACAAATTCATGATCTTTTCTGGTGTTTCTACAACACTGTCAACTAGATATGATGGGTACTCTGAATGAGGAGTCTTCCTAACAACTGCGTACTTACTTTGCTTGAAACAAATACCAAACTCTTCATCGGCGATTTTTAGTTTCGCTTTAGGAGTCTCATCGCCATAGACATACTCGTAATTTAACAAAGTGATGTCATCTGGCAAGCTACCACTTTGACTAATACTTTGAAGCTTCAAGTTCAGAACAAAACTATACAACTCTGCGTGATAGCCTCTGCGGTTTGTTTTGGAAAGCAGATAAACCACCTCACCTTGCTTGTGTATCAAATTGTTTTTGCAGTAACGGATAGTTTCAGGGCTTTTGACTATCAGCTCTCTCCAGCCGTTAACACTGCTTGAATCGATTATTTCCTGTAGGCTTGAATTTACACTATCGAGGTCGCTACCGCTTATCTTATCAACCAGTACTTTAAAAGAAGGTTTAACTACAATTTTGAACCAATTCTCAGCTCTATCTCGATAACTTGTATTGTTTGGCATCCCGAAAGAAAACCTGTTGTAACCATCTTCAATTAAATAAAAATCTTGTGACAAAAGAGCTCTTTGGAGAAGGTAGTTGGGTGAGTTTAACACTTGTAAACTCAGCAGCGTGCTAACTTTGTCAGCATAGCTTTCAAATACACTTAGGTTTATATCGTTATCATTCTCTGCCATAACGAGGATAAACAAGAGCTTTCCATTGAGATAGCTGTGCGCCTCATATCGTTTTAGGGAACACTCCCAATTGTTGTCACTCAAGATCAGTCGGGCTTTTTGAATTTCTTCATGCCACTGCTCCTTTGCAAATCCACTAGTCTCGAAAGTTTCGTGCGTTATCCCTTCGTAGATAGATTGGCTTTGCTCTGAGAGTTGATGTAAAGCCTTGATTGAGGCAATAAATGAGGTCATATCATCAAGTCGATGATTATTGATTAAGTTATTGGTAACTCTGATCCAGCGAGACAATTGAACTAATGTGTTCTCATTCCATGATTCAACTTCAGGTGCATTCTCTGTAAAAACCAATAAGGCATAGAACTTAGCCAAAGAGACATTATTTGAAGCTTTTAGGACAATGTAAAATAGGTCAGTAATTTCATTGCTTTGGCTAGATTCGATAAAATCTAGCGCTTTGGTAATTCGAACTAGATCCTTTCTCTTGAATGCCTGTATTTTATTTAGATAAGAGTAAGGAATGTAATTACGGGAGTCCCGCATCTCCCTAAGCATAGATTTTTCGCCTGGTGTTAGTAATGTGTAACTGCCTACTGTTGTCTCACACCCGTGAAAAAAAGCGATTAAGTTAAAAAACCTCAGATAGGTCAGATCGAAGTCAACGTTTTCTTCGACACTATGCTTCCAGAATATATCTGTCCATTGCTGATCAACTTTATACTCAAATTGACTTGCTGGTAACTCATTTTCGACTTGATCAAACAACCAAGCTTTGAAGTTTTCGAATGCTGTTAAAGGCTTGCCTCTTGCATTCATCTTGATGTACAAGTCATCAGACAGCTTGAATGAATGTAGATTGAGGTACTGAAAGGTGATGTATGGCCTAACCGTATTTGTAAGCCGTTCATACAAATCAATATCAATGTTTTTGAACTTATTAGATATCGCATCTAGCATGCATAAACATGATTGAACCGTTGGGTCATAAATCCATGACGCGTAAAACCACTGGCTGTCACAAATCTGACCACTGATGTTATCCAGCTCTATAGTTTCAAAATGGGCAGATGTCAGAGCATTGAAAAACTCTGTTGTACTGTGCCTTGTCTTATATCTGAATCGTGATAAACCGTCTGATGTTACAAACTTATCTCGAAAAGACTCTAAGCGGTTGCTCTTCAAAGCTAAAAACCAGTGCAGGAGGAAGAGAGTCGTTAAGCGTTGTTGCCCATCGAGAACTGAAAACACGCCACCATCTTCTCCTTCAAAGCTACCGTACACAAAATCTAAATCGAGCGACGTTTCTCTATCTTCTTCAGTAACTAACAAAGCATCATGTAACGAGCTCAAAAACAAAGTTCTGACGTCCAGAGCTTCTTTTCTTCCCTGGGCATAATCCCTTTGAAGTATTGGTATTTCAATGGCCTCTACAAAGTCAAATAACCCGAAGAATGTTAAGCATTGTCCTTTGTTCATTTATAAACCCCTTCACCACAGGCTAAGCCATAGATTGTTTCAGCCATTGCATTTTGGTGATCTTGACTGTCTTTAGGCTCCCAAAAAAGCATCTTGTCCACATGTTTGCTGTAATACTTCAAGAAAACGTTTTTCGTACAAAGAGGAACAAACGTAGCTTGTTTATCTAGCTCAATCATTCGAAACCTTTTTATTGGGAAAACTGCGTTTTGGTAACTGCGGTTAGTATGACTATCCAGTAAAGTTAAATTTCCGACAGAGTTATCAACTTCATCACGACTGAAGGGATCATAGAGTTCTAAGATTTGTTGATAGATTTTTTCAAATTGGACTGAGTCAAATATTTTACTGTGTAACAGTTCGCAAGCACTTTCTTTAATAGTTCTAGCTTGTTCAGCAAAGCTCTCAGGACGTTCATTTGGCTCATATGTGTTCTCATCTGAGATATAGTCGACAACGTTTCTCAACCATACCTTTTGCTTATCTTTACTGTGAGGCATTTCAGAGGCTACTGATCTTATGTGTTCAATGTCCCACTCCTCATCTTTGAAACGCTCAAACTGAAACCTTGAGTTAGTTCTCGGGTTAGCAAGCAGACTTGCTATGTTAAACAACAACAGAACATTCTTTATCTTGCTGTCATTCCTTCCGTAGCTCAATTGCATAAGTTCTTCCGCTATTGACTCCAGTTGTAAGCAACTAAAGTTTGTCTGCGGAAACAAAGGAGCGAAAATTTTGTTCAACAATAATTTTTTAAATGACTGCTTAGTTTGAGATTTTTTCTGAAGAGAAAAGAGTTCATCAATAGAGCAGCTTCGGTTGGCTACTAAAAAACCCACTAAATGAAACAAAGCTCTATCATTATACCACTCTTCTAGAGTCATGAAGCACTGTTTTACCTTGAGCCATTCCAATGGAACGTTTTTGGATTTATCTGAAAGTAAGTGGTTGAACTTAAGGAATGTTCGTAAGGGGTCTGTTGTTTGAATTCCGTCGTCACATAACTCTTTTGCGGCAAGATCTAAAACAAGTTCTATTCTATTTGTTTTGTAATTTTTATTACTGATAAAGTACCAAAAGGCATCATCTTGAAGGCGTTTCTCTATGGCATCCCAGTCTTGGGCAATACTTAACTGCTGAAGGTATTTTCCACCTGTACTGTCATTAAAGTTACTAGACTTTAAGAACAGGGCTTTGACTAGTTCAGCGTTTACTAAAGGTATCTTACCAACGTTAAGGCGAGTGAAGACGGATGTTGCGTTTTCTGCTTCGCCAATCTCATACCATATAATTTTTACATTTTTTCCCACTTGGTCATTGTTAACCAAAGACTCAAACAACTTCATTTTATAAGTTGGAGCTTGCTTGCCGAGCCAGTTTTCAATTGCCTGCTTAGCTTCACATATGTGGAAAAAGTCGATGTTGTCATTACTTAGTGCAACATCAATGTTTTCCAAAAAAGCAGCACTATTCTCTCTTGTTTCGTAGCGTAACTTATAGGTACCAAGGCCAAAGATTGCGGCGACATCTTTAAGGCAACTCAGAATGATAAAGATTGTTGTAAGTCTTTGTTGACCGTCGACCAGCTCCCAGGTATCGCCACGCCTTTTTACTACAATCGGTTGCAAGCAGTAAAAGGCACTTTTAGGGCCTTCTTCTGCTTGTTGCTGAAACTCCTTGATATCATCGAGTAGTTCAGTAACTTGGCGTTTTGTCCAACGATACCCCCGCTGGTAAGCGGGAATAAAAAACGATTTATCTAGAAGTTCACTGATTGGTTTTAACACCAAGTCATTCTCTACTAACATCCATGTTCCTTAGACTATCTTGAATGGCAAGCGATTGCTGCCTGTAAGCAACTCTTGCATTATGTGGTAAGACCTCACTTCACTAGACACTACACTGATTAGAAAAAGTAGGTCAAACGTCCAACTTTAAAGTGTGACGGATAATTGCTCTAGCACGGAATAGGGCATTCCCTTGTTACGAAGTCTGTGGAATACTTTATATTTCAGATCACTTTTAATATGCCAAGACATGGTAATTAACTGTAAATATGCGGCCAGATTTGCTAATCCGCTACAGACAGCCTGAAGTAATGGGTTAAACGTCTAGAGCGGTGCTGAGCTCTACGAGATCTTTATATCGATCGTAGAACGATACTCGCTCTATTGGGGAGTTGCTGACACTACCTTCATCCTTTACTACACAATCTTCCTCAACCCAATGGCATCCGTACTGCAGCCAGTTATCAATATTGTTTATCGTCAAAACTTCTCCTCTGCTACTTGAACCTCTGTTTGCGCTCATCAGACCGGAAAAGGAGTTATCTCGACTGAAACCACTTTGCATCGAGCCGTGTATGTTATAGAAGTAGTTGCTTAAGGTGACTGTCGTGTCTGTAGGTAGATATTGGCTCTGTCTCCGGATTTTCATACCACCGTTATTCTCTAAAAACTCTGTAAAAAACGAGTTGGTATCAATGTGGATTTCTAATACTGTCTCTCCGAGAAAAAGATTGTGAGCAAAGGTATTCCATGCACTTTGTGAGTTGCCTGAAAAGATTGTCTTGTTCTTTAGCTTAGTGAAGAACTCTGGGTATTTTTCCTTCATGCACATTAAGATAACCAAATAGTACAGATTCATAGCACTTCCTGGGCGCATATTGGTGATGGTCGAGGCCAACCTTTCCATCACTTGGATAGCCTCTCTTGCAGACAATCCAAATGCTCGCAGTATCGCTGATAGGTTGCGTTTTTCTATGTCAATCTTCGTTTCCGTATCATCGTTACCTTTCTCTGCTTTATCTGCACATCTCGGCCATACTGTCAGTCCACTATCACTCAAGCCTGACATTGAAATCTTGTGAAGATCGCAATGTACTTCCAAAAGCTGCTCATAATCAGTTTCTCTCAGCGTGTACCTAGCATCGAAGAAACGCCCAAGGTAGATACCAGCATCAAAACCCTCCCCATAGACAGCTTTAACAGCATGCTGTAACTGTTCAGTGTCCGTCGCCACAACAAAGACAACGCCTTTAATGTTGAAGATGTGCTTTATTGTCTCCAGCATTTCTACGGCGTAGCTCGGACGGCAGCGGTCTAATTCATCAATGAGGACGAAGGCCGGGTAGTTTTTATCGGTAAGCCCTATTACTGCCTCAAGCCACTGACAGACACTTTCCTTCAAGGCTGAAATTGCTTTAGCTTTTCCATCATGTTCGTCCAGCATGTACTGTACAGCTTTAGACGCAGCGGCACTCATATCTAAAGGTTTATCGTCTTCATCCTTTAACTCAGATTCTGCGTTCGCTTCCTCGGCATCATTCATAACAGCAGCGAAATCAATACCAGTAAACTTCTTAGTTACCCCACCAACAATGGCTGGAGCTAGAGCTTTAAATAGACCTCCAGCCTTGCCAACTACACTGAACATTGTCTTGTCTTCTGTCTTACCAGCTTGCTCTCGAAGTTGCTTAGTCATAGAAGAAATTACCGTCATCAACGGATCATCTGAATAGTCCTGCTGCCAAGCATCAACATAGACAACGGGATGATGCGTTTTTAGGTCTTCAGCCCAACGACGAAGGAAGTATGTCTTACCACTACCCCATTCGGAGTTCAGGTTGAGAACGTAGTTTCGCTTCTTGTCATCATTTTCCGCGCTCTCGTCATACCCCTTCGACGCAAGGAAATTTGTTAGGTACTGGGCGTACTTAGCACGGTCTAGCGTGTCTTTGGGGTAATGAGCACTTTCAATCGTTGTTGAACTATCCCAGTTAATTTCTACATTCTGAGGCATGTGAACTCCAATGCATTTAAGTACCAAGCATGCTCTGTTTTTTTATGCTAAAAAGCAATGAATTGCGGGTGGGTAGTTCCGGTTTCTTGAGGTATGTCGAGGCTGCATGAGGGAATGATGGTTCCGGCACCCAAAATAGCAGTCGACTAGATAGGCAATGACTAGGTGTTAGGAAAAATAATGTCAAATGATGGTACAGAGATTTGTGGCTTGATCTGCCGCTAGATTGTTTTGGGGCAAATTCGAGTGAGATCATCTACTTAATTTGGCTTATATTAAATTAATACAGATTATGCATAAAAGCTTGGAGGAACTTCACAATTGAAGAGCTGTACTCCTTTTTGTTATAAACCTCCCTCAACAATATAGGAATCAACGGAACATATATGACCTCCCAAAAGCCCGGTCGCAAACCTGCTTGTGGATCACTTGTAGGAAAATACTTCATTGTCCCAACAGATGACGGATTGTCTAAACATACAATTCTTGATTTGGTTTCTGGCGTAAATGGCAAAAACACATTGATCAATTGTGACTCATGTGGAATCAACTACTATCATGATCTTCGACCAGTATACTTCTCAGATAACATTGCCTCAGATAGTAAGTTAGATGTCATCCCCGAAAGTAGTGACAGACGCCTCAGAGTTTATGAGGTTGGATGCTTCTGTGTGGAGAAAAGCAGAATAAGGAAACAAAAAAAGCACTTCATTTTTAAAGAAAATAAAAATGAAAAACACCCTTTTGATAACCCTCATAGAAGCATCTATGCTCCCCAGAAAGTGATAGAGTTTTACGAGAAGAAGTTCAAAAAATGGAAAAGTGATGGATGTGAGGTTCAATTCAACTTTATTCCTGAACTAATTGGTTCTACTTTCGATATAGTAACTGGAGGTGAAAAACACACAATTACTTTTGAAAGGATCATTGGAAAGGGGAAAGAAAGAAGAGGTGTATTTTCATGCTCTAGGTGTACTAACCGTTTTTCGGGCTTAGAATTTGAAATTAATATTTCGAATATCGAAAACAACCTTCCTTGTTATTGCGGAAAGAGAATCCACCAAAATTTAGATTCTAGTTTCCGGAGCAAACATACTAACAACAAAGTGATGCTTATAAGTGAAGAGAGAGGACACTCGTTTGAAGGATACTATGAAGATGATGATTGTAAGAATATAGTAAATGTGGCTAAGGTTGACAGGGAAAATCATGTCAAGCTCAAATGTCAGAGACACCAAAAAGAATTCGTAAAATTAGTTAATACGTATCTCAACTCGAACTCTAGTTGTGACAAGTGCCTTAGCGAGAGCATACGCAACCATAGAACCCAATCAAACGAAATACTAACAGCTAAAGCTAAAGTTAATTATAACGATGAGGTTAAGATTGTTAGGGGCCCGAATGGCACCATACAAGTTACATGCTTTAAATGTGCAGAGCACGAATTAGTAATCATGGGAATTGTAAAGCAACCTTTTATTGCAAATAATATACATAACCTTACAGCTAAAGGTCATCTCCCCTGTCTTTGCTCTGGTAAATCTAATCTCACAAGGGAGCAAAGAGAGCAACAGTTGAAAATCATGCTAGAACAAGAAGGGCATGAATTTCTTGGCTGGCTAACCCCTAACGAAAATTTTGACACTAGTCAGAAGTTCAAATGGTGCTGTAACAGGTTGTTAAATAAAGAAAATGAAGTACTGTGCAGACATAAAAATGTCGACACAAGCGTGGATAATTTCATTTACGGGAATAAAAGATGCTCAAAATGCAGCCGTAGCGGTAGAGATTTGTGTGAAAAAGAGCCTGGCTGGCTATATCTATGCTTACTTTCCAATCACAAAATCGAGCAAGATTACATCAAAGTTGGTGTAAGTAGACAGCCTCCATTTCAGCGTCTTAAGGCCCTTAATAATGAAGATGTGTCAGCGCATCTCATTCGAGTTTTACCAAACTCATTGGGAGGTAAACTAAATCAGTTGGAAAGCGATATTACTGGGATGATGAGCACCTCAGGCATAATTAGGGCTGTTAAAGGTGAAATACCGAGTGGCTACACTGAAGCGTGCCGATATAATGAAAAACTATTATCTGAAGTGCTTGATTATATAAACAAATGGAACGATAAACATTCTATCGATGGTGGAAGGGGTGGACTTGTATCTAATATGTTCATGAATCCAGAGATAAATTATACTTGGGAGCAATGGTTTGATAACTTCGAACAATGTAATTTAGAGCAAGCGAAAGTGCATCTTACATATTAAAACATAGATTGAGTGGACTCCCCTGTTTTCACTAGACAGATTTTAGCTGCTCGAACACGTTATATGATGCCCCCTCAAAGCCTTACATGCATAAGGAAAATTTGGTCAAATGTCAATTTGAAGAAGTGAGATGCTGAGTGGTGCTGTGTAGAAAAGGGGGCAGTTCCGAGTCAAATTGCCCCATCAGCACACTGCTGGATAAAATCAACCATAGCGCTTCAACTAGCAACAGATTGCGTTAGTTTCTTGTCCAGCTCTCCAATGATGGCGGTTGTCATTGCCTGAATTGAATGAATAGCAGAATTGAAAGCAAACTTGTCTGCCAAATGAAGGTTGAATTCAATTACCTCATCAACGGTGATTCGGTGCCAGATCGGAAGTATCGTTTTACCTTTATGGACTTCTTTGGCATACAAACTTTGCAGTTCTATTTCCGGCCAGCGCTTTTTGATAAAGTTGGGAGAAAGGATMACAATGCCAAATGTACACTCATTCAATCCCTTATTGATGGAGGCGCTTAAGCTGTCACCGATAGATAATGAATATTCGTCGTACCAGACCTTAACTCCCTCTGATATCAATGAGTCAGCTAACTCTCGCACGATTGAATCTTTATCCTCTGAAGCATGACTGATAAATACGTCTACTCTTTCTCTTTGCATGTTTTTTACCCCTAGTTCCAGCCCAACAAGCTGCTTGAATGATTCATCCATTTTTCTTAATTCGCTAGCATACGTCCTATCAGCGATAGCCTTCTGTTTTGCTAGCTTAGATTTTTTTAAAACTCTTTGATTTACCTCTCTCTCCCGCCGGGCTTGAGCCTGAATAGCATTCCACTCTTTAAGCTTCCGGGTTTGGCTGCTGTCTTTTAACTGTTGCTGGATGGATTTACCTTTTTTAGCTTTCTTCTTTTTTCGGGAGGGCAGTTCAGCAGAGAAATGTTGTGGATGATTGCTTTTAACTTCTTTTAGTTCAGCCTTTTTACGCTTGTATGATTGTTCTAACTGATTAAGCGTATTGGTCAGCTTCTTGTGTTCCTGGGAGCCGGGATTAGCTTCTGACATGCGCTTTAATGTGTTCTTAATTTTTTCATCCATCTCATCAAGTTTTTTTTCAATGCTAATTGATTTTTTGAATCTATCTGTCGAACACCTAAAACCGACTGGAATCTTAGTCATAACGAGTCCATTATTTTTTTAATGTCATAGAGGATATGACGTGCCCCCACTTTTGAGTTCATTGAAAGGTGAGGAACATTAGTCAACCAAACACATATTGATGCATCAGAAAAACTAGGTCAAATAGCAAGCTTCAAAAGTGTTGTGAGCAACTACTCTAAGTGATAACGGGGCATAAACGTGCCAGACGAAAAGGCTGGCACAGATCATAGAAGCCCAATTATCTTGTTAGCTTAAATCGTGAAGAAGAAGTCGATTTCTTTGATTGTGAATACTAGCTGCTTAGTTTCATTGTCCACTTCCAGACCAATTGTTGCACTGTTAAGCTCTTCACTACACTGAGCTGACTCGAGTATTTGAGGCATATTGGCTTTAATAGTTTCAAATTGATGATTGAGCATAGCGATGACTTTCTGCGAATTTATAACAGCATTTATAGGTGAGCCATTTGCCGTAACTCCACATCCTGGGTTCATATACTCAGTGCCGTCATTAACGATTATATTGGCGTTAGCATGCTTGTCTCTTAAAGTTTTGTACTCAGCCTCGGTTAACTTTTGCATTCCAGAGTCCATCCTGAAAACTGACATTCGATCTGCCCAGTTTTCATGCATAACTTCAATTAAATCTAAATCACACCAAGACCGGTGATTGAAAATACCGATGATATGAGCATAAGCATTATCAAAGTGGACAAACAACAACTCACCAGTCCTTTTTACAAAACCATCACTTTGGCACTCATTGCTTAGGTGCAAATGTTGAATCCCCCAATGCGACAGCATGTCATCGTCATAGTCCAGTTGCTTGAGCTTCCTACTTTGATATTTCCTTAAAGGATTACCAGTCTGAATATCGCTCTTAATGGCTGCATATGCAGACTGAAACTCATTTGGGACAATAAAACCATTCGCTTCTTTCACTTCTCTGGGAATACTATCAATAATTCGACATTTATATCTTTGATAGGAATAAATAGGATCATAATGATTAGGAGTCTTGACCTTAAACTCGTCTAAGATTTTACGTTCGCAGTAGCAAGTGTAGTCATCTAATATCTCATTCCGAAGATCCATATGCCCTCTTTAAGCTAACACCACTAAGACGGCTAAGAGCCGTTGACTGTTAATCTATGATGCCGTCTCTCCTTTAGCACTTCAATTGATAATCAGTAGGTTAGCGATAAAAAAGAGTGACTAGACTGATAAACGAGGCATAATTCCTAGCTATGCTTACAAGGCACCTACTTCGAATAACTTTTCGTAGGGCAAACTCGCATTAACAGAATGTGAATCAGCAAAACTACTAACGTGAAAAGGGGCAAAGGTGAGTCAGAGCAGATCACAGAGTCAGAGCAGTTCGCCCTGACTCGTCACTGGACAGAAACGTGTTACAGTTGTTACTCTATTGTGGCTGGTTAGCATTAGTTTAATTAGGGTAACATCTAACTCAGCTGCGCGGTTGTTACGTCGGCTGAATTTATATGTTAGCTATTTTGTTCAGCTTTTTCTTCGGCAATTTCTGTTTCTAGCTTGGCTTTTTTATCAGAAAGTTCTGCTGACATCTTTATGGCTCTGCCAAAAAACATTGTTAGAAGCAGCAACCAAGATATAGTGATAATAAAGATGAACCCGAAGAATAGCCAAGCAAATACTCCTTTAAATGGAGTTTCAAAGCCGAATATTGACGCGGATACGTGTACACCAAGAGCAAGAAGAGCAAGAAAAGTGGGGAGCCAAAACGAAGCGATAATTTCAGTCATCATGAACGAATGGCGCGCCAATTGAGATAATTTTCTCTGACTTTCTAGTTCAGCTATCTCATGCTCTAGACGTGCAATTCTTAACTTCCTATCTTCTTGTACTTCATCAACTTCCATAGGTGATCTCCTCCGGAGAACTAATACCCGCATAAAGCGGACGAGTGTCGCCTGTAATGCGATTTATATATTTCATTATGTCCAATTCGGCCATTTTACTTTTGATTTATCTCTGTTTATTATCAAATTTATACGCCTGTTTTCAATTGGAACTAATTTATCAAACCTAAAATCGTCTTCTTTATTCGCCCTAACAACTCTAACTAGTGAAAAACCACTCTTAAAAGTAAATTCCTCAGGTAGGATTTTATTCTTTAGATTGTACCTTGAAGCCAACCACTCTCCACTCTTATTCAAATCTCCTCTTGAGTAAGTGATTGCAAAATCCCCGCAATTCTCAATGAATATATCACCTTTATCAAAAAGACCATTATTATTGACATCATCAAACGCGATAATTATACCGACGCCGAAAAAGGACTGCTCATAACCTTCATTACTATTATCTGGAGGAAGAGTTATGCTAGTATCGCATTTGCTATAGTCTCTGTCTGCCCTTTGTGATAGCTTACCATATTCGTTTCCATTTATATCTATATATTTCCGGTAACAGAGTTGTCCAATATGCGGGATCGGAATTAAGTTTAACTCAGCTGGAGGCTCTTTGAAATCGAGCCTAAAAGATAGTCTCCCAGATTCAGTATTTAGTTTCACAACTGCAGGAGATTGGTAACCCTCATTTGGGAAATCATCTTTTTCCCAATAGACCGTCACCTTTAAATTGTCTCCCGACTCCGCACCGGGTTCAATAATTATGTCACCCTCAACGTGGAAATTGTCTTGCTTAAATTGGGCGCCAATAATTTTATATAATTTGTCTATTGCTTCTGTGAATTGAGATAAGGCTATTACAACAACCCCTGCAAAAATCACGGGTGCAATCCACTTGTTGTTCTTCAACCACTGAATCATGCTATCCAGAGTATTTGGGTCTGATGAATTCATTCATATCCTTCTTAAAACTGGTGGAGCAGTCAGGGAAACATAACCTGTGTATAGTACGCATTCTCGTTTTTCTATCCTACAATTTGTCGCTGCAGACACTCTAATGCACTGAAAGTATAGTCTTTATCTCTCAATTACCCACGTCATCCCGCGACAAAAAGTCGCATGCACATTTAGAAATCCTATTAATTATAGTCCGACTATCTTAACTGTCTGAAAATCATCCACTGAATAGCCAACGACTAGATAGACGTCTAGTTTGATTAGATTTCAATAGCGGAATTCTGTCCTTTCAACTGCGAGTAAGTTTCAACGTTGCTCTACACTTCAATCAGCATTAGAAAATATACAGCAAAACAGTATTAACGGCCTATGATTGAGCTTTTGATCTAAATGAGAATGGGGCAAAGGTGTTGTTACGCCCCTCAGGTGTATCACATGCCTGGACATTTCAGAGTTACAGCTTTTGCTAAAGGATAATGATAAGTATGGCTAAGCATCTATGGTCTTTACCCACTGTAGTCTTTGCTGAATTCCTCTGTCCATAGACATCCAGTATAGTTGAAAGAATACCTATGAATCACACATCTAAGGACTCACAATAACTCTTAAGTTGACTCCACTAACTTCTTGTATGTACGCTTCAGTCGCACCAAGCACTGATAGCTGTTCATTTGATATCTGAGATTTACCTATTGCTGGTTGTACAATCGAGATACCAAGTTTAAATGATGCATATCTTGCTACCTTTGATAAGTGCAACAAGTCCTCGATTTTACCTTTATCAATTCTCGATGCCTTGTTTTTCCTTAGACGCGCAC
This sequence comes from Photobacterium kasasachensis, assembly GCF_050336885.1. Classification (NCBI taxonomy): domain Bacteria; kingdom Pseudomonadati; phylum Pseudomonadota; class Gammaproteobacteria; order Vibrionales; family Vibrionaceae; genus Photobacterium; species Photobacterium kasasachensis. The sequence goes on from NZ_JAKJSH010000037.1 coordinate 25,123, forward strand.
GTTCTCTCTCAATAAGTCTATCGATTAGCTTCTCTTTATCACCAAACCACTTAACACTTTTAACGGCTTGCCCAGCAACTTGATAAACGTCCTCCACTCTAGCCCTTGGTTTAGCGACACCGTTCGACTTAGAGCAATACTTGCAGTGGTATAGATCAATCGTCAGTTCTCTGTCTTCTTGATTCCTTATGGCTACAATATCGGCAACTTCACCAGAGCCATCGTCATCAAATACAACATCATATTCATCAATGATATTTTGTATTGTCTTATATTGGATTGAATTCGTTAGTCTTGCCTCTGTTTGGGACTCAACAGAAATATCAATACCAGCCCAGTTCCAACTCTCTACATGAGCTAAGTTATACAAGTACGCATAATCATCGCTAAGGTAATAGCGTAGTCCCCCATCAATTACTGAGGTATCAGCCAAGAAGAAAGTAGGTGGGTTTTCATTGAGGTACTCTGCCAACTCGACAGAGTGCTCACCTATATGTAGTTCTAGTAGATTGTCATGTGTGAACAGCACCTCTCCCTTTTGATTCAGAGTAGCTGTAATTACCTCATCTCCGTGTTCAGTTTTCAAACCCACAAAAACCATCAGGTGACTATCATTTTGTACAGGAGCAAAAGATAGTTCACAGTGTGTTAACGGCTCTTTCCAGTTAGGGCTAGAAATGAAAATCTTGGCGTTATCTTTTCTTAAAAGGGTTACAGGCCACTCAACGCTTAACACTGGAATATCTGGAAATTCCTCAAGTTCTTCGGTCTGCATCGCTGTCTTCATAACCGCATTGGTGTTAATACTATCGTCTAGTATTTTTGCACCGATATCTTTACACCAAGACACCCAATTATCTAACGAGTCGCTATCCATTGACCATACTTTACCTTTGTATGAACAACCGATACTAACTAGCCCTCCATTTTCAAAGCCTTTACCAAAAATATTCGATTTAATTGCGCGTTTAGCTTCAATGTCAGGTATTTGATCATTAATCTCTGTCCCTGTATGCATTGAGTAACGCAATCCTTTCTTGTTTTTGTTCAGTCCAACGTTTTGTAGCTTCAATCTACTTAGACCAGCTAATACACGAAACACTTGTTCACCTTGAACTTGAACAGCTCCTTTGGCAATTATACCCACAAGCCTCTTAACTAATCCGTCCTTTGCTGACGAGTGTACGAACAATAAACCGGATTTATTGTCATAGTAGGCGATATAAAGATCCCAAGATTCATCGTACAGTTCCTTTGATGATGTCCATCCGACTGACAGATAAGACTTCACAGAGAAAACAAGCGTATCTTGCTCATCGTTTATTATTGAGTCATATACTTGGAAGTTCTTATTGCCAAAAGTGTAGAAGTTCTCGGGTTGCCACTTAGCCAAGTTCATCCGATAAACAGTTGTACTAATGTTAGGAGTCAGACCCAAATCAAGCAGTTTACTTGGGGATGAAAACTCCTCTTTAAATGACTGATAACTCTTCTCATCATCAACTTTTTTCGCACTAATATCACTTACAATAGAGTTCCAATCAGAGTCTTCACGATAAAGTTCATCTAAATTGTCATTAACTTTTGGGTCAGCAATGTTAGCGATAAACTTAGCATTGCCAACATTTTCAGTTGTTCGAGTAAAACGCCCAGTAAACTGAAGCATTACATTTATGCTCTTATGAGGATCATGAACTGCTGAAACTTTCAACTGCGGAAGGTCAAAGCCTTCACCAAGCATGTTAGCGCACACGATAATCTTGTGCTTACCACTTTGAATTGAAGCCAAAATCTCTTTTTTCTGATTGACTTTACTCGTTAACAGTACAGGATTTAGGTCTGTTTCATTTTTATAAATTTCGAAGACCTGTTCGGCTCTCTTTATTGTGTTAGCCCTCGCCATTAATATATGGTCTAGCCCTGAACTTATGTCCTTTTTCAGAAGTTCAATCGCTTTACGGGCAATAACCACATCAGCGACTTCCTCAACAAACTCACGAACTGGATGAAACTCTATTGGCTTAAAATATCCATCCTCTTGTGCTTTGCTAAGTGGGTAATTAAATATGATCCTACCTTCAATTCTTGAGAGATCAGTTCGGAAAGGAGTAGCAGTAAACTGAAAAACAGGCTTACCTGTAAACTTGCTCTTTATTCTAGCCCAGCTCTTAGCTGTCACATGATGAGCTTCATCTACAATGAGATGAGAGCATTTTTCGGTTAACTTATTCAAATGACGTTTAGAGAACTGGGTAAGTGCTGACGCAGTAGTTACGATAACATTCGCGTCTGTGAGCTTTTCTAGAATGTCATCGCTCTGGACTCCTTGTTTTATCGTGGTCACTATCGGATTAGCGACACCTTCACCTATCAACCCCAATTCACGCAGAAGACCGAGCTTAACAAACTTACCTTTAGTCTGCTCTCTGAGCGCATCCGAGGGAACAACAACCAACGTCCTTTTGAACTTTCCAGCCACTACTATCGACAATATGGTTTCGGTTTTACCTGTCCCTGTCGGCATAACAATTGTCACCGCGCCACTTTCATCCGATCGTTCAAAACCTAGTGCAGCAAAAATTCCTCCGATTTGAGGTTTGCGTAAACCAGAAATGCGATTAGAAACATCCTCTTCTTTGAAAATGAAATTTGCTTTACACCAAGACTCATAAACATCATCCCTTGACATTGGTGAGTCACTTAGGTTCAACCAGCTTAATTCGCTCTTACCTATTGCATTTTCAATGAGAGTTGCCATGTAATGATGCTCCCTATCGGATTTACCTTTGCATAATATAATGCATACAAGCACATATTACATTGACACTGGAACAATGGTCAATTTGCAATCAATTACCACAGGCTTTATTACCGAATTCAGAGTTGGTACTAAGTCAACATTATCCGCATTAGAAAATTCAGGTCATATTTCAAACATCACAACGAGATAAATGACCAGCGCAGCTTGGGGCACTATTAAGTTGGAAAGTGCCAAGTGTGAACGTTCTATCGGAAAGCATACTAGCCAGAAATGAAACCTCAGTGCTCATAACCCTAAATGATGAAACGTTAAAATAGTCACATGACTTTCTTATCTGCTTTGCGGGTATATGAGCTGACTCCATTATTTTGGGGTTAGAATGACTTTTCTAGCAATATACGATGGGGCACGAAGCCCCTATTTCAGTCAGGTTTATTTCCTGTACCATTGCAATGCTGGCATTCCAGTGGTTCATAATCATCTTTACTTACGAACCATTTAGTTAAAGGGTTGGCTTTCCCCACACCTGTTCCTTTGCAGGATGGACATTCTTCTATCTCGTTATCCATATATTCACCTTTTCTTTGAAAATATAAGGCACCGAAGTGCCTCATTAATATCAAGCTACTTTTGGATCGTAATATCTAACTAACTGATTTTGTAGCTCATTAATGTTAAGTGCTAGTAACTTAGGAGCAATACTCTTTTGAGCATTTAGAAAATTGATTGCGCGATTATGCTTTAGTAACTCCTCACCGCCACAGACGACTAGGTATTCTTGATGTTCAGAATTAGCTGCATCCATTGCGGTATAGGCTAGCTTTTCGATAGCTGTACCATGTGACTCTTGATACTTAGCTGCTATCTGCACAGTTCCTTGAGCTGTATGTAAGACAAAGTGTGCGTAATCATTTTTCTCGGGAAATAGAGTACTAGGATATTGAACATTGCTTTCAAAGGTATTTGGTTGACCTGACGAGCTTTGTTTGAACCCTACGCTTTCTAGGCAAGTGCTTATGTCGTGTAAAAGGTGTTTTCTAGACATAAATTCCTCCTATCGCGACTTGTTAGATTGAGATAGAACAGATGCAGCTAAAGATTTTGTCTCTTTGCTGTACTTGGAACTTTGTAAGGCTATAGACGCTTTACTTTCCATATCAGAACTGGTCTGTCTTGATGTAGATGACTGTGAAAGAGCCGACCCTGCAAATGCTTTAGCAATTGCAGAAGAGTTTGGGTTATTAAGTGTTTGAGCAGCTAGTGAAGCTAAATCGCTTGAGGTTTGCTTTTTATTTTTTGGCATAGTCATGCTCCCATTATTGGTAAATCTTATTTTCAGTCCACCAATTGGATGCTATGCCAAAGTTCTCAAGTCTAGATGAGCATCGTACTTGGTAGGTAATTGTCTTAAGTGACCCCTGACAATCGTTAGGGGTTTTCTTTTTCGGCTATCTATCAATCTTCCTCCTATTTTACATTTAGCGCCCCCACAGACACAACATGTAGTGATTATAAATTTTACAACCACAAGATAGTGCTATATGTAATGGTTTTCAAGGTGGGGATCTTGGATGTGTTGTGGATAACTGACAAAATTGAAGAAATCAGTAAGTGACCGCTAACTTCCTGAATTAGAGAGGTTAAGAGGATTGCAAGTTTCGAATATAAAATTGGTTTAACTATAGCCATAACAAAAAAATATTGCTTGATTTTTGTACAAACTTAACTTTCAAGAATATTGCACCAAACCTCTTAAAAATGGATCAACAGGATCGGATCGTAGCTTTCGACATGCATTACTTTTGCTAGAACAAACACTCACTAACAGGATATGAATGAGTTTTAGTTCTAAATAATAATGGGGCAAAGGTGAGTCAGAGCAGATCGCCCTGACTCGTCACTGGACAAAAACGTGTTTCAAGTTGGCCTAGTGAATGTCTGGAAATGGCACAGAATTACCGCCTTTCGCAACTAAATCTCTACTACGTTCTCCCCTGATAGTGATAAAATCTCCGCATCAGAATTACCGAGAAACTCTATGTTTATCCATCATGTTAACGGCATCGACTGGCTGGTGATTACAGCTTTTGAAGAACTGAAAACTATATTTATCGAAGAAGCCGGTGCGATCCCCTTTTGCTTCTCTACCGCCAGCGAATTGAACCTGATTGATCAAGCCAAGCGCACTTATGGATATTTGCCTACAC
>NZ_JAKJSH010000038.1:0-29417 GCF_050336885.1 Photobacterium kasasachensis
ATAATTTACCTTACAGATTTCTATGTAGCACCGATTGAAAGAAATATGAGTCAGCGGCCTAACAAAGCAATCAAGGTGACCCGTTACACTCGGCGGTTTTGGTATGGAGTTCGGCGTGCTTTGTTGGTTTAGTGCTGGGMACCTTATTGCAGGCGTTATGGCGCTAGGTGCACAGAAAACGTGGTGATCGCTTTATTGCCTCGGGTCGTGCTTAGCAGCTACGAAGTCGGTCTTCTCAGGCGATATACCTGAACGCTTCTCTGTATAACGAACTGGGAGATTGATTGGTTTTGTTCGCAGCACGCTCGATTTTCGTTCCGAGAATGCTAGTTTCTGAGTCAATGTTCCAATTAGCGTATTGGCATGTTTGTTTTTGACCTTACCCGTTAATTTCATTGTTTGTGGTTATTTCGGCTGTGCTCTGCGACACTGATTCGTGCTTTGAGAAAAGAGCTGTTCAAGTTCAATCAATCTCTGTTTTACGCTGTAATTCAGCAAGTTGAACGGCGCTCACTTTAACTATATTCCCAAATAGTTATCATATTCGCTCAAGAGCCGGACATCCTTAAGCGGTAGCGTGCGTGGCGATTGATACTGTTGCCTTGAGTGCGCCATAACAAAGGTATCAAGGTGACGCGTTACACTCGGCATTTTTGGTTTGAAGTGCAGTGGGTTTGGTGAGTTCATCGTGGCGCACCTTATCCCAGGCGTTATGCACCTAGAGCAAAGTATTATTTTTGTTGTAACTTCATCGCTCAATACCAAAACTTCTCAGGCCATTCGTTCATTAATAGGCTGCCGCTTGGCTCCGGGGAAAAGCGTGTTGGAAGTCTCTTTGTTGTCTTTGAGTACAAATCCTCAGGCTCCTGTTTAACACCCTTTTTGTTCCGTGGTTTCAGGAAACAGCGATCCCTTTGGCTTTCAGCTTTATCGCAGGACAGCCAATCAAGTTTTGCATCAGGTATGTGTTAAATTTCGGCTGGCTTAAAGGTGCGGATTGTCATCAGAAATCATCAAGTATCGATTTATTGCCGGTTCAACGGAACGACGTCATGCGCGAGCAGACTCGTAGCCAAGTTGGGATCGCACTAATGGATGGAGTTGCATAACAAAAGTATCAAGGTGACGCGTTACACTCGGCATTTTTGGTTTGGAGTTCAGTGGGTTTGGTGAGTTTATCGTGGCGCACCTTATCCTAGGCGTTATGTGGTTAGGAATAAATATGACTCAAGTAGAAACATGGCAGAAAATAGAAGCAGAGTTAATGGCGGCTTATGAGTTGCTTCCAGAGACAATCATTGAATCAGATAATGGTTATAGAAAAGACGACTTTCTTGATTACATTGCCGCTAATGAACTTTTGTTAGCCATGGAAGAATTGGATGGTGTTATTGAAGATAACCCGAGCCCATCAAAGCAGTTCTGGCGTCACTTAATAAATGCATCAAAGTTAATGGAAAATATACACTTGGTTAAGTACAAATCTATTCTTGCAGCTACAAAATAAGAATTACAGACCCATTTTAACTCATTTTTTCGTAGAAACTGATTTAATGGGGGTAACTTAAGATTATTGATATTAGCTCGTAGCAATAATAAGCATGTTTAAGCGGTTTTCGTAGAGTGATATCAGGACGTTTGATTGTATTTTAACTTAATACACTTACATCGATGACAAGTTTACCAATGCAAATTAAAATCAGATAGGATTAAGTGACTATAACCACATAACAAAGCAATCAAGGTGATGCGTTACACTCGGCGGTTTTGGTACGGAGTTCAGTGGGCTTGGTTAGTTCAGTGGGGCACACCTTATTGCAGGCGTTATGCACCTAGAGCAAAGTCTTGGTTATTGTTGATAAATCATCGCTCAATACCAATGTCTCTCTGGCTATTCGTTTATCAATAGGCTGCCGTTTAGCTTCGAAGATAAGCGTGTTGGAAGTCTCTTTGTTGTCTTTGAGTACAAACCCTCAGGCTTTCGTTTAACACCCTTTTTGTTCCATGGTTTCAGGAAGTAGCGCTCCCTTAGGCTTTCAGCTTCATTGCAGGGCAGCCAATCAAGTTTGGTATCAGGCAGGTAAGAAATCTCGGCTGGCTTAAAGTTGCTGAAAGTTATCTGCGCTCTTAAGTCCAGTATTCGTTGTTGTCCCGGCGAAAGGAGATCATATGCGGACAGGTCTTCGCCCAAGTAGGGACAGCATTCTAGGATGGAGTTGCATAACAAAGCAATCAAGGTGACCCGTTACACTCGGCGGTTTTGGTTTGAAGTTTTGTGTGCTTTGCTAGTTTAGCGTGGGGCACCTTATTGCAGGCGTTATGTCTTTTCCCGCACTGTAGTCACCATAGTCCAGGTCATCAATGGCGGCCTTTTATCAACTTATTTTCTGTCGAAGTGCGGTGAGAATAGCTAATCGCAAGTTGCGGTTATTGGCTTGGTGATCATAAGGTTCGTTTTTCTCTTTGGCTTCTGGCTACCCAAGTTCGAGAGCCGCAACAAGGGTAGGAGAGCCAGCACGTGTTGGCATCTGTGTTTACTAAGTCGTTTTCAGATTCTTTGCCAATGAGCTTCCGCTTTTGTTACTGCTATCTTGCATGATGAAGAGCACAACCCCAGGATGTTGTGAGCTAAGCAATAAAACACAAGCAAATCAGATGGATTTAAGCCATAACAAAAACATCAAGTTGACACTTTTTACTGCGCATTTTTGGTATGGAGTTCGGCGTGCTTGGTGTGTTTAGTGGGGCGCAACTTATGTTAGGCGTTATGTCTTTTCCCGCAATGTAGTCGCCATAGTCCAGGTCATCAATGGTGGCCTTTTTATCAATCTCTTTTCTGTCGCAGTGCAGTGGGAATCGTTCATCGCAAGTTGCGGTTATTGGTTCGGTGGTCATAAGGTTCGTTTTTCTCTTGGGCTTTAGGTAATCCAAGTCCTTTAGCCGCAACAATAGTAGGAGAGCTGGGACGTTTTTGCTTCTGTGTTTACTAGGTCGCTTTCAGATTCTTTGCCAATGAGCTCGCGTTTTTGTTGATACTATCTTGCATGCTGACGAGCACAATCATCAAGATGTGGTGAGTTAAGCGAAAAACACAAGAAAATCAGTTGGATTTAAGCCATAACAAGAACATCAAGTTGACGCTTTTTACTGCGCATTTTTGGTATGGAATTCGGTGCTATTGGTGAGTTTCGTGGGGCGCAACTTATGTTAGGCGTTATGTCTTTTCCCGCACTGTAGTCACCATAGTCCAGGTCATCAATGGCGGCCTTTTTATCAATCTCTTTTCTGTCGCAATGCAGAGAATCGTTCATCGTAAGTTGCGGTTATTGGTTCGGTGTTCACAAGGTTCGCTTTACTCTTGGGCTATTGCTTGCCTAAGTCCGCGAGCCGCAACAAGAATAGGAGAGCTGGCACGTGTTGGCCTCTGTGTTTACTAAGTCGCTTTCAGATTCTTTGCCAATGAGTTCCCGCTTTTGTGGCTGTTATCTTGCATGATGAACACAACCTCAGGATGTTGTGAGTTAAGCAAAAGGCACAAGTAAATCAGATGGATTTAAGCCATAACAAAAACATCAAGTTGACGCTTTTTACTGCGCATTTTTGGTATGGAGTTCGGCGCGCTTGGTGTGTTTAGTGGGGCGCAACTTATGTTAGGCGTTATGTCTTTTCCCTTACTGAAGTCACCATAGTCCAGGTCATCAATGGCTGCCGTTCCATCAACTTCTTTTCTGTCGCAGTGCGGTGAGCACCGTTCATCGCAAGTTGCGGTTATTGGTTCGGTGTTCACAAGATTCGTTTTTCTCTTGGGCTTTTGGGCACCAAAGTCTGCGGCTCGCAACAAAAGTAGGAGAGCTGGCTCGTGTTGGCCTCTGTGTTTACTAAGTCGCTTTCAGGTTCTTTGCCAATGAGCTCGCGCTTTTGTTGCTGCTACCTTGCATGATGAAGAGCACAGCCCCAGGATGTTGTGAGCTAAGCAAAAAACACAAGCAAATCAAATGAATTAAGCCATAACAATAACATCAAGTTGACGCTTTTTACTGCGCTTTTTTGGTATGGAATTCGGCGCGCTTGGTGGGTTTGGTGAGGCGCAACTTATGTTAGGCGTTATGTCTTTTTCCGCACTGTAGTCACCATAGTCTAGGTCATCAATGGCGGCCTTTTCATCAATCTCTTTTCTGTCGCAGTGCGGTGAGAATCGTTCATCGTAAGTTGCGGTTATTGGCTCGGTGGACACAAGGTTCTTTTTCACAAAGGCTTTTGATTACCCAAGCCCGCGCGCCGCAACAAGAGTAGGAGAGCTAGGATGTGTTGGCATCTGTGTTTACTAGGTCGCTTTCAGATTCTTTGCCAATGAGCTAGCGCTTTCGTTGTTGCTACGTTGCATGATGAAGAGCACATCCCCAGGATGTTGTGAGTAAGGCAATAAGTGCCAGCAAATCAAATGGATTTAGCCATAACAAAAACATCAAGTTGACGCTTTTTACTATGCATTTTTGGTATGGAGTTCGGCGCGCTTGGTGAGTTTAGTGGGGCGCAACTTATGTTAGGCGTTATGTCTTTTCCCGTACTGTAGTCACCACAGTCCAGGCCATCAATGGCGGCTGTTCCATCAACCTCTTTTCTGTCGCAGTGCGGTAAGAATTGTTCATCGCAAGTTGCGGTTATTGGTACGGTGGTCATAAGGTTCGTTTTTTTCTTGGGCTTTTGGTAATCCAAGTCCTCGAGCCGCAACAAGAGTAGGTGAGCTGGCGCGTGTTAGATTCCGTGTTTACTAAGCCGCTTTCAGATTCTTTGCCGATGAACTCCCGCTTTTGTTGTCACTATCTTGCATGATGAAGAGCGCAGCCTCAGGATGTTGTGAGTTAAACAATAAGTGCCAGCAAATCAGATGGATTAAGCCATAACAAGAACATCAAGTTGACGCTTTTTACTGCGCATTTTTGGTACGGGGTTCGGTGCACTTGGTAGGTTTAGTGGGGCGCAACTTATGTTAGGCGTTATGAATGTTCTACAAAACTATCTGATAGGGATATTTGATGGTAAGTATACTAATAGTGGTATTGTTTTCGCCAATACCTGTGTTATTGCTTATAAATAAGCTCACAAAGACATCAGGTATTCTGGATAGACTGATTTGTATTGTACTTATAGTATTATTTAGTTTTTCACTTTACCCATTGTCAGAGCCTCATCTGCTGCTTTCTAATTATATTAATATAGATAAGTGTTCAACAATAACGTACACGTTAGAAGATTTTACCTCCCGTAAGGGTACCAATCGAATTACCATATTGGATAGAAATAAATATAGAGTTGTGACCGTAGAGGGTGGGTTGGGTAACTGGGTTAAAGACAAAAGTGATCTGATGTTGTTWAAAGGTCAAAGTATCGATATTACTCAATGTCCTTATTTTGGTAGTGGTTACTATTCAGATATGATTGCGCAAGTTGAGATAAATGATGTTATTTATTTTCAATATCGCAATCTAGAAGAATATTATGAGTTAACTAAGGTGAATAGATGGATAATCTTTGGTTTTCTGCCATTCACTTTACTATTTATGTTGTTTTATTCCCGTCGATTAACTCATGAAAGCAATTCATAACAAAAACATCAAGTTGACGCTTTTTACTGCGCATTTTTGGTATGGAGTTCGGTGCGCTTGGTTGGTTTAGAGGGGCGCAACTTATGTTAGGCGTTATGTGCTAATGGAGTAATCAGCATGAAGGATGATCAATTTTATCCAGATTGGTTGTATAAAAAGCTTATTGAAAATGATTTGCCATGGCATAAAAAGGCGAGCTTGAGTCTAGAATCTTTTTGCGAAAAGTATACATTACATGATTCATTTTGGGTCGGTGTATTCCATCATGTCGCTTTCGACCAATCCGTAACAATTGCGTTTCAGTGGGATTCTGTATGGCTTCCTGATGATATTAAAGAGGGAACATCGTATTTTGATGATTGGCCATTTCTATTCTTTCAACTAGAAGGTGTCAAAGAAGTAACCACTGCAAATTTTGAAAATTTGGATGGGATAAACCGTGCAATCGATGGAGCTGAATTTTTAGAATTAGATGGTGAGCAGCATTTGGCAATAGACGATGTTTATGGTGGACAAGTTAATATAGTCTTTACTGGTAAGTACTCAATTTTAGCTCTAAATCCAGACGGAAGTATGCTCAAGATATGAGGACAGTACACACATAACAAGGCAATCAAGGTGATGCGTTACACTCGGCGGTTTTGGTATGGAGTTCGGTGTGCTTGGTTAGTTCAGTGGGGCACACCTTATTGCAGGCGTTAGGCACTTGGAAATATGAAATAATTACAGTTAAGCTCAGACATTACATTTTGTTATAAGTATTTTCTCATTCCGACTTTGTTCATTGCCTTACCGTTTCTTTGGTTCTTATACTTGAAAGAAAATATTGTAAATACGCCGTTAGGTATTCAAACGCTCTTCCAAGCGATAGTACCATTGATAATAATGGGAGGCTTAATTGGAGTTTACCTTCCTATCAAAAAGGTAGTTTTAACTAAAAATGGTTTTCTTGTAACTAATTATAGAAGAAAACTGTATATTCCTTTCGAACAGGTTAAATCGGTGCATGGTTCAATTTTGCTCAGTCCTGAGGTTATTCTGTTGAGGGTTGAGGGTAGCGGTTTTGGAAAGAATATCTTATTCATTCCTAAGTATAGATTTACAATACTGGCACCATTTACAATAAACCCAGTAGTAAACGAGCTTCGAGATATTATCACCAATTAACCTGAAGTTAGTGTTCTGAGTGCCTAACAAAAACATCAAGTTGACGCTTTTTACTGCGCATTTTTGGTATGGAGTTCGGCGCGTTTGGTGAGTTCAGTGGGGCGCAACTTATGTTAGGCGTTACATGATAAAGGAAGTATAGTGAACAAAAATGTGAATAACACTTATCTTTATGGGGATGATACAGCAACAGTTGTATACAGAGATACATTAGAGCAGTGTTTAAAAATAATTGATAACTTTGCGACTCCTACACAAATAAGAAAACTGAAGAAAGACCTGCAAGTTGAGGGTGATAAGTTTGATGAAGTAAAATATCTTCAAGCTGCATGTGAAACATCTGTTGCTGCCACTATTGCTTCGTGTTTTCCAAATACTTTTCAATATGAGCCTAAGTTAAACCCTCCTGCTGATGTTGATTGTTCATTTAGTTACAATGGCTTTAAATATAATATTGAAGTCAAATGTCCTGATTATTCAAAAGCTCATTCTCAGGAAGCAAGAGAAGTGTTTAATATTGGGGCTTTTGGTAGGTTGGATGGTTTTAAGGGGATGGCTAATGATCTTGTCGGGTTATTTGAAAGTGTAGGAAAACCGCTAGAAGTTCAGCCGCATATGGATAACAAGCTAAAGGACTATTTATTATCAGCAAATAATAAATTTCCAGCCAATACTGATGAGCGTGAACTTAATGTTTTATTAGTTTGTTGTGATACAGCATTGGATCTTCAAAAATGGTTTTCTTATATGCATTGCGAAAAGGGCTTGTTAACAGCAGAGTCATTTCATCAACCAGATGATTACTCCAAAGTTGATGTTGTTGTTTTGACAAATCTATATCATCGTCATTATTCATATAAAAAGAAAAGTAAGATAACTGATAATTGGTCGTTAGGAAATTCATTTAATTTGGTTTTTGATAATAGAAGTACATTAAGGGAAAAGAATGAGGCAATTTTGTCTTTAGTAAATATATTACCTAACTATTCCAGGGAGGTTTTTGATTATCATGTTTCGGAGATAGAGAGGCCATTATTAATACCTCTTTTTGTTAACAATGAGTTAATATCAAAAAATATATTTTACTTCGATCCAAGCATGTAACAAGGCAATCAAGGTGATGCGTTACACTCGGCGGTTTTGGTATGGAGTTCAGTGTGCTTGGTTAGTTCAATGGGGCACACCTTATTGCAGGCGTTATGTATCTAAAGAGTTTTACTTTAAAACAAAAAACATCAGGAATATTAATGAGTAAAAGGGAAAGAACTTCAATTAAAACATCAGTTTCTAAAGCTCTAATAGCAAGTTCAGGGGGGATGTGCTGCTTTAGAGAAAATGGTCGAAGGTGTAGAAAGCTTCTTGCGTCGGGAAAAAGATCAACAGGTAAGCAGGCACATATTATTGGCGTAAAAGGACCACGATCTGAAACTCAGATACCTTATAAATATAAAAGTATTATCATAGAAGAAATCAATGATTTTGATAACTTACTGTGGATGTGTAATGAACATCATGACGAAATTGACGATCCGCGCTACGAAGATTTTTATACAGTAGACCGGCTCATTGATATGAAATTAGAGCATGAGCTTGAAGTTGCTAATAGATGTACTTTTCCCTTAGATGAAAGAAACAGGGCAGATGCTTGGTTAATACATTCGTTTTTCAGTTCTTTTGATATAGGTACTTTGTATTCCCTCGACTTTGAAGATGCTTATGGTGATTCTGACGATGATATATTGCATTTCATTTCTACTTTGAGTTTTGTTCTTGATGTGTTGGAATCGAATTCTCCTATATTTAAAAATCGCGCACTTAATCGCAAGTGGGAATTATTTACAAAAGATTTTTTGAGGGTGTTCCCAAATGAGTTGTTAGTCACTCAAGAGCCAGACGAAGAAGATGTATATGACTTTTTAAATAGTCGTGACGCCCTTTTAAAATATTTAGAAAGGAAATATCACTGGGTAAGAGAGCTTTTAGTAAGTGATGAACCATCATGGCTGTGATGGCTACATGATACATAACAAGGCAATCAAGGTGACCCGTTACACTTGGCAGTTTGGGTATGAAGTTCGGTGCGCTTTGCTTGTTCAGTGTGGGGCACCTTATTGCAGGCGTTAGCATTCAAAACGGGAAAGCGAATGAATTTAGCACTCTTTGATTTTGATGGAACAATAACAACCGAAGATACATACACTAAGTTCATATTTTTTGCGACTCCAAAGCTAAGGCTAGTTGTAGGTTTTAGTGTTATTTGGCCGGTTATTATTTTTTATAAATTGGGGTGGCTTCGTGCGAGTAAAACTCGTCCAATTCTATCAAAAGTTGCATTTTGGCGACGTGAAGTAAGTAAAGTATCAGTGTCGGCTGAAAGGTTTGTTGCTGAGTACTTGCCATTGGTTACGAGGAAAGATGTGTTAGACAAAGTAAGGTGGCATAAATCTCAAGGAGATGAAGTATTTGTTGTATCAGCCTCTTTGAGTCCTTACTTGGAGATCTGGTGTCAATCTCAAGGTGTTAATTTGATATGTAGTGAGCTTGAAAGTAAGGCTGGTATATACAATGGTAATTACACCAAAGGTGACTGTAGTGAAGAAAGAAAAGTCCGTTATATTAAAGATAAACTCGACTTATCTGAGTATTCGACTGTATACGCCTATGGGGATACAGATGAAGACCTCCCTATGCTTTCAATAGCGCACGTAAAGTATTTTAGAGGGGAGTTACTTAAGGCCGAATGCTAACAAGGCCATCAAGTTGACCCTTAACACGGCGCATTTTTGGTATGGTTTATCTTGTGTGTATACGGCGGTCTGTTTGGGTATTGTCGCGGGCAACTTATGGCGGCGTTATATGGCATTTTGTAATCACATTGCTCTGGTTCCGTTACTCTAAAGGCTTGTAGTTTTATTGTCTGCCGCAGTGCAGTAAAAGACGTTCTGTGACCAGTGCGGAAAAGCGTCATCGCCATGCAATATTCTTTGCCAAAAGAGCATTGTCTCTTTCAAATTCATGAAGCCGCACTATGGAGCATAGTGTCGGTGCGTCATGATTTAAGTGGTTACTAAGTTGTTGAAATAACAATGCCAAGTAGGTTTTCAGTTGGCGATAGCGTGGAGCCAACTTTACATTGGGCTCTGCGGCGAAGTCTAGCAATATCGAATGTCTCGGTGGGGGCGGCCAAGCCGCTTTGGCTATCGCGCTAGCATATAACAAGGCCATTAAGTTGACCCTTTACACGGCACATTTTTGGTATGAACTGGCTTGTGTGTTTACGGTGGCCTGTTTAGTTCTAGGGCGGGCAACTTATGGCAGGCGTTATGTCTTTTCCCGCACTGTAGTCACCATAGTCCAGGCCATCAATGGCGGCCTTTTCATCAATCTCTTTTCTGTCGCAATGCAGAAAGAATCGTTCATCGCCAGTCGCGGTTATTGGTTCGGTGGTCACAAGGTTCTTTTTTATCTTGGGCTATTGCTTACCCCAAGTCCGCGAGCCGCAACAAGAATAAGACTGCCGGCACGTGTTGGCCTTTGTGTTTACAAAGTCGCTTTCAGATTCTTTGCCAATGAGCTCCCGCTATTGTTGATGCTATCTTGCATGATGAAGAACACAACCCCGGGGTGTTGTGAGCTTAGCAAAGAACACAAGCAAACCAGATGGAATTAAGCCATAACAAAAACATCAAGTTGACGCTTTTTACTGCGCATTTTTGGTATGGAGTTCGGCGCGCTTGGTAGGGTTAGTGGGGCGCAACTTATGTTAGGCGTTATGACTTTTCACGCACTGTAGTCATCATGGTCCAGGTCATCAATGGCAGCCTTTATTTCAACCACTTTTCTGTCGCAATGCAGGCAGAATTGTTCATCGTAAGTTGCGGTTATTGTCCGGTGATCACAAGGTTCGTTTTTCTCTTGGGCATTTGCTTACCTAAGTCCGCGAGCCGCAACAAGAGTAAGAGAGTTGGCACGTGTTGGCTTTCGTGTTTACAAAGTCGTTTTCAGGTTCTTTGCCAATGAGTTCGCGCTTTGGTTGCTGCTACCTTGCATCACGAAGAAGAGCACGACACCTGGGTGTTGTAAGTTAAGAAAAAACACAAGAAATCAGATTGATTAAGCCATAACAAGAACATCAAGTTGACGCTTTTTACTGCGCATTTTTGGTATGGAGTTCGGCGCGCTTGGTGAGTTTATTGGGGCGCAACTTATGTTAGGCGTTATGCACTAAGAGGGATCATGGAAATAGTTTTATCTTCAGGTGAGTATATAGAAGAGTACTGTGATTATGTAATTGAATAATTAGAAATGGTGTGTTCATTACATAGATATCGTAGGCGCCCAGCAGTCCAACCTGTCGGCAGTACTGCTTGCTACACAGATAGTTAACAAGCCAATTTTATCGGAACTGAGGCTAAGCCGCGGTCTGACTAACTTTCTTCACATTGAAAAGGAAAAAATTAATGATTAATAGTAAGGCTTTGTTGTTTGGCGTTGCATTAACAACAGTAGCGAACGTTGGTCAAGTGCAAGCACAATCTCAAGTGACTATTGAAAAGCGGTACGAGACAGAGGTGAAGTTCAATGAGCCTTTACCACTTGAATACACAACTCATATGGATTTCCGGAAGGGGTATGTGGACTTCGGGGTGAAATTTGAATCATTGACAAGATTGTGCTTCATACCTCTTGGTAACAGTAAAATGACCTATTCAAGGATAGGAGCTGGCCATTCTTTAAACTTATCGATGAATAACCGTGAGCCCTACTGTCGAAGCAAAGGTTCTTTGTCACCTGTGTTTGATTTGTATATGGATGGACAAGAAGCAATTGAAGTATCTGTTGGGGGAGAAGGAGTGCTTACTGGCTACAAGGTGGTAGCCTATACCACTGGAGCAATATCTGATCCTAATGCAGAGCAGATTTATGTTGATGCTGTTATTAATTCACTTGGTTCTGCAGGCGGTCATGCATTAAGTTATCAGGTTGAGCCTAACGTCACGTATGAATTAATAATTGGAGATGGGCTAGCTATTTTTGACACAACTAAAGATGCAGAGATGGCAAATGTGGCTGTGTCATATGTTAATGCGGAAAATCATAAGCTAACAATTGCCACGATTGATAGCGCTCAAAAGGCTTATTTAACGACTGACGGTACTATGAACTTCTTCTTTGTAGATGACGGGCTCTTAAACAAAGGCGGGGTAACCGTTAATCTTAAAAGAGTTAATCTTAACTAATCTGTAGCCCAGTATACTGACCTTATCCTAAATTTTGGATCGCTATTTCTGCCAAACAACCGACTGAATTCCTTGCTGTTCTGGTTCGGTGTTAGCTTTAGAGGATCATTCGACTGCATGAAAGACAAAATCAGCCCCATGCTTGCTCCATGACAATGCGGAAATAGGCTAATCCTGCTCACTTAGCAGAGAGAATAAGGGGCATCAATGTGGTGTTGTTGTTCTAAATAGTTATTGCAACAATGAAAATCGGAGAGAATATAAAGATTCAGGTTGTTGCGTGTTTAGTATATGAATTCGCCGTGCATAACAAGGCAATCAAGGGTGACGCGTTACACTCGGCAGTTTTGGTATGGAGTTTGGTGTGCTTTGTTAGTTAATTGTGGCGCACCTTATTGCAGGCGTTATGGCGCAGAGGAGCACAGGCAACGTGGCAGTCGCTTCACTATATTGGGTCGTGCTTAGCTGCTAGTAATGAGCAGTTTTCCAGCTCTGTTATGGTGTTGGATGTTTACAATGAAACCTGCCTTAGTCGGTATCTGTCCGCGGCACGCACGATTAAACACTTCATCCGCTAAACGATACTTGAAGCACCGGTGTAACTTAAGGTGGTGATTCAATGTACTCGTTCTTAACGTAATACATAATGTTCCGTTTGTGGCTATTGGCTTAAATCGGCCAACTCTTCAGAGCAATTCTTGTTCAAACTCCAATCAATAGATACATATACATGCTCTAGTTAACTGAAATTAAATATAAAAGTACGATTTATCAAGCCCTGCATTTTTCAGTAATGTATGATGCATAAATCATATGGCAGGCAAATGATTCCGTTCGGCGGTAGCGTACCTCGTGCTTGTATTGGATCCCTTGAGCGCGCCATAACAAAGGTATCAAGGTGACGCGTTTGACTCGGCAGTTTTGGTTTGAAGTACAGCTGGCTTGGTGAGTTGGTCGTGGCGCACCTTATCCCAAGCGTTATATTCACTTGATGGACTGTTAAATAATGATGAAATGGATAAGTTTGTGATATGTGCGCTACCATTATTATTGACAGCTTGTGGTGGCTATTATCATTATGGACTTAAGGTAAATACATCAGAAAATGTTTTGCCTCAGAAGGATTCTTTTTATATTACAGATGGTTATGAATTCAAATCTGTGCTATTTGCATCCGGTGATGGAAATTTAACCATTTTACTTCAGCATCCTTTGCATCCGCTTCCTGAACCTAATAAAGTTGTTTCCCAAGTTGAGTTTCACCTAAATGATAATGCTAAAGGTGGTTTAACGATACACTCTTTAAGCTTTTCACATCAGAGCGTGGATAGTACCGTCATTGAACCAGTGGAGAGGCGTACAATTGGCGATGATTTCTATGTACTACAATATCAGGGGTCTCTGCTACCAGAGCAGATTTATGAAACTGTGTTTGTGAATTTCTCGTATGATGGTTCAGAGTATCAAATCAGCTTTAGAGAAATAGTTAAGAAAGTAAAGCGTTGGAATAAGCTGCACGTGCTACTAAATAGCTAGTGAATATAACAAAGCAATCAAGGTGACCCGTTACACTCGGCGGTTTTGGTATGAAGTTCGGTGCGCTTTGTTCGTTTAGCGTGGGGCACCTTATTGCAGGCGTTAAATGCCTACGAACATGTATCTAGTTATATAGTTAGCTGTCATTCCATTTTCGACCTTATCAGCTCTATAATCATCGATAGATAACAATCTGGAAAGTTTTATGAGCAACCCACAGAACTCCAACCTTGCACCATACACATGTTTCGAGTGCCGAAGTACATTTAAAAGAGCATTTGATAGGACAGTTCTCTTTAGAAAGTGTCCGACTTGTGGAGGACGAGCTGTCTTGATGGATGTTAGATTTAGAACGCCCAAAAAGTCGGACGATAAGCAATGGAGTAAGGTGTATTTTTTAGTTCAACATGGCTTTAATTTTCAAAAGGTATACAGAAAAGAAGGTCCAGTTTGGTATCGTGAAAGCTATCCTGATACCTTAGATCAGGCAAAAGATTTTGTAATCAAATTCCAGGAACAAGCTATTGATATCGGCATTTAACAAAGCAATCAGGGTGACCCGTTACACTCGGCGGTTTTGGTATGGAGTTCGGCGTGCTTTGTTAGTTTAGTGCGGGGCACCTTATTGCAGGCGTTAAACGTAGAGGGAACTATGTACTCAACAGTTGTATTCGATTATGGAAATACTCTATGTAAGATGGGTTGCTTGGTTAAGTCTCTTGAAGTTGTATTTCCCCATAGTAAGGCCATAGTTATCGGAAAAGAAATCGAAGAACAAATTCAAAGATTATATGTTCCGGAACAAGCCCATCAACCGTTATGGTTGGATGTATGGAAAGGTGCTTTTGAAAAGCATGGTGTGGAGTTCGATAAACAAGTTGGCTTGAATCATTTGAGGCACTTTCTATCCTCAGGTGAGTTGTATAATTATACAGTTCCTCTACTTCAAAAGCTCAAATCTCAAGGTACACGGCTTGTGCTGTTGTCGAATGTTACAGGCGAAACAGCAGAGTTTGAAAATGACTTGGGTATGAGAGGTCTATCGAAGCTATTCGATCGTATAGTTTGTTCATCGGAAATCGGATATAGAAAACCAAGTAACGAGGCTTATCTCGCCGCTCTCTCAGGTCTTAATTCATCTAAGTTAACTGTGTTGATGGTAGGTGATAGTGAAGTTGCAGATATATTGGGTGCAAATAGTTTTGGCCTCAACTCAATGCGTATATGCGACACTCCGTCTGAGAATAGTGCAGCAACATACGTGGTTAACAGGCAAAATGTAGCGCGTGAGATAATACGTTTAACAAAGCAATCAAGGTGACCCGTTACACTCGGCAGTTTTGGTATGAAGTTCAATGTGCTTTGCGAGTTCAGCGCGGGGCACCTTATCGCAGGCGTTAAATGGCTATGGAAAAACGAGAATTCGAAGAACAGTTTGATAATGTAGTATTGCGGCCTCTTCTTGAATTAGGATTCAAATGTAAGAATAAAAGCATTTACTATATTGACGATGAAATAAATATTAGTCTTATTCGATTAGGTGGAAAAATGGCAACACCTGGTGGGATTTCACATGTTTTGTGTTTTAGGCATACTTACCTTCCTAATCTGAGTGGTGAAGTGCCTGATGACTTTGAAAATGAGGTGTTTTCTTATCCACTAAAACTGAAGCCAAGTGAGATTCGAGGTATTTGGGGTGTTAAGGTTACATATGAGCCCAAAAACCTGAACTATGATTTTGAAAGGATTGAGTTTAAGAGTAAATCTCGAGCTATCATTCTGAAGGATTTGGAAAGACTTAAAAAGGACATTCTTGCCTTTCTAAAATGGGCTAAATCCTCTAAAGCATCTAAGCTACCGCAATAAATTCGACAGAATGGTGAACAGGCTTGGATTGAGGGCTTATGGTTGCGAGCTTACGAGTCAAAAATTGCCATTTAACAAAGCAATCAAGGTGACCCGTTACACTCGGCGGTTTTGGTATGAAGGTTAGTGTGCTTTGTTGGTTCAGTGCGGGGCACCTTATTGCAGGCGTTAGCCATCAATCGGAGTTTTTAAGTTGTTCGGATTTTTCAAGAAAAAGGGTGAAGCTGAAAAAGCAGATCCCCAATTTATCGTAGTTAATTTAAATGCTCGAATTCAGCCAATACATCGCGGCGAAATTTATGAAGAGCCGTTGGATAATGTTCTATCTAAATCTAAATCTAAATCTAAATCTCAATCGGGTGAGGTGTCCGGTGGCGGCTCCCTACTTTCTTCAGTTGGTGAAGTTGAGTATTGTGATATTGAAATACAAGTTCCCAATTCAGATGATGCCATCATTAATTTAATTAAATCATCTCTAGAAGAAATTGGTGTTCCAAAAGGGTCAAAAATTATAGTAGAGGCTACTGGCTCTGAAGTTGAGTTTGGCGATTTGGAAGGTTTGGCTCTCTATCTGAACGGGACAGAATTAGATGACGAAGTCTATTCTAGTAGTGATTCTAACTATGTTTATAATGAGTTAGAGCGTCTCATTGATGGAATAGGTCGTGTATACAGCTATTGGCAAGGTCCTACAGAGACCGCGTTATATCTGTATGGCTATTCATATGATGAAATGAAGTCGTCAATAGCTGAGTTAGTTGATAATTATCTTCTATGCCAGAAGTGCAGGATCGAGCGTATCGCATAGTCCAAATGGCTAACAAGGCAATCAAGGTGACCCGTTACACTCGGCGGTTTTGGTATGAAGTTCGGTGCGCTTTGCTGGTTTTGTGTGGGGCACCTTATTGCAGGCGTTATATTTCAGAAAGCCTCATCATTAGTAGGGATTTAATCTGAGAGTTTATTTTGAATGTTTTAATAGTAGTAAAATTGTTTTTAAAATATGTCCTAACACCTATAATTAATGTAATTCTCTCAGTGTGTGTGTTAGGCGGTGGAACTGCTTTTATAGTTTTGAGTTTTGGTGGTTGGATGTCAGGAATTTGCTCGAGTGATGGCATTAGCTGCTACTCATTTATGCTAACGATGGCATTCGGAATTATAGTGCTAGTCTTAGGCGTCCTTACCCGCATATTAATTCACTTCTCTCCTAAACTTGACGTTTACAACAAAAAATTATATCGAGGGTTAGCGTTTGGGTACGGTAAAATTCGGTATTTCGTTGAGCCAATTGGTTTAACAAAAGAAATATATTTAGCCAACCGAACTAATTCAAATAATCGAAAAGTATACTTTATATCAAAAATAATTTATCACATGGCCAAATACTCAGCGATAGCTGCAATGATATTCTTGTTACTTGCGATTTTAAGTGCAACGATAGCTGAAATATAACAAGGCAATCAAGGTGACCCGTTACACTCGGCGGTTTTGGTATGGAGTTCGGTGCTCTTGGTTAGTTAGTCGTTGGGCACCTTATTGCAGGCGTTAAGTGGTAGGAGAAAGTAAGTATGTCGAAAGCTTTAGAATCATTTAATTTGGCAATCACAGATGCTGAAGAATTGTTAGATTGTTATGATCAAATTAATCAAAATAACGCTCAAGATTATCAACCTCCAGAAACATTAAAAAGAGCGTCCTTAATATTAGTTTTAACCGCATGGGAAACATATGTTGAGGATATTGCTACAGAGTTATTTGAATTAAAGTTTGGTGTGCTAAAGGGCAGTCAAATTGGTAATTTCATGGAACAGCAATTTTCTACAAGATTGAAAATGTTCCATAACCCTGATTCAGTTAAAACTAAACAAATTTTCCAAGAGTTTTTTGGTGTTGATATTACGGAAAGCTGGGTTTGGAATAATTACAGTACTCCCAAAGAAGTTCGAACAGTATTAAACCAATGGATAAGTAAGCGTGGTGATGCAGTTCACCGAGCAAATACTGATAAACAAGCAACTCACATCGTAAAGCGTAATGAATTAGATAAGTGTATCTTCTTCTTTAAGAGCTTAGTAAGAGTTACTGATGAAGGGTTGTCATACGCTTGAGCTACTACCACTTAACAAAGGCATCAAGGTGACGCTTAACACTCGGTGGTTTTGGTTTGAAGTGTAATAGTTTTTGTAAGTATGGCGTAAGCGCACCTTATGCCAAGCGTTATATGCTTTTACCTGGTCATTGAAATAGCGCCTATTAATGAAGGAATCCATGGTGAATGTTTAGCTTGTAGACCTGATGATTCGTAAGGCTAATCGTTGTCTTGTCGCATCGTGTTGTCTACAATGCCTCACCTTAATTTACTTCAGGTAATGAAAATGAGCGACACTAACTCAAAACCAACTTTGCCAGATCACTTATCGGGTAATCCTCGTAGTCCACATTTCGTAGCAGAGTGTTTTGAACACCACATTGGTATTCGCCTAAATGGTAAAGAGCGAACTGATGTCGAGGAGTATTGCATTCGTGAGGGCTGGGTAAAAATTCCTTCACCAAAAGCAAAAGACCGCTATGGTAATCCAATGCTGATTACACTAAAAGGTGAAGTAGAAGCATTCTACAAATAGTTTGTTTCAGTTTGCTAAATCAATACATAGGACTATATTAGTTCTATGTATTGTGTTCTAGTCCTTTCGAAAATCTCTTCTCATGCTTTTGAAAAGCGCATATAACAAGGCAATCAAGGGTGACCCGTTACACTCGGCGGTTTTGGTATGAAGTTCGGTGCGCTTTGTTGGTTTAGTGTGGGGCACCTTATTGCAGGCGTTATGGCGCAGGGGCGTACAGGCAACGTGGCTGTCGTTTTATTGCTGGCGGGTCGTGCTTAGTTGCTAGTGAATCTCAGTTTTCCAGCTCTGTTATTGTGATAGTAGTTCTCAAGGAAAATAGACAATTGTGGTTTCTGTACGCAACCGCCCGATTGTCGTTATTAGATGGCTTTTTCACTAAACCAATTGGCTCCTGCATTTACCTGAACCTTTCTTTATTTTCATCGGGTCGAAGCTTAGCAGCTAGTAAGCCGTTGTTTTCCAATTCTGTTATGGTGTTGGGTGTTTACAATGAAAATAATCATTGTTGGTTCCAGTCCGCAGCACGCTCGATTGTCGTTTAGTACTCGCTACTTTTCTTCCTTAAGCACCGATTCACACTGATAGAAGAGAGCAGGCCGTTCTTCTTCTGAATAAATTCTGGTCAAATTCCCATCAAAAGACTCAGGTTTCAGTTATAGCTACCTGAAATAAATCACAAAACTGCGATCCCTCAACTTCCTGTTTACTCAGTAATGTATGATGCATGAATCATATGGCAGGTAAATAATTCTGTTCGGCGGTAGCGTGCATTGAAGTTGAGTAGGTTACTTGGATCTTGCCATAACAAAGGTATCAAGGTGACGCGTTTGACTCGGCGGTTTTGGTTCGGAGTTTAGTGGATTTGGTGAGTTTCTCGTGGCGCACCTTATCCCAGGCGTTACATGCTCTCCTTTAAAGGTGATTCGCATAAATCACAGAGCTATGAAATTAACGATTATAATAATCGAAATAGTGGTGTGGGATTAATTGCATATTGCTGATTAAGTGGAGTGAATCTTTTTGTTTGCTTTGTTTTTAAGTTAGGGGATTAGATGAAACTAGAAAATATTGACTTACAATGGCCAAATGCACTTCGTTGGTTCTTAGTACAAAACTCTATGCATTTTTGTCCTTGGCATTTTCTCTCAGAGCCATCAGAGTTTGAGTCTGCTGCAAATGCATTTGCAAATGAAGATATAAATAAACGTAAGTTGTTCGTATTTGCTAGCCGTCAAGATAATGATGATTTTGCTGGTCTAGAAATAGTTAATGGACAAATAACAGATACAGTAATTGTGTTTCACCCTTCATTTTCTTCAAATAAATCGGAGCGTAGTTGGAATATAGTTGATGCTGAATTTGAAGATGTATTCGAATTTGTATCTAACCATGTTATCCCGGATATGAAGGACTGGGCTTTCACAGAAGATGCGGCAGACATAGCCGAGTAGTCGCATGTAACAAAGCAATCAAGGTGACCCATTACACTCGGCGGTTTTGGTATGAAGTTCAGTGTGCTTTGTTAGTTTGGTGCGGGGCACCTTATTGCAGGCGTTATGCCTATGTGAAGAAGAATACACATTTTCAGTAATAAGAAATTTTATAAAGAAATAACAGTATAAGAAATAGGATTACTAAATGAAGTACTATTTACCAGCAATTTTTGCTCTTTCTATTATGGGTTGCTCTAATAACAGTTATCATGATGAACTAGCAGTGGAGATTGTTACTGAAAAGTTACATAAAAATGGACCTCATCTTTTTTGCGATCAGTCTGGATATTCAGCATGCTTCGATATAACTCAAGAACAGTGTTTAACTGAAATGAATGATATCTCTATTAAGTGCATTAAAAAGTCAGATGGCAAATTTGGAAAAACATCAATGAGTAACATGGATATATATTCAGAGTATTATGCAGCTTGTGTTGTCATGGAACACATATTGAAATACCCGGATACCATGGATGAGATTGCTAGTTGTGTAGAGAATTTGAGCTACGATGAAAAACAAGGCACACGTTCATTGCTGAAATAGCATAATTAACCTGCTTTTAGAGAATTGGCATAACAAGGCAATCAAGGTGACCCGTTACACTCGGCGGTTTTGGTATGAAGCTCGGTGTACTTTGTTGGTTTAGTGTGGGGCACCTTATTGCAGGCGTTATGTAAGGAAAATAAATGAAACCTTTGCTTAGTCTTTTACCTCTTATTTTAGCATCGTGTACATCCCAAAGTATTAATCATTGCGTAGATGTACCATCTTGTGGGGCACGTATTCACCAAAAAATTTCATCTCATTTAGTAGTTAATGAAAGTGACATTGATAAGCAGGTTATGTTGCGATTTACCTTGGGTGATGAAACTGAGATAAAAGTAATAGAAGTTATTGACAGCAGTGGTGACGAGAGGTTTGATAATGCAGTCGTCAATGCGGTTAAAAAGTCTTTTCCTGATAATCAGTTGCTTAAATTATCTCCTGTTGATTATGAAAAGATACGAAAAGTAAAATTGACAGTCTCTCCACGTTAGCACTCATGACAAATCGCACTATGTCGACCGTTACACTCGACGTTTTGGGTGTGGAGTTCGGTGTGCTGGTTGGTTCAACGTGGTATGCCTTATTGCAAGCGTTATGTTTATAGGAGTCATTTTGCGTATAATAGTTTTAAGTTTATTATTCCTTCTTTCTGGTTGTGAGATAACTCCTGATCAAATGTATGATTATGATAAGGTTCATTATAGTGATGTACCGAAGGTTATTAATGAAGAATCAACTGGTATATCTGCATATAAAAGGGTAGAACCGCCATATCCAAAAGGAGCATTGAAAAATGGATTTGAAGGTTATGTAGGGCTAAGTTTTGATATAGATGAAACAGGAAAGGCCATTAATATTAAGATAATTGATTCAAAGCCTTCATATATGTTTGAATCTGTATCTTTAAGAGCATTAATGGAGTGGGATTTTTCAAGGTTGGTTGTTGATGGTATTCCTCAGGAACAAAGAGGAAAGACTATAATGTTTAATTTCGAGCTTGAGTAATTAACATAACAAAGCAATCAAGGTGACCCGTTACACTCGGCGGTTTTGGTTTAAAGTTCGGTGCACTTGGTAAATTGATCGTGGGGCACCTTATTGCAGGCGTTATACGTTTTTGGGAAATCAGAGGTAAGTAAATGTCTAAAGAAGCGATTCAACTTGCAATGAACCTACTCTAAACAGATGAAAATTATTTAGAAAACGTAATTGCATTATCGCGTATTGGAAACGAAATGTATGGGCAATGTTGGAATACTAATTACCACGTATTTGCTCTCATAGCATCAGAAACGGATCATTTACCACTTAATCATGTTCGGTTGAATTTCTCAGAGGAATTTCTTGCAAAAGCCGATAAAGACCTGGTTGAAACGATTAAGTTCTATCGCTCCGACGTTGTTAGTGCTTGCAATAAAATCATCAGAAATATAAACGTATAACAAAGCATTTAAGAGTGATTCGCAACGCTTGGCAGTTTCGCTTCGCTCAAGTATAGCCAAACGTCGCTCACACCTTAATGCGGCGTTATAAGCTAAAGTGCCACTGTAAAAAGTGACACTCGCAAATTACATCATTTAATGGTTACTTTTTCGATAATGATTGCCTCGCGTGGCACATCATCATGACCTAATTTTGATGTTGTTTTCACTTTGGCTATTTTATTGACTACTTCCATACCGGCAGTGACTTTCCCAAAGACTGCATACCCCCAGCCTAAATTGGTTGTCGTTGTGTGATCAAGAAAGTCATTATCAGCTAAGTTAATGAAAAACTGAGCTGTAGCTGAGTGTGGAGCATCGGTACGTGCCATCGCGATAGTACCGATAACGTTTTTAAGTCCACGATTAGCTTCATTGGCAATAGAGTCACGTGTAGGCTTCTCATGCATGTTTTCAGTAAAACCGCCACCTTGTATCATAAATCCTTTGATTACACGGTGAAAAATCGTGCCATCATAGAAGCCATCTTGGCAATATTTTAAAAAGTTCTTTGAGCTGACAGGAGCTTTGTCCATATTCAGTTCAATCTCAATATCGCCTAAGTTAGTGGTAAAAATAATCATACTAGCAGTGACCGTTATGGTATTAATCAAGCGGTGCAGTATACGTAATCAAGGACCGAAACAGTAATTCAATTTAAAGCATAGTCATACGCAGTTAGGCGCTTATAACAAGGCAATCAAGGTGACCCATTACACTCGGCGGTTTTGGTTTGAAGTTCGGTGCGCTTTGCTAGTTTCGTGTTGGGCACCTTATTGCAGGCGTTAGGCATGGGAAAAGCCTGCTTATTGATCTGGTCGTAGCCTCGTCTCCCAAGAACGGGAATTCACAGGCCATTCGTTCATTGCATGGCTGTCCTAAACGTCCAGAAAAATGCAGGTTACTTCGTTCTTTGCTGCCTCTGGCGATGGCAATAAGCATTCCTAGCTTCCTCGAGACATCGCAGTGAAGGGCTTGTCTTCATCTTAACCTGTCAGCCTGGTGATGCAGCCTCGATTAGCACCTCATAAGGCTGTCATGCATATATAGCTGGCTTTAAAGTGTTGAAAGTCTTTGTGTTACGTTAAGATTCGTTGTTGCTGTATCCCATGGTTGGCTGAGGACTGCGCTGAGAGTTGGCCTATCAAGTAGGAATGCCAAAAGTGGAAATGCCTAACAAAGCAATCAAGGTGACCCATTACACTCGGCGGTTTTGGTATCAGGTTCAGTGTGCTTTGTTAGTTCCGTGCTGGGCACCTTATTGCAGGCGTTAGCTGCTAAAGGAAAGTATGAAGTTAAAGTCAATAAATACAACAATGTTAAAACTATTAACTAACGATGATAAATTGGTCTTTGAGATGACTAATTTTGAGTTATTTAGAGGTAGCTCATTCAAGTGCCGAGTTCTTGTTTCCTCTAGAGGGTTTGGCTATTGCGGACAAGTCTATTTTGACAATGGGCAGAGTTTTGTTGAAGACATTGAAAAAATGGCCGAAAACATAGTTGGAAGTGCAGAACTAATAGAAGACTACCATGATCATTTCGTAAAGTTTGAGGTGACCAAACTTGGCCATGTTTTAGTCAGCGGTTGCTTTACTGAGTATGGCGATTTTACTCAGAATTTGGAGTTTGGATTTAAGATAGATCAGACATGCTTAGTTCCTTTTGCGAACGATCTACGAAATGTGCTCCAAGGCCGCAGCTAACAAGGCAATCAAGGTGACCCATTACACTAGGTGGTTTTGGTATGAAGTTCGGTGCGCTTTGTTAGTTCAACGTGGGGCACCTTATTGCAGGCGTTATGTGCCAGCAGAGAGGAAATTCGTCATGGGAAACCGAGAGTGCCGATTTGTGGAGTTTAACGGCAGAGATGTAAGATATTCATGATATGTCATATTTGAAATTTGTGTGTGAGTGATATGAGTAGAGTCAAGAATCCTCAAGAGAAAAAACGACTTAGCTACGATAACGATTGCCGCAACTCTTACGGTGAAAATGATAAAAGTAGTCGTAAAAACATTCGAAGAAACAAGAGATTATCGTCAAAGGCATTTCGGGCTGCTTCATCACGGTTAGTGTTACTTGAAAAGTACAAAAATATAGAAGAAGACTTAGCTATAGAAATTGAAAATAGCATTAAAACATCAGAAAAGGTTAAACGGTTAAAAGGGTTTAAGAAAGTACCTGATCGTCCTTTGAAAAAGCATGTAGAAAATCAACAGTATTGGCGTGAGTATAGAGCTGATAACAAACAAAGCACATAACAAGGCAATCAAGTTGACCCGTTACACTCGGCGGTTTTGGTATGAGGTTCGGTGTGCTTTGCTGGTTTAGTGTAGGGCACCTTATTGCAGGCGTTATGCACCTTAGAACCAAGTTCATCGATGGTAGAATGTGCATCACACATTTCCACGATTCCTCTGGCTATTCGTTCAGCGAAAGGCTGCCTGAAAGTTCAGAGAACAGCAGGTTGTCGTTTTCTTTGTCGCCTTTTACCATGGCAATTTAGCAATGAGTTTTCATTGTTACTCTGCTCTGAAAGGTGAGTTGCTTGTCTTAAGCAATAATTCGGTGCAGCAGCCATTTCAGTCCGTATCAGGGTGTTATGCAAGCTGGTTTGGCTCAAGGTGTTGAAAGCTTATCGAATTCTTTAGAGTATGAGCTTGTTGTCAGGAAATCGTAGACTCATCACGTGTGGAAAGGTATTCGGCTAAGTATGATCGAATCAATAGATGGAGTTGCATAACAAAGCAATCAAGGTGACCCGTTACACTCGGCGGTTTTGGTATGAAGTTCGGTGCTTTTTGTTGGTTTAGCGTGGGGCACCTTATTGCAGGCGTTAGGCATGGGAAAAGCCTGCTTTTGGATCTGGTCGTAACCACGTCGCCCAAGAATGGGAACTCTATGGCCATTCGTTCATCGTAGGGCTGTCCTTATTGTTCCGGGAAATGCTGGTTGCTACGTTCTTTGCTTCCTTAGACACAGGCAATATTGCATTGCACTATTCATCGTGACACCGCAGTGACAGGTTTGTCGTTTACTTAACCCTTCCGTTCTTTGCTGCCTCAGACGATGGCAATAAGTGTTCCTAGTTTCCTCGTTGCACTGCAGTGAAAGGCTTGTCGACAACTCAACCTGTCAGCCTGGTGATGCAGCCTCAATTAACACCTCATAAGGTTGTCATGCAAGTTTAGCTGGCTTTAAGGTGTTGAAAGTATATATGTTACGTTAAGATTTGTGGTTGCTGTATCCCATGGTTGGCAGCGGAGCATACTTAGAGTTCGCCGGTCAGGTAGGAAAGTCACTAGTGGAAATGCCTAACAAGGCAATCAAGGTGACCCGTTACACTCGGCGGTTTTGGTTTGAAGTTCGGTGCGCTTTGTAGGTTCAGTGCGGGGCACCTTATTGCAGGCGTTAGCTTTCTTAGGTAATACTTATGCAAACTATATTTGAAATCTCAATAATTCCAGATATGGAAGTCGTGAAAGTGGTGTCTGTGCTGGCTGTTGTTGGAATGATTTCACTATTCCTAGCCATAAGATATCGCAAGATTTATCAAAGAACTTTTTTGTTATTTTGGGGATGTATAACGTCTGTATTTGGGGTGTTTCTGCTTCTGTTGCACGTTTCTTATCATCTTTATATTTATTGCAATTACATAGTTGGAAATTATCAAATCCTCGAAGGAGCTGTGAATGTTCTGTATGAACAGCCAAAAAATGGGCATGCTCCGGGTGATTTGCTTGAAGTAAATGGAGAGAACCTGACCTTAGATTTTTATGAGGTATCTCCCGGGTATAATATTACCATTTCAAATGGTGGATTATTGATTAATGGCAGGCAAGTAAAACTATATGTTTATGATGGAATCATTCTTCGCATTGACACAATAAAAAGCTAACAAAGCAATCAAGGTGACCCGTTACACTCGGCGGTTTTGGTATGAAGTTCAGTGTGCTTTGTTAGTTTGGTGCGGGGCACCTTATTGCAGGCGTTAGGCATGGGAAAAGCCTGCTTTATGATCTGGTCGTAACCGCATCGCTCAAGAACGGGAAATCTTAGGCCACTCGTATATCGTAAGGCTGTCCTTAATGTTCGGAGAAATGCAGGTTGTTCCATTCTTTGCTGCCTCAAACGATGGCAATAAGGATTCCTAGCTTCCTCGATACACTGCTGTGAAAGGCTTGTTGTCAACTTAACCCATCAGTCTGGTGGTGCAGCCTCGATTAGCACCTCATCAGGGTGTCATGTAAATGTAGCTGGCTTTAAGGTGTTGATAGTATTTATCTTACGTCAAGATTCGTGGATGCTGTATCCCATGGCTGGCGGCGGAGAATGCTGAGAGTTCATCGGCCAAGTAGAGATTTCACATGTGGAAATGCCTAACAAAGCAATTAAGGTGACCCGTTACACTCGGCGGTTTTGGTATGAAGTTCATTGTGCTTTGTTGGTTTAGTGCGGGGCACCTTATCGCAGGCG
The DNA here is from genome assembly GCF_050336885.1 of Photobacterium kasasachensis. Classification (NCBI taxonomy): domain Bacteria; kingdom Pseudomonadati; phylum Pseudomonadota; class Gammaproteobacteria; order Vibrionales; family Vibrionaceae; genus Photobacterium; species Photobacterium kasasachensis. The sequence continues at coordinate 26,046 of NZ_JAKJSH010000038.1, forward strand.
TTAAGTGTCTATTCAACTTTGCACACATTAATAATGAGGATAGAATACGATTTGAACATCAATTGAGTCTAAAATCATGACCTTACAAGAACTTAGTAATCTAGGAACCTTTATTGCTGCTATCGCAACAACAGGCTCAGTAATCTTGGCGTTAGTAACGTACAGGAAATCAACTCAAAGAGACGCTCTAAAAGATGTGCGAACTCAGATTGCCACTTATCGAATTAAGTATGAACAAGTAGATGACTTGTTAAGTACACCGGCTCACGTGGGCTTAGGTATGTCTGTTGCTAGAGAATTAGAAGTGCTAGTTCCAGATTCAGGTAATGCTTCAAATGTAATCAACTTTCTAGAAGACAAAAAGAACATTGATTACCTAACCCAAGCTTCTTATCTTGGATTGGAAAATGCTACTAAAATTCAAGAGGCAGTCGAAGTCAGTAAAGAAATTCAATTGTTGTCAACTTCTGGGCAAGAAATGTACCCAATAACAAGTAAGTTGATATCAATTTTATCTCTATACCCATCATCGGTTCTAGAAACTTTAAATAGAACAGAATAATTAACTAATTTGTTTCAAGATGACGACGCAATAGCATCTTTGAAAAGTCGCATAGATAGTGATGCCATTCAACCAACTGTTTTCCGAGAAATAGCTCTTTGGGTTACTTTAGTTGCGGATCGACTCTGTGGGAGCATTGCTGATCCCATAGCTGAAAACGCACAACCGATAGTAGAAATAATTTCTAATATTTTTGAGTCTTCTACGGATCGTAAATTACTTAAACTGAGTCGAGCCGAACGTAGGCACCAAGAAAAAATCTTCACTCGACTTAGAATGTACGATATCGAAGAGCCTCATGAAATAATCTTCGAGCTACTTAAGTTTTATAAACCGTACTTAGATTCTGAAGATTGGGATACACTCGTTGAGTGTAAAACCTTGCTTGGTGTTGTACATCAAGAAGTCGCAGAACTAGACACTTAACAAAGCCATCAAAACGACCCTCAACGCTTGGCATTCTAGGTATGAATTGGTTTTAGCGTTTACGGTGGTTAATTAAAAATTGTCGTAATGCGTTGCTGGCGTTTTATGGCAGGTCGTTAAAGGCAAAAGGAGAGTTCAGTGTTAGAAAAAATGACTCATGTTAAGAATCCACTGACAGTAATAGCTATGTTTGCAGCAATTGCTGAAATTAGTGGTACTGTAGTATTGCCGTTCGTAGATAAAGAAAATCAGGAACTATATATCTGGTTTTTAATGCTTTTCCCTTCTTTTTTGGTAGCAGTGTTTTTTCTAACACTAAATTTTAACCACAAAACATTATATGCACCATCTGACTATCAAAACGAGGATAACTTCCTTAAGTTGTTTGGTAAGGCAGCTGCGGGTGAACAGCTTGAAAAAATCAAGGCTGATATAGAAGATGAGGGAATTAAGGTTACATTAAATCAGGATACTGAACGATTTTCCCAGGCAATTCTTGCTGAAAAGTTAGCCTTAACCTCATTATCGAAAAAGCTAAAATTAGAATTTAAACCTGATGTAAAGTTAAAGACATCTTCGAATAGAGAAATTCTTTTTGATGGTGTAGCGTTTGATAACGCATATGTTCATGCGATCGAAACAAAGTTGATTACATCTCAAGCAAATATTAGTAATAGACTTAAAAAAATCTTTGATAATGCACTACAAGTTCAGGAGCAATGGCAAGGGTTCGATGCTCGAAAGTTAGTGTTTCATTTCTATTTGGTTCTAGATAATGATGATGTAAGCAAACTTGAAGTGAAGAAGCGAATCGAGTTAATTCAAATGGATTATCCTATTCATTTTAGTACTGAAATTGTGACGCTAGAAGACCTCAAGAATGAGTGGCAATTTTGCCCTTAACAAAGGCATCAAGGTGACGCGTTACACTCGGCGGTTTTGGTATCGAGTCCGGTGTGCTTGGTGAGTTGGCCGTGGCGCACCTTATGCCAGGCGTTATATTTTGTGCAGAAACTATCGTCGAATATTTGTTAAATAGAGTGGAAGCTTAGAGTATTAATATTTGCCTGTATAGCCGACAAATCGGAAAAGCTCTAACTCAATATTGCTTGATATTGGTTTGCTTGATTGATTGTTTACTTTCGCTATCAAAATAGATTTTTAATCAGTTCCATGTGTAATGATTTTTGGAGTGGGTCATGAACGGTGAATCATTTGTTCAATTAATAAAAGAAGAAGCTAGGAATTTCTCCATCGATTGGTCAGAAGGGAACCAATCTGGTATTTCGAATGATGCTCAATCATGGTTATCAAATTTATCTGAAATTGAGAAGTCATTTGTGCGTGAAATTGTTACTGAAGCTATCGATAATAGTTTATCTCAGCTTTTTGAAATAATGGATGGAGTGCATACAAAAAATCAATCACCAATTGAAGCCTCTTGCTGTAACGAGAAAATTTCTGGTAAAAACCAGCCGCAATTACATGACCTGTACGCGAGCAAAATATAACAAGGCAATCAAGGTGATGCGTTACACTCGGCGGTTTTGGTATGGAGTCTGGTGCGCTTTGCAGGTTCGGTGGGGCACACCTTATTGCAGGCGTTAGGCATGGGAAAAGCCGGCTTTTGGATCTGGTCGTAACCGCGTCGCTCAAGAACGGGAAATCTTAGGCCACTCGTTCATCGTAAGGCTGTCCTTAAAGATCTGGGGTATGCAGGTTGCTACGTTCTTTGCTGCCTCAGACGATGGCAATAAGCGTTCCTAGTTTTCTCGTTGCACCGCAGTGAAAGGCTTGTCGATAACTCAACCTGTCAGCCTGGTGATGCAGCCACAATTAACACCTCATAAGGTTGTCATGCAAGTTTAGCTGGCTTTAAGGTGTTGAAAGTATTTATGTTACGTTAAGGTTCTTTGTTGCTGTATCCCATGATTGGCGCTGTGGTACGCTGAGAGTTCGGCGGCCAAGTAGGGATCCCACAAGTGGAAATGCCTAACAAAGCAATCAAGGTGACCCGTTACACTCGGCGGTTTTGGTATGAAGTTTAGCGCGCTTTGCTGGTTTTGCGTGGGGCACCTTATCGCAGGCGTTAGGCCGCATTTGGAACCATTTCATAAAAGGAGTTACGTTGTAATGTCGAAAGGCTTGTTTAGAGCGTTGGTAGGAACGGTAGAGACTAAATCATCAGCCAAGAAGGTATTAAAAGCATCATTCATAATAAGCTGTTTACCTTTTATTCTTATGGGCTTAGTTCACCTCTTTTTCCCAAAGTATTTTTATGAAGCAACTGGTAGTGAAAGTATGGTTGTAGCTTCGTATGTTTACAGCGTTTTCATACTTGTAATGGGTTATTTTCTTTACAAAGAGAAATTATGGTCTCCATA
>NZ_JAKJSH010000039.1:0-23999 GCF_050336885.1 Photobacterium kasasachensis
CTGCGAGTGACTGCGAGTGAGCAGCTATTTGTGCGTGAAATTGTTACTGAAGCAATAGATCATAGTTTATTCCAGTTGTTAGAAATAATGGATGGTGTGCATACTAAGAATCAATCACCAATAGAAGCTTCTTGTTGTAACGAGAAGATCTCTGGTGAAGGAATGCCACAGTTACATGACTTGTACGCAAGCAAAATATAACAAAGCAATCAAGGTGATGCGTTACACTCGGCTGTTTTGGTWTRGAGTTCRRTGCGCTTTGTTGGTTCAGTGGGGCACACCTTATTGCAGGCGTTATGTTGCTAAGTTAATCAAGGAGTACGAGGTTGAAATCTAGTCTGATACCTGAGGTAAATGGAATTAAGTCAATTTTGTATGGTACATATGAAAAGTCCGAAAGGGTCTATGTTTACCTTCATGGCGCAGGTGAATTTGGTCAAGGCATTGAAGGTCAATATAAGTACCCAGGGTTTGCTACATTACTTAGAGATGGCGAGATTTCATTAGGTGAGCCATTTATAATTGCTTGTTGTATGGATGGCTCGCATTGGTTACCTGACTCGCTAACACTATACCTGAATGCAGTAAGTACGTTTTTTTCTGGCGCTCAAATAGATCTTATTGGTTACAGCCGTGGTGGTGAAGGTGTATATGAATACCTGCAGAGACACGTGAATGTTCGAACAGCAACAGTCATTAATTCTGAAGTACCACAGTTACTACCGACCAATTTAGAAGTTCCTCTCCATGTAATTCATGCATCTCATGATCAGTTTACTTCATTCGATAAAGTTCAGAAGTTTGTCGAGCTTCATCTTGGCGATACTGTAAAACTTACTAAATGGGAAGGTAACCACTTTTCTATTGAGGCTATAGCTTTGTCTAAAGAGTGGCAAAAGTGGATCGAGCAACCAGATCAACGGCTAACTGAAACTGCAACATAACAAGGCAATCAAGGTGACCCATTACACTCGGCGGTTTTGGTATGGAGTTCGGTGTGCTTTGCTAGTTCAGTGTGGGGCACCTTATTGCAGGCGTTACATTTTTGAGGTTAATCCGATATGGATGATTTTTTTAAAACTAAAGTTGGGTTTACTATCGGGCTATTAGCTGCAATCTTTACGATAAAACCACTAGTTGATGCATATAAATCACTTGGTTTTATGGTACTAGGTTTTAATATAACGATTGAGTATGCTTATCTTTTCTTGACTGCTTGTTTAGGGCTTGCGGTCTATTTCATTTCACTACAATTTGCATCGAATAAACATGTCAATTTGTTTGATAGAATTAGCAATGCTTGCTATTCAATAGCCTTGGCTACTCCTCCTGTTTTTGGGGTGTTTTGGTTGCTTACTTTAGTGATGGAGTCTGTCGGTAAATTCATAACTCAAATCCCCCCCAATGTTCTAACTGGTTTAGCTGCATTTATGACAGGGTATTTGGGTAAATCTATTTATGTGTTTTTAACAAAGTCAATTAGACATAAATTTGCTGCCGCAGAGAAAATTCAGGAACGCAAAGAAGACATTGAATTACTTACTAGAGCATCAGAATTATTTAAAAGAGAGATGTATGACCTATCTGTTTTAGAAGCATGTAAAGTGGTTGAATCTGTTCTGATAAGGTTGCTGAATATTAGAGGTATTAGTACAGTTAATTTATCAATGATGGGTTTAATTAAACTGGCAGAGGGAAATCGGCTGTTAAGTAGGAGTGATATCGATCTTTTACATGTTATAAGAGTAAGCAGAAATAAGTCTGTTCATGAAATGAACACTATTGATAAAAATACTGCTCAAAAAGTCATACAGTTGTCTAAGGTATTACTCGTTAGGCTTGACCATACACAGGATGTGGTAGGCTATGAGTGGTTAGAAAAAAACAGAGAAAAGGTTCTTGAGCAATTCAAGTCAAAGGATACTAAAAAGGCTAAAAAATCTATAGAGATGTTAGCATTGGCATGGAGAAATCGAGATGGTGCAATATGGTTAGATTTGGCTGAATTTTTTGAAGTAGCGCTAGTTAATAACCCTACGCTGCTCATAGATATGTTTGAGAATGATGATGATTTATTAGAGTCATGGTTAGATAGTTTAAATGTCCAGTTGTTCCATGATTTTGTTGGCGGCGAAAAAGAACGTTTAAAGAATGTAAAAATGGAAATTTGTAATAGCCTTTCATCTTATCTCCAAGGAAATGATAGTGAACATCGTAAGAACGTCGCATCAAGAATTCTTACTGAGGTTCAGTTAGCAACTATTACCGAAGTTGAATAAAAATGTAACAAAGCAATCAAGGTGATGCGTTACACTCGGCGGTTTTGGTATGAAGTTCGGTACGCTTTGCTGGTTCAGTGGGGCACACCTTATTGCAGGCGTTATGTGCTTAAAAGTAAAAAGGAATTTAGATGCCAGAATTAAAGAAAAACCCAACATTAGCTGAATTTCAACAGTATGTATATGAGCTAGAAATTGAACGTGGTTTCGCAGATCAAAATGCTCAAACCAAATGCCTACTTTTAGGTGAGGAAATTGGTGAATTGTTTAAGCTATTCGTAAAGCCGAAGGTAAAGCTGTCGACCCAAAGTCAAAAGTTGGTGACATTGGCGATGAGCTAGCAGATATCTTCATTTATATGTGCTCAATAGCCAATCGCTACGACGTTGATCTTGAGCAAGCATTTCTAACCAAAGAAGAGCAGAACAAGAAACGTAATTGGGTTGCTTGAACTACGCACATAACAAAAGTATCAAGGTGACGCATTACACTTGGCATTTTTGGTACGGAGCTCGGTGGGTTTGGTGAGTAGGTCGTGGCGCACCTTATCCTAGGCGTTAGCAGGCTAAGAGAATATGGAACAACAACTAATTAAATTAATAAAAGCTGTTCCAGAATTGATGGATACAGCGAAAGAGTGCAACAACATTAAACTTCCAAATTACTATGTAGCTGGCGGTGCTATTACTCAACTAATCTGGAATGATTTGCTTGGTCGTAAACCGCTCGATCAGGTTAAAGACCTTGATATTGTTTACTTTGATACTACTTCCTGTAAGTCAGAGCAATGGTATGAAAGTAACATTGCCTCTAGACTGAAGCATGACATTGCTATCGATGTCAAAAATCAAGCGAGAGTGCATGAATGGTATCCACGGAAGTTTGGTCAAGTGATTACACCGTATGACAGAGTAGAGCAGGGCATTTCCTCTTGGCTATCTGCTTTTGCTATTGGTTTTAGGCTTAACACACTTGGTGAACCTGAAATCTATTCAACGAGTGGTTTAGCGGGTGCCTTCCAAATGAAGGTAAAGCCAAACAAAATAGCAATGACTGAGGCTAGTTACTTGAAAATGACTCAAAGTTTCAAGGAACGCTGGCCATCTATTTCAGTTGAACCTTGGGATTCAGCCTGCTAACAAAGCAATCAAGGTGACCCGTAACACTCGGCGGTTTTGGTATGAAGTTCGGTGTGCTTTGTTGGTTCAGTGCGGGGCACCTTATCGCAGGCGTTAGGCGATTTAAATTTACATCACAGATAAGGATTGATAATGAGTGATTTTTTGGAAACATTAAAAGAATTAGATATTAACTTCACTGAAGAGCAAGCAGAAAGGATAAATACTAAAATAAACAGCATCTTATCTTATACTCCACGTATTGGTATTTTTGGTAAAACAGGAGTAGGGAAGTCATCATTATGTAATGCTCTTTTTGGAAAAGAAATTTGTAAAGTTTCTGATATTGAAGCTTGTACAAGGGAACCGCAAGATGTTCTGCTTGAAATTGGCAGAGGAAAAGGTATTACATTGCTTGATGTTCCTGGTGTAGGTGAAAACCAAGAGAGAGATCTAGAATACTCGGAGCTATATCAACAATTAATTCCTGAATTAGATGTTATTCTTTGGGTTTTGAAAGGAGATGATAGAGCTTTTTCGGTGGATATTGATTTTTATAAAAATGTTGTAAAACCTCACATAGAAGATAGAAAACCATTTGTTCTAGTTCTAAACCAAGTTGATAAAATTGAGCCATTTAGGGAGTGGAACGTTGAAAGCCGCTCACCAAGCCAGAAACAAGCGGTAAATATCGAAATGAAATTATCTGGTGTTGCAAACGAGTTTGCAGTTAAACGGTCGATTGTGGTTCCTGTATCAGCGGATGAAAAATTTGGTTTAACTAAATTGATTGACGAAATTATATTCTCTCTTCCTGATGAAAAAAAATTATCTTTTGCTAAAGAAGTTCCTGAGGATAATTTGTCTTCTGAGGCCAAAAAAGAAGCAGAGGTTTCATTCTCAAAAGTGGTTTCTAATACCATCGCAGGAGCTACTTCAGGTGCATCTATAGGTGCAAAAATTGCAGGACCAATTGGTGCAAAAGTCGGCGCTGTTCTTGGTGGTATTGGTGGTTTCTTTAGCAGTTTTTGGTGAGTTATGGTAAGTCTACAATGTGAAGTCAAGTTACAAAAAGATGTTATAGATTTGATTTATAGTAGGAAATCATTTTATTTTTTGCATAATAAGATTCCTGACTTGTCGAGAGCATCAACATGGAGTCGTGGTGATTTAGTTTCAAATGATATACAAGTAGTTGTGGTAGGAAAATCTGGCTACGGTAAGTCGACTATATTGAATACAGTAGTTCGTGAGAAAATTTTTGAAACTGATGATGTAACGGGCTGCACTAGAGTTATGCAGTCAGCCGAATACCAGTTTGAAATAAATGATGAATACTGCAATTTTTCGATGGCCGATCTTCCCGGTATTGGAGAAAATCCAACACTTGATAAGCAATATATAAATTTGTATAGAAATGCTATAAATAAATCTCATGTGACATTATATATATTGAGAGCAGATCAAAGAGATTACTCTGTAGATTTGTGGGCGTTTTCTGAGTTGTTTAAGACCTTTTCAGAGAAAAGTAAGGTTATAGTTGTTCTTAACGCTGTTGATAAAGTCGAACCGTTAAATAGACAGCTTCCTTTTGTATTATCTAGAGAACAATATCATAATTTAGAAAATAAAGTAGAAAAAATATGTTCGGAATTCTCTATTTCAAAAAAACAGGTTGTAGCTATATCTGCTATTGAAGATTACAACGTGGATGAACTAATCAATTTGGTCGGAAAGAAATTGAATCCATATCTTCAACCTAAAATCGCCTAACAAAGCAATCAAGGTGATGCGTTACACTCGGCGGTTTTGGTTCGGAGTTCGGTGTGCTTTGCTGGTTTAGTGGGGCACACCTTATTGCAGGCGTTAGGCATGGGAAAAGCCTGCTTTTGGATTTGGTCGTAACCACGTCGCCCAAGAACGGGAACTCTCAGGCCATTTGTTCATCGCAGGGCTGTCCTTAATGTTCGGGGCAATGCAGGTTGCTTCGTTCTTTGCTGCCTCAGGAGGTGGCAATAATCATTCATAGTTTCCTCGTAGCACCGCAGTGAAAGGCTAGTCGTTTACTCAACCTGTCAGGTTAAGTGGCGCAGCCTCGATGAGCATCTCATTAGGCTGTCATGCAAATGCAGCTGGCTTTAAGGTGTTGAAAGTCTTTATGTTACGTTGTTGAGATTTGTTGTTGCTGTATCCCATGTTTGGCGCCGGAGAATGCTGAGAGTTCGGCGGCCAAGTAGGAATGTCACCAGCGGAAATGCCTAACAAAGCAATCAAGGTGACCCGTTACACTCGGCAGTTTTGGTGTGAAGTTCGGCGTGCTTTGTTAGTTTAGTGCGGGGCACCTTATTGCAGGCGTTATATTAATTATCGACAAGGACAGTAAGTATGTTTTCTAAAGAAACAATGAAAAATGTAAGTTATGTGTACTGTTTTTCGCTATTTGTTTTTTGTGGTCTTACTTTTGTTTCAATCGTGGTTTCTAGTTCCCCGCTCATTTATACGTACAAATCCGTTGTGTCTGCTTTGTTGCTTTCTAGTATCATCGTTGGGTTAACTGTGTTTGAGTTAAAATTTAGAAAGATAGGTGGTTATCATTTCAAGCAGATGGCAATCTCACTAATCCCAAGTACAGTACTTATATTGTTTTCAATTCCAAGCATAGTCTGGTTGGAATACCATTTTTCGAACTTTGACAAACAAACAGTAGTTAATGTTGAAAATAAAAAAATAATGTATTATCGAAATAGCGTTAGTTGCTACAAATTGTCTTTGAAAAATGGATTTATAAATGGCAACCTTTGTTCTTCTTCTAATATGTATGCGAATAGCCCTCTATACGGTTTGATAGAGATAAGATATAAAACATCACCTTTTGGCTATCTCATTAAAAATTTGCTCTTATAACAAGGCAATCAAGGTGATGCGTTACACTCGGCGGTTTTGGTCTGGAGTTCAGTGTGCTTTGTAGCTTCAGTGGGGCACACCTTATTGCAGGCGTTAGCTGCAATTATTAATTTATTAACACTTACTAGAGGTAAAATAAGTGGCAGGAAATTTTAGAGTTTATGCATTTGGAGTTGTTGGTCTTAATGATCAAACTGATGACCTTGAAGATGTATTAGAAGATATAAAGAACGATAAACTCGAAGATAGAGTTAAACTCATTGGACAGAATGAGATCAGAGTTGAACATATAGAAAAAGTTGGTGAATTGTGGAAACTTGATTTTGTAAAATTTCGTGATGTTCATGGACCTGGTAAAGGTTCAAAAAACACTGAGGTTTCGGGATTCACTTTCAAAAAAGGTGAGGTTTTTTGTGAAGAAACAGCTTTAATTTATTGCCCAAAAACATCCTATGCTTTAATCCAATACAATCATCATGGTGTACGGTATGCAGCGATAGAAGAATACTTTAGCATGTATTCAGACAACCAAGATAATCAATATGAATTGCAGCCCAAATATGACGATGATGTAGATAGAAAGTTTGATAATCGTGGTGCTATAAAAAAACTGACAATGGCTATTGATCCAAGGCTTCTTTCACAAAAGGACCGTGATGCGAATACAGCCTTATCCCAAGCGATTGAACTTGGAGATAAGTCAAATGCTTCAAAAATAGAAATTACAATTACAGCTGGTAGAGAGAAGAAGCGCACACTTAGTAAGTTTATCGATAAAACAGCATCAAAACTTCGCAAGTTATCAGAACATAACCCTGATTCTGTAACTAAGCTTCAAGCTGGTATTGTCGATAACCTTGACTCAAAAGTTGAGGTTTTGGATCTGATATCAGAGAGACTATGTCGTAATTTTACAGACATAAAGGTTGGCCCAGATATGCGATGGCCTCGGGATGAACGATATCAAGCCTTAGAACGTGCAAGGCGGGGTTGGAAAAAGATATTGGTTTAGTTATGAACATATATGTTGAAAAATCTTACCCATATGTAATTGCTACAGCTGCAAGTTATAGCTGGTTTAAATTCAACATGGTTTTTCCGACGGGTAATGATGTTCTATCCGCCTCACTAACAATTGGCGCTATATTGACTGGTTTTTTAGCCACTGCTAAAACGTTACTCATGACTTTGGATACTCCAGTCATGAACCGAATCCGAAGCACCACATATGCGAGAGATTTAGCGTCATATTTAGGCGAGTCGATTTGGTTGTGTTTTGGTTTCTGTGTTTTTGCTATGTTTGGTTACTTTTGTAGCACTGCAAGCAATTGGTATGGAACCGTCTGGATGTTTATTGCAATTGCAGCAGCCCTTGCCTTTATACGTGTAACCACGATTATGCTAAAAATCATCAAACATCAACCAAGTAAGAGCAGCTAACAAGGCAATCAAGGTGATGCGTTACACTCGGCGGTTTTGGTTCGGAGTTCGGTGTGCTTTGCTAGTTCAGTGGGGCACACCTTATCGCAGGCGTTATAAGCCATCATTGAAATTGGAAATCGAACTGGTATAAACAGATTGTTCTCCATCAGTTTGTGGCTTTGTTGCGTAAAAGAAAAATCCACGGCAACCACTATTCTTCAAACAAAAAAGGCCACTGAAGCCTGATGGTTATGTTAAACCTTGAAATTCAATTAGAGTTTTTTTCTGATTTTGACAGCTAATTCTGCGTGAAATCGCTATTGCGCAACAAAGCCTCAGTTTGTGTTAAACAGTAGGGTCACGAAAGTGTAAGACTATGTATGCACGCTGCTCTGATTGTAGTTTAAGCACTCATTAGTAGCTCTAGGAGAAATATGTTACTCGAAAAACTACTTGATTCCGACCTTCTGGAACTAACTCAAGAGTACAGTAACTTGTACATTGAAATGTTATTCCTCACAGAAAATGGAGAAAGAGTAAAATTATATGCGAGCAATCGTAATTCTTTACCATTAGATATTAAATTTCAGGGATTAAGCCTTTCAGCTAAGAAGACAACACTTCATGATCTTCCAACATTAGGTGAGGTTGAAGGTATCTCATGGAAAGACGGTGTATTACTTGTTGAGGGTGATTTTGGAGTAATTCGAGTAGACACTGACCGTGTGACGCTTGAATCAGGCTTATAACAAAGCAATCAAGGTGACCCGTTACACTCGGCATTTTTGGTATGGAGTTCGGTGTGCTTTGTTAGTTCAGTGAGGGGCAACTTATTGCAGGCGTTATGTTTTTCGGGGTAATCATGAAATATCTGGCTATTTTATTTTTGTTGCCGTTTTCAGTGTTATCAATGGAACTTGAAACATCAGGTTTTTTGGTAACTATCAAGTCAAATTGCGCTGAGGGTGAAGTTTCTTGTAATAATTATGTATATACAGGTATTAGCAAAAAAACGGGAAACTCATTAACGTTGAAAGGAGCTTCTTGGCATACCGTATGTGCTGATCAGGTGACACCATGCCGTTTCTTAGGTTATAAATTTAAAAATGGAAATGTTACTTACTATATTCGTCAAAATGGTTTGCTTCAGGTTATTAAAAATAGAAATGAGGTGATTTTAAGTGAGCAAGGCGAATGGAAGTAAGATCGTAGGGAATTCAATGGATATAGATTCGAGAGTCAAGTTAATATCATTTAACGGTGCAACTCTGCCGCCAGAGGCGTGCGATACTTGTGAAAATTATTGGTTACTTGTAGGTAAAACAGGCACGATAAAAAGTGCAGAAAATGAGAGGTTTAGGGTGCTAGTGCAATTTGATGAGCCTGTAAGTGATTTAGGTCTACATTGCCATAATGCTGTGCCTAATAGTCTTTTGATTCTTACAAGCGATCTTACACCAATAGCTTAAATTGACTTCAAAACATAACAAAGCAATCAAGGTGACCCGTTACACTCGGCGGTTTTGGTATGAAGTTCGGTGTGCTTTGCTGGTTTAGCGTGGGGCACCTTATCGCAGGCGTTACCTCGCGTATTTAGAAGGTTCGTGCGGTCGGCTCCGCTGTTGCTATTAGTTGGTCAATTCCAGAAACATTTGTCTGCATTGAGAGTTGCTCATCGTAAGTCGCGGTGTTGAGTTAATCGCATGCCAAGTTCAACAATGTCTTTGGCTGTCACTGATACAAGTCTGTACTTGTCGCCCTAAATGTTGTCACTCATGCCAACAGGCTTTAACGGGTCGGGCTACTAACGTTAATCGCTCCCCGTTCTTGGTTTTCTGAGGCGGAAATCGTTAATCATTCGCTGGTATCCGCGCTCAAGAATGAAGTCGGTACGTTGGCATACCAGTGGTTACATTTTGGTGGTTGCCGAACCAAATTGTTTTGTTGGTGTTGTTCGCGGCTAAACTTGGGGTGCTGTAATGTCTTGCATAATCGAGAGCCGCTATTTCAATAGTCTACACGCAGTAATTTGGGTGGTTATAGCTTTCTTTGTCAGCGTTGAGTTCCAAGTTTGTTGCTGAGGTTTCTCATCAGAGCGAGCTTCATCGCATCATGGCAGGCAAGCTGCTTTGGCTTCTTCACGCGTGCGGGTAACAAGGCCGTCAAAACGACCATCAACGCTCGGCATTTTAGGTATGGATTAGCTTTAGTGTTTACGGTGGTCATTTAAAAATAGTCGTAATACGTTGCTGGCGTTTTACGGCAGTCATTATGCCTAAATTATCTTTAACAATATCGAAATAAGGAATGATTATGACAATGATAGTTGGTGTTAACCTTGGTGAATATGTCATTGTTGCAGCAGATCGGCGTGAAGTATTTATTGAGAATGGTCAAGTTACATCAATAATTAGTGATGATGTCGATAAGTTTGTAAAATGGAATGGTGGTGTAATAACTGGTTGTGGATATGTTCCATTATTAAGTGACTTAAAAACGTATTTAAAGCATACCGAAATCAGTAATACTGATCAGATAGTTGCACTTACAAAACAGGCTGTTTCCGATTTACCTGTTCATGCCTCTATTTGGAAGCAACAAACACATTGGATGTTTACTTATGTCGCAGGTTCGAACACTGGTCCACAATGTCGCTTGGGGTATATAAAATCAGATGCTCCTGAAGAAGTTCATATGTTGCATGCGATGAAGGCTACTATTTGGGCAAAATTACCTGATATTGAGCAACGATTAGAAGCCCTGAATAATGCACTTAAGCCTCTTTCCTCACCAGAGGAATTTGAAGCAAACTTTGCATATCACCGTGGTTTATTAGAAGAGCTATTTTCGTATGCTTCGGCTGTTGATGAAACTGTCAGTGAAAACTTTAACTTTTACATTCAAACGCGGCAAGGTGTTGACTTCTTAAGTTCTCAGGCATAACAAAAACATCAAGGTGACGCGTTACACTCGGCGGTTTTGGTATGGAGTACGGTGCGCTTGGTGAGTTTATCGTGGCGCACCTTATGTTCGGCGTTAAGCGCAAAGGAAATTGTCAATTTTATTAGGTGGTTATGATACTTACAGCTTTAGTCGATAACTCTCGGTTGGAAAATAGAACAGATCTTACTGTTGAAAGAGGGTTGTCTCTTCATGTGAATACAGGGGGGCGGCAGATACTATTTGATGCTGGTAGCAGCAAAGCCTTTTGTGATAATGCAGCGGCATTAGACATAAAAATCCAAGATGTAGATGCCGCTGTTATTTCTCATCGTCACCATGACCATTGTAACGGCGTAACTCATTTTCTTGACCGTAATTCTAAAGCTCAAGTGTATTTTCGTGAGTGTGAGGAAAAAGATTATTGCTTTAAGGCTTTTGGTTTTAAAAGCGACGTCGGCATTGATAAGGATTTATTAGTTAAAGCGAAGAGACAGTTAAGTTTCGTCAATAAGACAACAGAGATACTCCCTAATGTTTTCCTTGTTACGAATTTAAGCAGTAGGTATGAGCAACCGAAGGGAAATAAATATCTCTATGCTGATTCAGGCCAAGGCTTCAAGCCGGATACATTTGATCATGAGCTTCTTATGGTCATCAAAGAAAGTGATGGATTAATAGTTTTTACAGGCTGTGCCCATAGTGGTGTTCTTAATATGGTTGAAACGGCTGTTGAGCTATTTCCAAACACAAGAATTAAAGCTGTTGTTGGTGGTTTTCACTTGGTTGGTTTGCCACTATTCAACAGTATTGGTGGTAGCAAGGAAGATATTGAGGCTATCGGAAAATCGCTATTAACCTATCCGATAGATAAGTTGTATACAGGTCATTGTACTGGCATGAAAGCCTTTGGTTTATTGAAAAATGTGCTTGGTGAGAAGCTTGAGCATTTTCCCACAGGGCGTAGCGTTGTCATTTAGTTTGATGCGCTTAACAAAGGCATCAAGGTGACACGTTACACTCGGCGGTTTTAGTATGGAGTTCAGTGCGCTTGGTTGGTTCAGTGTTGGTGCACCTTATGCCAGGCGTTATAACCCTAATTTTAATCTAGACCTCAATCGCAAATAGCCTTTTGAGTTAATGTAATTTCTATCCCTATTTTGACTGTGAGTTTCTTACCGAAGAGCGTGTGCTAAATTCAATAAAACACCGCTCAAAAAAGACACTGAGAAGAGGTTAAATGGAAATTATCTTAATAAGGCATGGTAAGCCGACAGGGGCGACAAACCCAAAATTGACAGCGCGAGAGTTTGCTCTGTGGGTTAGAAAGTACAATCACTCAGAAATAGTTGTTGATAGTGAGCCGCCTGAACAATTGAAAGCAGAGTTGCATGATTATTATGTGGTATCAAGTGATTTACGTCGCTCTGTTCATTCTGCAATAAAGTGTTTATCGAAAGAGCCTGAAGTCAAACTGAAAAATCTACGTGAGTTTGATATACCGCGCTACAAAATGCCGTTTTTACTTAGGGCTAATCACTGGCTAATTCTTAGTCGTATCTTGTGGTTGTTGGGTATAACTAGCAGAGTTGAATCTTATAAAGACGCAAAGTTTAGAGCGAAGGATTCTGCGTTAACTCTTGCTGCGTTAGCAGAAGATAAACGGAAATTAGCGGTGTTTGGTCACGGTTTAGTTAACCGAGCCATAGCAAGAGAGCTAGAGAAGTGCGGTTGGTCTTGTATTAATAAAAGTAGTTCTTATTGGGGAGTAACAAGGCTGAAATTATAGTAAGCATTGCGGGTTATAACAAAGCCATCAAAACGACCCTCAACGCTGGGCATTCTAGGTATGAATTGGCTCTAGTGTTTACGGTGGTTAATTAAATATTGTCGTAATGCGTTGCTGGCGTTTTATGGCAGGGCGTTAGCTGCTTATTCGAGGCATGGGGTTATCTTGGTGGTTGGCAATGATTTTAGTGGCCCCTCGGCTAAACGCCGGTAATATCGCTTTCGGCAACTTTTAACTTCTGCGCAAGTCTGCCGTTCAATATCGCATTTGGAAGGGGTTAAGTAGTGTGGTTTCAGTGACCGCTAATTCTCAACCTTTTCGTTTCGTATGAACGTATAACATCCACAATAAAGTGGGTGGCACGGTTTTGCATTTCCCCTTGAGTAATGGCAGCCGTCAGCATTGTCACACCGTATGCAGCGACACCGCAGGTGAAGGTCGCTTCAAATGTGACGCTCAACGAAAATTGGGTACTAGCTAGGCTGGTCACTTGGCTTCTGTGGTAGCGTTAAGTAATCAGTTTACAAAGGCTTTATCAGCTAACAAGGCCATCAAAACGACCATCAACGCTCGGCATTTTTGCTATGAATTGGCTTTGTTGTTTACGGTGGTCATTTAAAAATTATCGTAATGCGTTGCTGGCGTCTTATGGCGGCGTTATGTGTCCAAGGAGAACGAATGGCGTATTCATTACATATAGAAAGAAAAGAGGGAATTGCCCTGGATGAATGGCTGGCTGCAGTAGAGTCAATAGACGGCATTCGAATAGATATTGGTACAGTAGAATGTTCAAACTCAAATACTAACGAAAGCATTTTAATTCAAGGACAGGAAGGTGATGTGTCGATTAGATATTTCACTAATGGTTTTTTAGGGTTTGGTAAAAAAGAGTATTGGGAAAAAGCTATATATTTTAATTCCGGCAAAGCACATTTCAATGCAGTAGAGAGTATCGAAAGTCCACAAAACCCTATTCATATTGCCGCCACGAAGCTGGAAAAAACGCTGGGTGCAAAGATCAGGGGAGATGAGGGTGAAGTATACGAATGGTAGGCACATAACAAAGCAATCAAGGTGATGCGTTACACTCGGCGGTTTTGGTATGGACTCCTGTGTGCTTTGCTGGTTAGGTGGGGCACACCTTATTGCAGGCGTTATAAGCCAAGAGTGTTTTGCAAAAGGCAATAGTAATATGTACAAAGTTAGCAATAAGAAGCTAGGGAAGGAAAAGCGTAGCCCAATCTGGACGCTTGTTTATGTCATCGTTTTAGGAAGTATTCTGTATTTACCTGACTATAGTGAAGATTTTGATAGGTCTGGGCTCTTGTTTATAATTACTGTTGCTGGTGCGCTTTGTGTTGGAGCAAGGCTCTATGGTGTAATTCGGTATTTAAAGTGGGCTAAGAGTCATCACGTTGAAGTAAAACATAACGGATTAAGCTTTCAAGAACTCGGTACAACAATGACTTTGCCGTGGGAACAAGTAACATCCTTAAGAGTAAAATCAAAGCATGGAAAAGTAGCAAGCATCATATTAACGACTAAAGAGTCGGGCAAAATTGAATTTAAAGATTACGATGACTTGAGCACATTAGGTAAAGAGTTAAAATCTTATATTAATTAAGGCTTATAACAAGCTGTTCAACTGGACAAAAAACAGCTGGCTCTCGCTACGCTCGATTATAGCCAGCCATTTTTAGCCAGTTAACAAGGGCGTTAAACGTAGAGGGAGCTATGTACTCAACAGTTGTGTTCGATTATGGAAATACTCTATGCAAAATGGGTTGTCTGGTTAAGTCTCTTGAAGCCGTGTTTTTTCATAATATGGCCAGAGCAATCGGAAGTGAAATCGAAGAACAAATTCAAAGGTTATATGTTCCGGATCAAGCCCATCAACCTCACTGGTTAGATGTATGGGAAAGTGCTTTTGAAAAGCATGGTGTGGAGTTCGATAAGGAAGTTGGATTGAGCCATCTGAGGCACTTCTTATCCTCAGGTGAGTTGTATAATTATACAGTTCCTCTTCTTCAAAAACTCAAATCTCATGGTACACACCTTGTGCTGTTGTCGAATGTTACAGGTGAAACAGCAGAGTTTGAAAATGATTTGGGCATGAGAGGTCTATCGAAGCTATTTGATCGAATAGTTTGGTCATCGGAAATTGGGTATAGAAAACCAAGTACTGAGGCTTATCTTGCCGCTCTTTCCTGCCTTAATTCATCTAAGTCAACTGTGTTGATGGTAGGTGATAGTGAAGTTGCAGATATATTGGGTGCAAATAATTTTGGTATTGACTCAATGCGTATATGTGACACTTCGTCTGAGGATAGTTCAGCAACATATGTGGTAAACCGACAAAATGTAGCGCGTGAGATATTACGTTTAACAAAGCAATCAAGGTGACCCGTTACACTCGGCGGTTTTGGTATGGAGTTTGGTGCGCTTTGTCAGTTCATCGTGGGGCACCTTATCGCAGGCGTTATAGCTCAGGAGAAAAAGTTGGAACAAGAGGTACAATCTACATTACTGGACTTTATTCCATTAATTGCCGCAGCAGTTGGGGCTACAGGTGCTTTGCTTGGTGTTATTGTAACCAGCATAGTTAACCATCACCGGCTAAAGCTTGAGTATAAGAACAATTTAAAACTCAAAAATATTGAGTTTAAGCGAGTGAAATTAGAAGAGCTTCATTTGCTTTTCCAAAAGTGGGAAATTGATCTTCAAGGTTTGTGTTTGGTATTTATACCCGTTTATAAGGGAGCCAATACGGCTGAAAATGCAATGAAGCTTTCAACTGACAATCGTCTTCAAGAAAAGGGTGATTATCAAAAAATGCAAACAATACTCCAGCTTTATTTTCCTGAGCTAATGGGTGATTTTGCTCAAATGATAGAGCTACGTGATGGGGTTTTGGAGTACTGTCGAGACAATAGAAGCTTTAAACGTCCAAAACTAGATGAACTTATTAAAGCTAAAGAGGCTTTCGATGAAAAAGCTAAAAAGTTCAAGGTATTGATGGCACAACAGGCAAGTGAGCTATAACAAAGCAATCAAGGTGACCCGTTACACTCGGCGGTTTTGGTATGAAGTTTAGTGTGCTTTGTTAGTTCAGTGTTGGGCACCTTATTGCAGGCGTTAGCTACCTTAAATCCCAGTAAGTAGACAGGAAGATTTTGTTGTCTTCCTGTGTTTAGATTTGACTTCTAGAGAATCAATTAAAAATTAGTTACTTTATGCATTAGGTTTATATCTATTAATCTTATTCTTTACTTCGTTACGTCCTTCATCAGAGAGGTTCTGGTATGCGTTCCAAATAAATTCTATTACATTTGCCTCTAAAGATGATTCCTCTGGTTTATTTAAAGGTATATTTATTCTGAATAAAGAGTTAGGCTTTTTACCAAATTGAGAACAGAACTCCATGAGCTGTTCTGTTAATTTATCATGCAAGATATGGTTTATTGAAATGGTTTCAAACCAAGCAGACAAGGTACTCTCTGTTTTTCTTCCATCTAAGCCATCACGGTTAAATTCAGCGTACGTTTTAGAGTCAATGTCACGATATCCTATGTATTTTGAGGGAGCGAAGTAATATTTGTCATTTTTTACGTCATGCATACAGTACCAGGCTCTATAGTGTGGAATGTTATTTACTAGGGTCTTTAGAGCGGGATTATTATTAGGGTAAGACTCAACCTCTTCATTAAATTTTCTAATATTTTCAATTGCTTGATCATAACTAGTAACAGTTTTCATTTTGTCATATCCAAATTGTAAGCTCATACATTGAGTGCAAGCATACGTCGCATTCGATGGTTTGTCAACGAGTGCGGCGTATTCGTGCACTTAATGTATATGGGGTGCATCCTAGATAGCTAACAAAGCAATCAAGGTGACCAGTTACACTCGGCGGTTTGGGTATGAAGTTCGGTGTGCTTTGTTGGTTCAGTGCGGGGCACCTTATTGCAGGCGTTAGGCGACAGGAGTTATATGTCATACTTTTACTTTGATGAGTCAATCCGTGATAACAGAAAGTTCATGATAGGAGCTTTAATTGTTGCACGTGAGGATCTATCACCACGTATACGTGCAAAATGGAAATCGATGGGCCTTGAACCAGATACTGATGAATATAAAAGTTCAGCAAAGAAATCTGATACGTCTATATCAAATATACAGCGTGAATATATCAAGAGCTTAATTGAGCAAGTTAAGGTCGGCTTAGTAGTTTTACCTCACAACGATCGAAATAATCTCGGAAATTACTGTGCCGAGTTAGTTATTCAACTCTTAAAGTCGAATTTAATCCCAGTGGATAGTCATAAGTTAATCCTTGATGACAATATAAAAATGAGGAATGATTATCAGAAATTATTAAGGGAATTTAATGTTGAGTTATGCCTTAAGGCTGACTCAGCAAAATTTGCTGGCATCCAAGTTGCAGACCATGCCTCTCATGCGTTAGGTGGCATGTTGTTAGAAGAAATGGGTATTGTAAACAAGAAGGTAAAAGCAGGCGAAAACTCGGGCTATCATCCTACTGAAATGCTGGATCTCGGTTTTGAGCTATGGGCAGGATTACGCTATTCATTAATTGGTAAAAATACTTATATTAAAGGCCTATCACCGCATCCAGATGATCCTGCGAACCCTTATTTTCTTGTAGATGGTTTCGGATTGTTTGTGGCCCAGTCATGCTCTGAACATCTAAGAGATAAAGCTAAAGAGTGCTTTGGTATTAATTACTTAGGATGCATCCACTAAAACATCAAAATCGCCTAACAAAAGCATTAAGGTGACGCCTAACACTCGGCGGTTTAGGTTTGAAGTGTATTTGGTTTTGCAAGTAATGCGTAGGCGCACCTTATGCCAAGCGTTAAGTGGCAAGGAGAGTAAAGTTATGCCGTATGATTTAGGGAAAAGGTTAGTAATTGGACTTGCCTCGAGTGCTTTATTTGATCTAGAAGAATCGGATCAAATATTCAGAGAGCAAGGGCAAACAAAGTACCGTGAATATCAGCGAGAAAACCAGAATATAGCATTAAAAGCAGGTGTAGCTTTTCCGTTTATTCGCCGTTTGTTGTCTCTGAATGAATTAAATCCTTCAGATCCGCCTGTAGAAGTTGTTCTTTTATCTCGTAATGACCCAGATACAGGCTTACGCGTAATGAAATCTATTGAGCATCACAAGTTGTCAATGACCCGTGCAGTCTTCTTGCAAGGTCGCTCACCTCATAAGTTAATACCTGCACTTGATATCAACTTATTTTTATCTGCAAATGAGTTAGATGTTAAAGAGGCAACAATAGCAGGTTATCCAGCAGGAATGGTGCTCGACTCAAAGCATTCAGATGATCTTACTGATCAAGAGCTACGGATTGCATTCGATTTTGATGGTGTTATTGCTGACGATACAGCTGAACGAATCTTTCAAGAGACGGAAAATTTGAAAGATTTTCATGAGCATGAAAAGAAAATGGTTGATGTTCCGCATTCACCTGGACCATTGAAAGATTTTTTAGTGAAAATATCTGAAATTCAGAAGTTAGAGGAAGCTAAGTTATCTGAAGACTCTTCCTATTCACCTAAGCTAAGAATATCAATTGTAACCGCAAGGAATGCACCGTCACATGAGCGCGTGATAAATACGATGAGAGAGTGGGACATAAATGTTCATGAGGCGTACTTCCTTGGTGGAGTAGAGAAACGGAAAGTTCTAGAGGTGATTAATCCTCACATGTTTTTTGATGACCAGAAGTTACACTTAGAGCCCGCTAGTGACCTCTTGCCTGCTGTTCATATTCCATTTGGTGTGACTAACCAATAGCCACTTAACAAAGGCATCAAGGTGACGCTTAACACTCGGCGGTTTTGGTTTAAAGTGTAATTGGTTTTGAAAGTAATTCGTAGGCGCACCTTATGCCAAGCGTTATGCCCCAGAGTTACTTGCAATAAGTGTAATTAATAAAAATGATATCGTTTGATTGTTCTGAAAATGGATATAAAAATATGTGTTCACTGTATTTATATGGCATTTATACAGGTTTGTTGTAGATATCAACCATATGGATGAGAGAATGAAAAAGCCATTATTTAACACACTAAAAACAAACTACCGGACACAATCAACGCAAATTCATAATTGTACAATGCATTTCCCTAACACATGTGCAATACGTATGAGCGAAGCTCTTGTAAGGACTGATGAAAATTTCCTCGATGTTTTCATTAAGTCAAATAAAAACAAATGTCCAGACGGTTATATTCGAGGTGCTCAAGACCTTGCTGCAATACTTAGATCACCTTCTGCATTTGGTACACATAACCTTGGCTGGAGCTCTCAACCAACTAGAACACCTCCTGAAAATGTCATTGGTAAGCGTGGGATAATATGCTATATGAACATTCCAGGGTTTAGTGGCCAAGGGCACATTGATTTATGGGATAAAACAGTACCTGTTGGTGATTCTTATTGGGACGCAAAAACAATCTGGATGTGGACTTTATAATGAACAGAGTTGTTTACATTCTATTTGTATTGTTTCATAGTGCAGCTCTTGCTGACCCTGTTAACATATATGGTTCTAAATTAGAAATTCTACAAAGCTGTCAATTGCAGGTGAATCACAGGGATGGAAGTCAAACGGTACATAAGCTAAATCTTCCTCATTCTGAAACTTGTACTTTTATAAAACATGCAGAGACAAATATTGTTCACATTGAGCGAGTTTATAATATATATGCTTTGTTGGTTGAGAGTACTAGTGATGAAGCTGACACCTGTGTATCTACTTATACAGCAGCATTCATAAAGCCAAATGGTACTGTGGAAATAAGTGACTTTAATAAAAAAAGTGGCAGTTGTTACATAGATAGAGAACGAAAGGTGTTCGAGTACTTTGCTCATAGTATGGTGGGTCTTAAATAGTAATTACCTTAAGTTCATCATAGTGGCATAACAAGGCAATCAAGGTGATGCGTTACACTCGGCGGTTTTGGTACGGAGTTCAGTGTGCTTTGCTAGTTCAGTGGGGCACACCTTATTGCAGGCGTTATATTTTTTAAGGAAACTTATGGCAGCTATTAAAAGTCTAGATTTTAGTATTATTGAATCCATTTGTAAGTTACTTGGTGACACGGCAAGCGGTTTTACTGGGACTGAAATTGGCAAGTTGCTCTATGAATCAGGAATCGAAGATATTGATTCTGCAAATACCAAATGGAAAAGGTTGAATTCAGCACTAGCCAATAAGCAATCGATCGATGGTTGTGCTAATAATGTGTTGGCATTTATCCAGAACGCAATTAACCCTGCTCGTCATTACAATAACTTAGAGTGGTTTAATGATACTCGATATCAGCTCAACCAAATTCTTAGCTTTGCTGGCTTTAACATCGGTGAAAATGGAAAAATAGGAACAGTTACAAAATCGAATACAATCAGTGAAGCTGCTGCCAGAGCTTATAAACTCAAAGATCAACTTGTTTCCCGTAACGTTCATCCCGATGTTCTGAAGTATTGTAAAGAGGAATTAGTTGTAGATAACTATTTCCATGCTGTATTTGAAGCTACAAAAAGTGTTGCTGATAAAATTAGGCATAAAACTGGTTTAACGTCAGATGGTTCTGCGTTAGTTGATGAAGCATTCTCATTTAAGCACATTCCTCACTTAGCATTAAATTCATTAGTTACTGAAAGTGAAAAGAGTGAGCAAAAAGGCTTTATGAATTTACTTAAAGGACTGTTCGGTACTTTTCGTAATACAACAGCACATGCACCAAAAATTACTTGGTCAATCGAAGAGATCGATGCACTAGATATCCTTTCAATGGTTTCTTTAGTTCACCGTCGGTTAGACAAAGCAACGCAAGCAAAAATGATATACGAATCAAAAATATAACAAAGCAATCAAGGTGATGCGTTACACTCGGCGGTTTTGGTATGAAGTTCGGTGCGCTTTGCTGGTTCAGTGGGGCACACCTTATTGCAGGCGTTATGTGCTTAAGGAATGACAGTGAGTAACCGAATTATTGAAGTTGTTAGCTACGATCCGAAGTGGGTTGACCTGTTTGAGTTGGAATCAGTAGCAATCAGAGATGTTGTAGGTCAGATGGCAGTTAACATCCATCATATTGGAAGCACATCTGTCACAGGTTTAGCCGCTAAACCTATAATTGATATTCTTGTGGAAGTTACTGATTTGGATTCTCTTGATTTAATATCATCAGGTTTGATTTCATTAGGTTATGAACCAAAGGGTGAGTTTGGCATAGCTGGACGTCGCTTTTTCCAAAAAGGCGGTAACAATCGAACTCATCATATCCATGCTTTCAAAGTTGGTGATAGTCATGTTGCACAGCATATAGCATTTCGAGATTACTTGATTGATCATCCAGACATCGCTACAGAGTACGGAAAGTTGAAGAAGAAAGTTGCTCTTGGGTGCAATAATGATCCAGACAGCTATTGCTCAGGGAAAAATGACTTCATTAAATACCTTTTACATCAATTACTTAAATTTAGCACATAACAAAAACATCAAGGTGACGCGTAACACTCGGCGGTTTTGGTATTGAGTCCGGTGCGCTTGGTGAGTTCATCGTGGCGCACCTTATGTTAGGCGTTAAATGCCTAGGGAGGCATGGTGTTTGAATCGAGTGAATTAAATGAAATTCTTCAATCTGAGCTAAAGCGTGGTAACGAAATTAGTGAAAATACATCTTGGGAACCCAAATGCAAGAAGTTGATTATTTTAACGAATCGCTTTCATACCTGTTATGGTTCAATTAACTTGAAATATAGAGAAATTAATGATTCACACTATTGGTTTGCAGAATATTTCACTTCGACAAGCAGTGAATGTTTAGCGTGCAAATGATGCGAATATAAAGGGAGGTCGTGTGAGTTATTGGGTCAATCACTTAATGGGTAATTCAGATATTGAGTATCCTCTGGAATTTCTATCAAGCTTGTATTCTGAGTTATCTGATACAAATGACGAACATGCCGATGTATCACTTACTCATGATACTGAATGGTGCATTTCAGCTTTCGCGTCAGGTCTAGTTATTTGGGAAAATGTTTCTGGTCAAGGAGAGCCAAAGCACATGAAAAATATATCTAAAGAAAAGTTGCTTTCTCTTTGGCATGAATTGGCTGTTGGTAACATATCAAAAATTGAACAAGAACCGTGGTTGTTAGGCTATGGTGAATCAGGCATTTAACAAAGCAATCAAGGTGATGCGTTACACTCGGTGGTTTTGGTATGGAGTTCAGTGTGCTTGGTGAGTTCATCGTGGCACACCTTATTGCAGGCGTTATGCACCTTAGAGCCAAGTGCATCGATGGTAGAATGTTCATCGCATATTTCCACGATTTCTCTGGCCATTCGTTCAGCGAAAGGCTGCCTGAAAGTTCAGAGAACTGCAGGTTGTCGTTTTCTTTGTCGCCTTTTACCCTGGCAATTCATCAGTGAGTTTCCATCGTTGCATTGCTTTGAAAAGGTTGTTGCTTGTCTTAACCAATAGTTCGGTGCAGCAGCCAATCCTGTCCGCAAGAGGTTGTCATGCAAGTTGGTCTGGCACAAATTGTTGAAAGTAAATCAGAATTATCAGAGCCTGCGCTTGTTGCATGAGTGTCGTAAACTCATCACGCGTTGAAAGGCATTCGGCCAAGTATGGTCGCATTAATGGATGGAGTTGCATAACAAAGCAATCAAGGTGACCCGTTACACTCGGCGGTTTTGGTATGGAGTTCGGTGTGCTTTGTTAGTTTTGCGTGGGGCACCTTATTGCAGGCGTTAGGCTTGGGAAAAGCCTGCTTTATGATCTAGTCGTAACCTCGTCGCTCAAGAACGGGAATTCTCGGGCCATTCGTTCATTGCTTGGCTGTCCTAAAAGTCCAGAGAAATGCAGGTTACTTCGTTCTTTGCTGCCTCTGGCGATGGCAATAGGCATTCCTAGCTTCCTCGATACACCGTTGTGAAGGGCTTGTCGTTTACTCAACCTGTCAGTTTAGTGATGCAGCCTCGATTAGCACCTCATTTGGATGTCATGCAAATGTAATTGGCTTTAAGGTGTTGATAGCCTTTATGTTACGTTAAGATTCGTTGTTGCTGTATCCCATGGTTGGCGGTGGAGTGCGCTGAGGGTTCGCCGGTCAAGGAGGAATGTCAGCAGTGGAAATGCCTAACAAAGCAATCAAGGTGACCCGTTACACTCGGCRKTTTTGGTATGGAGTTCGGTGTGCTTTGYTAGTTYWGYGTGGGGCACCTTATYGCAGGCGTTATGCATCTAGGGCTTATGTGAGCGATATCACGCATATCATCATCGTTTGGTAAGATACAGTGAGCTTCATTTAATACATCTAGGCTAAGCATATTTATGGCTGTAGTTTCTTCTCGCCAAGCGTTGTTAACTCTAATTTGTTTTTTGTGACTTATTCTTATTCAGTATTTAGGTGTCTGATATTTTATACATGGCTGTATTTAGTACATTGGCCTACGCTTTGTTTTTATAAGTTGATTTGATGATCCAAGTTATTGGAGGGAGCATGAGCCAACAGATAATTTCTATAGAACAGGTGGAAGCTGCTTTTCAGGAAATCGGAAAGCTAGCGGAAGAGGAATATGGACTGACACTTGAAGCCCTTTTGAAATCGGATATGGCGGAAGAGCGATTACGGCGTTTAGCTGGCATTATACTTAAAACTCCATTCGCTAAACCAATGATGCCGAGCTCTTACAATCCTACAAATGCCCGCCGAAGCTGGCACTGGGATGTTGATAAATTTGATGATCCCCGCTTAGTAGAAACCGGACACTACAAGCTTCTAAAAAAACTCCGTGATGAGGTAACTAACAAGAGATGGGATGAGTTGCGAGATATCTCCACGCATGAAACCGGCTTGATGTGGGTGTTAGGTAAATGGTTAAAGGGTAAGCTGGCTGGCGATGAGAGGTCTTTCCAAGAGTATTATTACGAACCAACCACTCCTGAGGTTAACTTGGTGTTGAATGCTGCTAATCTGTTGCCTATCGTATCGGTTATATCAGGTGTGGTGGGCGTTCCTGTGCTGGCGGTTAATTTGGCGTTGATAGTCACTCAATTCAGTTACGAAAAACTCACAAATCCTCCAGAGCAACCAGACTCTTGAACAGGGTCTACGAGATGATTCCATGTGCTTGGAGGTATTACACAGTTAAGCCTGGGCGATAGTGCGCTGTATTGCATAACAAAAACATCAAGGTGACGCGCTACACTCGGCAGTTTTGGTACGGAGTCCGGCGCGCTTGGTGAGTTTGTCGTGGCGCACCTTATGTTTGGCGTTATGCACCTAGAGCCAAGATTTTCAATGGTAGATAGTTCATCGCTCATTTCCACGATTTCTCTGGCCATTCGTTCAGCGAAAGGCTGCCTGAAAGTCCGGAGATAAGCAGGTTGTTGCTTTCTTTGCTGCCTTTGCTGCCTTTGATTCTGGCAATGCAACACCGAATTACAACGTTGCTCAGCTGTGAAAGTGCTGGCGAATTTCTTTGACTATTGGTC
>NZ_JAKJSH010000040.1:0-23478 GCF_050336885.1 Photobacterium kasasachensis
CCTAACCTAAAATCAGGATGCTCTTCCAAGGTGCGCTATTCACCGACTGTATATATTTRACATCGTATCCGATGATATCTGCCCGGATATACCCGACAGATTGAAGAGTGGTCGGTGAAGAGGGATTCGAACCCCCGACCCTCTGGTCCCAAACCAGATGCGCTACCAAGCTGCGCTATTCACCGACTAWATTGGCTTTTGGTGTACCCCGCCGAGGGTCGCCCTCTGGTCCGCTATTCCTARAATCAGGATGCCCTACCAGACTGCGCTATTCACCGACAATCATCAGCAGTATCATTGCTGAGGCCGCTTATAATACTCGCAAGTTAAATTTACGCAAGTATTACGCCGGATTTTTTTCCGTTCTCAATTCGTTTGCTCATCTAAGCATCAAAACCAAGGAAAAACTAACAGTTAAGTGATCTCAGACTCATCTTTAGAACAGTTATTAAACAATGCGCCTACCATTGATCCAGATCATCATAACATTTTTGTTGCATTAGGTATCGTGTAGCCACTATCCCACGACTTAAAGGACTTAACATGGATTTTTGGCTAGATCTCCTATTTGGCAATGCCGTTGGACTGTCTTCAATGATCGTGATCTTCGGAGCCTTGGGATTAATGTTATTTTTCGGTGGTTACTTTGTCTACAAAGCACTATCGACACCTTCTCCTCACTAGAGCCAATTAGCAAACTAATTTGCTTGCACCAGGGTCAAAGTGTCGGTCTTGACCCTGGATTTCTTTTTGTGCCGGAGTGAAATGGTTATAATCAGTTTAACCATAGTCAAACTCCGTACCACCATGTCAGATTCCGATGAACTCGATCTCTTTCGTGAGATGATGGCCGATGTCTCGCCAATCAAACAAGACCAAATAGAAACTGTTCATAAACATCAGGTTACTGATGCGCATATCGCTCGCCGACTTGCAGCTCAAACCCTGTCGGACAGCGATCCCGAATATCTGTCGCTCGATTACGCCAAAATGCTCAAGCCAGATGATATGGTTGAATTTAAACGTGATGGCGTTCAGGAAGGGGTCTTTCGCAAGCTCCGCCTGGGTAAATACGATCTCCAGGCCCGGTTGGATTTACATCGCAAGACACTCAAACAAGCCCGTGATGAAATCCTGCACTTTCTCAAGCAGTGCCAGCGCATGGATATCCGCACGGTGATCATCGTCCATGGTAAAGGTGAACGCTCAAATCCCCCAGCTCTCATGAAAAGCTATGTCGCTACCTGGCTGGAGCAAATTTCTGATGTTATGTGCTTTCATTCTGCCCTACGACAACATGGCGGGAACGGAGCCTTGTACGTCATGCTCAAGAAAAGCCCGGAACGCAAGCTAGAAAACCGTGAACGACACCAAAAGCGGCAGAACTAGCCGCTAGGCCATTCACTCCAACGACAAAGAGGAGCCATTGGCTCCTCTTGCTACGACAAAATCCAGTTACGCCATTACAACGACCCGCACAGCTAGCAAAATCAACACCACGCCTGACAACCGGTCAATCAACTGAGCCTTCGAACGCAGCTTGTCCAGCACCTTGGGATTGGAGAGTACAAACGCTATCAGGGTATACCAGAGTCCATCCACCAACAGTGGTGTGGCAACAATCACGGCCCGACTGGTTACCTCGGTGCCGACGGCAACAAACTGGCTAAACAAAGCCAGAAAGAACAAGGCAAGTTTAGGGTTGAGCAGTGAAATCATCAATCCGTCACGGGCTGCCGTTTTAAGATCAGCCTGTTTGCCTGCCGCCAGCTTTGCGGCAACCCCGCCTTTGGAGCGCAGGGCATTCACCCCCAAATACGCAAGGTATGCAGCACCAGCGTATGTGATCACCGTAAATAGCGTGGGTGACTGTTTGAGTACCACAGCCAGGCCCAGCAGGGTCAGCAATGCATAGACACCCACTCCCAGCGCATGCGACCAGGACGTTACCACGCCATGCAACCGTCCTCCGGCCAGGCTATGCTTAGCGACCACGGCCAAACTCGGCCCTGGCGACATCGCCCCGAGCATACAAATCATTAATAACGAAAGCCAAATACTGAATGTCATCTTTTACTCCTTAAGCTGACATTCAAGGTAACAGCCAAGAGCTATTATCTGAAATCAAAAGAAATCATCACCGCTATGATTTTAAGTCATACTGATAGAATACATCGAACTGCGCATCACACCTAACACCTGCTCTCTTAACCAGCTGTGAGCAGGATCGCTATCAAATCTCGGGTGCCACAGCAGCCAGTATCTATGCTCGGGAGCGGGAATCGGCAGCGACACATAGGTGATCGGGAACAGGCGCTTCATGTTAATGGCAATATGCTCGGGGATCACCATCAGCATGTCAGTGCGGCAAATCGTATGAAAAGCAGAACCGAAAAACGGAACAGAAAACTGAATATTCCGGGTAAGCCCCTGCTCGGCAAGATTGTGATCGACAAAGCTGTCCTTGTCTCCCCCGCCAGACACCCTTAGGTGGTTATATTGTACAAACTCATCGACAGTCAGTGAGGCTTTTGCTGCCAGCGGGTGATCACTGCGCATGACACATACCGGATAGTCCGCGCCGATAGATCGGCCGCACAGTCCTGACGGGATCTCGGGCAACATCGTAGAGACCAACTGAATATCCAGCTCAGCCAGCCGGGCGAACAGCTCCGGCGACCATAGTTGATAGACAAGGCAAAGCTTTGGGGCCCGTAGCTCAAGTTGCTCCACAATATCAGGCAAAATATATTGAGCCACATAATCTGATGACGACAGTACGACTTTTCCCTGCCACTGCGCCGGATCAAAGTCATCGCTGGCAAACAGCGACTGGCACTCGGTCAGTACCCCATCCAGCTTTTGCTTAAGCTGCTCGGCCTTGGGGGTCGGCAGCAAGCGATTTCCGTCTCTCACCAGCAAGGGGTCATTAAATAACTCCCGCAGTTGGTTGAGCTGGCGACTCACTGCCGACTGAGTAATATAGAGCCGTTCAGCCGTGCGGCTGACATGGCACTCATCGAGCAAGACCTGAAGAGTACGAAGCAAGTTGAGGTTCGTGTGCTTATCCATAACAAAGCCTGACTACAGTAGACTAGCCGTTGGTGGTTTTGGCTATCGGCGCAAAACTGCCCCGGGTCAGAGACAGCAGATCAGCCGGTGACAGCTCAATCTCCAAGCCACGTCGCCCGGCACTCACACAGATAGTGTCGAACTGCTCGGCCGATTGATCAAGAAAAGTCGGCAGGCGCTTTTTTTGCCCCAGCGGACTAATGCCTCCGACAATATAACCAGTCGTCTTCTCGGCTATTTGAGGATCGGCCATATCTGCCTTTTTGCCACCTGCGGCCTTGGCTGCCGCTTTCAAATCCAGCATACCGGCAACCGGTACAATCGCGACCGCCAGCTTCTTCGGATCACCATTCAGCGAAAATAACAGCGTCTTGAACACCCGGTTAGGATCCTGACCGAGCACCTCTGCTGCCTCCAGGCCAAAGTTCGTGTTGGCCGGATCATGATCATACTGGTGAACGGTGTAATTGATTTTTTGTTTTTTCGCGAGGTTGATTGCTGGCGTCATCGTTTTCCCTGGACGGTTAACACATAGGGGATCAATATATCCAACCTATCTACAATAAAAAAGCCCCGGTACACGACCGGGGCTTAGCGTCATAACATATCTCTAAGATATGTTAGCAAGAGGGATTACTTGTAAACCATCTCACCTTTAGGCGCGTACTTGTTCACATCAATCGGGCTGTTAGCCTGCAGGTACTCTTTCAGTACTTCCGCATCAACAAAACCAGTGTTTACATGGCCTGGGTGGCCAGTTACTTTCGGATAACCGTCACCACCAGCAGCATTGAAGCTTGGGATAGTGAAACGGTAAGTCTCAGTCAGGCTCAGAGGTTTGCCGCCAATCTTAACATTGCTCACTGCACCGTTCTGAACAGTCATAGAGATACCGTAAAACTGTGCGTAGGCACCTGAGTCAACAGGCTTAGTCGCAACGACATTCAGGTAGTCCATGATTTCTTTACCGCTCATGTCGGTATAGGTCACGATGTTGCCAAATGGCTGTACAGTCAGAACGTCTTTATAAGTGATATCGCCAGCTGCGATAGAATCACGTACGCCACCAGAGTTCATGACCGCAAAGTCGGCTTTCGCGCGCTGCATGTGAGAAGCGGCAATCAGGCGGCCCAGGTTAGTCTGCTTGAAGCGAACAACGTTACGATCACCTTCCAACTTGCCGTTTGACTCAGAAATCTTAATGTTCAGCTGAGCCTGACCGCGCTCCTGGTAAGGCTGAAGGAATGTTTTCACTTCCTCGTTCTGGGCAATCTCGTCTTCAATGAACACGCGCTTCTTGCTGCCGTCTGCCAGCTTCACTTTCTTCTTCAGATTCACAGGGATCAGATCATAGCTGACCATCTGTAGCTCGCCGTTTTTGAATTCGAAATCAGCACGGCCAACGTATTTGCCCCACTCGTGTGCCTGAACAATCCAGGTACCGTTCTGCTGATCCGGCTGACACTCATCACCCGGATTGAAGTTCTTGTTGTACATGTTCGGACCTTCCATGCAGACAGGCTCTTGCGAGTGGCCGCCTACAATCATGTCCAGATCACCTTCCTCAAGGTAACGAGCCAGCGCAACATCACCCGGCGCGTTCACACCGCGGTTGCCGTTTTCGTAGTGACCCATGTGAGTCGCTGCGATGATAACATCTGGGTTTTCAGTCTCTTCCAGCTCAGCAATCAGCTTTTTCGCCTCAGCTTTAGGGTCACGGAAATCAACGTCGCCAATGTACTCTGGGTTACCAATCTTGGCGGTATCTTCCGTTGTCAGACCGATAACAGCAATCTTAATGCCTTGCTGCTCGAAGATCTGATACGGCTGGAACAGGCGCTCGCCCGTTTCTTTATCGTAGATATTCGCCGACAGCATCGGGAACTCTGCCCACTCTTCCTGCTTGCGCAGTACTTCCAGCGGGTTATCAAACTCATGGTTACCCAATGCCATTGCATCGTAACCCAGCATATTCATGCCTTTGAAATCCGGCTCTGCGTCCTGTAGATCAGACTCAGGAACACCGGTATTGATATCACCACCAGATAGAAGCAACGTTGTACCACCCTGAGCCGCCACTTCGGTACGGATCTGGTCAAGCAGTGTCTTACGAGCAGCCATGCCGTATTCACCGTATTTGTTCTGCCAGAAGCGACCATGGTGGTCATTGGTGTGAAGAATTGTCAGTTTATACGTTTCGTCAGACTGCCAAGACGGAGCCGTACTGTCGGCCTGGCTTGCGCAGCCAGACAATGTAGCCAGTACCGCAGCAGTTAATGCTGTTTTGGCAAATAAGCGTTGCTTCATGGGGATCCCCTTAACCAATAATATTATTATGATGCCAAGCGATGCGGGAGCTGTCCTTTCGCGACAATGTCAAAAGGCTCTATTTACTCTTTCGCTTGGCATTACCACTCGCTACCACTCATCCTTGGGAAGGTATAAGTAGCTGTTTATATTGTTCCAATAAGCGCAAGTTTAAATTAAACAATGATCAGTTTTCTGTTGTTTTCATAAATCTGTTGACTAGATCACCATACAGGTAACAAATTTTCACTAACACCTGATTACGCGCAAAAAAATGCCTCGCAGTTGCGAGGCATTTGATACACTTTTGGGCTTTTTTACAATTCAGTCAATTATATAAGTCGCCAATCAGGCACTGGCCAGCTGGCGTGCAGGATGTTTGACAAATACGGCGACGATAGCGGCAATCGCCAGGAAGAAGCAGTAGTACGAATGGCTGACCACCTCTAACGGCGATAAGCCGAACACCGAGCCGAGCAATAGCGCCTGTGCGCCATATGGCAGCACGCCCTGGATCACACAAGAGAAGATATCCAGTAAACTAGCCGAGCGACGCGGTGTCACACCATTTTCAACGGCCAGCTCTTTGGCCACGCCGCCAGACACAATAATGGCAACGGTGTTGTTGGCCGTGCAACAGTTAGTCAGGCTGACCAAACCGGCAATACCCAACTCGCTGGCCCGCAGGTTCTGCCCCTGCGTGTGCGCTTTGCTAAATACGCGGATAATACGGCTGATAAGCTGGGTCAGATAGGCCAGGCCACCCTGTTGACGCATTAATTCACTGATGCCGCCAATGAGCATTGAAAGCAGGAAAATTTCCTGCATATTACCAAAACCGGCATAAATATCCTGGCCGTAAGATGACAGGCTATACTCAGGCGTAGCAAACAACCCGACACCACCCGCCAACAGAATACCAATACTCAAGACCACAAAGACATTCATCCCCGAAACGGCCAGTACTAAGATAGTGATATAAGGCAGTACCTTCAGCCACTCAACCTCGGTTGCTGCCGGTACTTCTGTTGCCGTACTGCTGAACATGAATAGCACAACGGCAATGATGGCAGCCGGAAGTGCAATACGGATATTCTCACGGAACTTGTCTTTCATCTGACAGCCCTGCGAGCGGGTTGAAGCAATCGTGGTATCCGAAATAATCGACAGGTTATCACCGAACATCGCACCGCTCAGTACCACACCAGCCGTTAACGCCACATCCATACCGGCGGCCTGGGCAATGCCCAGAGCAACTGGCGCAACAGCCGCAATGGTGCCCATCGAGGTCCCCATCGCTGTCGCGATGAATGCTGATATTACAAAGATCCCAGGCAGGATCATGCTGGCAGGCAACATCGACAAACCCAGGTTAACCGTCGCGTCAACGCCACCGGTCGCTTTGGCGACCGAGGCAAACGCACCGGCCAGCAAATAGATCATACACATCGCGATAATATCGCTATGACCAACACCGCGCAGGAATTGCTCAATCGCCTTGTTGAGCTTCTCTTTGCTCAGCAGCAAGGCCACGATAACCGCAGGCAGGGCCGCAACCGGTGCAGGCAACTGGTAAAAGGCAAATTCTACCCCCTGCATGGTCAGGTAGCTTCCGACCCCAATAAACAGTGCAAGAAAGACCCCTAGCGGCAGCAACGCCAGTGCCGATGGCGTATTAATAGAATTATGTGATTGTGTTGTGTTCGACATGATGACTACAGGACATCTATTTTAGAATTTGCCCTAGACTAGAGTGTCACTCTGGATGTGTCAACATCTAGACGTCTAAACATCCAGATATAATCATAACCTCACTACTATCACTCTCCGTTTATATATGCAAAAAATTTGTATGCAATCACAATAATTTGGATGGCGTTTTCATCCCATAAATATATCATATACAGTCTAGCGTACTATAAATAGACAGCCTCAATGAATCTAACACTAAAACATAAATTACTTGGATGTGTTTTCTCCGCCATCATACTTATTGCCGGGGGCCTGATATGGCTTGCCTCCAATGAACTCTTCTCCCAAAGCCGGAGCGGTATCTATGCCCGCGCCACCAGCCTGACCAATATCGCCACGGACGCGGTCGGCTACTGGCTGGAGGAACATAAAATTATCATCAGTTCAGCCGCCCAACTCTCCAGCCTGGAGCAACTTCCCACTGTCATGGAGCAAGCCCAAAAGAATGGTCAGTTCAACGACGTCTTCTTTGCTGATCTAAAGGGAAACCTGTTCATCGCGGGCAACCATACTACTCCGTTAGAAAACTTCGATGCTCGCACCCGCAACTGGTACCAGCAGGCCATGAACACATCATCGGTCAGTACATCAGCGCCCTACAAAGGCACAGCAAATGGCAAGCCGATGCTGACCTTCTCCGCCCCGATCAGGCTCAATGGTCAAACGGTCGGTGTGATTGGTGCCGATATTACCCTGGATTACTTACAGAAAACGATCACCGGCTATGATGTCGGAAAGAACTCCAATGCCATGCTGCTCACTCGCCAGGGCGATATTCTGGCATACTACAAAAGTCAGCTCGCACTCCAACCGCTCGCCGATCTCGCTCCCGAACTGACTGTCAGCCAAATACACGCCGCCATGGCCGAGAAAAGCATCCAGATTTTTGAACAGAACAATCAGCAAAAACTGATCTACTTCGGCGGGATTGATAACAGTGACTGGATTTTTGCTGTTGAAATGGATCGAGCCACAGAAGAAGCCAGCCATAACCAATTGCTAAAAAGCTTGATTGCCACAGGCGTTGTCGGCACATTGATTGCCCTGCTGGCCGTATCCATGCTCGTCAATTACCTGTTCCGTGATTTAGGCAAAGTTTCCGTCGCTTTGGCCGACATCGCCAACGGGGAAGGCGATTTAACCCAACGTCTGCAGCCTCACAGCAATGATGAGATAGGCCAGTTGGCCAATAACTTCAACCGCTTCCTGGATAACATGCACGGCATGATCAGCCGCCTGAGTCATATGTCAGGTTCACTGGCCGAACAAGCTCATGATACGGCCAACCATGCCCAGCAACGCAGCCAGCGAATCCAGCAACAGCAGGATGAAATCAATATGGTCGCGACAGCCATTACCGAAATGGCCACAGCCACCCAGGAAATTGCCAACAACGCCGAAAACACCGCCCAGACATCAGAAAAAACAGTCTCCCATGCCCAACTTGGTGCTGGAGAAGTGGACAAGAGCCAGCACTCAATCAGTAACTTGGCCCATGAAGTTGATAATGCTACCGAGGTGATCAAGGCGCTTGATCATCATGCCCAGAATATTAATAGCATTCTTTCCACCATTCAGGACATTGCCGAGCAGACCAACTTACTGGCCCTGAATGCAGCAATAGAGGCAGCCCGCGCCGGAGAGCAGGGCCGGGGCTTTGCCGTTGTCGCCGACGAGGTACGGATCCTCAGCCAGCGCACCCATTCATCGACTCAGGAAATCCAGCAAACTATCGAGACGCTGCAGCAGACCACAAGCGAAGCAGTCTCCATCATGGGTGACAGCAAACTGCTGGCCGAAACCAGTGTCACCGATGCAGCCTCAGCCAGCACCAGCCTCGGCCATATTACCCAGTCGGTCAACCAGATCAGTGATATGGCGACCCAAATCGCCTCGGCAGCCGAAGAGCAATCACTGGTAACATCAGAAATCACCCGCAATACCGAAGCTGTCAGAGAAGTCTCCGATCAGCTCGCCCAGGAAGCCAACGAAGCGAGCGAGCAAGCTCTTCAGCTTTCGGAGCTATCGGCAAGTTTGCGCAAGGAAATCACCCGCTTTAAGCTCTAGCCCATAATCATATAACCGCACAACTCACGACTATATGATAGAAAAAATGCCGTCATTGCCCCAAGCAATAGCGGCATTTTTTTGACGTGCATATCATATTAACGTCAATAAAAAAACACCATTACTCAACAAGTTACACATAACATGACGCAAGTCACTTTTCCGTGCATATTGATTAAAATATCTATAAAATTCGGGCCAACCAATCCCCCCTACTATTTGCCTTTAAAACTGAATAAAAATGAAATTATCATTGAAACAAAAACTAATAGGAGCCAGCTTGTCTGCAGTGGTTGTTATGGCAACCGCCCTGACGTGGCTAGCTGCCGATCGGCTTTTTGAGCAAACCCGCAGTGGCATCTACTCGCGGGCCGAAAGCCTTTCTAAAACCGCCACCGAAGGCATCTCAGACTGGATCTCTATCCGTAGTGACATTGCCAAAGCGTTCAATGACTACAGCACCGAGAGCAATGTTGTTCCATTTTTGCAGCAGGCCCGAAAAGCCGGCGGCTTTGATGATATTTTCCTAGGTACGCCAGCAGGTGGCATGTATCGCTCACACCCGGAACGTAACCGTGCCGACTATAATCCGCGCACCCGTCCTTGGTATCGTGATGCCCAAAATGCCGGCACCCAGATCATTACGACGGCCTACCAGGATGCCATTACCAACGCGCTGCTGGTGACCATTGCCGAGCCGGTAATGAAAAACGGCACTATGGTGGGGGTCGTCGGGGCCGACGTATTGATCGACCAGCTGATCAAGGATGTGATCAACCTGGATGTCGGCCAGAATGCTTACGCCATGCTGCTTAACAAACAGGACAATACCTTCCTGGCCCACCCTGATGAATCGCTGCTGCTTCAGCCAATCAACCGCTACAGCGACGAGCTGAATATGGGCCGCATCGAGTCGGCAATTCAGTCAAACCGCATCGAAGTCGTCACGATCAACGGCGAGGAAAAGCTGCTGCATTTTGCCAATGTACCCGGCACCAGCTGGATCCTCGGCCTTGAGATGGACCGTACAACAGAAGAAGCCAGCCATACCAGCCTGCTGCGCCAGCTCATTATCACCTCAATCATTATCACCCTGATTGTCGTCAGTGCTGTTGCCTGGCTAGTCGGCTTCCTGTTCCGCGATTTAGGCCGTGTTTCCCAGGCCCTGGCCGAGATTGCAACCGGCGAAGGCGATCTGACCCAACGCCTTGACCCGCGCAGCGACGATGAAGTAGGCCAGCTGGCACACAACTTCAACCGCTTTGTCGGCAACATGCACGGTATGGTCTCGCGTCTGCAGGAAGTATCCAGCTCGCTGACCCAGCAAGCCCACATTACCGCTTCGCAGGCCGAAGAGCGCAGCACCCGTATTCAGCACCAGCAAGACGAAATCAACATGGTGGCAACGGCTATCAACGAGATGGCTGCCGCGACTCAGGAAATTGCCGGTAATGCAGATAACACTGCCCGCACCTCGAGCGAAACGGTCGAAGTCTCGGAGCACGGTTCGGTACAGGTCGGCCAGAGCCAACAGTCGATCACCGGCCTTGCCGGTGAAGTTGACACCGCAACCGATGTGATTGGCGAACTGAACACCCATGCCCAGAGCATCAACACCATCTTGTCAACGATTCAGGGTATTGCCGAGCAGACGAACCTGCTGGCACTGAATGCTGCCATCGAGGCCGCACGTGCCGGTGAACAGGGCCGCGGATTTGCCGTGGTTGCCGACGAGGTACGTGTACTGAGCCAGCGTACTCACGCCTCAACGCAGGAAATCCAGCAAATGATCGAAACCCTGCAGCAGACGACAGGTCGCGCAGTCGGTATCATGGAAGACAGCCGTCGTCTGGCCGAGACCAGTGTTGATGACGCCAATGCCGCCTCTGCCAGCCTGTCCCAGATCAACAGCGCCGTCACCAACATCAGTGATATGGCAACCCAGATTGCTTCTGCGGCTGAAGAACAATCATCGGTAACGTCCGAAATTACCCGTAATACCGAAGGGATCCGCGACGTATCCAACGAGCTGGCAGTAGAAGCCGACGAGGCCGCCAAGCAGGCAGCTGAGCTTTCTCACCTGTCGCACGAACTGCAGCAGGAAATCAACCGCTTCAAGCTGTAACAGCAAGAACAGATAAAACAAAAAAGGCTTGCCACAACGGCAAGCCTTTTTGTTTGTCATTCTTTGTACTGACTAGAACAGGCTAAACACAATCGCCGAGACGGCCAGCAGCCCCACCAGCAAAATAAAGTAGGTACTGAACCTGCCGCGATAACACTTCAGGCTCTCCACCTTGTACACAGCCAGCATCGGCATGATAAACAGGATCATCGCAATCACCGGGCCGGACAAGGCTTCCATCATGCCAAGAATGCTCGGGTTCATCACCGCAGCAAACCAGATTGCCAGGAACATAAATACGATCCCTAGCTTGTCCAGTTTTGCCGGTGCCAGACTGAACTGTTTCTGCAGCATGCCATTCAGGCTTTCCCGTGCCCCCATGAAATGGCCAAGAAACGACGAAGAGATGGCAATAAAGGCGATCAGTGGTCCCAAGGCAACAATGAACGGACTATTGTGAACATTGGCCAGATAAGACAGTACCGAGACATTTTGCGCCTTGGCTTCCAGCAGCTGCGCCGGGCTCAGGCTCAAGACACAGG
The DNA here is from genome assembly GCF_050336885.1 of Photobacterium kasasachensis. Taxonomy (NCBI): domain Bacteria; kingdom Pseudomonadati; phylum Pseudomonadota; class Gammaproteobacteria; order Vibrionales; family Vibrionaceae; genus Photobacterium; species Photobacterium kasasachensis. Next base: position 11,866 of record NZ_JAKJSH010000040.1, read on the forward strand.
AAAAGACAAAGAACAAAACGAACGAGATCAGCATCACCGAGGTGCGCTTGAGGATCTGTTCGGCCTTTTGACCCGCCTCTCGACCATAGTGGCGACGCTGGGCATTGGCAAAACTGGAAATAGCAGCCGCGTGGCTAAAGGCGAAAACCGTCACCGGTACCGCAAGCCACAGCGTAACAGAAAAGCTTCCCCACTCAGGCAAAGTGGAGAGATCCGGCATCTGCCAGTTCGGGATCAGGTAGAATGACAAGCCCGCCAGGATAGCTGCCAGCGGATAGACAATCACCTCAAACGCTCTCAGCATCACTTTTTCGCCCGCCATCATAATAGCGATCATGCCGAATACCAATACACCCGACAGGATCACCCGTGACGGTGCCTCCATGCCCAGTTGGTTAACGATAAAGCTATCAACCGTATTGGTCAGACCCACGCCATAAATCAGCAGGATCGGAAAAATAGAGAGAAAATACAGCAGAGAAATAAGGCGTCCGGCACTGGCTCCGAAATGCTCTTCCACCACATCGGTAAAGTCAGCATCAGGCTTGGACGACGACAAAACGAAGCGGGCCAAACCGCGATGGGCAAGGAACGTCATCGGCCCCGCCATCAGTGCCATAATGACTAATGACCAAAAACCACCCACGCCGATATTGATCGGCAAGAACAAAATACCTGCCCCCACAGCGGTACCAAACAAGCTCAGCATCCAGCTGGTATCGTGTTTGCTCCAGCGAGAATCCGACTCCTCAGAATGACTCAGAGGTATATCTTGAGATAATGACACGTAACACCCTACTTCCACGAAATTTTACTCGGCAGTGAGTATACAGATGCAGAATAAAAGTCTCACAAAGCAAACGGCAAACTTCCCGCTCTGATAGCGGCTTAAGGGCAGGGATATTCGCTATCACTATCAAAATGAATAATCGATATCACCATAAGTTGGAGATATATCAGATGGATTCACTAAATTTTTACAAGTTATATTTTTTTTATCTACGCAATAATCGTACAAAAAAACAACGGCCCAGCAGGAAAACCTGCCGGGCCGCATATTATTCGAGCCAGTTTTGGTTATTTGATCTCGATAGGTTCAAAGCCCTTGATCAGATCATCAAGCTGCTTGATTTGCGCCAGGAACGGCTCTAGCTTGTCCAGCGGGAAGGCTGACGGGCCATCGCAACGCGCCTGATCCGGGGTCGGGTGAGCTTCCATAAACAGACCACCGATCCCTGTCGCGATACCAGAACGCGCCAGATCAACCGTCTGCTCACGACGACCGCCGGAGGCAGCACCTTGAGGGTCACGGCACTGCAGGGCATGGGTCACGTCAAAGATGATCGGGCTGCCTTTTGACGCCTTTTTCATCACATCAAAGCCCAGCATATCAACCACCAGGTTATCGTAGCCGTGCAGTACGCCGCGCTCGCAAAGAATAATATTTTCGTTGCCGCACTCGGCAAATTTCTCGACAATATTCCCCACCTGGCCCGGGCTCATGAACTGGGGCTTTTTCACATTGATAACAGCACCGGTTTTTGCCATCGCCTCAACCAGATCGGTCTGGCGGGCAAGGAAAGCAGGTAACTGGATCACATCGACAACATCAGCAACAGGCTGAGCCTGATACTGCTCGTGGATATCGGTAATGATCTTCACGCCGAAGGTATCTTTCAGCTCCTGGAAGATCTTCAGGCCTTCTTCCATGCCAGGACCACGGTAAGAGTGAACGGAAGAGCGGTTTGCTTTGTCAAAAGACGCCTTAAATACATAAGGAATACCGAGTTTGTCGGTCACTTCCACGTATTTCTCACAGATCTGCATAGCCATATCGCGAGATTCAAGTACGTTCATGCCACCAAACAAGACAAACGGCTTGTCATTGGCAACATCGATATCACCAACTCGAACAACTTTCTGTTCCATCATATTCTCTCTTTCATTCAGAATGTTGAAGTAAACGCCACACTATACCCCGACGCTTACCTCCGAATTTTTGCCGCTCTACCCTGCCAACCTTAATGCAGCGTAAGAGGCTCTTCATTGAGTGCCTGCACCTGAAGCTTCAACAACTCAGCGGCCGGGTCTTCCGGACATTGCTCGATAAAATACTCATAGTCCATTGCCGCCACATGGCTGCACTCCAGCTGCTGGTAAATATAGCCGCGATCGCGAATTTCATGCGGATCGCCCGGGCTGAACTCCAGTGCCATGTCACTGCAGCGAAGCGCATCAGCGAAGTGCTCTTCCCGAAGCAGGGCACTTTTCATGACAGTCAGCCAGCGGGTCAGAATATCGGCATTTTCAGCCTCGTCCAGGTGCTCCTGACGCAGCTCGGTAAACGGACCGCGGTGACCTTTCAGCCAGGCGCCCATCGTCCGCTTGCTCAGGTACTCACCGTCAAACGGGTTGATGTACTGCTGCTCACCGTCATACCAGTCAACTTTGAGGATAAACTGGGTGGGAAAGCCCACACTGCTAACCGGTAAGTCAAGATGTTGGGCAAGGTAGAGGAAAATAGCCCCCAGGCTGACCGGGATGCCCTTTTTGCGTTCCAGTACCTTGTCGAGAAAAACATTTTCCGAAGAAAAGTACTGCTGCTGATCACCACAGAATCCCCACTCGCGGTAAAACAGCCGGATTAACCCTTCCAGTCGCAAGTGCGGGTTTGGCTCATCCATCAGGGCATGCTCCGCTTCCTGAGCCAGCTTATTAAGCTGCAGTCGAACCCAGCCGGTCGGAAATGCAGGATCAATTGCCGCAGTCATTTCCAGGGCACCTTCAACCAGCGCCATCTGCTCTAATTCTTCATCAGTAAAACGTAACATGATTACCCCAGGAATGATGTCTTAGTCGTTGCAATGTTTGCAGCTGCCACCACCCAACCCAGCGCTCCCAGAAACGCAAAGGTCTTAAAGACTTTGTTCTTGCCGTATTTCAGAGTGAAGAAGCCCAGTGCGATGTAGGCCAGAACACAGCTCAGCTTCTGGGTCATCCAGTTACCCTCTTCGGTAAACGGAATAAAGCCGGTAATGAAAATCAGCACGACACCGGTAAGCAGCAGGAAGGTATCAACGACATGCGGCGTGATCTTGAGGAACTTTTTCTCGAGCAACGAGGAGTTTGCCATCAGCAGGCAATAACGAACAACAAATAGCAAAACGCTCAAGGCAATTGCCAGCATGTGGAGGTGTTTAAACGCAGCGTACATATAGTTTTCTCTCTTCTATCCTTGCCAACAGCCCATGGTTACCCGATCGAGGCCGGCATAATCCTGTGCTGTTGATACCTGGTTATATCCCAGTTCCAATAAAATTGCCCTAACCGCCTCACCCTGCTCAAAGCCGTGCTCCATCAGCAGCCATCCGCCGGTTTGCAGGTATTGGCGGCCCTGCTCGCTGATAATGCGAATATCAGCTAGGCCGTTTTCCTCTGCAACCAGCGCACTCTTTGGCTCGAAGCGCACATCGCCCTGCTCGAGATGAGGGTCGGTTTTATCTATGTAGGGAGGGTTACTGACCACGACGGCAAAGCGATCGTGAGATGTCAGCGGGCTGTACCAGCTTCCAGACAAGAAGCGGGTATTGGTTATCTTCAAGTTTTGGCTGTTTTCCAGCGCCAACTGGGCCGCTTCCGGGCGCAGGTCGATACCGGTGACACTCAGCTCAGGCCGCTCCGAGGCGATGGCCAGGGCTATCGCGCCGGTTCCTGTTCCCAGATCCAGCACCGAGCAAGGTTCTGCCGGCACTTTCTCCAATGCTAGCTCAACCAGCCGTTCCGTATCAGGACGCGGGATCAGAGTATGGGGTGCCACTTTCAGCGGCAACGACCAAAATTCGCGCTCGCCGATAATATAGGCGACCGGCTCGCCCGCCAGACGGCGGCGCAACACAATGTCGAAAGCCGCTTGCTGCTCACTGTCTAGCACTTTTTCCGGCCAGGTCAGCAAGTAGCTGCGCGGCTTGTCCAGCACAAAGCAAAGCAGTACGGCAGCATCCAGCTGCGGGCTGTCTGAGCCCGCGTCAACAAGCTGCTGCACTGTCTGCTTCAGCAGCGCTTCGATGCTCAGTGGCATTAGCTTTGATCAGCCATGGCAGCCAGTTGATCTGCCTGGTGTTCCTGCAGTACCGGCTGGATCAGGGTATCCATATCCCCTTCCATCACCTCGTTCAGGCGGTAGATAGTCAGGTTGATACGGTGGTCAGATACACGGCCCTGCGGGTAGTTGTAGGTACGGATACGGTCCGAGCGATCGCCCGAGCCCAACAGGTTACGTCGGGTGCTTGCCTCTGCTTCATGGCGTCGCTCTTCTTCAGCTTTAATAATACGCGCCGCCAGCACTGACATTGCCTTTGCCTTATTCTTATGCTGTGAACGCTCATCCTGACACTCCACCACGATACCGGTTGGCAGGTGGGTAATACGGATAGCTGAATCAGTGGTGTTAACGTGCTGACCACCTGCGCCCGAGGCACGGAAGGTGTCAATTTTCAAATCGCCAGTATTGATTTCAGGGATCTCAGCTTCCGGGATTTCAGGAAGCACCGCAACCGTACACGCCGAAGTATGAACACGGCCCTGAGATTCCGTTGCCGGTACACGCTGAACACGGTGACCGCCAGATTCAAATTTCAGCACACCATACACACCCTCGCCGTTCACTTTGGCGATCATTTCTTTGTAACCGCCGTGCTCGGCGTCATTGGCGCTCATCACTTCGATACGCCAACCGCGACTTTCTGCATACTTGCTGTACATACGGAACAGGTCACCGGCAAAGATACCGGCCTCGTCACCACCGGCACCGGCACGGATTTCGATAAAGCAGTTGCGCTCATCATTCGGATCTTTCGGGATCAGCAGCACCTGAAGCTCATCTTCAAGACGAGTAATTTCGGCTTTCGCCTCTTTTACTTCTTCCTGCGCCATTTCGCGCATTTCCGGATCATCTTCTTTCGTCATTTCTTCAGCAGTTTCAAGATCCTCTTTCGCCTGCTGATAAGCCTGGAAACACTTGGTCACTTCTTCCAGCTGAGAATATTCACGGGAAAGCGCACGGAATTTATCCTGATCGCCGATCACGTCAGGATCGCCAAGCAGGTGCTGGACTTCTTCGTAACGCTCAACCAGCGTTTCTAATTTCACTAAAATTGAAGATTTCATAATCGACTTAACTATTGTGTTCCGGTCATGGCAGAGCACGGAGCCCTGCCTCATATTAATTTTTGAACGACTCCAACCCCAGCGTCTCGCGGATCACCGCTAATTTTTCCGGCTCGCCGTTATGCGCAGCCTGCTGCATTGCCCGGGTTGGTGCATGGATCAGTTTGTTGGTCAGTTTATTGCTTAGTTCCGCCAGTACTTTTTCTGGCTCACTGCCATTGGCTATAGCCTGCAGGCTTCGGCTCAGCAGCTCGGCCTTGATATCCTCGGCGTGACAGCGATACTGTCGAATACTGTCAACCGCCTCCAGCGAACGCAGCCAGCTCATAAAGGCTGCACTTTCCTCGCTGACGATAGCTTCGGCCTGGATCGCGGCAACCTTGCGTTGCTCGCGGTTCTTCTCGACGATACTGTGCAAATCATCGACCGTATACAGGTAGGCGTCGTTCAACTCACCGACTTCCTGCTCGATATCGCGCGGCACGGCAATATCCACCAGCAGCATCGGCTGATGACGACGCGCCTTAATGGCTTTCTCGACCATGCCCTTACCGACAATCGGCAGCGGGCTGGCCGTCGAGCTGATCACGATATCGGCGCGCGGCAAATATTCGGGAATGTCCGGTAGGCTGATCACCTCGGCACCGAACTCCCTGGCCAGGTTATCAGCCCGTTCTTTGGTTCGGTTAGCCACAATCAGCTTGTTACAGCCCTGCTCGACAAGGTGGCGCGATACCAGTTCAATCGTCTCGCCTGCGCCAATCAATAATACCGTGGCCTCAGACAGCGACTCAAAAATTTGCTTGGCCAGAGTACAGGCCGCAAAGGCCACCGATACGGCATTTCCACCAATATCGGTTTCGGTACGCACCCGCTTTGCTACCGTAAAGGACTTGTGGAACAACTTCTCCAGCATACCATGTACGGCTTCATAATCGCGGGCGTCAGAGTATGACTGCTTGACCTGCCCCAGAATTTGAGGCTCGCCGAGCACCAATGAGTCCAGACCGCAGGCGACCCGCATAAGGTGCCTCACAGCAGCCTGCTCTTCGTGAAAATACAGGCTCGGCATCAATTCTTCGGCTGTGAGCTGGTGAAACTTGGTCAACCAATCAATCAGGATTCCCGGCCCGGCCTGGGTCACGTCACAATAGAGCTCGGTGCGGTTACAAGTCGAGACGATAACGCCGCTTGTGACCTCCGGGTGTGCTTCTAACTGCTGCAATGCCTTGGTCAGCTTGTCCGGGGAAAACGCAACACGCTCGCGTAAGTCCACAGATGCCGTTTTATGATTTATTCCTAATGCAAGCAATGTCATGGAGACGGTGTACCAACTTCGCCGGTGAAAAAGATCCAGGGCGGGATTTTACTTGATGCCCCAACGTAATTAAAGAAAACTAACGCAATCAATCTGGCATTCCTGAGCAATTGTTGAAATTTAAATACCATTTATGGCCCAGATGCCTTAAGCAATTCCTTGTTGCAATTGGTATTATGGTCCAATTCTCGCTATTGTTTGCCTAAACCCATAAGTTAATTACAAACTATGCCATCGATTTCATTTGTTCGATTGTATTTACACTCGAAACGGTACTTGCTTGCCGCCCTTTTGCCTCTTTCCCTACTATCCGGCTGTGCCAGCCAGGCACCAGTTTCCCCTCTAGTGGACTGGGAAACCCACCAGGCGTCGCTCCAGCAACTTAACCATTATGAGGCCAAAGGCCGGTTGGGCTATAAAGGTAAGCAACGTTTTGGTGCCAACCTGCTGTGGCGTACCGTCCCGCAGGCCGATCACCTGCTGCTGACCAACTTCCTCGGCAAAACCCTGCTCAAGCTCGACGCCACGCCAGTCAGTGCCACCTTGATTTCCCACGATGGCCAGACCTATCAGGGAACCAATGCCTCGCGCTTGATCCAGGAGCTGACAGATATAAACCTTCCCGTCGAGCAAATGCGTGACTGGCTGATAGGCCTGCCAACAGCTGCCGATACCTACCAGCTCAACAGCGAAAACCGGGTGGCCTACCTGGCGAAACAAATAGACCAGCAACTTTGGCAACTCGACTACAACGAATATGACAACTCGGTGACCCCGGCCCTGCCCAGTCGAATGATTCTGTCGCAAGGGGACGTCCGTATTACCCTCATCATCAATGAGTGGGAAATCTCCGAAAGCCAACAGCCATGAACACGAGTACACTATGATTACCCGTACCACTCGCTGGCCCGCGCCAGCCAAGCTAAACCTGTTCCTCTACATCACCGGTCGCCGCCCTGATGGTTACCATGAGCTGCAAACCCTGTTTCAGTTTCTGGATCACAGTGACACCCTGACGATTACCGCGAACGACTCCGGTGATATCTCCCTTTCGCCGGCCATCGAGGGCGTCGCAACCGAAGACAACCTGATCTATCGCGCCGCCGATGCCCTGCGACAGGCGGCTGGCATCGGGGCCGGGGCAGAGATCCATATCGATAAAATCCTGCCGATGGGCGGTGGCCTGGGTGGCGGGTCGTCCGATGCGGCCACCACCTTGGTTGCCCTGAACTACCTGTGGCAAGCCGGGCTCAGCGAGGATGAACTGGCCGGGATTGGTCTGAAGCTCGGTGCAGACGTGCCAGTTTTTGTCCGCGGAATGAGTGCATTTGCCGAGGGCATAGGGGAAAAACTTCAACCGGCAGAGCCGCAGGAAAAGTGGTATTTGGTTGCCAAACCGGATGTCAGCATTGCAACTGTTGATATTTTCACCCATCCGGAACTAACCCGTGATAGCAAAAAAATGACGCTGGATGCCTTGATGGCGGGGATTTACGAAAACGATTGCGAAAAAATCGTCAGAAGACTGCACCCCGAGGTTGATAAGGCGCTTTCGTGGCTGTTAGAATACGCGCCGTCAAGACTGACTGGCACTGGCGCTTGTGTGTTTGCTGAATTTAGCACTCAACAAGAGGCCAATGCAACACTGAATAAATTACCTGACTGGCTCCAAGGATTCGTCGCAAAAGGTGTCAACACATCTCCCCTTTTGACAGCCTTGAACGCACATTCTACGGATTGTCAGTAACTACAACTTGGACGCAACCTGAGGTTTCCACCGTGCCTGATATGAAGCTGTTTGCTGGTAACGCTACACCAGAACTAGCCCAACGCATTGCTGATCGTCTTTACATCTCTTTAGGAGACGCAACAGTTAACCGTTTTTCCGACGGTGAAGTCTGTGTTCAGATTAATGAAAACGTTCGTGGTAGCGACGTTTTTATCATTCAATCTACTTGTGCGCCAACCAATGACAACCTGATGGAACTGGTTGTTATGATCGATGCCCTACGCCGCGCTTCTGCAGGTCGTATTACAGCTGTAATCCCTTACTTCGGTTATGCTCGCCAAGACCGCCGCGTTCGTTCTTCCCGTGTGCCAATTACTGCCAAAGTAGTTGCTGATTTCCTTTCTAACGTAGGCGTTGACCGCGTTCTGACTGTTGATCTTCACGCTGAGCAAATTCAGGGCTTCTTTGATGTTCCAGTTGATAACGTATTCGGCAGCCCTGTTCTGCTAGAAGACATCCTGGCGAAGAAACTGGAAGATCCAGTGGTTGTTTCTCCGGACATCGGTGGTGTTGTACGTGCCCGTGCGATTGCCAAGCTGCTTGATGACACTGACATTGCGATCATCGACAAGCGTCGTCCACGTGCCAACGTTTCTCAGGTTATGCACCTTATCGGCGAAGTTGAAGGCCGTGACTGCGTCATCGTTGATGACATGATCGATACTGGCGGTACGCTGTGTAAAGCAGCCGAAGCGCTGAAAGATCGTGGTGCCAAGCGCGTATTTGCCTACGCAACGCACCCGGTATTCTCTGGCAATGCGCCTCAGAACATCCGTGAATCAGTGATCGACGAAGTTATCGTTACTGACTCTATCCCACTGTCTCAGGCAATGGTTGATACAGGCCGCGTATCGGTACTGACGCTTTCTGGCATGCTGGCTGAAGCGATTCGCCGCATCAGCAACGAAGAGTCAATCTCCGCGATGTTCGAGCACTAATCGTTCCCTATACCGAATAGTTCGGCATAGCGATAAAATCCAAACGCCCCGCGCCATGCGGGGCGTTTTTCGTCCGGACATATCAATCTTGCTCGGTTTGGTATAACATAGCGCGCGTTTTAAGCCCCTAAGACTTGAGAGACTAGCGTGAGTAACAATATTCGTCTATTAGTCGGCCTGGCTAACCCTGGTGCCGAGTATGCTAAAACCCGCCACAACGCGGGTGCATGGGTCGTAGAAGAACTGGCCCGAGTCCATAACATTAGCCTACGAGAAGAGTCGAAATACTTTGGCCAGACCGGCCGGATCCAGGCCAACGGCCATGATCTACGCTTGTTGATCCCTTCCACGTTCATGAACCTCTCCGGTAAGTCCGTGGCAGCACTGGCTAATTTCTATCAAATCAAGCCGGAAGAGATCTTAGTTGCTCATGATGAGCTGGACCTGCCACCGGGGGTGGCCAAGTTCAAAAAAGGCGGCGGCCACGGCGGACATAACGGCCTGCGTGACATCATCAGCAAAATGGGCAATAACAAAGATTTCTATCGCCTGCGTGTCGGTATCGGCCACCCTGGCGACAAAAATAAAGTGTCCGGCTTTGTACTGGGCAAAGCGCCGGCCAAAGAGCAAGGCAACATTGATGCAGCCGTTGACGAAGCCGTCCGCTGCATGGATGTCTTGCTAAAAGACGGCCTGAATAAAGCGCAAAACCGACTACATTCATTCAAAGCCGAATAACTGTAGTTGTTCTAACTTGTTCCTGCTTTGCGCATTGTGTTGTCGAGACACTGCAATACGCAGGGCTGTTTCACCGAATAATCACCAAAAGGGTTTCCAACCATGGGTTTTAAATGTGGAATCGTCGGCCTGCCAAACGTAGGTAAGTCAACACTATTCAACGCCTTAACGAAAGCGGGTATCGAAGCGGCAAACTTCCCGTTCTGTACTATCGAACCAAACACCGGCGTTGTACCTGTGCCTGATCTTCGTCTGGATGCTCTGGCGAACATTGTTAATCCTGAGCGCGTACTGCCTACCACAATGGAATTCGTCGATATTGCAGGTCTGGTTGCCGGTGCGTCCAAAGGTGAAGGCCTGGGTAACAAGTTCCTGGCGAACATCCGCGAGACCGATGCGATCGGCCACGTCGTACGCTGCTTCGAAAACGACAACATTGTTCACGTTGCCGGCCAAATCAACCCGCTGGACGACATCGAGGTGATCAACCTTGAGCTGGCACTGTCCGATTTGGATACCTGTGAGCGTGCTATCCAGCGCCAGGCTAAACGTGCCAAAGGCGGCGACAAAGACGCAAAATTTGAAATCGCAGTACTGGAAAAACTGCTGCCGACCCTTACAGAAGGCGGCATGGTTCGCTCTGTCGAGCTGGCCAAAGAAGAAACTGCAGCAATTAGCTACCTGAACTTCCTGACCCTGAAACCAACGATGTACATTGCCAATGTGAGCGAAGACGGTTTCGAGGACAACGAGTTCCTGGACATGGTGCGTGAGCACGCAAGCAAAGAAAACGCCGTTGTAGTACCTGTTTGTGCTGCTATCGAGTCTGAAATTGCCGAGCTTGACGATGCTGATCGCGAAGAGTTCCTGGCAGACATGGGTATCGAAGAACCAGGTCTGAACCGCGTGATCCGCTCTGGCTACGAGCTACTGACACTGCAAACCTACTTCACCGCCGGTGTGAAAGAGGTCCGTGCCTGGACGATCCCTGTGGGTGCAACCGCGCCACAGGCTGCAGGTAAGATCCACACCGACTTCGAAAAAGGCTTTATCCGTGCCGAAGTTGTCGGCTACGACCACTTCATCGAGTTCAACGGCGAAAGCGGAGCAAAAGAAGCAGGTAAGTGGCGCCTGGAAGGTAAAGATTACATCGTAAAAGATGGTGACGTGGTTCACTTCCGCTTCAACGTCTAATATCGGCGCGAATAACGCGCAACAATGATAGCAAGATGAAATAAGCCAGCACTATTGCTGGCTTATTTTTTATCTCCCTGACAATTTTGGAAAATTCTGACAACCCTTTCAGCCAAGCGGCAAGGGGCTAATAATCGGCATCCCAGTGTGGCATTCGCCCATTTCGTCCAAATAACCATCGAACACACGGGTTTTCGGAAGATATTAAAAAAAACTGTTGACGCTTTTACCTGGTATGAGCATAATGCGCCCCGTTCCCGAGACAGCGCCCAGTAATTGAGGGCTGTTAAAGGATACAAAATGGCTACGTAGCTCAGTTGGTTAGAGCACATCACTCATAATGATGGGGTCACAGGTTCGAATCCCGTCGTAGCCACCATCCTCCCTCTACCGGGATGATGTAAAACTCATGATGCGGAAGTGGCGGAATTGGTAGACGCACCAGATTTAGGTTCTGGCGCCGCAAGGTG
>NZ_JAKJSH010000041.1:0-17994 GCF_050336885.1 Photobacterium kasasachensis
CTATTACCTTCACCGCGACCGACGGCACCAGGCAGCAGGTGACGGTGGAGATCACCGGCACGGAAGATGCGTCGCAGGTCAGCGGCACGTTCACCGGGGCGGTCACCGAGGGCAATATCGGCGACGCGCCGGAGACGGCGACCGGCACGATCGCGATCAGCGACGTGGATGACGGCGACAACCCGCGCTTCGACAACGTGGACAGCACCGAGGGTGACAACGGCTACGGCAGCTTTACCCTGGTCGACGGCGAGTGGACCTACACCCTGGATCAGAGCAAGGTGCAGCAGCTGGACGAGGGCGACAAGGTCAGCGACACCATCACCTTCACCGCGACCGACGGCACCAGGCAGCAGGTGACGGTGGAGATCACCGGCACGGAAGATGCGTCGCAGGTCAGCGGCACGTTCACCGGGGCGGTTACCGAGGGCAATATCGGCGATACGCCGGAGACGGCAACCGGCACGATCGCGATCAGCGACGTGGACAACGGCGACAACCCGCGCTTTGCGGATGTCACCAGCACCGAGGGTGACAACGGCTACGGCAGCTTTACCCTGGTTGACGGCGAGTGGACCTACACCCTGGACCAGTCCAAGGTGCAGCAGCTGGACGAGGGTGACAAGGTCAGCGACACCATTACCTTCACCGCGACCGACGGCACCAGGCAGCAGGTGACGGTGGAGATCACCGGCACGGAAGATGCGTCGCAGGTCAGCGGCACGTTTACGGGCGCGGTCACTGAAGGCAATATCGGCGACGCGCCGGAGACGGCGACTGGCACGATTGCGATCAGCGACGTGGACAACGGCGACAACCCGCGCTTCGACAACGTTGACAGCACTGAGGGTGACAACGGCTACGGCAGCTTTACTCTGGTTGACGGCGAGTGGACCTACACCCTGGACCAGTCCAAGGTGCAGCAGCTGGACGAGGGTGACAAGGTAGAAGATACCATCACCTTCACCGCGACCGACGGCACCAGGCAGCAGGTGACGGTGGAGATCACCGGCACGGAAGATGCGTCGCAGGTCAGCGGCACGTTTACCGGCGCGGTTACCGAGGGCAATATCGGCGATGCGCCGGAGACGGCGACCGGCACGATCGCGATCAGCGACGTGGACAACGGTGACAACCCGCGCTTCGACAACGTGGACAGCACCGAGGGTGACAACGGCTACGGCAGCTTTACCCTGGTTGACGGCGAGTGGACCTACACCCTGGACCAGAGCAAGGTGCAGCAGCTCGATGAGGGCGACAAGGTCAGCGACACCATCACCTTCACCGCGACCGACGGCACCAGGCAGCAGGTGACGGTGGAGATCACCGGCACGGAAGATGCGTCGCAGGTCAGCGGCACGTTTACGGGCGCGGTTACCGAGGGCAATATCGGCGATGCGCCGGAGACGGCGACCGGCACGATCGCGATCAACGACGTGGACAACGGCGACAACCCGCGCTTTGCGGATGTCACCAGCACCGAGGGTGACAACGGCTACGGCAGCTTTACCCTGGTCGACGGCGAGTGGACCTACACCCTGGACCAGAGCAAGGTGCAGCAGCTGGACGAGGGCGACAAAGTAGAAGATACCATCACCTTCACCGCGACCGACGGCACCAGGCAGCAGGTGACGGTGGAGATCACCGGCACGGAAGATGCGTCGCAGGTCAGCGGCACGTTCACCGGGGCGGTCACCGAGGGCAATATCGGCGACGCGCCGGAGACGGCGACCGGCACGATTGCGATCAGTGACGTGGACAATGGCGACAACCCGCGCTTCGACAACGTGGATAGCACCGCTGGCGACAACGGCTACGGCAGTTTTACCCTGGTCGACGGCGAGTGGACCTACACTCTGGACCAGAGCAAGGTGCAGCAGCTCGATGAGGGCGATAAGGTCAGCGACACCATTACCTTCACCGCGACCGACGGCACCAGGCAGCTGGTGACGGTGGAGATCACCGGCACGGAAGATGCGTCGCAGGTCAGCGGCACGTTCACCGGGGCGGTCACCGAGGGCAATATCGGCGATACGCCGGAGACGGCGACCGGCACGATCGCGATCAGCGATGTGGACAACGGCGACAACCCGCGCTTTGCGGATGTCACCAGCACCGAGGGTGACAACGGCTACGGCAGCTTTACCCTGGTTGACGGCGAGTGGACCTACACCCTGGACCAGAGCAAGGTGCAGCAGTTGGACGAGGGTGACAAGGTAGAAGATACCATTACCTTTACCGCGACCGACGGCACCAGGCAGCAGGTGACGGTGGAGATCACCGGCACGGAAGATGCGTCGCAGGTCAGCGGCACGTTCACCGGGGCGGTTACCGAAGGCAATATCGGCGATGCGCCGGAGACGGCGACCGGCACGATCGCGATCAGCGACGTGGACAACGGCGACAACCCGCGCTTCGACAACGTGGATAGCACCGAGGGTGACAACGGCTACGGCAGCTTTACCCTGGTCGACGGCGAGTGGACCTACACCCTGGACCAGAGCAAGGTGCAGCAGCTAGCAAAAAGTGAAGAGGTAGAAGATACCATCACCTTTAGGGCGACTGATGGTACTGAGCAGCAGATCACAGTGAATATTACGGGCACCAATGATGCACCGGTGATCCATCATCCTGATATGGGTAGCGATACCTGGATTCATCATGCTTATACTGAAGGCTCAGGAAAACAAGCAATCTTCGGCGGAGTCTCTGTTACCGATATTGATAGTGCCAACCTGTCCAGAGCCGTAATAAGCCTTACCTCACCAACAGAGAAAGAAGGTGAATTGCAGAACGGCTACGATCCGGATCACGACAGCTTGACTTTGCCGTCAGAGCTAGCTGACCAGTTTGTATTGACCTACAGTGAGTATCCGGATGCGAATGGCAACCCAACCGCTTATTGGACCTTGGCTGTCAAAGACGGTGGTAGCCTTCCTAAGGCTGATTTTGATGCGGCCCTAAATGCACTCCAGTATGAAAATACTGCTGATGAGCCGGTGGGTATCAATGGCGCCAAGTCTTTTGGCCTAGATGTTTTTGACGAGCATGGTGCGTGCAGCAATCGTCTTTCGGTGGATCTTGATCTGCTAAATACCAATGAGTCTCCTGAATTTATCAGCGGAACCAATAATACCCAGGGGCTGGACGATCAAGGCCGGGCCGATACTGATAGCTACCGCTTCACAGTAAATGAGAATGCTGCAGGTGCCGAGGTCGGCCAGGTTTCTGCGTTTGACCCGGATGCCGGAGACAAGTCGAGTTATACCCTGACCAACCACACCGATCTGTTTGAAATTGACAGTGAGACCGGGATGATCAGCCTCAAAGGTGGTGTTTCGCTGGATCATGAAACCCTCGACAGCTACACACTAACTGTCGAGGTCAGTGACGTCGACGGGTTGAAAGATACAGCGACAGTGGAAGTTATAGTCGGTGATCTAAATGAGGCGCCGGAGTTTATAAGTGGTGGCAATGACCTCCACGGTTTGGATGAAAATGGACAGGTCGATTTAGACAGTTATAGCTTCACGGTAGATGAAAATACCGCGGGAGCAAAAGTTGGCCAGGTGGCGGCCTTCGATCCAGATACGGGTGACCACGTGACTTATACCTTGGTTAACCATACAGACCGCTTTGAAATTGACCCGGTGACAGGTGTGATCAGCCTCAAGGATGGAGTGGCGTTGGATCATGAAGAAGCAGATAGCTATACCCTGAAAATTGAAGCTCACGACAATGGCAATATAGAGGCGAAAGATATTGCCACCGTGGAAGTATCTGTTGCGAATATTAATGAACCACCAATAGTCCAATTAGATGCTGTCAAATGGCAGCTACCGGAAGATATCGATACAAGTAATTCAATCAAGCTTGCCAATATCGTTGTTATCGATGACGGCATCGGAACTAATAACCTTCGCTTGGCTGACAGTGATACAGATAAGTTTGAAATTGTCTACAACAATGGCAAGCCTGAATTGCATCTAAAAGCCGGTGTCGAGTTGGATTATGAAACAATAGATATTTATCGGCCGACTGTTTTTGTTGATGATCCAACTGTCGGTGTCAGCCCTGATGCCTGGGCATCTATGACGATTAGCGTTAGTGATGTCAACGAAGCCCCTGATGCCGTTCAAGATCAGGCCATTACAATTGAAACGAAAACCCTTGATGAATCTATTTGGGATACAAGTGACGACATTAAGGTTAACTACTATGTGATTGATACTGCTACCGGTGAGAAGGTTGCAGATGCCACAAAAGCTGAATTTACTGGTGACGGCTCTCATGAGTATGGTGTTAGTTCTGAATTGGATAACACTCAGTCGAACGCACCGGAAAACTGGACTAAGCAGCTGGCACATGTCGAAGGCAAAAGTGAAGCGATGAGCTTTAGCTTTGAAGACAACCAGCTCTCTAATCATGTTGATGTCTCTATCGGAAACCTATGGAAAGCCTGGGAGCATGAGCAGGGAGTATGGAAGGCGTATTATCAAGGAAGCTTAGTCGCGACAGGTGTTTTTGAGCGAAGCGATCTTGGTCCTGCAGAGTCGGGTGGTAATGATCGCAGTGTATTGGGCATTGATACCGGGAATCAGTATTTTGACAATATTGAGTTTTCAGCGATTGAATACGGTGATGGTGTACAGGGTGCTGACAGCTCTGACTATTTCATTTCGAAAGTTGAAGCAAAACTTACCAGCTTTGATCAATCTCTTCAGACCAGCGAAACAGGTTCGCTGAGTATAGATGTACTACATAACGACACGGATCCTGAGAATGATGCACTGAGCATTGTTGAGAACAGCTATCCGGATTATGTCTCCCTGGTAGACGGTAAGCTGGTGTTTGATTCCGCCAAGTATCTGGATGGACAGGACTTGAAAACCGGAGAGGCTAAAGAGGTTACATTTAGTTATACCATTACGGACGGTGAATATAACGATACTGCGGAAGTAACAGTGACTGTGATTGGAGAGAATGCACTGCCAGAATTTGTTAGTGGCAGTGACGATCCGAGTGGAACCGATGCTTCCGGAATGCCAACAGACGATAGCTACAGCTTCGATGTTGCTGAGTTAGAGTCCGGCGTGATGGTGGGTAAAGTCGAAGCTTTTGACCCTGATAGCGATGACAAGTTGAGCTACGAGTTGGTTAGCGGTGGTAGTGACAAGTTTGAAATCAACCAAAGTACTGGCGAGATCTGGCTCAAGGATGGTACAAAACTGGACCATGACGCACAGGAGCAATATCAGCTGAAGGTCAAGGTTAGCGACGGTAATGGTGGCGAGGATGTGACTGATGTCACCGTGAATGTCAGTGAAAACCACGCGCCGGAAAGCCAGCCAGTCCATGGCTATGCCGAGGTTCAGGAACAGCCAATCAATAAGATCACTGTGGTGTTTGATTCTTCATCGAGCATGGTATACACCTTTGATGGTACTAAAACGGGCTCAGATACACCTGAGTTGAGGCTTGAGTCTCGTGCTTACCAAGCAGCGGAAGCATTGCATGAGATGGTCAACAAAATGATCGATGAAGGTGGGGCATCCAATACATATATTCGCTTGGTTCAGTTTGGTGGAACTACTGAAAAACAAGGCTGGTATGATCTTGCTACCGTTCAGTCTATGAGTAAGCCGCCGGAACTAGGTGATCGTGCCCCGATGGATTTGAGTTATCGGAACGAGTTAAATACTTATATGAATCGCTGGTGCTGGACTGAAGAAAAAGGTCTGAACACCGATTATGCCAAGGCGATGGAAAGTGTGATGCAGCCTGATGATGCAAACGACCTCGAATATCCATGGCAAAGTGTTTATGACGAAAATGGTGATGTCATTTGGGATCCTGTTGAACTTCCTGTCGAGAGTGTAGATACCATCTTTTTCATGTCTGATGGTGCTCCTAATCCCAAAGAGGGCTCTGTAGCTGCGGATGATCTCAGTGAGCGATGGCAACAGTATGTTGCGGATAACAATGCTAAGGTCTATGGCATCGGTATCGCCACCGAAGGTAATGAGAAGGTAGACGACGCATTACATCAGATCAGCAACGAGGTGGTGTATGTCGGTTCAGGTGATGACCTGTCTCACTACCTAAATCACTTCTCACCTAAGCCTGTGGCTGGTCAGTTGCTGGTCGGCAGTCATGATGCGGACGCTGATGCGCTGACGGTATCTCTTGATGCGAATGATTTTTCCCTGCTTGGGGCTGATCTGCATGGAGCTGATGTCGACGGGCCATTGGTAACTGATTCTCAGCTCACAGAAGGCAAGCTGAATATAACAACTGTATTTGGAACCTTGGAAGTTGCTGCCAATGGTAGTTACAGCTTCACCCAGAGTGAGACTTCTCCGCTTGCAGATGGTGAACAGGCTGATCTCAAGTTCTTGTTCCAGGTTCAGGATGGCAAGGGCGGCGTCAGCGACAACGTCTTCACACTGACATTGACTGGTGGAACTGGTGGTGATAGCAAGCCGATAGAAATCGAGCAGAATTCACAAAGTGGTGATGAGCAGGCTAATCCTTTAACTGGTACCGATAACGATGACATTCTGTTAGGTCAAGGTGGTGAAGATACCCTTAATGGTGGTGCTGGCAACGATATCCTAGTTGGCGGTAGCGGTGACGATATCCTTATAGGTGGATTGGGAGGTGATATTCTTACCGGTGGTGAAGGCAGCGATGTGTTTACCTGGCATTCATCATCGTTGGGAGATACACCGCAGAGTGATGTGATTACCGATTTCCAGTTAGATAGCGATAAGCTTGATTTGACGGATATTCTCCCGGACATTGCGGAAGAGAACCTAGATATGAATGTATTGCTTGGCCACCTTGAAGCAGGAGTGAACGAGGATGGTAATGTTAATTTGACGATAACCGAGGACTCTGGGCAACAGCAAAATATACTGCTGGATAATGTCGATCTCTCGGCGTTGAATTTAGATACTGGTGCGTCTTCAAGTGACATTGTTAACCAGCTATTCCAACATCAAGCATTCAAAACCGATTAATCTTTGTTTTCTGAATAGGTAACCAGATAGACTTGAAAGAAGCCAGCAATCGATGATTGCTGGCTTCTTTTTATTGTACCCAGTAGAGACTTCAGATCAGCTATGTGTTGGCGATATGATTCTTTTACGCGACTACTTTGGATTATGGGCAATAAAAAAGCCGCAAGAAGCGGCCTTTAAAAGTATGGAGACCAGCTAGAGCGGGTACCAGAATAGCTGTTCTGACTGGTAGCGGTTGATAAAGCCCAGTGTGAGTACACCGGCAATAACAGCGAGTACGATATAGTCATTCTTTGTCATTGGTTTGAGGCTATACCAAGAGCGCTTTTTGTTGCGTCCGAAGCCCCTTAGTGTCATGGCATTGGATATCACATCGGCACGATCCAGGCTTGAGAAAATAAGTGGGCCAAGGATTTTGGCGACATTCTTGATTCTTGTTAGCACAGGTACGTTTTTCGAGATATCGACTCCTCGCGCCTGTTGAGCATGCATGATGTTAATAAAGTCTTTGGTCACCTCCGGCAGGTAACGCAAAGTCAGGCTTACTGCATAGGCAATGCGGTAAGGAACCCCAAGCTTGTTTAGGCTGGCAGAAAACTCGGTCGGATGGGTGGTAAACACAAAGACCAGCGCGATCGGGAACATGCTGAAGTACTTCAGCGTGACTGTCAGCAGGTAGAACAAGGTTTCAGTGGTGATGGAGTAGTTGCCTGACATAGCCAAAAGCACGGTCTCACTGCCCATATATTCTACACCTTGCTGCGGGGCGATAAGGAACATAAACAGGGCATTCATCACCAACACGGATGCAGTGCCAATCATCAAAGGCTTGTAGGTAGCGAAAGGGACTCGGCTGAGTTTCAACAAGCTGAAACCTACCAGGATCAGGCCGCAAATGACCCGGAGGTCAAACGTAGTCAGTACCATGGTCACCCAGCCCATAAAGAGAATGAACTTGGTGATGCCGTTTAATGCGTGCAGCGGTGATCCGGTATTGGCGTAGCTGATACCAAATTTGATTTTATTTGTTTTCATGCGGTTTTGCTTGCCTCATGGTCGATGAAGCAACGAATAAAGTTGTCGATACGCTCGATACCCAGCTCTTTGGCCATGGTATAGAGGCTAGTTACAGTTAGGTTGGCTTGCTCAAGCAGCTCTGGTTGGCTGAAAATGCTATGGACAGCCTGGTCGGCCAGCAGTTGACTGTCGGCAATAACCACTGCGCGGTCGGTATATTCCAGTACCAGATGCATATCATGGGAAATGATCAGGATAGTGATGCCAAGCTTCTGGTTGAGCTCACGGATGAATGCCATCATAGTCGTATAGTGATAGTAGTCTTGTCCGGCAGTCGGCTCATCCAGGATCAGCAGCTCGGGTTCAAGCACCAAGATTGTAGCAATGGTAACCCGCTTCTTCTGGCCATAGCTCAAGGCTTCTATTGGCCAGTGGCGGTATTTGCCCAGCCCGCATAGTTCCAGGATCTCGTGGACCTTTTTTTCGACCATTTGCTCAGGTACATTACGGTTGCGAAGACCCGAAGCGACCTCGTCAAAGATCATATGGTGGGAAATCATATGATTCGGGTTTTGCAGAACCACACCGATGTGCTCGCTTCGTTCAAAAATTGAGCGTTCGCCAAGATCACGCCCGTCAAACTCAATACTGCCTTCATCCAGTTCCAGTACACCCATGATTAAGCGGGTCAGAGTGGATTTCCCGGAGCCGTTCTTACCTAGCACAGAAACAAATTCACCCTTATTGATGCTGAAGCTAACATCGTCCAGTGTCTTGCGCTGGCCGTCGTATGAATAGCTCAGGTTATTCACCGAAAGCAGAGGCTGACTGGTATCACTCTGTTCTGTGATCCCTCTTTGCTGATACCAGTTAAGTAGCTGAGGCTTGAAGCTATCGAGATCAAGCGTCGACAGGTGGGCGGGTTTGTCGGCTGCGGTGACTTCGCAGCCAGCCGCTTTGAGTGCAGATAGGTAAAGTGGTTCACGGATCCCGTGCTGGGCGAGTAACGGGCTGGCCAGCAATTCGTCAGGCGTCATGTTAGCCACAATTTCCCCACGCTCCATCAGGATGATCCGGTCGACGTTGCGGTGAAGAACATCTTCGAGACGGTGCTCGATAATGATGACGGTTTTACCTGAATTCTTATGTAGCTGATCGATAATTTCGATGGTTGCCTTGCCCGTTTTAGGGTCCAGGCTTGCCAGCGGTTCATCAAATAGCAGGATATCGACATCGTCGACCATCACGCCAGCCAACGAGACACGCTGTTTTTGACCGCCGCTGAGATCGAACGGTGACAGGTCCAGCATTTCCTCCAGATCGACCATCTTCGCTGTTTGCTTAATGATATTGTGCATCTCGCCTTGTTCAACCATCTGGTTTTCCAATGCGAAGGCGATATCCTCGCCAATGCTTAGCCCGACAAACTGGCCATCGGTATCTTGCAGGACGGTACCGACCATGTTGGTACACTGGTGAAGATCCATCTGACGGGTATCTTGGCCGTTGATTGACAGGTTTCCGGTGATATCACCCTTGATTGCAAACGGGATGAGGCCATTTAGGCACTGACCAAGGGTTGACTTGCCGCTGCCGCTCGGGCCGACAATGACGACCTTCTCGCCTTTTTCAATCGTGAGATTGATGTTCTTAAGGGTCGGTTTTTCTAATGCCCAATATTTGAACGAGAAGTTAGAAAACGCAATAGTCATGCTCTAGTAAGCCTCTTTCAGGTTGTAGCTTTGCTTTTTTCGCTTGGCAACGGCGGTCAGAATGAAGTGACCGACCACGGCAATGAGAACGGTGTTGCCTGCGGCAATAATGGTCAGCTGCGCCAAGACTTTTGTGAACGGTTCTGCGTAAAGAACGGCGTCGAGAAAGGCCGAGCAGCCATATCCGAGCACGTTGCCTATAAAGGCCAGTAAGATAAACAAGGTGAAATCGAGCTTTGAAAACAGACCTTTTTCCAGCCGCTCTTTGGTGATTTTCGGGTAGAGGCCGATTAGCATCCCGACGATCCCTGAGCCTAGCACCCAGGTGATCCACACGCCCCAACCAGCAAACAAGTCTGTTACCCAGTGGCCGATGAAGCCCACCAGAAAGCCGACAAGTGGGCCGAATAATACGCTGAATAGTGCCAATACAGCCATAGCCGGTTTTAGTGTGGTGTTAGCAAAAACAGGGATACCAAACATAGGCAGGCCGCCTATACCATATAGCGCTGCGCCGATGGCAATAAGAACCACTGTCTTGGCAGAAAGATTCATGACATAACCTTTAATTTACTCTTTATGGGTATTTTCTTTGCCATGCCTACCTGAAAAGCTCTAGTAGAAGCAGACGGCCGCCAAACTATTCAACAGGAACAAAAAAACACACCAGCGGTGTGTTATTGCCTGTGCGCAAATATCCATTTTGAGCAAGTGCGGTTATGTGGGTAGACATAAGCGGTGGCAATCATACATGAAGCACAGCAATAAAGGAAAGCCTTACATCTAGACGTCTAAATGTTAATCGTTTCCTTGTTTTTGGGCAGGGGATTGGAGGTATTGCCCTTTAGAGGTAAAGATGAGCTGTTCGTACTTTGGTTATGAGCGACCAAATCGTAAATAATCGCAAAATTGATACAAATTTTAGATTTTGTTGAAAACCGAAGAATTGTGGTGATCTTTTTTTTGGGCTTTCTAAGCTAAAATTGTATCGATAGTTAGACAGTGATACGATTTGGATTCTAGCACGTTATTTTAATTGTCATGTCTATAAGTCTCTGATATGAAAAGAGATAATTGTTGTTTGTTCGAAAATCGTTCGCGTAAAGCCGATTTTTTCCTATACCTCATAGTGTTATCAGTGATAACTTGCTATTAAGAACATACTCAATATATATGATGTAAGTCTATTTCCCTTTGTGAAAGATAACCTTCTGGATATATTGAATTTTATACTTTATTTTTTTGCATATATGGTAAATACTGCTGTGCAGCATGATTGAGTTTCAAACATGCAAAAAACAGTATTAGAGCCCTTTTTGTCAAGTATGAACTCTAGCGGAAACTTTGCGCTGATACACAGAAACAGCATCAGTTCAGATTTCAAGTTAGGGTAAAATTGGGTAAGATCAGTAATAGCTATCCCGCCAATTCTGGCTGGGTGCAGAGCCAAATCATATTGGAGATACAGCTTGATTAATGTATTCCTTGTAGATGATCACGAACTGGTTCGCACAGGGATCCGACGTCTTCTTGAAGATGTCCGTGGTATAAAAGTGGTAGGGGAAGCCGACAGTGGTGAAGAAGCCGTAAAATGGTGCCGTGCTGAACACGCGGATATCATTCTTATGGATATGAATATGCCTGGGATCGGTGGCCTTGAAGCGACACGTAAGATTTTACGCTTTAATCCCGATGTCAAAATTATCGTTTTAACCATTCATACCGAGAATCCGTTCCCGACCAAAGTGATGCAGGCTGGGGCAGCAGGGTATCTGACCAAAGGTGCAGGCCCGGATGAAATGGTCAATGCGATCCGCATGGTGAATAGCGGACAACGCTATATATCCCCAGAAATTGCACAACAAATGGCGCTAAGCCAGTTTGCACCAGATTCTGAGAATCCTTTTAAAGACCTGTCTGAGCGTGAGCTGCAGATCATGATGATGATAACCAAAGGTCAGAAAGTGACAGAGATATCTGAACAGCTGAACTTAAGCCCCAAAACGGTTAACAGTTATCGTTATCGTCTGTTCAATAAACTGGACATCAACGGTGATGTAGAGCTGACCCACCTTGCAATTCGTCATGGAATGTTAGACACAGAGACGTTGTAGTGTCCGAATCTGTTGACGAAAAAAGCTTTGATTCAAAAAGCTTTCTCAAAACCGTTACTCATCAGCCCGGCGTATACCGAATGTACGACGAGGCTGACGAGGTCATCTATGTTGGCAAAGCCAAAGATCTGAAAAAGCGCCTGTCGAGCTATTTTCGTACCAATGTGTCGGGAGAGAAAACCCGTGCCTTGGTGAAGAATATCCGCAAAGTGGACGTCACTGTGACGCACACTGAGACAGAAGCGCTGATCCTCGAGCATAACTACATTAAGTTGTACTTGCCCAAGTACAATGTATTGCTGCGTGATGACAAGTCCTATCCCTATATCTTCCTTAGCGCCAACGCCCATCCTCGACTGATGATTCACCGAGGTGCCAAGAAACGCAAAGGGGAGTATTTCGGCCCCTATCCTGACTCGGGCGCCGTACGAGAAAGCCTTCACTTGCTGCAAAAAATCTTTCCCGTGCGTCAGTGCGAAGACTCTGTTTATGCCAATCGTAGTCGTCCGTGCCTGATGTATCAGATTGGCCGTTGTCTCGGCCCGTGCGTGAAGGGACTAGTAAGCGATGAAGATTATCAGGAACAGGTGAATTTTGTGCGTTTGTTCCTACAGGGCAAAGATCGCCAGGTTATCGCTTCAATGGTTGAGAAAATGGAACAGGCTAGCCAGCAGCTTGCCTTTGAAAAGGCGGCTACTTATCGCGACCAAATCCAGGCTTTGCGCAGGGTTCAGGAGCAGCAGTTTGTTAGCCATGATAACGAAGATGATATGGATGTTATCGGTATTGCTCATGAACGGGGAATGGCCTGTATTCATGCGCTGTATATTCGTCAGGGCAAAATCCTCGGCAGTCGCAGTTATTTCCCTAAAATGCCCAATGATGCCGATTTGACGGAAGTACTCTCCAGTTTTGTCAGCCAGTTCTATCTTAACCAGGCTGAAGGCCGGGTAATCCCGTCAGTGATTCTGCTTGGTGCTGACCTGGGTGAAGAGAAAACCTTGCTGGCCGATACCTTGACGGAGCTGGCCGGACGAAAGGTTGAGCTGAAAACACAGTCGCGCGGTAACCGGGCTCGCTATCAGAAGTTGGCGCAAACAAATGCCAACACCGCACTGACCAGCAAGCTGAATCATAAAATGACTATTCAGCAGCGTTTCACGGCGTTGAGCGAGGCACTGAATCTTAATATTCTTGAGCGCATGGAATGTTTTGATATCAGCCATACCATGGGGGAGAAAACAGTTGCTTCGTGTGTGGTGTTTAATCAGGACGGGCCATTAAAACAGGAGTATCGCCGTTACAATATCACCGGAATAACAGGGGGAGATGACTATGCTGCAATGGCACAGGTTCTTGCTCGAAGGTATGGAAAACAATTAGATCCAGATAAGATTCCCGACATAATTTTTATCGATGGGGGTAGAGGTCAGCTCTCAAGAGCGTATGATGTAGTTAATCCGTTGATGAAAGAGTGGCCGAAGCGATCAATGTTGGTGGGGGTGGCAAAGGGAACCACACGTAAACCTGGGCTGGAAACCCTACTTTTGGTCACAGGGGAAGAGTTCTCAATGCCGTCTGATTCACCGGCTTTGCATTTGGTCCAGCACATTCGCGATGAAAGCCATAATCACGCGATTAGCGGTCACCGGGCTCAGCGAGCCAAGGTCAGAAAACGTAGTGCATTGGAAGATGTCGAAGGTATTGGACCAAAGCGCAGACAAGCATTATTGAAGTATATGGGTGGTTTACAAGAACTAAAAAGAGCAAGCAGAGAAGAAATCGCTAAGGTACCCGGTATCAGTAAGTCCTTGGCCGAGAAAATTTATGACGCATTGCAACACAGTTAGCTTTGCGGCACCCTAATGAAGTCAATCATAAGAACTAATAAATTATGCGTTTAACGATTCCAAATATCCTCAGCTTCATCCGGCTACTGCTTATCCCATTTTTTGTGGTCACATTCTATCTGCCTTACACTTGGGCGCCGTTTGCGACCGCATTAATCTTCTTTGTAGCTGGGGTGACGGATTGGTTTGATGGGTATCTGGCTCGCAAGCTTAATCAGACGACGCGCTTTGGTGCTTTTATCGATCCTGTTGCCGATAAGGTAATGGTGGCGACGGCAATGGTGCTGGTTGTTGAGCATTATCATTCTCTGTGGGTAACAATCCCTGCTGTGACCATGATAGGTCGCGAGATTATTATTTCGGCGCTTCGTGAGTGGATGGCAGAGCTGGGTAAGCGCTCCAGCGTGGCTGTCTCTTGGGTAGGCAAGGTCAAAACAGGATCACAGATGTTTGCGTTGCTTGTTCTGCTTTGGCACCCAAACGAATGGTTAGTGTGGGTTGGTTATATTGCGTTATATGTGGCAATGGTGCTGACATATTGGTCAATGTACATTTACCTGAAGGCTGCAAAGGACGATTTGCTTAATTCAGAGGATGCCTGAGTAAAGGTGAAAGAATTGTAGAAAAGCGGCCTTAGGCCGCTTTTTTGTTGCTTATAAGTCAGTTACAGCAACAGAACGCTTACGGGCTGGCGATGTTTTGCCGTAATTGGTGGAAATTAGAGCGAACGGCTTCATTTTTTCATTTTTTACGTGACAGCCCCTGTGGGTTCTGTAAAATGGCGCCCATACCGAACAGGGCATGTCCCTGACGGTTACCAAAAAGAAGCAATAACGAAGGCGCGTTGGCAGAGTGGCTATGCAGCGGATTGCAAATCCGTGGACCTCGGTTCGACTCCGGGACGCGCCTCCATCTCATTTTAGTGAGATGGAATTAGACCAGCCTAGCGCTGGTTTTTTTATGCCTGAAATCTGGCTCGACTTTCTGCACCTCGCACCTCGCACCTCGCACTTTACTCAGACTCCACACTTAGCTTAATCTCGGCTCAGCTGTAGTGCTCGCGGCTAAAGCAATTGAACGCATTGTGTCGGTATGCTCAATCGATTGATCGATATTTTGCAACGAACTTGTGAATTAAAGGTTATTTATTTACTAAATCACCCTCGATAAACTATGGCTATTAAAATAAATGCGTGAATCGCAGCGCGAAGCACAAGCCCTACCGATAACAATAGATGCATTATGCATATGGAAGTACACGGAGCCACGATGCAGCAGCCCTACAAGACATTGATTGAGCAATTACAACATCAGATTGATGATAAGCGGATTATCACCGATCCCACCTTAACGTTGGCATACGGTACTGATGCTAGTTTCTATCGCTTGGTTCCCAAGCTAATACTTCAGCTTGATACCCTGGATGAAGTCGTTTATGCGATAAAGGCGTGTTACAACCTGAATATTCCAGTGACTTTCCGGGCGGCAGGAACAAGCTTATCGGGGCAGGCGTTATCTGATTCAGTGCTTATCACACTCACGAATAACTGGCGCAATCACAGAATTCTCAACGACGGCGAGCAAATCTGGTTGCAGCCGGGAGTCATCGGCGCAGAGGCTAATAAGTTCCTGACACCGTATGGCCGTAAGATTGGTCCGGATCCGGCGTCTATCAACACCTGTAAAATCGGGGGCATTGCAGCGAACAATGCATCTGGCATGTGTTGTGGTACCGCGCAAAACAGTTATAAGACATTGGCCGGAATGACCATTGTCCTTGCTGATGGCACCATTCTTAATACGCTGGATGCCGATAGTGTTGCCCAGTTCAAGCAAAGTCATCAGGAACTGCTAGCAGACCTGTCGGCTCTGGCACAGCATTGTCACGATACCCCTGAACTAGCGGATAAAATCAGGCACAAATATCGTCTAAAAAATACCACCGGCTACAGTCTTAACTCGCTAGTGGATTATGATGATCCGATCGAGATCCTTCAGCACCTGATGATAGGCTCGGAAGGGACACTGGGTTTTATTGCCGATATTACCTATAACACAGTTGTTGACCATGCTTTCAAGGCGTCGGGACTGTTTGTTTTTGCCGATATCGAAAAGACCTGTCTGGCCGTTAGTGAGCTCAGTAAGACCAATGTTGCCGCCGTCGAGCTGATGGATAGTCGTTCACTGGCTTCTGTTGCCGATGAGCCGGGAATGCCTGACTTTATTGCTCAATTGGGTGCTAACGGCAATGCCGAGGCGGCAGCACTATTAATCGAAATCCATGCCGAAAATGAAGAGGCGCTGTCTGAGCAGGGCGAGGCGTTGACTTCACTTATCAATGCGTTTTCGCCGATTGAACAAGTTGCCTTTAGTCGTGATGCGAAAGTGTGTGCCCAGCTTTGGGGTATCCGCAAAGGGCTATTTCCTGCTGTAGGTGCGGTGCGTGAAACGGGTACCACCGTTATCATCGAAGATGTTGCTTTCCCTATTGAACAGCTGGCTCCGGCTGTGCGTGAGTTACAGGAACTCTTCACCCAATATCATTATCACGAAGCGATTATTTTCGGTCATGCGCTTGCCGGTAACCTGCACTTTGTCTTCACTCAGGCCTTTGATACTGAAGAAGAGGTAGAGCGGTATAGTGCATTTATGGATGCGGTCGCCCAGCTAGTTGCGGTTGACTACCAAGGTTCGCTAAAAGCTGAACATGGCACCGGACGTAACATGGCGCCGTTTGTCGAGCTAGAGTGGGGCGAGGAAGGCTATGCCCTGATGCAGCAAATCAAGCGTATCTTTGACAGTACTGGCATCCTTAATCCGGGGGTTATTCTCAATGATGACCATCAGGCCCATGTTAAAGATCTCAAGGAGATGCCGGCTGCCGATATCCTGATTGATAAGTGTATTGAGTGCGGCTTCTGTGAACCCGTCTGCCCGTCCCGCAACCTGTCGCTAACGCCGCGGCAGCGTAATACCGTATTTCGTGAGATCAGCCGCTTGCGTCGTACCGATGAAGATCCGGCACGACTGGCAGAAATGGAAAAATCATTTAAATACCAGGGAATAAATACCTGTGCGGCCACAGGGCTGTGTGCCGATCGCTGCCCTGTCGGAATTAATACCGGTGATCTGATGCGCAAGCTACGTGAAGACCATTCCGGGATGGCGAAAAGCATAGCTCGCTGGACGGCAAACAACTTTAATGGCATTACTGCAGCTACGCGGGTAGGGCTCAGTGCCGCGAATGGAATGCATTCGGTGCTCGGTAGCAAAAACATGCAGGCACTATCGAAGGCTGCCCATAAAATATCCGGTCAGAAAATTCCGCTCTGGACGCCGCATATGCCAAGGTCGGCAGGCAAGATGCCGAAGCCCGAGGCGTTGATCATCCATTCGGTGTCTAAGCAAAAAGTCGTTTACTTCCCGAGCTGTGCTTCGAGGAATATGGGGACCGAGAAAAAGGCTATGGATGCGCGTCCGTTAGCAGAAGTAACGATGTCGCTGCTTGCAAAGGCAGGTTATGAAGTCGTTCTGCCCAATGATCTAAGTAGCCAGTGCTGTGGGATGCCGTATAAGAGCAAAGGGTTTGTTGATACGGCCAATAGCAAAGCCAAGCAGCTCGAAGAGGCATTATGGGCAGCATCAGAGCAGGGAACACTGCCTGTGCTAATGGATACCAGCCCATGTGCAAGTCTGAGCAAAGATACGCTACGTAAGGATATTACTATCTACGAGCCGTTCAAGTTTGTGGCGGACTTTGTGATGCCACGCCTTGATATTACTCCTCAGGATGAACCTGTAATGCTGCATATTACTTGTACTTCACGCCGTAAAGGGTTGGCCGGAGTCATGCAGCAAGTGACCGAGGCTTGTGCTAATCAGGTGATTATTCCGGAAGATATTCAATGTTGTGGCTTCGCCGGTGATAAAGGTTTTACGACACCGGAGCTGAATGAGTCGGCACTGTCGCCACTCAAAGCTCAGGTGCCTGAAAACTGTAAAGAAGGTTACTCGAATAGCCGCACTTGTGAGATTGGTCTGTCAGAGCATAGCGGTATTGAGTATCGCTCTATTCTCTATTTGGTCGATAAAGTGAGTCAGGCGCGTAGAAGCTAACCTTATATATTTAGCTACTGATAATAATTTTCAAATTGAAAGAGCAAGCTGGAGTGCAGCTTGCTCTTTTTTATGGCTGAATAAAATGCTTTTATTAATTGTAGATGAAGATATCTTGCAATAGACATTTAGGGTTAATTATTAAATTATTAGATCTTTGTCA
>NZ_JAKJSH010000042.1:0-14722 GCF_050336885.1 Photobacterium kasasachensis
CACACTTGGCCAAAAGCCTTTCCACGTATGATGAGTCTGCGACATACAGGCAACAAGCGCAGGCCCTGATAGTTCCGTTTACTTTCAACACTTTGAGCCAGACCAACTTGTATGACAACCTGATGCTGACATGATTGGCTGCTGCACCGAACTATTGGTTAAGACAAGCAACTGCCCTTTCAGAGCAAAGTAACGATGAAAACTCATTGCTGAATTGCCAGGGTAAAAGGCGACAAAGAAGACGACAACCTGCTGTTCTCTGAGCTTTCAGGCAGCCTTGCGCTGAACGACTAGCCAGAGAAATCGTGGAAATGTGCGATGAACATTCTACCATCGATGCACTTGGCTCTAAGGTGCATAACGCTTGCAATAAGGTGTGCCCCACTGAACCAGCAAAGCACACCGAACTCGATACCAAAACCGCCGAGTGTAACGCATCACCTTGATTGCTTTGTTAAATTTCTAGATCTTCTGTTCAACAGGTATACTGTTGTTATACATGCAGCAAACTCGACAAGAATAAAAATAGTAAACCAATATATTACATACTCATCTGGATTTAATGATATATTCAATAAATTAAGCATATCATCAATTAGAAATAGACAAAGAACCCAAACGAGCATTCCAGTAGCAATTAACAAGATTAAAGTTTTTAACCATTTCTTCATTTTACTGACCAGAACCATATTTCTTTTGATTTACCATAGTTACCACCAGTATTAAATACTGATGAAATCATAAACCATGTTCTCCAGTCGCTCAAACGAGAGCCATTCCATAGATCAATATGGTCTCCTGTTCTGTTTCGAAACAATTCATTTTCACGAGCCCAAAAATCCTTAAAAAAGATAATTCCGGTTTTACCTGATAGATCTTTCGCAAAGTTCTGAGGTTCAACTTTTTGAAGCTTACCAACTCCATTTAGCGGTTGCCTTGCTAACCCTCTTGCAAGCTCCTCTGCTGCTAGAACATGCCCATCGCTTATATCATGGAACCAGCAATGCCTAGCTTTTGATACAAGCTTTCTCGTATCAACCCCGGAAGCAGCGAGAGCAGCCCCCAGACGAATGGCACACTGATCCGAAAAATTAGGTTTACCATCAGTTGAGCAAGGCGTTTTATCACCGGTGGTCGTAGGATGCTCATTCCATAATTTATTGAACTGTATCATTTGGCTTTCCAATAACTCATTATCAAAATGTTCTATATTGGAGCCTATAATTATCGATACACAAAAATATCAATATAACGATGTGCGATGGGGTTCAAATGAAATTTAACGCCTGCAATAAGGTGCCCCACACTGAACCCACAAAGCACACTGAACTTCATACCAAAACCGCCGAGTGTAACGGGTCACCTTGATTGCTTTGTTATACACGTGTTCAAAAGTTACAACGACCTATTGGGTAAGGTAGTTTCATATTTTGAGGCTCGAAATCAAAAACCACATACTTGGATTCATTTAAAAAAGCCTCAAACATGATATGTTCTGAGCTTGCACCGATGTATCGCTCAGCAGCACTTGGTACCACTTTGTATATGTGCCCCGTAAACTGTAGTGTGCTACTTGGCTTTATTGGTTCATACGAACCACTTGCACTGAGGTAACCTACCACTCCGTGCTCTTTTAAATATTCTTCGTTTGAATTAKTTCCCCAYACAGGAGTAACTCTAATAATGTCACTTGAAAATAACTCACCTGCTTTAAATTGAACTGGTTCAAAGCAGTCCTCTTCAATTTGAATATCACCACAGCCAAACAGACAACCAAGACCGAGGAATATCAATAAGGTACGAATATTTCTCACGTTTCTTCCTATAGTGTATAACGCCTGCAATAAGGTGCCCCGCACTGAACTGACAAAGCACACCGAACTCCATACCAAAACCGCCGAGTGTAACGGGTCACCTTGATTGCCTTGTTAGGCATTTTCAAATTCAGGTGGTAGAGGAAACTTTTTCCACTTGTTCAATCGTACAGATTGAGCTGCTATATACCTGATATCATTGAGTCTCAATTCGCTTAATTGTGCATTCAAAATTTCGCCATCTTTGACGATAATTGCCCTTAGGTCTCGCTTTGTTAGATAGATAATTAACGGTTTATGATCAATCCAATGAATAACGATCCCAGTATCTACTCCATGATCGATAACTTTAAACCTAGAAACTTCATGTTCATTGCCACTGATACCCAATATTATTGAGGGTAACCCTTCAACTGAAATAACTTGTGATTTGACAGTTCTGTATAGGGACCACCTCGAATGTAATCGAAATAGTATATATACAACAGCGCTAAACCAAATTCCGCCACCGATAAAAACTATTAGATATTCCATAGACTCTCTTATTCTCGTTAAATGCCTAACGCCTGCAATAAGGTGCCCCACGAAAACTCACCAAGCACATCTAACTTCATACCAGAACCGCCGAGTGTAACGGGTCACCTTAATTGCTTTGTTATGGCGAACTTGAGGAGTCCAATACAAACATCAAATACGCTACTGCCGAACCGGATCATTTGCCTGCCATATGATTCATGGCACCTTACATCACTGTTCTAAGCAGGAAGTTGAAGGTTACTTATAGCAAGTTAATGTGTGTTTGATTTCTGAACTAGGGTCCTGTAGAACCTTACCTAATAAAGTGATTTGATTAGTTGTTGGGTCTATGTTTATTGATGAAAACCTAGTACTTATAGCCCCATTAATATTACGGAAGACAATTTCTCCATCATTAACTTCCCAAAGGTGCTCATTCTCATTCTTATAACTAAGCGTGCCATCTTCTCTTAAAGCTACAGATTGACTAATTACAGACCCATCGCTTCTACCCAACTCCCAGTTACATGTTGTTGCTATATCATGTAAAGTACCGGCACTAACTTGAGAAGTCATACACGAAATTAAAGTTGCCATTAAAATTCTTTTCACAGTGTTTATCCTCGATAAAATTAAGTACATATTCTATTTTTTGAAACTGCTTTACTTTCTATTTTTAATATTTCAATACCATTCACTAAAGTGATTACCGCATTGACTGTTGCCCCTACGCCATAACGCCTGCAATAAGGTGCCCCGCACCAAACTATCAAAGCGCACCGAACTTCATACCAAAACTGCCGAGTGTAACGGGTCACCTTGATTGCTTTGTTATGTGCTTATCGTGGCAACTCCATCATGAACTTGTCTACCTTTTCGAATAAAAACTCATTTGGATCTCCACCAGTAATCTTAATGTTTATTAGCTCAATCAACATTTTTTCATCTAGGTTCAATATTAACTTGCCGTGTTCGCGCATAGCACCTTGGCAAGCAATTATTGCATTCTCTGATGGACCCTTCCGAGAAATAAGAAAACAAACTTTACGCTTCGCCTTTTCATATAGATATTTTTCTGTAGAGTAAACTTGAGACTGCCCAATCTCATCTTTGTAGTTTTTAAATTCAAATAGAACATATCTAGAATCTAAGTTTAATGAGATAAACTTCCAAACAGTAGATTTATCTATCACTCGGCAAATCATATCGTAACGGTGTAAATCATCCGTTGTTCTTTTCTGTTGATGCCAACCAGTGAGATCGCCATCAAATAGGTATTGCAATATTTCACTAACTGTATCTTCAAACTTATAACAACCTTCTCTTCCATAGGGTATTGCTTGTAAATCACGGATGAAGTTTATTCCTGTTTTTTCGTTCTCTTTAGATGACGTAGTGTCTAATTGCAGCCCTATTCTTGAAGGATGGATTATATTTTGGGAACTTTTTTTGAAAYCCCGTTCAGATAGGTCGATCTCACGGAGCTTTGCTAGTCTATCTAATAGCTCTAAATCTATACTTGCTAGTGATAGCAAATTGTCTAGATTTAAGATTTGGATGTTATATTTATTTTCAATTTGTTCTCTTATTTCAGCCTTAGTATCAGCTAAAATCATGAGTACAGCTTTATTTATTCCCTCTCGCTTAGCGCTTTCAGCAAGTCTTTCTGATGCAATTCGAAGAGCTGAAGTTGGATAATTAGAGTTTCGTGTATATTTGATTTCAAAAGCAACACGTTCACCTGTTACTTTTTCCAATGCGACAACATCAAATCCATAATCAGGATACGCCAGAGTAGGATCAAGTTTCCAACCATTAGCCAACAAAATATCTCTACATATATTTTCGATATCAAACGCCAGTCTAGCGGTTTCACCACCCCTAAATTTCATATTAAACCTACTTTCTTTGAAAATACTAGAGTACAACTAGTTACAAGCCAATAATAGAAGCACATAACGCCTGCAATAAGGTGTGCCCCACTGAACTAGCAAAGCACACTGAACTTCATACCAAAACCGCCGAGTGTAACGCATCACCCTTAATTGCCTTGTTATGGCGCACTCAAGGGATCCAATACAAGCATCAGGCACGCTACCGCCGAACAGAATTATTCACCTGCCATATGATTCATGCATCATACATCACTTAATAAACGGGAAGTTGAGAGATCGCAATTTTGTTATTTATTTCAGGTGGCTATAACTGAAACCTAAGCCTTTTGATGGGGGTTTGAGCAAGATTTATTTGGAAGAAGAACGGACAGCTCTCTTCTATCAGTGTGAATCGGTGCTTAAGGAAGAAAAGTAGCGAGTACTAAACGACAATCGAGCGTGCTGCGGACTGGAGCCAACGATGCCTATTTTCATTGCAAACATCCAGCGCCATAACCGGATTGGAAAACTACTGCTTGCTAGCTGCTAAGCCTCGACCCAACGAAAATGAAGGGAATCAACACAACTACAGGAGCCAATTGGACAAATGAAAGAAGCCTCCTCAAAAACGCCAATCGGGCGGTTGCGTACAGAAACCACAATTGTCTATTTTCCTTGAGAGCTACCATCACCATAACAGAGCTGGAAAACTGAGATTCACTAGCAACTAAGCACGACCCGCCGGCAATAAGACGACAGCCACGTTGCCTGTACGCCCCTGCGCCATAACGCCTGCAATAAGGTGCCCTGCACTGAACTAACAAAGCACACCAAACTCCATACCAAAACCGCCGAGTGTAACGGGTCACCTTGATTGCTTTGTTATGGCAATTTCGTTAAATCAATTGTACTTACAATGCACTATTCCTTTCTGGTTCTATTTCAAATTTGGCTTTCTATATATCCTTACTTAAACGATCTATCAGTTCATTGCATAGAGTAGACAAAGCCAGTCTAAACTCCAGTTCATTGGACTCTGTCACAATAGTATCTAACGCTATCCAGCAAGAATTTTCCCATGCCTCAACAGAGCCAAACCTTTCTTCACCATCCCAAAGAATCATGTAGCGTTTCTCACGATTAGCGAAAATACAATAAGTGGAACCATAGCAATCTGTTTCAAAATCTGGTTTGACTTCTTGAAAACCGAACTCAGCAAGGACACGAGCTAGCTCTTTTTTGATCCTACAGTATTCATGCACACTCTCTTTCCTCCCAAATAATCACTACTAGCTCCATTAAACTAACCGACACTTAATGAGTTAGTTATTAGAGCATTGCCATAACGCCTGCAATAAGGTGCCCCACGATTAACTTACCTAGCACACCGAACTCTGAACCCAAAATGCCAAGTGTAACGGGTCACCTTGATTGCTTTGTTATGCAACTCCATCCATTAATTCGATCATACTTGGTTAAGAGCCTTTCCACACGTGATGAGTCTACGATTTCCTGACAACAAGCTCATACTCTTAAGAATTCGATAAGCTTTCAACACCTTGGGCCAGACCAACTTGCATGACCTCCTGATACGAACTGGAATGGCTGCTACACCGAACTATTGGTTAAGACAAGCAACTGCCCATTCAAAGCAAAGTAACGATGAAAACTCATTGCTGAATTGCCAGGGTAAAAGGCGACAAAGAAAACGACAACCTGCTGTTCTCTGAACTTTCAGGCAGCCTTTCGAAGAACGAATAGCCAGAGAAATCGTGGAAATGTACGATGAACATTCTACCATCGATGCACTTGGCTCTAAGGTGCATAACGCCTGCAATAAGGTGTGCCTCACTGAACCAGCAAAGCGCACCGAACTCCATACCAAAACCGCCGAGTGTAATGCATCACCTTGATTGCTTTGTTAGCAAACTTTTACCTTACCACTTGATACAAAAAATTGTTAATTCAGTATATTATTAATCCTAGTACCAAAAATATTAACCAAACGCATTTTTTGTATCGGCTCTACACTGAGCTCTATTAGTGCTTGCTTGAGATTTTCACCTTTATCTTCTCTAATAAATTTAAAAATGCCATCTTGAAGCTTACGGAACAAATTTACTGGGTCATGAGTAGAAATATAATTCAACCAGTCATCTTTACTGTAGACACTAAGATCATCTTCAAAATATTTTAGATTGGAGCTATTAGATTGGAGTAAATAAGCCGCGATAAAACCACTAGCTTCATCAGAAGCTATATCTATATTATCATCTTGGCTAGTCGTACCTTCTTGTTCTTGATATTCAAGAATTGCATTATAAGCATCGCCACTTTCAAGTACACTTAATAAATCACGAATAAACCGCTGGCTTTTCTTTTCTACATTAAACCAATATTCAATGCTTTCACTACTTATAGAACCACCAAGTTTATGAATAATGCTAACGACAAAGATAAGCTGGCTGTCATTTAATGACTGTCTTGTTATAAATGCATTAGACAATGCCAGCATTTCTTGTTTATTGTCACTAAATGTACTCTCAAACATTTCGATTATTGAATTAAAAGCTTCATTATTATCATTTTCTATTTGTCTATTTACGATATATCTATTTTGATTGTTAAACAGTTCATCCGTAATTACCTGAGAGTCTAAGTATGAATTAATAAGAGAGTTAAATAAAAAGTTACGGTCATATAGGCTAACATTATCGATTCTGCTCTCATCAAAGTCTTCGCTTGCATAATACTTTGCAGATAAGCATAGGCAACTAACCTTTAACCTCGTTAAGTTTTCGCTATCTAATCCCTCTGATTTACTGACAAACAAGTCCATTACAACACTCGATTTTATAATCACTCTGAGATTAACTACCTTTAATTGTCTAAAAATATATAACGCCAATTCAGAGTCTTGAGAAAATATGTTGCCTATAACATGGTCTAAAGTGTCTTTCAATCGTAGTTCTCTATCTGTTACCTTTTCTTTTAACTTCCATATTTCTTGATCTTTTAATTGTTTGTCATTCAAAGCAATAACTATTTTAAAGGGTGAAGAATTTTTTAGACGATCAACATATCCAAAAAACTCTTGTAAGCTTAATGTCATTCTTTCTATATCATCAAAGAATATTACAAATCTGGTAATTGAATTATCTATTGTAATATTATCTAAAGATGGCAGTTCTTTAGGAATGAACTTTGTTATAAAAGGAACCGAAGCTACTGCCTTACCTAGTTTACTAACTGCAGGAGAAATGAAATTATTAATCAAACTTTCAGAGACCGCCCTACTGAGCTCATCTGTACTATCAAGTCCAAAGAGAGATACTTTTATATACTTGTAATGTTCTTTATTTTCCTCTAGAGACCTATCAATATAATATGTTTTACCAATACCCCACTGACCTTTGACTAATAAAACATTTTCATTTTCATTCAAAAGGTAGCTACGAAATGATGTACCAAATTCTTCTATATTCAATTTATATTCCTCATTATAGGCTATCGTAGCTCTAGTTTGCTAACGCCTGCAATAAGGTGCCCCGCGCCAAACCAACAACGCACACCGAACTTCATACCAAAACCGCCGAGTGTAATGGGTCACCTTGATTGCTTTGTTAGCCCTGCTTTTGTCCGAAAACATCTGGATTCAATTGTTTTATTAATTCAAACTCTAATGGAACATTTTGTAAGCCAGGATTTATTGCGACACCATAAATGTTATCCATAAGTGTAATCTTCTTCCAAAGTTCTTTAGCAGGATAAACTAATGCCTCAGACTCTTCTTCAATAAAGTAATCTTTTGCTTGTAAATCGGTAAATATAGGTAGATACATATTTCCATCAGTCGACTTGATTGTCATATAGCTGACTTCTTGACCTGCATTAATCGTTACAATTCCGTCATCACTGCGCTTATTCTCTTTCAGCTGATTTGGAAATATTGCAACTACATATGTTGCTTTATTTATTTCCTCAATCATTCTAGTAACATTTTCAATGCTTCTGTTGGCCTCAACTTCATTGATTGAGGTTAACAACGCAAGGTTGGTGACTTCGCCAATATCTTCATCGCTTGCTATCAATGAAAACGATGTAAAGAACAGAAAACAAGAAGCAACAAACCACTTTTTTGTCATTATAGTAATCCTTTCCGATTATGGGCTAACGCCTGCGATAAGGTGCCCCACACTGAACCAACCAAGCGCACCGAACTCCATACCAAAACCGCCGAGTGTAACGGGTCACCTTGATTGCCTTGTTATGTGCAATCTATTTGTTGAGACTATACAAATTGGCGTTTACATGAAAAAGAAAAATTCTATCACGACTGTGGATATTCTTATTTTCCTCATTCCCTTGCCCACGATTAAACCTTTTTAGGTGAATAGTTTTAAATTGCCATCGCGCCTTGCTTATTTACCTTAGCAAGCCATTTTTGTCTTTGGCTTTCACTCGAATTTAACACAGCGCCAAACTCAGTGACCTTAACCGGATTAAACCCACAAAACTCTAAAACAGTCTTTTTCATCATTTTTGTTGCGGGAGCGCCATAAATCAACTTGTAGTACCAGATCGGTGTATCCATAGTAACAATAATTCTTGCGGTTCTACCTTTTAAAAGCCGCTGAGGTAATAAATCACCCTTTTCGTACTTAAAAGCAAACCCTGGTAAAAATATACGATCCAGCATACCTTTAAGCCCTGCGGGAACTGAACCCCACCAAACAGGATACACAATAACGACATGATCAGATTGTTGAATTTTTTCTTTTATATTTTGCAGAGAGTCTTCCAAGGATTGCTTGCTTTCGTAACCCGATTTAAGAACTGGATCAAACTTATAACCCGACAGATGAATGACATCCAGATGGCAGCCAGCATCCCTCGCACCCTGAGCATAACTTTCAGCCAAAGCTCGGCAAAGACTTTGCTCTTTTGGATTTCCATTCAAAACCAATATCCGTTTCATTTAATACTATTCCTTTAAGTTGAAAAGCACATAACGCCTGCAATAAGGTGCCCCACGCAAAACCAACAAAACGCGCCGAACTCCATACCAAAACCGCCGAGTGTAACGGGTCACCTTGATTGCTTTGTTATAACTCTGATGCTAAAGCTTGTTGATATAGTAATTCAACACCCTCTGATTCAGCGAAGTCTATGCAATACCCAAGCTCAATAGTGTTACCTTTTTTTGAACTATAACCACTTAAATCATTACTCTCTACAAGCTTTGAAACCTTGAAGAATACCTCAAGCGGTAAATCTGAGTAATCTCGGTAACCTTGCATTGCAGCTATAGCATCTTTAGATACTTCTGACCCCTTGTAAAATGTTGCAATACATGTGGATAAGGCGTAGTTCTTAAGCAACTGCTTATCACTCATGTCGCTCAATATGTGAGCGTTTACACTTAAACTGCAGCACAAAGCAACAAATATTGTGGTTAGTCTTTTAATTGCCATAAGTAAGCCTTGTTCGCTAATGGAAAATAACAACTATCTGTACACCTAGAACCAGTCCAAATAGTGGCATGACCTGAAGCATCCGACCATACATCGACATCTACTACTAATATACCTTTGTATTCCGACAGCTTATCAGTATGAGGGGAATCAATAACGACTTCAGGAGCACCAAAGCTATCATATAAAAACTTGACCAAATCCCTGACTCGATAAATATACCAATGACCCTGACCTCCTGAGATTGTCTTGCCTTTCATAAATGGCACTTTATACCCAGCGTAATTCAAAGCGTAGGACATGCGAATTGCACATGCATTCTCAAAACGTCCTTGCTCCGGAGTTAGTACGTTAATATTATGATTTACCTTACCACCAATTAAACTTCCGACTTCATTAACTTCCCTATTTACTTTTGAAAAAGCTTGTTTCATTTTTAGCAAACTTGGACGTACAGCCATCATAACCACCTATAAGATTTCCATAAAGGCATGAAAATCTCATACTTTTGACGATCAACAAACACCAGTTCTCAGGTTCTGGAACATCTTCAAATTTGGGTGTGAAAGGATGAAATTGATGGATAAAGTTATAACGCCTGCAATAAGGTGCCCACGGCCAACTTACCAAGCGCATCGAACTTCAAACCAAAACTGCCGAGTGTAATAGGTCACCTTGATTGCTTTGTTAGGCATTTCCACATGTGAAATTCCTACTTGGCCGCCGAACTCTCAGCGTACCACTGCGCCAACCATGGGATACAGCATCCACTGAATCTCAAGTAACATCAATACTATCAGCATCTTAAAATCAGCTACATTTGCATGACAGCCTTATGAGGAGGTAATTAAGGCTGCATCACCAGGCTAATGGGTTAAGTTAACGCCAAGCCTTTCACTGCAGAACAACAGAGAAACTAGGAACGTTTATTGCCATTGCCAGAGGCAGCAAAGAACGGAGCAACTTGCATTTCCACGCCCTTAAAGAACAGCCATGCAATGAACTAATGGCCTGAGAATTCCCGTTCTTGGGCGACGTGGTTACGACCAGATCCAAAAGCAGGCTTTTCCCATGCCTAACGCCTGCAATAAGGTGCCCCACGCTATACTAACAAAGCACTCCGAACTTCATACCAAAACCGCCGAGTGTAACGGGTCACCTTGATTGCCTTGTTAGGCAATCAATCGAATAAAGATGAGTGTCACACCTTACAGGTACGCTTATCCTACCTCACATCGATTGAAGAGCATCTAAATCGAGCTGTTTTTTGATAGCTTGAATAGTTTCTTCGTGATCAATACCTTTGAGTGTTAACGTGCTTTTAATCACCGGACTACTCCAAGCAAATTTGATTATTACTTTGTCTTCTATGAACTTAATTGATTGGATTGGTGCAAATTTATCCTTTATTAATTGGTCTTGTAAGTTCGTGCCAGCAACATACAATTGCATAACATTTTTATACATCCTAATTGGGCCTAACCTACTATAAGCAATGTAAAATATCGTGTTACGACTAAAAATAATCTCAGCTCTATGCCACGAAACTCTCGCTGCTCCAAATGTTCGTGAAGAGTGAGCTACTTTAACATCCAGATGCACATCTTCGTCACTCTGTGGAATTTTCTCCAATATGTATTCTTTCTTTTTGACCGCATTTCGACTAAATAAGTAATTCACCAAGAGTGAGGTAATAATTAGAAATATGACTATAGCAGGTGACTCTATAATCATATTGTACATTCTTTCAAAAACTTCCATTATTTTTCTCAAATTAGTGATGCTATAAATTTCTTGAAACGATTTATCAGAAATTAAATCTGCTAGGCTAATATTTCGGGTTGCCTAACGCCTGCAATAAGGTGTGCCCCACTAAACTAACAAAGCCCACCAAACCCAGTACCAAAACCGCCGAGTGTAACGCATCACCTT
Source organism: Photobacterium kasasachensis (assembly GCF_050336885.1). Taxonomy (NCBI): domain Bacteria; kingdom Pseudomonadati; phylum Pseudomonadota; class Gammaproteobacteria; order Vibrionales; family Vibrionaceae; genus Photobacterium; species Photobacterium kasasachensis. Next base: position 11,611 of record NZ_JAKJSH010000042.1, read on the forward strand.
GATTGCTTTGTTATGCAACTCCATCCATTAATGCGATTATACTTGGCCGAATCCCTTTCAACGCGTGATGAGTCTGCGACATTCAGGCAACAAGCGCAGGCTCTGATAATTCTGATTTACTTTCAAGAATTTGAGCCAGACCAACTTGCATGACAACCTCTTGCGGACCGGATTGGCTGATACACCGAACTATTGGTTAAGACAAACAACAACCCTTTCAAAGCAATGTAACGATGGAAACTCACTGCTGAATTGCCCAGGCAAAAGGCGACAAAGAAAACGACAACCTGCTGTTCTCTGAACTTTCTGGCAGCCTTTCGCTGAACGAATAGCCAGAGAAATCGTGGAAATGTGCGATGAACATTCTACCATCGATGAACTTGGCTCTAAGGTGCATAACGCCTGCAATAAGGTGCCCCGTTCTGAACTAGCAAAGCGCATCGAACTTCATACCAAAACCGCCGAGTGTAACTGGTCACCTTGATTGCTTTGTTAGGCATTTCCACTTGCGGCATTCCTACTTGACCGGCCAACTCTCAGCACAGTCCGCTGCCAACCATGGGATACAGCAACCACAAATCTTAACGTAACATAAATACTTTCAACACCTTAAAGCCAGCTAAACTTGTATGACAACCTTATGAGGTGTTAATTGTGGCTGCATCACCAGGCTGACAGGTTGAGTTGCCGACAAGCCTTTCACTGCAGTGCAACGAGGAAACTAGGAACACTTATTGCCATCGTCTGAGGCAGCAAAGAACGGAGTAACTTGCATTTCCACGCCTTTAAAGAACAGCCATGTAATGAACGAATGGCCTAAGAATTCCCGTTCTTGGGTGACATGGTTACGACCAGATCAAAAAGCAGGCTTTTACCATGCCTAACGCCCGCAATAAGGTGCGCCCCACTGAACCAACAAAGCACACTGAACTCCGTAACAAAACCGCCGAATGTAAAGCGTCACACTTGATTGCCTTGTTAGGTTTACTGAAGTTTTGACGCCCAATTTTCATACGAGTCACAATCATAATCTAAAACATTGTTTGCTAACTCATAATGTTCAAACCCTATTTTCATCGCAAAAGATGCACACTCTTCATCAGGCAAAAACTCTGTAAGCAACCTGTAAAGATAAGCTAAAACCCCTTGTTCATGGCGTGCAACTAGACTCCAATTAGGATCATCATGAAAAAGCCATACATATTCGATTTCGCCGTTTCTAATCCAGCGAACAATTGGATCAGAGTTTCTATCAAAAAGTGGAGTAACTTCAGAAACATCATCGGGAACATTACAATATGAATCACATAAACCAATAACGCTCCATAGGTCTTCATGGAGCTCCTCTGGGTAGAATATTGCCCGAGCTAATTTAGTTGATACACCTTTTTCGACCAATGTCTCGTAACTTGAAGTTTTTATATGCACTAAACTTTCCTATGTAAACCTAACGCCTGCAATAAGGTGTGCCCCACTGAACCGGCAAAGCGCACCGAACTCCAAACCAAAACCGCCGAGTGTAACGCATCACCTTGATTGCTTTGTTAAGTGCCTTGGATTCAGATAGTTAGTGCGCGACTAACATGACAAACTTTCTATACCATATAAACAATCCACTGGATTTATGTTATATTAACGACAATAGTTTGCTCAGTTTTAGATCGCTCATGTGCGGAGTTTACTCTAGATTTATTGTTATAAACTGATTTCTATTGTGACTAGTAATCGAATCAACGAGACTTCTAGCTGAGTTAAACTATTAGCAAAACTTACATACCTCTATATACTTCCGGTAACTCTGGTTCATTGCGTTTATTTGTTACTAGTCAGATTCAGCACTTAACGCCTAGGATAAGGTGCGCCACGGTGAACTCACCAAATCCACTGAACTCCATACCAAAAATGCCGAGTGTAACGCGTCACCTTGATACTTTTGTTATGCAACTCCATCCATTAGCGCGATCCCTATTTGGTCGCAAGTCTATCGACGCATAGTGTCTTTTCGGTGAAGCTGCCACAAATCCTGATTTGAAGATTTTTTCTGTCTCCCAGCGCCTTTGAGTCAGCTGAACTTTCCCCATTCCGGATGCCAAACCAGATTGGCTGCCCTGCGATGAAGCTGAAAGCCAAAGGGATCGCTGTTTCCTGAAACCTCGGAACAAAAAGGGTTAAACGAAAGCCTGACGGTTCGTACTCAAAGGCAACAAAGAGACTGACAATTTGCTGAACCTCGATACCAAATGGCAGCCTTTTGATAAACGAATGGCCGGAGAGATATTGGTATTGAGCGATGAAGTTTCAACCAAAACAATACTTTGCTCTAGGTGCATAACGCCTGCAATAAGGTGCCCCACACTAAACCAACAAAGCGCACCGAACTCCGAACCAAGAATGCCGAGTGTAATGGGTCACCTTGATTGCCTTGTTAGCTGTATCACGCAAGCATGAAGTTGAATACTGGCATCACAACAAACATCATAACCAACATTGCAAACCAAACATAAATCATTAGCGAAAAGCAAACAGAGGCTAAACTCCTAACGATATTTTCAGCGTTCATAAAATGGCCACTCTGACGTGCATACGCTATCTCTGCCCTAGGAATAGGATTGGCTGTTTTTCTAAACTTTAGCTTAATAGCAATAAGCCCTATTGATAGAGTCGGTATCATTGACAATAAAATCATAATAATACCTGCCCACAAAGGACTGAATACTCCTGAGACTTCAATTAATACTGAGAAGGTGAAAATCAATAAAATTGACAAGAACACACCTTTAACTGACGAAAGTATTGACTCTTTCGTTCTCTTATATACCCAAAATAAGGGTTTGTCTAAATTTCTCATTTTTCCTCTAAAGCAGCTAACGCCTGCAATAAGGTGCCCCACACTGAACTAGCAACGCACACCGGACTCCATACCAAAAATGCCGAGTGTAACGGGTCACCTTGATTGCCTTGTTATGCAATGGTTGCTTGTGCTAACCATTTACTAATTGATTCAGATACCTTCTTCACGTCACTACCGTCATGGTGAAAGATCCAAACGGAAAATTGGTCTTCGGGATCAAGATATAGAAGATCACCATTTTCCTCGGCGATTACAAAACCA
>NZ_JAKJSH010000008.1:0-334692 GCF_050336885.1 Photobacterium kasasachensis
AGCCCTGAGATGAGTCATCCCTGATACTTTAAGTATCCTGAAGGGTTGTTGGAGACTACGACGTAGATAGGCAGGGTGTGTAAGCGCTGTGAGGCGTTGAGCTAACCTGTACTAATTGCCCGTGAGGCTTAACCATACAACACCCAAGGGGTTTTTACGGACTCCACAGACGCTTGAATGTAGGCGCGAGAACAACTAGTTAACTTTCCAAGATTGTATCTTCCGTCAGCGACGTAAGATAAACGAATTTGCTTGGCGACCATAGCATTATGGACCCACCTGATCCCATGCCGAACTCAGCAGTGAAACGTAATAGCGCCGATGGTAGTGTGGGGTCTCCCCATGTGAGAGTAGGACATCGCCAGGCTTTATTTGCCTATCTTGGTTATTGCTTGCATCTTTTGATACTTGCGATGCTCATGTGCTAACGCACACTGCGCTTCTCAGTTCAAAATCTGCATCGCATAACACAAGATATTCTAAACAAAGCATTTAAGAGTAAGACTTTGTTTGGCACACAGAATAGTGTGGAGCGGTAGTTCAGTTGGTTAGAATACCGGCCTGTCACGCCGGGGGTCGCGGGTTCGAGTCCCGTCCGCTCCGCCACTTATTAAGAAGCCTCGTCGAAAGACGGGGCTTTTTTACATCTGTCGAATATGTTCGCCCTGCGGTCGAATGAGTCCCGCTTGTGCGCAAGCCCGGCCGTTCCGCCACTTATACTAAGCCCAAGCAGAAATGCTTGGGCTTTTTTACGTCTTTAAGATATGTTCGCCCTGCGGGCGAATGAGCCCCGCTTGTGCGCAAGACTCCTAGGCGCCTGCCACTCAAGAATACTCTACGAGATCATTCTAGTTTCCTACCATGCTTTCAATATCTGTTGCCATAGCACTTGGTTTGCATGTCATGTTTGATGGTTAAAAAGTGCTAGCAAGCCTTCAAGACGATATCCCCTATAACGCTGTACAGGTTATAGAGCTTATGGAGCATAATAGGTTAAAAGCTGTACATGATTTTATGTGATATTTATCAATGACTTAAGCTCTTTTATTTTGGCTGGGAAGTTGACGATAAAAAATGATCAGCTTTTAGCTTGCTATGTTACTTAAAGTTGTACGGTAAAAAGCATGTTGCAGCTCGCACCGGGAAAGGGTTCAGGGTAAGATCCCTGTATGGTTAAAGCATGCAGAGCATGAAGGGAAAGGTGATGACAGTAACCACCAATGACAATACACATGTTGATAGCGATCTGCTGACGGAGATTGCCATTGCTTACTATCAGGACGGAGCGACGCAGGAGGAGATCTCGAAAAAGTTCGGGATGTCTCGTGCTAAGGTCGGACGTTTACTGCGAAGGGCCCGTGATGAAGGGGTGGTTGAGATCACCGTTAAGTACCATCCGGTTTTCAGCGAAAAGCTTGAGCAACAGCTGATAGAAAGATTCAACCTGAAGCGTGCTCTGATTGCTTTGGATCAGCCGGACGATGAAACTCAGCGCCAGCAAGTCGCGAGTTTAGTCTCTAGTTATCTAGCTTCAACCCTGACTGATGACATGGTTGTGACGGTGGGGCAGGGCAGAAACATTGCCACGATTGCTAACCATGTTGGGGTTGTACCGCATCGCAAATGTCGTTTTGTGTGTGGGATTGGTGGTACTCACCGCTCGGGAAATGCCATTAATGCCGACCATATCTGTCGTCAACTCGCCAAGAAGTATGATGGCATCAGTGAAACCTTGTATGCGCCAGCGTATGTTGAAGACATCAAGGTAAAAGAAGCTTTCATGAAAAACGGTACGGTTAAGGAAACACTAGACCGTGCCCGCCGGGCGGATGTTGCTTTGGTCGGGGTGGGGGATATGAACGAGAACAGTCATATGGTTAAGCTGGGCTGGTTTACACCACAGGAGATTGTTGAGGCCCGTATTCGCCGGGGCGTTGTCGGCGATATTGCAGGTTATGACTTCTTTGATAGTCAGGGGCAGAAAGCTGACACTATGATGAGTGATCGTGTGATTGGCTTGAGTATGGAAGAGCTGCGCCATATTCCGACGGTCGTCGTTACTGCCGCTGAAAACAGTAAGGCGTTGGCCTTGCTGGGCGCACTGCGTTCCGGGGTTGTGGATGTACTGGCAACCAGTGTAAGTAACGCGCTAACAATTCTGAACCTTGATCAGCAGATGAAGTAATTTCAGAGTAAAACGCTGTTTTGCCAAAGGCTGCATTATTGCAGCCTTTGTTGTTTAGGCGTGGCTGAAAATTGGTTGCTATGCTTTTCTAATGGCATGAGGCTAACTTTTTCCACCTTTTCTAGTTCAAGGGTATCGCGTTGAGAATTGCATGGTTATTGTTGCTGTGGTTGTTGCCACTTCAGTCTGTTGTGGCTAGCCCGTGGGAGAGTATCAGCTCCCCTAGTACGGGTAAGTCGGAATCTATTGGTACCTATAATAACGGTTGCCTGGCAGGTGGTGAGAACTTGCCGTTGCAGGGAGATGGCTATCAGGTCATGCGATCTCATCGCGGGCGTTATTATGGCCATCAGGACATGATTCAGTTTCTTCATGATCTTTCGGAAAAAACACGTCAGCTTGAACTCGGCCAGTTACTGGTGGGTGATATCGCCATGCCACGTGGTGGGCGTTTTTCCTCTGGTCACGCGAGCCATCAAACGGGTCTGGATGCAGATATCTGGCTCAAGCTGAGTGACGGACCTTTATCTGAAGAGCAGCTCATTGATGTTCAGCCGCTGCCAATGGTCCATATCAAGGATTATAAAATTAACCAGAAAAACTGGGGGCAAGAGCAGGCCATGCTGGTGCAACTGGCCGCCGTCGATGAACGGGTTGCGCGAATATTCGTCCATCCTGTTATCAAGGAGCAACTTTGTAAACGAGAATGGACTGATCGAGGCTGGTTGCGAAAAGTGCGCCCCTGGTGGGGACATTACTACCATTTTCATGTCCGGCTACATTGCCCGGATGGTGACACGAACTGTAAGCCGCAAAAAGCGCCACCTGCCGGTGATGGTTGTGGTGCAGAGCTGGCTTCTTGGAAACCTAAACCAGAGTCAGACAAGGCAAAAAAGAAGAAGGTAGCCAAGAAGAAAAAACAGCCACCTAAACCACCTGATCAATGTCTGGCCCTGCTGCGAAAGTAGCTGCTCTGAGATAATTGTTGGTTCTGGAAAACAAAAAAGCGCCGTATGGCGCTTTTTCTATATTGCTTACCTGAGTGATTAAGCAAGACCTTGTAGAGTGACAAACTTTTCGAGTAGTTCGTCATCTGTCTCGACATGCTCCGGATCGGTAATAATGCAATTGGTGATCGGGCAAACTGACTGGCAAGTCGGTTTGTCGTAGTGCCCTTTACATTCAGTGCATCGATCTGGGTCGATCTCGTAGATCTCTGCGCCCATGGTGATCGCCTCGTTAGGGCACTCGGGATCACACATATCGCAGTTAATGCACTTACTGGTAATAAGTAGTGCCATAACGATTACTTACTGTCTTTTGGTGCGTGAGGGTTACGGGTATTCTCACCGGTATTGAGGTTGCGCATTAGCAGACCGTAATCCAGAACCATATCCTGAGGTACCGGGATAAAGACGAAGTGACCGTTGCCTTTCGCATCATCAATCGACTCAGACTTGCGGTTTTCCATCATCTCAAGGTTGAAGATCACGTTGCCTTTCGGTGTCATGACTTCAAGACTGTCACCGACAACGAACTTGTTCTTCACTTCGACTTCGGCCAGATCGCCGCGACGTTTACCGGTGAACTCACCAACAAACTGCTGGGAGTCAGAGATAGAATAACCGTAGTCATAGTTTTGGTAAGTATCATGAGTGTGGCGACGTAGGAAGCCTTCGGTGTAACCACGGTGCGCCAGGCTTTCCAGCGTACCCAACAGGCTCTCGTCAAACTCTTTGCCAGCAACGGCATCGTCGATCGCTTTACGGTACACCTGTGCCGTACGGGCACAGTAGTAGAACGACTTGGTACGGCCTTCGATTTTCAGGGAGTGAACACCCATCTTAGTCAAACGCTCAACGTGCTGCACCGCGCGAAGATCTTTTGAGTTCATGATGTAAGTGCCGTGCTCGTCTTCGAAAGCCGCCATTTTTTCTTCTGGGCGGTGAGCTTCGCTCAGCAATACGACTTCGTCTGTCGGTTTACCCAGACCAAGCGTATTGTCAGGACGCTCATCAACTTCCTGAACCTGTACCGCAGCAGCATCTTGAACTTCAACAATCTGGCCCGCATCGTTTTCGGTCGCTTTTTCGGTTTTGTACTCCCAGCGGCAAGCGTTAGTACAAGTACCCTGGTTCGGGTCACGCTTGTTGATGTAACCAGATAGCAGGCAACGGCCGGAGTAAGCCATGCATAGCGCGCCGTGAACAAAGATTTCAAGCTCAGTTTCCGGGCAATGCTCACGGATTTCTTCGATTTCTTCCAGAGAAAGCTCACGAGACAGAATAACGCGCTCAACACCTTGGGTTGACCAGAATTTTACGGTTGCCCAGTTAACGGCATTAGCCTGTACAGACAGGTGAATTGGCATTTCCGGGAAGTTTTCGCGCACCATCATGATAAGACCTGGGTCTGACATGATCAGGGCATCAGGGCCCATGTCGACGATAGGTTTCAGGTCACGAATGAAGGTTTTAAGCTTAGAGTTATGCGGCTGAATGTTACAGACCACGTAAAGCTTTTTGCCTTGTGCGTGGGCTTCATCGATACCGATTTTCAGGTTTTCGTGGTTGAACTCGTTGTTACGTACACGAAGGCTGTAACGAGGCTGGCCAGCATAGACAGCATCTGCGCCATATGCGAATGCATAACGCATGTTTTTCAGGCTGCCGGCAGGCGATAACAATTCAGGTTTAAACATAGCTCTTATATTCCAGTGTCTGATTCCAAATCAGGCCGTATCAGTAGGGGATACGGATGTGAGGCGGGATTTTACTGTGATCACTACCACAAAGGCAACGAAAACGGATTAAAGAGGCGAGTTTAAAGTGTCGAGAGGCGAGAATGAATATCGAGAAGCGAGTAAGAAGTGGCGAGTTTCGAGAGAATGGCCCTCGGAACTCGCCTATACCATCTCGTTTTTTAATCTTTTGCTTCCAGTCCGCCCAGTACATCGAAAACATTCGGTAGGAAGGCCGAGAATTCACCACACATCAATGATAAATCGGCATCGATACGTGCTGCGACTTCTTCGCGGTCAATATCTTCATTCTGATCTTTAATTTCATCAGAGAATTTCAGGCGCTTGATACCAAGATCCGCTTCCAGGACGAAGTCGATACGATCTTGCCAGTTCAGGGCCAGTTTAGTGACCAGCTTATCGGCTTCGATGTGCGCCAGAATTTCATCACAGCTTAAGTCTTGCTGTTTGCAGCGGATCACGCCACCGTCTTCCAAAATGGCTTTAAGTTCAGCTTCTTCACCCATGGTAAAGCCGTCTGGTGAGGTGTTTGAACGTACCCATTCTGTCATGGTCAGTTCAGCAGGCTTTTCTGGCGTGACAGGGACAACTGGCAGAGAACCAATTGATTTACGTAGTAGGGCCAATAAGTCTTCCGCTTTTTTGTAGCTACCCGCGTCAACGATGATGAAGCCTTCTTTCGGCATGATCAACGCATAGGTTTGCGAGTGACGGCTGAATGCGCGTGGCAGTAAGTCCATCACGATTTCATCTTTGATGGTGTCTTTTTCGCTTTTCTTCAGCTTGCGACCCTGCTCTTGTTCCTGCATTTCAACCTTGGCATTAAGGGATTCCTTGATGACTGATGCAGGCAGCATTTTTTCTTCTTTACGTACGCAGACAAGGATGTTGTCGCCTACTACGTGTGTAAACATATCACCATGCTTACCCAGCGCGTGTACCCAACCAAACTTTTGGACATCTTGGCTACCACAAGGGGTAAAGCGGAACTCTTCCAGTTGTTTTTCAATCTGATCAGGGTTGAGGTCGATCTCTCGGGTAAAACGGTAGGTCAGTATGTTTTTAAACCACATCATGGTAGTTACAAATCCTCGGTTGTGCATTTGGCTGACAATCTTATTGCATTGCACTGTCTTTGTCGCAATTTTTCTATCAGCGATTGGGTGGGGCAAGGTGAAAATTGCGATACAATCAATCCAGTTTTCCTGACTGGCATATACACCAATAATGAAGATCCTCCACACCTCCGACTGGCACCTTGGCCATCAGCTACATGGCTATAGCCGTGACTATGAACATCAGGCTTTTCTGGACTGGCTGGCTGAAACGCTAGAGCAACAGCAGATCGATGCGCTGTTGGTTGCGGGCGATATTTTTGATACCGCAAACCCGCCGGCAAGTGCCTGGCGAATGCTCTATCGCTTTATGGCCCGACTGGCAAAAACTATGCCCCAGCTGAATGTCGTAATGATAGGTGGTAACCATGACTCGCCGAGCAAGCTTGATGCGCCGCATGAGCTGCTGAAAGCGTTTGACTTGCACATGGTGGGTGGGATTCACCGTGGTGAAGACGGTCAGTTGGATCACCAGCGGATGTTGGTGCCGATCAGCAATAAATCGGGAGAGCAGACTGCCTGGGTATTGGCGGTGCCGTTTTTGCGCAGTGCGGATTTGAGGTCGGATGATCTCAGCGAAGAGGATGACCGTCTGATCAAGGGCGTTGAAACCCTGTATGCCGAAATGACCCAGGCCGCCCGGGAGCTGAAAAGTACCAATCAGGCGTTGATAGGAATGGGTCATGCCTTTATGGCTTCCGGCAAGTTATCCGAGATGTCGGAGCGCCGTGTACTGGGGGGAAACCAGCATGCCCTGCCGGCGTCGATTTTTGCCGATGATATTAGCTATGTTGCCCTTGGACATCTGCATTTACCGCAGAAGGTCGCCAAGCAAGAGCATGTTCGCTATAGCGGCTCACCATTGCCTTTGTCGATGTCTGAGCGGGACTACAAGCATCAGGTCGTGGTCGTAGAACTAGATGGCGACCAAGTGGCCGGGATTGAGCCGATCACGATTCCGCGCACAGTGGACATGCTCAAGGTACCGCGTTCTCCGGCACCGCTGGAACAGGTGCTGGAAGAGCTTGAGGCTCTGGAGGTCGATGATCTCCCTCGCGAGCAGCAGCCGTTTCTCGAGGTACATGTCCGTCTTGATAAGCCTCGGGCATTATTGCGCGAAAAAGTGCTCGCCGCACTAGATGGAAAAGCGATTAGGCTGGCCAAAATCACCCCGCACTACCAGCAGCAGGAGCGACAGGATGATCTGCGCCACCGCCGCCTGTCAGATGTTTCGCCGCAGCAGGTGTTTGCCTTGAGCTGGGGGAAAAAGTATGACGGCGAGCCGGATGAAGCGATGGCCGCAGCTTTTGAGAGCCTGCTTGGCCAGCTGGAAGACAGCGAGACGGTAACTGAATAGAGTTGTGGGATAATAATAACGATGAAAATTCTAGCGCTACGCGGCGAGAACCTTGCCAGCTTACAACATAAATTCGAGATAGATTTTGCCCATGGGCGTCTTGGTGACGCCGGGCTATTTGCCATCACCGGCAAGACGGGAGCCGGCAAGTCCACTTTGCTTGATGCCATATGTCTGGCTCTCTTTGATCGCATTCCCCGATTGCAGTCGAACAAGAAAAATGATGCCGAGATTGGCCGTGATGACGATGCCAGCCGCATTAAGGCTAATGATGTCCGCAGTATTCTGTCACGCGGTAAGGCTGAAGGCTTTGCCGAGGTTGATTTCGTCGCCAATGACGGTAGCCACTGGCGCGCACACTGGCATGTTCGCCGTGCCCGGGGCCGTGCCGAGGGGCGGATCCAGGCATCGGAACAGTGGCTGGAAAACCTGGAAACCGGCCAGCGGTTTGCAGGCAAGAAGCAAGAGCTACAAGCGGAAATTGAACGTCTGGTCGGCTTGACCTTTGAGCAGTTCCGTCGTGCTGTGATGCTGCCACAGGGGGAATTTGCCGCGTTCCTAAAAGCCGGTGCCGATGAGCGTGCCGCTTTACTTGAGCGAATGACGGGAGGCGAAGTATATGGTCGACTATCTGTTGCTGCCTATGAGCGGGCAAGAGATGAAAAACAAAAATTGACTCAGTTACAGGAAAAACTGGGTGAGATAGCCGTGTTGTCGGATGAAGACAAGCAACAGCTGATTGCGCAAATCGAACAACAAAAACAGCAGGTGCAGCAGCTAGAGGCACAGCTAAATGAATTCAAGCTGCATCAGCAAACGCTGAAAACAGAAAAAGTGATTGCAGAGCGGGTTGCGGAAGCACAAGTGAAATGGTCACAAGCCAAGCAGCAGGAAGCCGACGCTCACCCTCGCTATGAACAATTAGCATTGATTGAAAAAGTGCAGCCAGCGCACCGTGACTTTTCGTTGCTGCTACAGATGACATCACAGTTGGACAAGCTGGCACAGGCGTTGACTCAGGCCGAGACGGTGTTATCGACTGAGAAACAGCAGTTAGCCAAAGCTGATTTGCAAGCGACAACGGTTCAGGGTTCGTTGAGCCAGATCCGGCAGCAGTGGGAGCAGCTAGAGCCCAAATTAAAAGAGGCAGCGAAGTGGGATCAGCAAGCTGACGGTTTGCGCGCGCAGTTAAGTGAGCACGAAAAAGAGCTACAGCATCGCAATGAGTCTGCTTCGGCTCAGCAGCAGCAACTTCAGCAGATTCAGCAACAACAGCTAATGCATCAGCAGCGTCAGCAACAGCTGTCGATTACTCTTGAACAGAACCAGGCATTCAAAGCGGTAGCAGAGCAATATGCATCGGTAAAAGATAACCTTGAACAGTACCTTTCAGCTCACCGTGAACGCTCAAAACTAAACAAAGAAAAACAACATATTGAAGCTACCCAGCAAGATCATGGGCGCCAACAAGCTGATATCGAAGAACAATTATCAAGCCTGCTAGTCAAGAAGGCTGATTGTGAGGTGCAAAGCCAGCAATTTGACTTGGTTGCGCTTGAGCAATTGCAAACCCAAGGACGTAGCCAGTATGCGGAAACGCAGCAGCGACGGGATGTACTGCGACAGGCCATCTCGGGTACCAAAGAGTGGGTATCATTGCTACAGCAGGCTGACAAGATACATGTAGAGCAGCATGAGCTACAGACGGGGATCAAGCTGGCGGAGCAACGCTTGGCTGTTCTCACGCCTGAGTTGGATACACTGACGATACAGCACCAAGAAGTTGAGCGCACGCTGCAGCAAAGTCGTGCGGTGATGAACCTGGAAGATTACCGTAATGAGCTACAACCGAACGATGCCTGTCCGTTGTGCGGTTCTCATGACCACCCGTATGCCACTGATAACCCTGTTGTTGATGGGTTATTGCAGGTCCAGCAACAGCGTCTTGATGCCTTGGCCAAGCAGCTTCAGGATGGCCAAGCCGAGCGAGGCCATTTGCAACAAGTCGCCCTGAAAGATCAGCAGCGAATTGATGGTATGAAAAATGAACGACAGCGGCTTGATACCCAAGTTGAACACCTTTACCGCCAGTACGAAGCGGTACTGAGTTCACTGGATGTGTCTGATCGCCTGCCTCTGGAAAGTGATGCCGAAACCCTGAACCGGCAGCTCGTGCAATGGCAGCAGGATGTCGAGCAGGCAATGCATGAGTTAACTGCCTTGCAGCAAAGCGGTGAACAGCGTCAGCAACAGATCCTGCAAGGCCGACAGTTACTGACGCAGTTGCAACACCTTCAGCAGCAGGAAGCCGGACTGAAAGAGCAGCAACATGCCTTGGCCAAAAACTCGGCCCAATGGCTGGAGCGGTTGCAGTCATTGGATGACCAAGCCAAGGTACAGCAGGGCATTCTTACGGCGCGTGCGAGTGCTTTAAGCGAGCAATATGGCAGTGAAATATGGCTAGATCAGCTGAAGCAACTTGGCTCAGAGCAGTTTTTCCAGCAGTTGGATATTGAGGTTCGGCAGTTTACGGCAAATCAGCAGGCGCTGGTGGATACTGAGCGGCAGTTAGCTGAGCTGGCACCTCAAATCGCCGAACTGGAAACCACATTGCAAAACGTCCAGAAGCAATGTTCGGAACTCACTGGGAAAGTCGAGCAGCTGAAAGGCGAGGTTCAGCAGATCTGGCTGCGTCGGGTAGCCTTGGTCGGTGAGCAAAATTTACAGCAGTTAGAGCAGCAACAAAAACAGGCTTTGGTTGCCCAGCAAGAGGCTCTGGACGAAGTACATGTGGTCCAGCGTAAATCCGCGGAGGCTAAGGCTGCAGCAGAGGCGGCGCTCGATAGTGTGAGGAAGCAGCAGGTCGATGCTGAAGGTGAACACAAAGTCTTGGTTCAGCGCTGGTTGGATTGGCAGCAAAAGCTTGAGCTGAGTGAACAGCAGCTGACAGATTATCTGAGCAAAGATGAAGCGTGGTTAACACGTGAGCGTGAAGCATTAAAACAGATTGAACAGGCACTGGCATCGGCGCAAACGGTGTTGGCGGAGCGTGAGCTGGCGGTTGTTGAGCATCAGGAACTGGCTGGACTTTCACATCAATGGTTCAATGAACTTGGTGTAGAGGTGTATGGTTCGGCGGAGGGGATGGCACAGCAAGCGCAGTTGGTTGCTGGCTGGAACCAACAAAAAACTGAACTCGATGAACAGTACTACCAGCAACGTCAGCGTTTGGATCAAAGCCTAAGAGCCGAACAGCAGTCGGGTGAGCTAACCCGGCAGTTGGTGACCCAACAGGCGCAAACCGAGCTGTGGCTACAGATGAGCGAGCTCATCGGTTCGGCCACCGGCAATAAATTCCGTACCTTGGCCCAAGGGCTGACTCTGCAGCAGTTGGTGATCCTGGCAAACGAGCATTTGCAGGATCTCGCCCCGCGTTATGCGCTGCAGCCTGTGCCGAGCAGCCCGCTGGCACTGCAGGTGATTGACCATGATATGGGGGATGAGATCCGGAGCGTAGAATCGTTATCGGGCGGTGAAAGCTTCCTGGTATCTCTGGCCCTCGCACTGGCGCTGGCATCACTGGCTGCCGATACCCGCCAACTGGGATCGCTGTTTATTGATGAGGGCTTCGGTACACTGGATCCGGATAGCCTCGAAATGGCGTTGGCCTGCCTTGATGCCCTTCAGGCGGATGGCCGTCAAATTGGGGTGATCTCTCATGTCGGCACCCTGGTTGAACGAATCGGGGTGCAGGTTGCCGTCGAGGCACAGGGGGGCGGCAGAAGCAAGATTGCTATCAGAGGTTAGGCGGAAGATTGATAAGGCACTGATATAGAAAGTGTCGATATGGCACGATAAGAGAGTCGTTGCATTCATAAATGTTAAACACAGGGCGACGCTTTTATCGTGTCGGGTCACAAAAGTGTCATAATAAGAACACATAATGACGCTCGACAGACAACAACGACTAGGTATAGATCACTATGGTAAGACGGATTCTTGTAGTAGAAGACGAAGCACCAATCCGCGAGATGTTGTGTTTCGTTCTCGAACAAAAGGGATATGAGGCCATCGAGGCCGAGGACTATGATACGGCGCTGGAAAAAATCTGTGAACCTTATCCAGAGCTAGTGCTGCTGGACTGGATGTTGCCTGGTGGCTCGGGAATCAACCTGATCAAACACCTTAAGCGTGATGAAATGACACGTCAGATCCCGGTGGTCATGCTAACGGCCCGTGGTGAAGAAGAAGACAAGGTCCGTGGCCTTGAAGTCGGCGCCGATGACTATATCACCAAGCCGTTTTCACCCAAAGAGCTGATGGCTCGCCTGAAGGCCGTCATGCGCCGCGTCTCCCCCACTTCGCTGGATGATGTGATTGATGTACATGGCCTGAAGCTGGATCCGGTTTCTCACCGCGTGACGTCTAACGAAGAGCCGCTGGATATGGGGCCGACTGAGTTTAAGATGCTGCATTTCTTTATGACCCATCAGGAACGTGTCTACAGCCGCGAACAGTTGCTGAACAATGTGTGGGGAACCAATGTGTACGTTGAAGACCGTACAGTCGATGTCCACATTCGTCGTCTGCGAAAAGCCCTTGAAACCGGTGGACACGATAAAATGGTACAGACGGTGCGTGGCGCGGGATACCGGTTCTCCACCCGTCTGTAAGTCGTGGTTAATCAATAAGTACTGAGCTTGAAACATACACGGGAGCGAGCGAAAGCTTCCGTTAAGATGGAGTGGTAGATGGTTGAACGGCTGTCGTGGAAAAAGCTGGTCTGGGAACTGGCGTTTTTCTACTTGCCCTGGGTAGGTTTGGGTCTGGTTTTTGGATACATGCCCTGGTTTTTGCTGGTGGCGACCTGGATCCAGTTGATCTGGCATTTTCATAATCAGCTGAAAATGTCCGACTGGCTGTGGAAAGAGCGTAGCCTGACCCCCCCTTCCGGCTCGGGTAGCTGGGAGCCTTTGTTCAACGGTATTTACCGCCTGCAGCAACGTAACCGTCGCCGTCGTAAAGAGCTGGCAACACTGATCCGCCGCTTCCGCAACGGGGCGGAGTCGCTTCCCGATGCGGTCGTTGTCTTTCGCAGTGAAGGCAATATCGTCTGGTGTAACAAGCTGGCCCAGCACCTGTTGGGGTTCCGCTGGCCGGACGATGCCGGACAGCCTATCAGTAACCTGCTACGCAGTCCGGACTTTGTTCGCTACCTGGCGAAACAGTCTTTTGATACCCCGCTGGAAATCACCTCGCCGCTCAATTATGACCGCACGCTGGAGCTGAGGATCATGCATTACACCGAGGGTGAGTACCTGATGGTGGTGCGGGATGTTTCGCAGGTCAAGCAGCTTGAGGGCATGCGCCGCAACTTCTTCGCCAATGTTTCCCATGAGCTGCGAACACCGATGACGGTGCTGCAGGGTTACCTCGAGATGTCGAAAGATCCGGAAATGTTGGCTGGCCCAATGTGGGATAAGGCGCACGGCGTCATGACAGAGCAACTGCTTCGGATGAACTCGCTTGTCGAGCAGCTATTGACCCTGTCCAAAATCGAGGCGGCGCCGAATATTGAGTTGGAAGAGACCATCGATGTGCCGTCTATGCTTGATATTCTTGAAAAAGAAGCCATCTCCCTGAGCGGGGGCGATGAGCATCTGTTTAGTTTTGATATTGATAAATCATTGAAAGTATTGGGCGATGAAGACCAGCTGCGCAGCGCGATTTCTAATCTTGTCTATAACGCCGTGAAACACACTCCGAAAAATGCCAAAGTATCGGTGCGTTGGTATTTATCCTCTGCCGGACCCCGTCTGGAAGTGACTGATAGCGGTGAGGGTATTGAGCCGCAGCATATTCACCGCCTGACAGAGCGTTTTTACCGGGTGGACAAGGCCCGCTCGCGGGAGACGGGCGGTAGCGGCCTGGGGCTGGCAATTGTCAAACATGCCCTGAGCCATCATGATTCGCAGCTGGAAATTGAAAGTGTTGTCGGTGAAGGCAGTACCTTCTCCTTTACACTTCCGCAAAGGTTAGTGGCAGAAGCGGCCTAGCCCTGCGAGCAAAATGTATTGAAGATAGCGGCCCTCGGGCCGCTTTTGTCGTTGCTGTTTCTAACGTTGTCACTACCTTGAGAGGGAATACCTGAACTTATGACAAGCCTGTACCGTAAACTTGGATATCTGCTGGCCCTGGTCGGTAGTCTGGCGGTTACTGCGGCCGATGACGAACTGGCTGAGTACCATAAGATCCGCGGTGTTTCCGGCACTTTGTCATCGGTTGGCTCGGATACGTTTGCCAACCTGATGACCTATTGGTCAGAAGAGTTCAAGCGGCTGTATCCGAATGTGAATGTACAGGTACAGGCGGCAGGTTCGTCAACGGCCCCGACGGCACTGACCGAGGCGACCGCTCAGCTCGGGCCGATGAGCCGGATGATGAAGGCCAAGGAAATCGAGGCGTTTGAGCATGAGTACGGCTATAAGCCGACGGCTGTCAGGGTGGCGATAGATGCGCTGGCTGTTTTTGTTCATGAAGATAACCCGTTGCAGGGGATCAGCTTTAACCAGCTTGACGCTATCTATTCACGAACGCTGCGTTGTGGTGGCACTGAGCCGATCACCCGCTGGGGACAGTTGGGCCTGACAGGAAACTGGTCTCATCGTGATATTCAGCTATTTGGCCGCAACTCGGTATCGGGCACCTATGGCTATTTTAAACAGCGTGCCCTGTGCCAGGGGGATTTTCGTAATAATGTTAACGAGCAGCCGGGCTCTGCATCAGTTGTGCAGTCGGTATCGAGCTCCCTGAACTCTATTGGCTATTCGGGCATAGGGTATAAAACCACGGGGATCCGGGCTATTCCTGTTGCCAGGGAAGAGGGCGGAGACTACGTTGAAGCCTCGATTGAAAACTCGCTTAACGGCAGTTATCCGCTGGCGCGCTACCTGTACATTTATGTCAACAAGCACCCGAACAAGCCAATGCCGCAATTGGAGGCCGAGTTCATTAAGTTCATCCTTTCGCGCTTTGGCCAGGATATGGTTGAAAAAGACGGCTATGTCCCGCTTTCAGCTGCCATCGTTTCGGCTGATTTGGCGCAGCTTGGGTTGAGCGACAGCGCTCAGCCAGACTAACCCAAGCTTAAGGGTTCCAGAGCTTAAGAGCTAATGGCCAACTGCCAGCCGGCTTTGCTCCAATACTCTTGTTCCTGCCGTAAATCAGCAGCCAGTAGCTTGTTACTGGCTTCCCAGTCTTCTGGTAGCGTAAGTTGCCAGCTTTCCTTGTTGGCTTCGACCATGATGTCCGGTAGCGGCTCCTCATTACGCTGGCCGTTAAGCGCCACAGCAAGGCGCAAGGTACGGATCAGCGGGTAGAGGTGCTTACGTTTGTAGATACTGAGCTCAGGCATCTCTTCCAGTTTGAGAGATTTGCGCTGAAAGCGAACCAGGGTCGCCAGCACTGTCTGTTGCTCGAGGTTAAATCCCGGCATGGTACTAAAGCGCAGCAGGTAGGCGGAATGGCGATGGAACCCGGGATAACTGATGCTAAGCCCGGCCTCATGGAGCAAGGCACCCCAGCCCAGCAGTGTCAGCAGCTCAGATTTGGTCAGCCCTGGCTGTGGCTCGATTTGGTTATAGAGATATTCGGCGGTGTCCTTGACCCGCTTGGCCTGAGCCATATCGACGTTATATTGGGCTGCCATCGCATCGGCAGTACGGGTGCGGATATCGCTGTGGCGAAACCGGTCTTCCATCTCATACAGCAGCCCTTCACGAAGCGCACCATCGGAAAAACGCATCTCGTCTATTTTCAATGAACTGAAAACCGCATCAAGGATGGCAACACCGGCGGCAAAAACCGGTTTGCGATCATCGCTCAGCCCCGGTAAATCTAACTCGTCGGCATTTTTGACGCTGAGTATTTTGTCAGTCAGCTGACCGAGACGTTTGCCGGTGATAATGCCGTCATTGTAGCCCTGACCGATCAGGACTTCCCGGATCGCCTTGATGGTGCCGGATGAACCAACGGCGTACTGCCAGCCTTTGTTGCGGTACTGGTTGGCAATGCTTTCCATTTTCTGCTGGGCAGCCAGCTTCGCTGTTGCCATGTTCTTGGCACTGATTTTCCCTTTGGCAAAGTAGTGCTGGTTGTAGCTGACACATCCCATATGTTTGCTATAGAGCAGGTGGGTATCGAAATCTTCGCCGATCACCAGTTCGGTACTACCGCCGCCGATATCAATCACCAGCTTGCGGCCTTTTTCCGGCTGGGTATGGGCGACGCCGAGATAAATCAGGCGGGCCTCTTCGGTACCCGGGATGATCTCGATGGGATAGGGGATGATGCTTTCGGCTCGCTTGAGGAACACATGGACATTTTGGGCCTGGCGTAAGGTATAGGTGGCAGCAATACGGACATTTTCCGGCTCGAAACCCTGCAGGCGCTCGGCAAACATGGCCAGGCAGTTGAGGCCGCGTTGGATCGCGGCCTGGTTGAGGTTGTGGTGTTCGTCGAGTCCGGAGGCTAGCTGAACTCGCTGCTTATGGCGGCTGATAATTTGCAGGCTTTGCCCGATCACTCGGGCAACAACCATGTGGAAGCTGTTAGAGCCAATATCGATAGCCGCTATCTCGCGTGGACGTGGATTATCAATCATTATTAACCATCGCTTTCTCAGCTTTTTTTCTGAGCTGTTTTTCGGAGTGCTTCAGGTAATCATAGATCGCAATTTGTGAACGGATCTTGCGACGGTTACCCCGGGGCACATATTGGTTGCTCATTTCTTTATCGATAACCCGTGCCTTGACCGTATCGGTTAGCTGGATATTCAGGATATCGATGATTCTCATTTTCAGTGCCGGATCCCGGATCGGACAGCCGACTTCTATTCGATTATCGATGTTACGGGTCATCCAGTCGGCCGATGAAATCATCACGTCCGGATCGCCGTTGTTCTCAAATACCACCACACGCGGGTGTTCGAGGAAACGGTCGACAATACTGATGGCCGTAATATTTTCACTGATCCCCTTGATGCCGGGGATCAGGGAGCACATCCCGCGAATGATCAGTTTAATGCTCACACCGGCACTACTGGCCTGATAAAGCATGTTAATCAAACCTTTATCGACCAGATTGTTCACCTTAAGTGTAATACCCGATGGCAAGTTTTGCTTGGCATGGGCAATCTCCCTGTCTATCAAATCATACAGTCGCGAGCGGGAGTTACGCGGCGAGACGATTAAATGATGGAATTTAACCGGGCGATAAGGGTTTTCGATGTACCCGAAGACCTGCCGCACCTCATTGGTAATTTCGTCGTCACAGGTCATCAGCGAGAAGTCGGTATAGAGTCGTGCTGTATTTTCATGGAAGTTACCGGTGCCGATATGGGCGTAGCGAACCAGCTTGTCACCTTCGCGCCGGGTGATCAGGCACAGTTTGGAGTGAATTTTCAGCCCCGGGACACCAAAGACAACGTGGACCCCGGCTTCGGTCAGGCGGCGGGCCCAGATGATGTTGGCTTCTTCGTCAAAGCGGGCCTGCAGCTCGACCACGACGGTTATCCGTTTGCCGTTATTGGCGGCATCTATCATCGACTCTATGATGCGGGAGTTTTTGGCCACCCGGTAGATATTGATTTTAATACCACGGACCTTGGGGTCGTAGGCTGCCTGGCGAACCAGCTCGGTCATGTGGTTAAAGGTATGGTACGGATAGTACAGCAGAATGTCCTGTGCCTTGATGGCGTCAAAGGCATTGCGGGCAGAGGAGAAGTGGTAGCTTTGGATCGGCGGCAGGGGCTTGTTTTCCAGATAGTTGCGACCGACATTGGGAAAGCCAATAAAGTCCTTGAAGTTATGGTACCGCCCGCCGGGAATAATACTGTCATAGCTGGAGACTTTCAGCAGCCCGCAGAGGACATCAATCATATCGCCTGGCATATCGCGCTGGTAGACGAAGCGAACCGGCATGGCCGTGAGGCGCTGGTTCAGACCTTCAGACATCTGTTCCAGCAAGCTGTGTTCCACTTCCAGACTGAGATCGTATTCGGCGTCCCGGGTCATCTTCATCGAGTAGGCGGCCAGGCTGTCGTATTCGAAGAAGCCGCTGAAGATATCGTCGAGACAAAAACGAATAATGTTATCAAGCAGGATAAGGGTTTTGCGTCTTTTCCCTTTCGCCTCGGGCAACTGGATAAAGCGCGGTAGCTGATCAGTCGGAATCTCGATCAGGGCATGGCCCTTCTTTTCTCCCTGCTGCATTTCGACGGTCAGGTAAGAATATTCGTCTTTGAGAAATTCAAGCAGATCGATATCCGGTGTGAGAAGGATGGGCGTGATATGGGGCAGAATTGCATTGCGGAAATATTTTCGAAGCCAGTTCTGCTGATGCTCGTCGAGCTGTTGCTCATTGACCAGGAAAATATGGCGCCGTGCCATTTCCAGCAAAATCTCGTTATAGAGGCTGTCGAAGTCCTGGTTGAGTTTCAGGACACGGCTCTGGATTTTGCTGAGTAGCTGTTTGGCACTGTCATCGCCGCCTTGTTCCTGGCTGATCAGTATCTGGCGTTTTACATCGGCAAAGCGAACTGAATAAAATTCATCGGTATTACTGGAGAAGATTCCAAGAAAACGGACGCGTTCAATCAGCGGCACGGATTTGTCTGCCGCCTCTTGAAGTACACGTTCGTTAAATGATAGCCAGCTTAATTCTTTTTCGATATAGAGAGATTCCGTACTCATTGTATTCCTATTAGATAAGCTATGGGCTAAAAGTTATGCCTCTTGTTAGTTGTTACCGATTTAGTTGTCGTCGACATCAATATTGAGATCATCAGACAGCTGTTCCAGCTCATCCTGAACAGTCTCCAGGGCCAGCTCAGATGGTAGCTCAAGCTGAAAATTTGCCGAGAAAATCGGGTAACCCCAGTTAGGTGCGCTTTGGGTATCAGTTTTGAGCTTATTGATATTGATCCCAAGCTGGTTGAGCTTGGCGGTGACTTCTTTGACGATGCCGAGACGATCGTTACCGGTGACGGTGAGATTGTGCAGCGTGGTGACCGGAACGGCCTTGCTGTCATCTTCGACAATATGGATTTGCAACCCATCCAGCTTCGACAGGCTCTGACTCAATACAGGGATATATTGGTCGGCGACTTCAATCTGCAAAATACCGGCAAACTGCCCGGCAAGTTTACTAAGGCTGCTGGCCAGCCAGTTACCGTGGTTCTGGTATACCGTGTCTGAGAGGGTCTCAACCAGGCCTGGTCGGTCTTTACCAATTACAGTAATAACGAGGTGCTTCATAACGACTTCCTTATTCGCAGTAGGCTTGTTCATTATGTGAGCATGTGCAATATCTGTCCAGAAGCAACGGGAGAACGGCCAATGAAATCAGTTAATAGTCATAAATCATTAAGACTAATGACCTTTTATTGCAATTTTATGTCACTCTAATAGATTAGCCCAAGGAATCGAAAGGAGTGTTGGCCTCACTCGTACTGGCTGTCATATAATTGTCATCTAAAAGAAATATTATTGATAAACGTATAAATCCTATGAGGTAATAATGGCAGACGCCAGCGCATTTTTGAGTGGGGACAGCCCTGGCCGCCGAGTTAAAGACAAGCTCGCACGCTATGGGGTAACCGCTGGTGGTATTTCTGTTCTTATTACGCTAGTCCTGATTTTCTTCTACCTGCTGTATGTGATCATGCCGATATTTGCCTCGGTCAACGTCACATCGAAGCAGGCATTCTCCATAGATTTTTCAGACAACCCTGCCGCTATTTATCTCAACGAGCAGAACAACATTGCCTATAGGATGTCCCTGCAGGGCAATTTGACCTTCATAAACCTTGCTCCGAAGAATGTCGGTGAACTTATGGGTGAGCATCAGCTTTTGGCAAGCCCTGTCAGCTTTGCCCGTACCCTGCCGAGTGAAGAAGTATTTGCCTATGGCGGCCGCTCTGGCGAAGTGGTGGTATTTAAACCCACTTTCAGGATTTCGTTTACAGGGGAGATGAAGCAGACGACACCGGATATTGCCTACCCGTTGGGAGTGAGTCCGCTGCAACTGGACCCTGACGGTCGCGCAATTAGCCAACTGGCGGTATCGGTGCGCGCCGAGCAGGCCGTCGTGGCTGGAGTAACGGCTGATCACCGGGTCAGGGTGATGACTTTCAGCCACCAGGATGCGCTGCCCGGTCAGGCATCGGATTGGCAGGTGATATCGTTCGGGATTGATGGATTGCCTGACACCATCAGTGCGCTGGCCGTAACACCGGATGCCCGCACGCTGTATGCGCTGAGCGGTAATAATTTGTATGTGGTGGCGCTGGACGGGGACAACTCGGCGATCCGCGATATCGTCGATGTCAGTTCGGCTCAGGGTAAACCGCAGCAGCTGACGCTATTGTCGGGCGCGAACTCCTTGTTAATCACAACCAGTGACAATGCAGTGTCGCAGTGGTTCGAAGTGCTTCGCGAGGGCAAGCGAACACTGGTGAAGGCGCGGCATTTTGCACTGCCTGTGAGCCCGGTGGTGCAGCTTGTTCCCGAGTATGCCCGCAAAGGCTTTTTTGCGGTACACCAAAGCGGCGAACTCTCGGCTTACTACACGACAATCAAAGGGCATATCTACAACGAGCCGTTGCTGGCTGAGGTACCCGACTGGGTTGCTATCTCTCCTCGGGCAGACCGTTTGCTGACCGTGAACGGTGATAGCTGGCAGCTATACAAGGTGGATAACCGCCACCCTGAAATCGGTTTTTCATCCCTGTGGGAGAAAATTTGGTATGAAGGCTATCCCGAGCCTGAATACGTCTGGCAATCGACATCCGCCAGTGATGAGTTCGAGCCGAAACTCAGTTTGGTGCCAGTCGTATTCGGTACCCTTAAAGCCGCCGTCTATGCGATGTTTTTCGCCATTCCGATGGCTTTGGCCGGGGCAATTTATACCGCTTATTTCATGTCTTCCAAAATGCGCCGGGTGATCAAGCCGACGGTCGAGATTATGGAGGCATTGCCGACGGTGATCCTGGGCTTTCTGGCCGGCATTTGGCTGGCCCCTATCGTTGAAGAGTACCTGCCCGGCATTGCAATGATCATTGTGGCCTTTCCCTTGATGATGATGCTGGTCGGGATCGGCTGGTCCCTGCTTCCGGGACCGTGGCGTCACCGCTTGCCAAACGGACTGCATATCATATTGCTGATGCCGGTGATTGTGCTGCTGGTTTATGCCTGCCTGGAAGTCAGCCCGTATGTCGAGCAATGGCTGTTTGATGGTGATATGCGTATGTACCTGACTAACGAGTGGGGTATAGGTTATGACCAGCGCAATACGCTTGTCGTCGGGATCGCGATGGGCTTTGCGGTGATCCCGACAATCTTTACGATTGCCGAAGATGCGATTTTTTCAGTACCGGGGCATTTAACCAGCGGTTCCTTGGCGCTGGGCGCGACACATTGGCAGACATTGACCCGTGTTGTGTTACTAACGGCCAGTCCGGGGATCTTTTCCGCCATTATGATGGGCCTTGGTCGAGCGGTTGGTGAAACCATGATTGTCCTGATGGCAACGGGCAATACTCCGATCATGGACTGGAACATACTGGAAGGTTTGCGGACGTTGTCGGCAACCATTGCGATTGAGATGCCGGAGACCGAGGTAGGCAGTTCGCACTACCGGGTATTGTTCCTGGCTGCGTTTGTGCTGTTTGTGTTTACCTTTATTTTCAATACGATAGCAGAACTGGTTCGTCAGCGACTAAGAGAAAAGTACAGCTCGCTGTAATGTGAGCACACACTAACTGACAGATAAAACTAACCGATAGATAAAATGAAAATGCAAAGTGATGGGTAATTGGTTTAAATCGGGCTCTCCATGGATATGGCTGACGGCTGGCGCAGTTAGCCTGAGCCTGGTTGCCGTGCTGGGATTGTTGCTATTGATAGGCTGGAAGGGGCTGAGCTACTTCTGGCCGGCACCTGTGTACCAGTTTGATGTTGATATCAATGGCAACAGGCAGGCCATTATCGGTGAAATCTATGAGACTAAGTCGGTCTCGGTACGCCAACTGGCAGAAGCCGGTGTGGATGTGTCGGCAATCGAGGGGGAGCGGGTCTTTCGCTACCTGATCAAAACCGGGAACCGTGAAAGGGTTGAACTCGATTTTATTACCCTGCTTGAGACGCAGATCACTAGCAAGATGCTGGCCGATGATATTGCCGTTATCGACCGGATCAAAAACGGTAAGTTTTATGGCTATCCGATTAGTTTTATCGATGATGGCCAGAGCAAGTCGCTTGCAGAACTGGAGCAAGGGCTGAAGGATGCCGATCGGGTTCGTGGTGAAATTGACTCGCTACTGAAAACGGATGTTGCGGCCATTAACCACCAGCTTGATCAGCTGCGTCAGCAAGAGCGTCGACAGGGTAAGCAGCCAGTTATTACGGATCAGCGGCTTCAGCTGGAACAGCGCTATGCTGATATAGAGCAGCGCATGCTGGCACTACGCAAGCTGCTGGACCAAGATGCGCTGCTGGTGCGCGATATGGCCGGTACCATGGTGAAACTGCCCCTGGAACAGGTGCTGGATATCTGGTACCCGAACAATTTAACGACAATAGAAAAAGTGGCTCACTGGGGGCGCCAGATTGGCAAATTTGTCAGCGAGGATCCCCGAGAGGCCAATACCGAGGGCGGGGTGTTCCCGGCAATTTTCGGCACTGTGTTTATGGTGCTGTTGATGAGTGTCATCGTCACCCCGCTAGGAGTAATGGCTGCCATCTATTTGCATGAGTACGCAGGGAAAAACCGGTTTACCAAGCTAATCAGGGTTGCCGTTATCAACCTGGCTGGTGTGCCGTCTATTGTCTACGGCGTATTTGGTCTGGGCTTTTTTGTTTATATGATCGGCGGAACGATTGACGAAATCTTTTTCTCTGATCAACTGCCGGCTCCCACTTTCGGTACACCGGGTATTTTATGGTCGGCCTTAACACTGGCTATTCTGACGCTGCCTGTTGTGATTGTCTCGACCGAGGAAGGTCTGGCCAGGATCCCGAGTTCGGTGCGTCACGGTTCGCTGGCGCTGGGCGCAACCCAGGCTGAGACCTTATGGCGAATCGTGTTACCGATGGCGAGCCCGGCTATAATGACAGGACTGATTCTGGCGGTCGCCAGAGCCGCGGGTGAAGTGGCCCCTTTGATGTTGGTCGGGGTAGTCAAAATGGCACCGACGTTACCGGTTGATAACCTTTTTCCCTATTTGCATCTGGATCGCAAGTTTATGCACCTTGGCTATCATATTTATGATGTCGGCTTTCAAAGTCCCAATGTTGAAGCTGCCCGGCCCTTGGTGTATGCCACTTCGTTTTTACTGGTGACGGTGATTGTAGGGCTAAACCTGACGGCGATTGGTATTCGAAACCACTTACGGGAAAAGTACCGCTCTTTGGAACAATAATGGGGATACAGTAACTTACATGTTTTCAATTAACTCGACCATGGGACTGTTTCAGCCTCAAGATTTAACCAAGTTACCCGAAGAGAAAACGGCCATGTCGATTGAGGGGCTCGATCTGCATTATGGCAAGCAACAGGCTCTGTATAATATCAATATGCGGATAGCCAAGGGGCAGGTTACTTCGTTTATCGGTCCGTCCGGTTGCGGTAAGTCGACCTTGTTGCGTTGTATCAACCGGATGAACGAGCTGGTCGAGGGCTGCACCGTCGAAGGTAAAATCATGCTCCATGGGCAGAACATCTATGACAGCAAGGTGGATGTGGCATCTTTGCGCCGTCGGGTCGGTATGGTATTCCAGCGGCCGAACCCGTTTCCTAAATCCATCTATGAGAATGTGATTTATGGCTTGCGCCTTCAGGGGATCAAAGAGCGCCGTGTGCTTGATGATGCTGTCGAAAACTCGCTGCGTGGTGCGGCATTGTGGGATGAGGTCAAAGACCGCCTCCATGAGAATGCCTTTGGGCTCTCGGGAGGACAGCAGCAGCGCCTGGTGATAGCCCGGGCGATAGCGATTGAACCGGAAGTCTTGTTGCTGGATGAGCCGACCTCGGCTCTGGATCCGATCTCGACCCTGACCATCGAAGAGCTGATCAATGAGCTTAAGACTAAGTACACGGTGATAATTGTTACCCATAACATGCAGCAGGCCGCGCGGGTGTCGGATAACACGGCATTTATGCATATGGGCGAGCTGGTGGAATATGCCAATACCAATGATATTTTCACCACGCCCAAAGAGAAACGAACAGAAGACTACATCACTGGTCGATACGGTTAAGGAACCAAATCATGTTGGATAATTTAAGTCTTGGCCGTCATATTTCCGGCCAGTTTAATGCGGAGCTGGAAAGTATCCGTACCCATGTGCTGGCAATGGGTGGCTTGGTCGAGCAGCAACTGGCCGATGCACTCAAGGCGATGCACAAGCAGGACGCCGAGCTGGCCAAGCGGGTGATCAAAGATGATCACAAGGTCAACGCGATGGAAGTGGCGATTGATGAAGCCTGCACCCGGATCATTGCCAAGCGTCAGCCGACAGCCAGTGATCTACGCCTGGTGATTGCGATCATCAAGACCATTACCGATCTTGAGCGGATCGGTGATGTTGCAGAAAGTATTGCCAAGGTGGCATTGGAGAACTTCACCAACAAGCAATATAACTTGTTGGTATCACTGGAAGCGCTGGGACAGCATGCCGTAAGAATGCTGCACGAGGTGCTGGACGCTTTTGCTCGGATGGATGTTAAGGCGGCCATTGAAGTCTATCAGGAAGATGATCGGATTGACCGCGAATACGAAGCCATTATTCGTCAGTTAATGACTTATATGATGGAAGATCCGCGTTCAATCCCGAATGTACTGCAGGTGATGTGGTCAGCCCGATCCATCGAACGGGTCGGTGATCGATGCCAGAATATCTGCGAATACATTATCTATTTCGTCAAAGGCAAGGATATCCGTCATACCAGCCAGGAAGAGATTGAGAGCATTCTGAAATAACGTTGCCTAGTGTTGTCTGGCTTAGTCTTTACTAAACAGGTTCGGGACAAAAGTCTGGCTGTCTGCCGGTGCCCTGACATACCCTTCTTTGTTGACCTCGGGGAGATCGATATGAGGGTAGTGGATCTCTTCATAGGGAATGTGGGACAGCAAATGGGAAATACAGTTGATGCGCGCTTTTTTCTTATCATCGGCATCAACGACCCACCATGGACACTGTTTGGTATCGGTATAGGCAAACATACGGTCCTTGGCCGCTGAATACTCTGCCCAGCGATCGCGGGATTCAAGATCCATCGGGCTGAACTTCCAGCGTTTTATTGGCGTATGTATACGCTCAAGGAAGCGGGCCTCTTGTTCTTCGTCTGATACCGAGAACCAGTATTTCAGCAAAATGATCCCTGAGCGCTGTAGCATGCGCTCAAACTCCGGGCATGAACGGAGAAACTCTTCGTATTCATTGTCGGTGCAAAAGCCCATGACTTTTTCGACTCCGGCACGGTTATACCAGCTTCGATCAAACAGAACCATTTCACCGGCCGAAGGCAGATGAGCGACATAGCGCTGAAAGTACCATTGGGTTTTCTCTTTCTCGGTCGGAGCCGGCAAGGCAACAATGCGACAAACCCGAGGATTAAGCTTTTCGGTGATCCGTTTGATCACGCCGCCTTTCCCAGCGGCATCTCGGCCTTCAAAAAGAACCACCACCTTTAACCCGCTGTGCTTTATCCATTCTTGCAGTTTAACGAGTTCAACCTGTAGGCGTTTTAGTTCATCTTCATAGTCTTTCTTCTTGAGCTTTTTTACAGTTCTGTCAGAGGTCATTCTGCACTCCGTTTGCTGGTGACTTTATTGTTTTACTTCTTAAGAATAATGCTGAATTAAAAAGATGACGAGTGAACTTGTTCCCGGTTACTGGCTTGCTTGCTTCTTGTTCCGTGAAATGTGATCAAAGGAAAGAATATTTGGATTGATATATTATCTCTCGAGATATTCGGGCGGTCTTTTATTGATATTTATAGCCAATCATGCTCATATGCTCATCTAAAAAATAAATGTTCAATTTGTTGATAAAAAAGAAAAAATAAAAAAGGAATAAAGATGTACAGGAAAACGCTAGGGTTATTGGTTAGTCTTTTGTTGGCAGGGTGCGGTGGTGGAGGTGATAACCAGTTTGCCAGGAATAATAATCCGACACAGAGCTGCCCTTCGAATATGGCTTGTGGCTTCATGAAAGCGCCTAAAGACTATAACAATCCTAATGGTGAGCAGGTTGATATTTACTATGGAGTGCATAAAGCATTGGATCCTGCCAACAGAATTGGTGCGTTGCTGCTTAACTTCGGAGGTCCGAGTGCGGAGGCGGTGGGTGGGGCTGGGTACATGGTCGAGAAGGAATTGCCAAAGGAAATCCTGGATCGTTTTGATATTGTTGGCATGGATCCTCGCGGTACCGGTCAGAGTGCTTTTGCCAAAGAGTTAACTGACTGTGCCGTTGCGCAAAGCAATAAACAGGGCGATTGTTCTGCTACTTATTCTCAAGTTGCGCCATTTTTAGGTAGTAACACTGTTGTGAAAGATATGGATATGCTGCGGAACCTGCTCGGTGATGAAAAGCTGACGTTCCTGGGTTATTCATACGGTACTCGGCTTGGTTCACTGTATGCGTACACTTTCCCTGAAAGAGTGCGTGCAATTGTACTTGATTCACCGATGTCGCCGATGGCTGAGAATAATGTTGAGCTAAGAGTCGGTAATACTGCCGGGTATGATAAAGTGGCGGCTTTCCGTTTAGACTATGCAACCTATCCTAACCGGGAAACTCGTTATCAAGGTATTGCCAGCGTACTGTATTCTTCAGCCCAGTCGTATACAGCCAATGATGGCAAAGCATTGAGTAAGAGTGATGGCGCTTATGTGATGGATTATACAGTTGCTCGTGATTCATCTCGTAAGAAAGAATGGCCAGGTATTCGTAATGGGCTTAAAGAGTTATTGGATAATGACAATCTAGCTCAGCTAAAAGGGGAGCTTTCGGTTGTTCGTGCCAATGCGAAAAAGTCAGGTTATTCAAATTGGAACGATGCATTACGTGGTGGCGCTTTGTTTAAGGCCGTGGTCTGTACTGATGAAAGGCTGCCGTTATCAGAAAACGAAATGCTGGCATCCGAGGTAGACTATCAAAATGCGTCTGCTCTCTTTGGGGGGAAGACCTATACTGAGACGGCTAAACTTTGTAATGGTTGGTCGGCACCGCGCGATCCTATTGCGCAAGTTACTGACATGGCCCCAGCTCTGGGCGGAAAGCAGATTTTGATTATTGGTGGCCTGTATGATCCCGCAACACCATACACCTGGACTGAGGAGATGGTTGCGAGCTTTGGGGCTTCGGCCTCAAAGATAACCGTTGATAATTATGTCGACCATGGTTTCAGTTACAGCAATATTAGCTGTGTTGACCAAAAGACGACAGCATATCTACTGGACCCGGATACCAAGATTGCAGATGAGACATGTGATGCAAGCGCACTTTCACAGAATAAGTCATTTATGATTGCTCCTGACACTTCGCATCCTGCCAAAGATGTTATTGGTTGGTAATTAAAGCGGATAACAAGTTAGTCAAACAGCCTGCCCTAGCGCAGGCTGTTTACATTGCAGTTATTTTTTTAGAGAGCGAATGACTGCCGCAATTTTTTCTGCGGAGGTAACGGGGATTGTAAAGTCATCGACACTGCTGCTGCCCATATGTGCCTGATTCACATATTGAAGCATCTGGCTTGGACGGGTATTTTTCCCTGATAGGTGTATTTCCTTTACCCCACTTTTTCGAACAATCTCGGCAACATTGCCTGACGTGATACCGGCCCCCGCCATAATACTGAGATTGGAGCCACAGTAGTTGACCATCTGAGCCATCATGTCAGCGCCGTCTCTGGCATTGGCTTGTAAACCGGAGGTAAGTACTCGCTCGCAGCCTGCGCTCATGATGCTATCGAGGGCGGTCATCGGGTCAATGCACTGGTCAATAGCACGGTGGAAGGTCACTCCCAACCCGCCGGCTTCTTTTATCAAACTGCACAAGCAGTCTTCGTCCACCAGGCTGTGGGCATCGAGCACACCGACGACGACACCTTGCAAACCCGCTTGCTTGGCGGCATGAATATCAGCCAGCATGATTTCTATATCATCACTCGAAAATAAAAAATCCCCCTGGCGTGGCCGAATCATGGCATAGACGGGAATAGAGGCGTGCCTGGCTGCTTGTTTCATAAAGCCGATACTTGGAGTTAGACCACCAAGTGCAAGAGACGAGCAGAGCTCGATACGTGTTGCGCCGCCTTGCTGGGCGTAATGCAGCGATTCGATATTATCGATACAAACTTCTAGGTGTTGAATTTTCATGACGGTTAATCAGGGCTGTAGATGATGGAAGCAGTGTAGTGGATATTTGCTTGCCGGAGGATTAATCAGATCAACAATATGAAGAGATAAGAGATAAGAGATAAGAGATAAGAGATAAGAGATAAGAGATAAGAGATAAGAGAAATAAAAAGGGCCCGGTGTGTCCGGGCCTCATTCTATTTTTGCCTATTGGCTGACTTTGGCTTTACGCTATTGCGTTTGTTGCCTAATTAACACCGTGAGCATGGTGTTAATGGGTAATTACTTACCTAGGTCTGCAGTGTGCTCAGATAGGTAGTCAGCAACGCCTTTTGGCGATGCATCCATACCAGCTTTGCCTTCTTCCCACTGTGCAGGGCAAACTTCACCGTTCTTCTGGTGGAAGTTTAGTGCGTCAACCATGCGTAGCATTTCATCGATGTTACGGCCTAGTGGTAGGTCGTTAACTACTTGGTGACGTACAAGACCGTCTTCGTCGATTAGGAAAGAACCGCGGAAAGCAACGCCTGCTTCTGGGTGCTCTACATCGTACGCTTTGCAGATTTCGTGCTTAACATCAGCGATTAGAGGGTACTTAACCTGACCGATACCGCCGTCTTCAACAGCAGTGTTACGCCATGCATTGTGAGAGAACTGAGAATCGATAGAAACACCGATTACTTCAACGCCTTTTGCCTGGAAATCTTCGAAACGCTTGTCGAAAGCGATTAGCTCAGATGGGCAAACGAAAGTGAAGTCTAGTGGGTAGAAGAAAACTACCGCTTTCTTACCTTTAGTAAACTCTGCAAAGTTGAAGTTATCAACGATTTCGCCGTTACCTAGAACAGCTGCAGCAGTAAAATCTGGTGCTTGACGACCTACTAGTACCATTATGGTGCTCCTGAAATATTCGGTTGTTGCCGACCTTCTTGGTTGGCTCCGTGTTTGGACGAGACAAACTATAACGAAACTGTTAGATTGGAAAAAGCGGAATAAATAGATTGATGTAATCGAAAAATACGATGAATAAATTTCCTTCTCTCAAGCAGCTACATTACTTAGTCACTTTATTTGAAACTCGTCACTTTGGCGAAGCTGCCAAGAAGTGCTTTGTCAGTCAGTCGACATTGAGCTCGGGAGTGCAGAACCTCGAGGAACTCATCGGTTGCCAGCTTATCGAGCGTGATAATAAGTCTCTGGTGTTTACCTCTATGGGTGAAGACGTAGTGATCCGAAGCCGGGAACTGCTTGCCCGCAGTCAGGACTTGATGGAACTGTCAAATTGTACCGGTGACGGTATGGACGGTCAGCTGCGGGTCGGCTGTATTCCCACCATTGCTCCTTTCTTATTGTGTGACCTTGTCCAGGAAGTGAACCGCCTGCACCCAAGCCTTAACCTGTTATTGCGTGAAGATACGACCACCAACCTGCTGGCTGCCCTCCGCAATGGCGAGATGGACGTACTGATATTGGCACTGCCAGTTGAAATCAACGGAATGCACAGTCAGACAGTGGGGCGTGATGCCTTC
The DNA here is from genome assembly GCF_050336885.1 of Photobacterium kasasachensis. Classification (NCBI taxonomy): domain Bacteria; kingdom Pseudomonadati; phylum Pseudomonadota; class Gammaproteobacteria; order Vibrionales; family Vibrionaceae; genus Photobacterium; species Photobacterium kasasachensis. The sequence goes on from NZ_JAKJSH010000008.1 coordinate 29,370, forward strand.
AAGATGGTTATCAGCAAGAATCAGGCGGAGCAGGTCAATGTGCCGTTACGCTATGCGGACTTACCGGATGAGTCGGTCTTTTTGCTAGAGAAAGAGCACTGCCTGACTGAGCACGCAGTTTCTGCCTGTAAGCTGACCAGTAAGGAGAAGATAAATCCGTTTACAGCCACTAGCCTACATACCTTAGTTCAAATGGTTGCGAATGGATTGGGGACGACCTTCATTCCACAGATGGCCATCGATCATGGGATTTTGGATAATCAGAACCTGGTGATCATTGAACCGCCTGGCCAGGAGGCTTACCGAGAAATCGGCCTTGTCTGGCGTCCTACCTCGAGCCGCAGTCGTACCTTCCATCGACTTGCCGAGATTGTTGAGGGGCTTTTGTAGCCTTACCGACAATGTGCTGGCAGATTTTTCGTTCTGTCAGCACTTTGTTCTAAATCCCGCACTTCCAGCGATATATTTAAATCCCTTTTTTTCCTTTGTAAACAAGGCGTTTTGTAGGTTTATTCTGTTTCGTTTTGCGAATAAATGAAATTGATTGATTACGCAACTATTCCACCAATGTATAAAAATGGTTTCACACTGTCGAATAACTGGTTGTTATTTAATCGATAGTAGCCTGCGTTTAGCTCATTGCCATGTTTGAAACGCCTTTTTACACAGAGGTTTGAATTGGTCTGTTTTGTAATTAAATTACGTAACTGGTTACATTTTGCTACTGATTTGCCTTTCCTGATAAAAACCGAGTATTTCCCTGAAAATTGTTTTAATTCAGTGTTTTGAGTTATTGCTCTATTTTGATTAAGTTGTTGATTTTAATGGGTTAGATGGTCAATGTTCTTTAGCCTCATAAACAGGATTATTTGCAATTGCCAATTTGTTGCGGCAACGTAAATAAAGCGTTAAGACAACGGGTGTCAGAATAACCCTGATACTGACTGCTGATAAAAGTGGTGATTAAGTTACAGCTGCAAGGGAGCGAAAAATGACGGATACACAAACGCCACCTAACCATGAAGTAAAGCTATCTCTGCAAACGCTATTAACTGAGCAGCAGAAAGAGATTTTAAGTGAAGATGCCTTTCAGTTCGTGGAGCGATTGGTGCAGCGCTTTGCGTCACGTATCCCGGAGCTGATGGCTGCCCGAGAGCGTCGTCAGCTGGCTATAGATGCCGGCGGCTTACCGGACTTTCTTGAAGATACCGCTGATATTCGCGCTGGGAATTGGACCATCCGTAATATCCCGGACGATCTCCAGGATCGCCGGGTTGAAATTACCGGGCCGGTTGATCGCAAGATGGTGATCAATGCTCTCAATGCCAACGTCAAAGTGTTCATGGCTGACTTTGAAGACTCGTTTGCACCGGCTTGGGATGAAGTATTGGAAGGCCAGCGAAACCTGCGCGATGCCGTCAACGGCACGATTGCCTATACCAATCCGAAAACAGGGAAGGAGTATCAGCTCCGTGATGATCCGGCTGTTTTGATTTGCCGGGTCCGGGGTCTGCACCTGCCGGAGAAGCACCTGTTGTGGCAGGGCGAGCCAATTCCCGGATCTTTATTTGATTTTGCCTTGTACTTTTACCATAACTACAAGCAGTTATTGGCAAAAGGCAGCGGTCCTTACTTTTATCTTCCCAAGCTGCAGGCCTACCAGGAGGCAGCGTGGTGGAGCGATGTATTTAGCTTTACCGAAGATGAGTTTGGTTTGCCGCGAGGGACGATAAAAGCCACGGTGTTGATAGAAACGCTGCCGGCGGTATTTGAGATGGATGAGATCCTATACAGCCTGAAAGATCATATTGTCGGTCTGAACTGCGGGCGCTGGGACTATATCTTTAGCTACATCAAAACACTGCGAAACCACCCGGATCGGATTTTGCCGGACCGCCAGGTGGTGACGATGGAGAAACCGTTTCTGAACGCATATTCCCGGTTGCTGGTCCGTACCTGTCACCGCCGAGGCGCGTTTGCAATGGGAGGAATGGCCGCCTTTATCCCGTCGAAAGATCCGGAGCGCAATGAATGGGTGCTCAACAAGATCCAGACCGACAAGGCACTGGAAGCCAACAACGGCCATGACGGCACCTGGGTTGCCCATCCCGGCCTGGCGGATACGGCCCGTGCCATTTTCGATGACACATTGGGCACAAGGCAAAACCAGCTGGATGTCAGTCGCGAAGATGACGCGCCGATTACTGCTGAGGAATTATTGGCACCGTGTGACGGGGACCGGACCGACGAGGGCATGCGTCATAACATTCGAGTTGCGGTGCAATACATTGAAGCCTGGATTTCCGGCAACGGCTGCGTGCCAATTTATGGTCTGATGGAAGATGCTGCTACAGCGGAAATCTCCCGGGCGTCGATCTGGCAGTGGATCAAGCACGGCAAGGCATTGAGCAATGGGGAAGTGGTTACCAACTCCTTATTTGAACAGATGCTAAGCGAAGAAATGGTCGTGCTCGAACAGGAGTTGGGCACTGACATGTTCAATCAGGGGCAATACCAGGAAGCGGCGATGTTGATGTCGCAGCTAACGACCAGTGACGAGCTCGTGAACTTCCTGACCTTGCCAGGTTATGAGTATCTGAAGTAGCAGAATGACAGTAAAAAACGGGCAACTGCTTGTTGTGTTGTTGGCAGTGCCTGAATAAGCCTGAGAAAAGAAGTCTACCGATAACGAAAACGTTAAACGGATTATCGCCAAATGAAACGAGGGACATCATTATGACATTGACTCGCCAGCAACAAATTGAAGCTATTGAAAAAGATTGGGCTGAGAATCCACGTTGGAAAAACGTCAAGCGTACCTATACGGCCGAAGAGGTGATTAACCTGCGTGGTTCTTTTGCACCGGCCAACACAATCGCTCAGCGCGGCGCTGACAAGCTTTGGGATCTGGTCAATGGCTCGGCGAAGAAAGGATATGTAAATTGCCTGGGGGCGCTGACCGGCGGTCAGGCCGTCCAGCAGGCGAAAGCCGGTATAGAGGCCATTTATCTGTCAGGGTGGCAGGTCGCTGCCGATAATAATACCGCATCGACTATGTACCCTGATCAGTCTTTATATCCGGTTGACTCGGTGCCAGCAGTGGTGAAACGCATCAACAACTCCTTCCGCCGTGCTGACCAGATCCAGTGGTCGAACGGTGGTAGCCCGGAAGACGGTATTGATTATTTCCTGCCGATTGTTGCCGATGCCGAGGCCGGTTTTGGTGGCGTTCTCAATGCCTACGAGCTGATGCGCAATATGATTGATGCTGGTGCCGCAGGGGTGCACTTCGAAGACCAGCTGGCATCGGTGAAGAAATGTGGTCATATGGGTGGCAAGGTGCTGGTACCTACCCAGGAGGCGGTACAGAAACTCGTTGCTGCCCGCTTGGCGGCGGATGTGGCAGGCACGACCACGCTGGTTATTGCCCGAACTGATGCCAATGCGGCTGACTTGCTGACCTCTGACTGCGACCCGTATGACAAGGACTTTATTGAAGGCGAGCGTACCGCTGAAGGTTTTTACCGGGTTCGCGCCGGTATTGACCAGGCGATTGCCCGTGGCCTGGCCTATGCACCGTATGCAGATTTGATCTGGTGTGAAACGGCAACGCCTTGTCTCGAAGAGGCGCGCAAGTTCGCCGAAGCGATTCATGAGCAATACCCTGATCAGTTGCTTGCCTACAACTGCTCGCCATCGTTTAACTGGGAGAAAAACCTGGACGCTGAAACTATCGCTAAGTTCCAGCAGGAACTGGCTGATATGGGCTACAAGTACCAGTTTATTACGCTGGCAGGCATCCATAACATGTGGTTCAACATGTTCGAACTGGCTCACGACTATGCCCAGGGTGAAGGCATGCGCCACTATGTCGAGAAAGTACAGCGTCCTGAGTTCGAGGCGGCCGAGAAGGGCTACACCTTCGTTGCTCACCAGCAGGAGGTTGGTACTGGTTATTTCGATAAGATGACCAATACCATTCAGGGAGGCCAGTCTTCCGTGACGGCTCTGACAGGGTCGACAGAGGAAGATCAGTTCTAAATTAGCTTTATCCTAGCAACTCGTTGTTATTTTGGGGTTATCCGTAGCGTCTGCTACAGAGATTGATGTGACACATAACAATAGAAAGACCTCTTCTTATGTTATGACCTCGGGAGCGCTTTGGCGCTCCTTTTTTTTATCTGGTGGGGGCTATTGCTGCGAACGGTAAGTGTGTGTCGCCCGGATCACTTGCGGGTAAATGGCATGGAATTGCTGCTCAAGACTGCTGTAATGCCTGTCTATCAGCACTGGGCAATTCGCCAACTGGTGTAGTTTGGGGCGCCGGAGAGCCATTCGTTCCAGCGCTGTGGTGATTGTGTCTTGCTCCCGGTACTGCAGCAACCATTGTTGCTGCCACATACGCGACATGGTCAGTCGATAGCTATCGGGCAGGTTATCCTGATACTGTTCAACCTGCTGCCGGGCCTGTGAGACGAAATCCGGTAGTGCAAGGGGATGATAGAGCGGCCAGTGTTTGGCCAGAAAGTGATCCCAGGCAATATCGAGGGCAATACCGCTAACGCGCCTTGTATCTGTGGTGAAGAGCTGCCGGCATTGCAGCACTTCAGGCATGGCGTCGATGTAACTGTCAACAAAACGGTGAAGCTTGATGCCGTCAGCTACCGCCAGGGGATACTGGAGATAGGGATCGCCGCGGACAAAATCAGCCAATAAATTGCCCGCCATATGGCTGCAGCAGCGATCGGCAAGGTGGAGATGCGCAAGAAAATTCATACCATCCTAATAGAAGTTGGCGTCACCTTGTTCAGTCGGCTCCACTTCTTCCTGTATCTCAAGCAAATTAATTGCAATAGCAACAAAATCAGAATCAGTGATGATCCCGACCAGTTTATTTTGGTGCAAAACCGGTAAACAGCCAATTTTATGTTTTTGCATATAGACAGCGGCTTCTTTTAGCCCGGCATGCGGTTCAACATTGCTTAGATCTCTGTGCATACATTGCTCGAGAGGAATATCAAGCGCAGAGATAAAGCTTGATTGATGAATTTGCTCAAGACTCGACTCCTGAGCAGAAAGAATATCACGCTGGCTGACAAGACCTATCAGGCGGTTGTCTTTGTCCGTAACGGGGACGTGATGAATTCCTTTTTCTTCCATGAGTTTTTTTGCATCGGCCAACGTATGGGCAGAGGTTAGGGTATGCGGGTGCGGTGTCATCATATCTGCGACAGTAAACATATAAGCCTCCGTAGCGACTAGTTATTCATCCATTTTTCGTCAACTTACCGATTTTACTTAGCTTGCTCTTTGAATGTAGCTAATCCCTGCCTGACTACCTATGACGCTAGTCAAATATTTTACAAGTTATAGCGATGTTTCATATATGTGTTTCTCGGGTTAAACACCAAATTGTGTCATATAATCATTAAACAACATTCCACATAGGTATTAATTGATGCGTATGCTATTGATAAGATTGTTGTTATGTTGGACTGTAATGCTGCCTTTTCAGGCGGTCGGCATTGAAGCCGAAGACAATGAAAATAAGGTGACAGCCAAAATTATCGGCGGAATTGAGTCTGCTGATAATGAAATTCCCTGGCAGGCATATTTGAACCTGACGTTTCCTAACGGGGAGGGAGGCGAGAGCACCTTTGTTTGTGGCGGTGTGGTGATCAGTGCTGATTTAGTGCTGACTGCAGCTCACTGCCTTCGAAATGGGCCGTCAGTCGTTACCCCTGAAAATATTAAGGTATGGGGTGGTATTGTCAGTGTTTTTTCCGCAAGTAACTCGAATGCGACCTCGGTGACAGGGTTCGTTATTCATCCTTCCTATAACTCTTCCCGTTTTACTAATGATATTGCGCTACTGAAATTGGCAAGCCCGCTGCCCGGCTCGGCAATTCCCATTCAGGTGGCAGACAGAAATACTCAGGACAGGGTTGATACGGCTTTTGATAACGGCTGGGTCGCCAACAATGTACGGGAAGCGAACTTGCTTGTCTCCGGCTGGGGAACAACTGATCCGCAGGATTCAAACTCCGGTGCGACACGGTTAAGACAGACGCTGTTATCCGGTGTTCCCGATACAACCTGCGACGCTCAATGGGGTGCTAACATGAATACCAGTGATTACCCCATCTTCCTTTGTGCGGGCTCTACATCGCCGGATTTGGCTCGAGACAGCTGTTTTGGTGATTCGGGCGGGCCTTTGGTATGGCAGGACCCGCAATCAGCCAGTGACAGTGACTTTGGTTTACGCCTTGTCGGGCTTGTCAGCTTCGGTAATGGTTGTGCCGGTCCGGTACCTGGTGTTTATACCGAAGTGGCCGATTATATCAGCTGGATTGAAGGTGAGGCCGGGATATCGGTACGGAGTCTCGCGGCTCCGGTGTTTGAGGTCAACCCGTTTACCAGTGATTATACAAATGCCGGTTCTGGTATTACAGTTCCAGCACCTGCAGACAGCGGGGGCGGCGGAAGTGTGGGTTGGGCCGTATTGTGGTTCTTACTGCTTGTCGGGTATTTACGACGGCTCAGCACGGCTTAGGCGCGAAGCGTACGATTGCGTTCTTGAACGCGGTCATCTTTGCTTGATATTGCAGTCGGGCAGCCTATACTAGCTGCCTGCTGTAATTTAGGGCCCGAATGATGCAAGTATCTGATTTCCACTTTGACCTTCCTGATGAGCTAATTGCTCGATATCCACAACCTGAGCGTACTGCCAGCCGTTTGCTTCAGCTGACCGGTGATACCGGTGAGGTGCAGCACAAAGGCTTTAAAGATGTACTGGATTTGGTTCAGCCTGGTGATTTACTGGTATTCAACAATACCCGGGTGATCCCGGCCCGACTGTTTGGCCGTAAGGCATCAGGTGGCAAATTGGAAGTCCTCGTCGAGCGCATGCTGGATGACAAGCGTATTTTGGCTCATGTGCGAGCATCCAAGTCGCCGAAGCCGGGTACCGAGCTGCTGCTGGGTGAGAATGATGAATACCAGGCAGAAATGGTGGCTCGCCATGATGCGCTGTTTGAAATTCGTTTTGACAGCGACAAGACCGTGCTGGAAATTCTCGAAGAGGTTGGCCATATGCCGTTGCCACCTTATATCGACCGCCCGGATGAGGATGCAGACAAAGAGCGCTACCAGACTGTCTATAATGCCAAACCTGGTGCGGTGGCGGCACCGACTGCCGGACTGCACTTTGACGATGAAATTCTTGAGGCCATAAAGGCCAAAGGGGCAAACTTTGCGTTTGTTACCCTGCATGTCGGTGCGGGCACCTTCCAGCCGGTAAGGGTGGATAATATTAATGACCACCATATGCATGCTGAATATGTCGAGGTACCCGAAGAAGTTGTTGCGGCGATCAACGAAACCAAGGCTAACGGTGGCCGTGTCGTCGCTATCGGCACAACGTCTGTACGCTCGCTGGAAAGTGCGGCGCAGGATGCAGTAAAGAACGGTACTGAGCTGAAACCGTTTTTCGGTGATACTGACATATTCATTTTCCCTGGTTATGAATTCCAGCTGGTGGATGTACTGGTTACCAATTTCCACCTGCCGGAATCGACGCTGATTATGCTGGTCAGTGCCTTTGCCGGTTACGAGCACACGATGAATGCCTACCTGCAGGCTGTTGAAAATAAATACCGTTTCTTTAGTTACGGTGACTCGATGTTTATCACTCGTAAGAATAAATAACTGAACTTAATTGGTTAAGTCAGTGTCTCTTAAGGCTGCTTTTGTTAAAATCGCAGCCTTTGTCGGCTCTATAGCACAGACATGATGTCGCGGCAGATCCGGATGTGATTTGTCATGACACTATTTTTTCTTCCGCTAGGCTTTATGGCGTGGCGAGAAATGCAAAAGAGGCGCATTAGGCAAATGGCCCATTGTGCTTGAATCCCACTATGGGAATTGATGTCAGATTGTTTCTCTGGCTTTTGGAGGCTTTGTGAAATTTGAATTAGATAAAACTCAGGGGCGTGCTCGTCGCGGTCGCCTGCAGTTTGAACGCGGTACTGTTGAAACACCAGCATTTATGCCTGTCGGCACGTACGGCACGGTAAAAGGTATGACACCGGAGGAAGTTCAGGATACCGGTGCTCAGATTATTCTGGGTAATACTTTCCACCTTTGGCTGCGTCCGGGTCAGGAAGTGATGAAAATGCACGGTGATCTGCATGACTTCATGCAGTGGCAGGGCCCGATCCTGACTGATTCAGGCGGCTTCCAGGTATTCAGCCTTGGCGATATCCGTAAAATTACCGAGGAAGGTGTTCACTTCCGAAATCCGGTGAACGGCGACAAGATTTTCATGGATGCCGAGAAGTCGATGGAAATCCAGAAAGATCTGGGCTCCGACATCGTGATGATCTTCGATGAGTGTACGCCGTACCCGGCGACACACGACGAAGCGAAGAAGTCGATGGAGATGTCTCTGCGCTGGGCACAGCGTAGCCGCAACCATTTTGACAAACTTGGTAACAAAAATGCGCTATTCGGTATCGTACAGGGTAGTGTATATGAAGACTTGCGTGATGTTTCTGTTGAAGGCCTGACTAACATCGGTTTTGATGGTTATGCCGTAGGCGGCCTGGCTGTTGGTGAGCCGAAAGAAGATATGCACCGTGTGCTTGAGCATACGTGTCCTCAACTACCGGAAGACAAGCCTCGCTATCTGATGGGAGTTGGCAAGCCGGAAGACCTGGTCGAGGGTGTTCGTCGCGGTATCGATATGTTCGATTGCGTGATGCCGACCCGAAATGCCCGTAATGGCCACCTATTTGTAACCGGTGGTGTGATCAAGATCCGCAATGCGAAACATAAAACAGATACAACCCCTCTCGATCCGCACTGTGACTGTTACACTTGTCGCAACTACTCGAAGGCGTATCTGTATCACCTGGATAAGTGTAATGAAATTCTGGGTGCGCGCCTTAACACAATCCACAACTTACGTTACTACCAGCGTTTGATGGCAAGTATCCGTAAGGCGATTGAAGAAGATCGTTTCGATGCCTTTGTAGAAGAGTTCTACGCGCGTCGAGACCGTGAAGTTCCACCGTTGAAAAACGCTTAACAATAAACGAGGACGTTAATAAATGAGTCTTTTCATTTCTCAGGCACATGCCGCGGCTGAAGGTGCACCACAGGGCGGCGGTATGCAGCTATTCATTATGCTGGGTCTGTTCGCAGTTATTTTTTACTTCATGATTTACCGTCCGCAGGCGAAGCGCGTTAAGGAGCATAAGAACCTGATGTCTTCCATGGGCAAAGGTGACGAAGTGCTAACCAATGGTGGTCTGGTGGGTAAAATCACTAAGGTCTCCGACGAGAACGACTACATTGTTATTGCGCTGAATGACACAACTGAAGTAACAATCAAAAAAGATTTCGTTTCTGCAGTTCTGCCAAAAGGCACAATGAAATCTCTGTAATTTTTTGCTCTGAAGGATCACAGCAGTGTTAAACCGTTATCCCTTGTGGAAGAACCTGATGGTGGTGTTTACACTGCTCATCGGACTGCTATATGCACTTCCCAATGTTTACGGTGAAGATCCGGCAATTCAAATCTCCGGGGCGCGTGGCGCCTCGGCAGATATGTCAACGCTGGATGCAGTCACCGAAGATTTAAATCAAAATCAACTCTCTTACAAATCTGTCGCTTTCGAAAACGGTACTGTACTTGTCCGCTTTAACGATACTGATACTCAGATCAGTGCCCGCGATATTCTCAATGAACAGCTTGGTGATGACTTCGTCGTCGCACTAAACCTTGCAGCATCTACTCCTGACTGGCTTGAATCCATCGGCGCCACCCCAATGAAACTGGGTCTGGACTTGCGCGGCGGTGTGCATTTCCTGATGGAAGTCGATATGGATGCAGCAATGGACAAGTTGCTGGGTCAGCAGGAAGAAACCTTCCGTACTGAGCTGCGCGAAGCGAAAATTCGTTACCGTGCTATCAGTAAGACCGATACCTCGGTTGAAGTTCGCCTGCGTAATGCAGAGCAGCTGGCTCAGGCTAAAATCGAGCTGTCCAAGCTTCATCCGGATATGTTGTTCACCGATAGCGACAGCAATGGCCGTTTTGTGCTTTCGGCTCAGTTTACTGAGGCGCGCCTTCAGGAAATTCGCAACTACGCCGTTGACCAGAACATCACTATTCTACGTAACCGTGTAAACGAGCTGGGTGTTGCCGAGCCACTGGTACAGCGTCAGGGGGCAAACCGCATCGTTGTCGAGCTACCGGGTGTTCAGGATACTGCGCGCGCGAAAGAAATTTTGGGTGCGACAGCAACACTGGAATTCCGCGAAGTGGATAGTACTGCAGATGTGGCTGCTGCTGTATCTGGCCGTGTACCGGCTGGCAGCGAGGTGAAATACACCCGTGACCAACGTCCGGCAGTGCTGAAAAAACGTGTGATTCTATCCGGTTCTCATATTACTGACGCAAGCTCAAGTGCTGATGAATATGGCCGTCCTCAGGTTAACATCTCGCTCGATAGCGAAGGTGGCAGCAAGATGACAGCTTTCTCGCGTAATAATGTGGGCAAGCTGATGGCAACCGTGTTTACCGAGTACAAAGACAGCGGTGATCGCGATCCTAACGGCAAAGTGATTCTTGAGAAACACGAAGAAGTGATTAACCAGGCGACCATTCAGACGGCACTGGGTCGTAACTTCCGTATTACCGGTATCGACTCTCAGTCCGAAGCGCATAACCTGGCATTGCTACTGCGTGCCGGTGCCTTGATTGCGCCGATTTCAATTGTCGAAGAGCGTACTATCGGTCCGTCAATGGGTCAGCAGAATATCGATATGGGTATTCAGGCAATGATCTGGGGTATGGTTGCCGTTATGCTGTTTACGCTGGTGTACTACCGTCGTTTCGGTCTGTTTGCCAATATGGCCCTCGTGATGAACCTGATCATGATTATCGGTGTCATGTCGATGATCCCGGGGGCAACCATGACCTTGCCGGGTATTGCCGGTATTGTTCTGACCGTCGGTATGGCTGTCGATGCCAACGTTCTGATCTTTGAGCGTATCCGTGAAGAGCTTCGTGAGGGCCGCAGTCCTCAGCATGCCATTCAGCAAGGTTATGCCAATGCACTGAGTACGATTGCCGATGCCAACATTACCACCCTGATCACTGCAATCATTCTGTTTGCAGTGGGCACAGGTGCAATTAAAGGCTTCGCGGTGACCCTGTCTATCGGTATCCTGACGTCGATGTTTACGGCGATCGTCGGAACCCGTGCGATGGTCAACCTTGTTTACGGCGGTAAGCGCGTCGATAAACTGTCGATCTAAGGAGACGCTGACATGTTTCAAATAATGAAAGCGGATAAAGTGATCGACTTTATGCGCTGGTCGAAAGGCACTTTTGTCCTGTCGATTCTTATGATTGTTGCGGCAATCGCGACGGTTACCACTCAGAAACTGAACTGGGGCCTCGACTTTACCGGCGGTACACTGATCGAAGTGGGTTTCGAACAGCCTGCTGATCTGGCCAAAATCCGAGATTCACTGGAAAGTGCCGGTTTTGGTGATGCGATTGTGCAAAACTTCGGTACGGCACGTGATGTCATGGTTCGCCTGCAGCCGCGTGAAGATGCAAAGGGTGAGAAGCTGGGTAACCAGATCATCGATGCTCTGAAAGTCGGCACTGGCCAGAGCGTTGAGATGCGCCGTATTGAGTTTGTTGGCCCGAACGTCGGTGATGAGTTGGCCGAAGCCGGTGGTCTGGCGATTCTTGTTTCGTTGATCTGTATTCTGCTGTATGTCTCGATGCGGTTTGAGTGGCGTCTGGCAGCAGGTGCGGTAATGGCACTGGCACACGACGTTATCATCACCATTGGTATCTTCTCTTTCACCCAGATTGAAATCGATCTGACGATTGTTGCGGCCTTGCTGACGGTTGTCGGTTACTCGCTCAACGATACCATTGTTGTATTTGACCGTATCCGTGAGAACTTCCGTAAGATGCGTAAGGGCGGGCCAATCGAGGTGATGAACAGCTCGGTTACCCAGACGCTGAGCCGTACCCTGATCACCTCGGCAACAACGCTATTCGTGGTTATTGCCCTGTTCCTGAAAGGCGGTAGCATGATCCACGGTTTTGCCGCGGCGTTGCTGATCGGTATCACTGTCGGTACGTATTCCTCTATCTACGTTGCTTCGGCGCTGGCGCTTAAACTGGGTATTACCCGTGAGCACCTGATGCCACCGCAGGTAGACAAAGAAGGTGAAGAGTTTGACGCGATGCCGTAGGGTATTGTGTGAAAACACTGAATGAAAAACGGAGCCGCAAGGCTCCGTTTTTGTATCTGCGGATCAGTCTCAGTCTCTGCGAATCCTTATTTGGCCTGCCACTCACTGACCGGACGTTGCTTGCCACCGTTCATTGGATTCCCTTGCTCTAGCAGCTGGTTGAGCTTTGTATTGTGGGAGAGATCCAGGGCGGTCAGGGCGTTGTTTCTGACATTGAGTTCAGTCAACGCTGGATTGTTCGATAAGTCCAATGTTTGCAGTTCGTTGTCAGCAACAAGCAGTGCTCGTAGCTTGGGAAGCTGGGAAACAGTCAATGTGTCGAGTTCATTGTCATTCAGGAACAGCTTTTCCAGTCGCTCGGACTGAGGCAGTACGAGGGTATCAATGTCATTATCGCTTAGCCGTATTTCACGCAGGGCATGGTTTTCTGACAGGTCCAGGGCGTTGAGCTGGTTATCGCTGAGGTCGAGGTAGCGTAGCTCGGGATTATCAGACAGATCCAGAGAATTGATCTGGTTGTCATCGAGTGACAGTTTACGAAGGTTCTCGAAGTACTTCACTTCGGCTGCCGATCGGATATTAAGGCCTTCACAATCCAGCTCGGTGATATCGTCGGGGTAGCTCTCGCCTGTTTCCAGTACGCAGGCACGGAAGTTTTGGTCGGCGAAGGGAATTGCTTCGAGCGTGTCATAATGTTTTTCACAGCCAGTTAGCAGCAAGGGTAGCGAACAGGCCAATAGGCTGCTGATTAGCAGGGGGCGTGCGTTGAGTGCGGGCATCAATGTCACCTAATAGAATACAGTTTTCTTAATAGGTGCAGAGTATCATAAAGAGTTCGTTATACTGTATATCTAACTGTATGAAATGAAAGCATTCAGCTCCAGATAAAGAAAAAGCCCCGTCAGCGTCGCTGGCGGGGCTTGTTTTTGGTCAGTAACCAAAAATTACTTAGTCAGTGCATCGCTGCCGTGTTCACGGATCTTGGCAAGCATTGGCTTCACTACGCGAGCGTTACCAGCAACGATGTTGCCAGACGTCAGGTAGTTAGTATTACCGGTAAAGTCAGTACAGATAGCACCTGCTTCACGTGCGATTAGTTCACCTGCTGCCAGTTCCCAAGGCTTCTGGCCTAGCTTGAATACACCGTCAACGCGGCCAGCTGCCAGGTAGCAAAGATCCAGTGCTGTTGAACCACATTGGCGCATGTCGTCACATTCGATGAACAGCGCGTTTTGGATCTTCATGTAGCTTTCAGCGTGTTGCTTGGCTGCAAAAGGAAGGCCTGTTGCCAGTGTTGTACCGCTTAGATCTCGTGGCTGGGAAGCACGAACGCGCTGGCTGTTAAGCTGAGCGCCAGAGCCGCGAGTTGCGGTGAATAGTTCGTTACGAGCTGGGTCGTAAACAGCTGCAACTTCTGTACGACCACGCATGCGTAGTGCTACAGAGATTGCGAAGTGAGGTAAACCGCGAACGAAGTTTTTGGTGCCATCCACTGGGTCGATGATCCACTGACACTCTTTGTCTCTACCTTCTTTGTTACCAGTCTCTGCACCGATGATGCAGTGATCAGGGTAAGACTTAAGGATAGTATCGATGATGATAGCTTCTGCTTCTTGATCGATATTGGTAACAACATCATTACCTTTATTGGCAACTTCAATTGACTGAGGTTTTTCTAGAGATTTAATGACATGGTCACCAGCCTTTCGCGCAGCGCGAATGGCGATATTAAGCATCGGATGCATAGGATCTTCCCAACGGATGTTAAAGAACTAAAAAGCGGCGGCGAGTATATCAGAGCTAGGGCAAAAAGGAAGTGGTTATTTTTTGCCCGGAACGGTTTTTCCTTTCTGCGTTAGCACTAAAAGGAATAAAATACTGGTCATAGATATAATGTTTTTACATGTTTTCTCCATTTTTGGAGAGGGTGTGTTAAAATCCTCCCGCTTTAAGAATTCGTCGGATATAGCTTTTTCATGTTAGATAAAATCAGTGTTGTTTTAGTGGGTACCTCTCATCCGGGTAATATCGGTTCGGCTGCCCGAGCGATGAAAGTGATGGGCCTGACCAATTTGGTGTTGGTCGATCCGGCTTGTGAAATCGATGAAAAATCGTATGCGCTGGCTGCCGGTGCAGCTGATATTGTCGAAAATGCGAAAATTGTCCCGACCCTGGATGAAGCGATTGCTGATTGCGGCCTGGTTGTTGGTTCGAGCGCACGTTCTCGTACCCTGGAGTGGCCACAGCTCGACCCACGTGAGTGTGGGATCAAGTCGATTGCCGAGGCCAGCAGCCACAATGTCGCTATTTTGTTCGGTCGTGAACGGACAGGACTGACCAATGAAGAGCTGCAAAAGTGTCATTGTCATGTCTATATTCCGGCTAACCCGGACTACAGTTCGCTGAATCTGGCGATGGCCGTGCAGACGGTCAGCTACGAGATCCGCATGGCGTTCCTCGAGCAGCAAAAATACGATGGTGATAGCAAGGTAGAAGAATATCCGCGCGCCAAAGAGCTGGAAATGTTCTATGAGCACCTTGAAAAAGTCACTACGCAGACCCAGTTTATTAATAAGAAACATCCGGGAATGGTGATGGCGAAGCTGCGCCGTCTATTTACCCGTGCTCGCCCTGAGCAGCAGGAGTTGAATATCCTGCGAGGTATCTTATCCTCAGTCGAAAAATCGCTAGAAAGTCGCGACAAATAGACGTATAAACCTTATGGTTAAAAGCTTGACTAAAACAGTCAGGTAAATACTTGACCGTTTTAGTCAGGTATGCGACACTCCTCCCATACATATAAGTGGGTAGCGGTGTGTTATGAGATTGACATCAAAAGGAAGATACGCAGTAACAGCCATGCTAGATGTGGCTCTGCATTCTCAAGATGGTCCTGTTCCTCTGGCTGATATTTCAGAGCGTCAGGGAATTTCACTGTCTTATTTGGAACAGCTTTTCTCTCGCCTGCGCAAGGCTGGCCTGGTTGCCAGTGTTCGTGGCCCCGGTGGCGGTTACCGCTTGGGTGAAGATGCGGACAGCATTGCAGTAGGGATGGTCATTGCAGCTGTTGATGAATCGGTTGATGCCACCAAGTGCCACGGAAAAGGGGATTGTCAGGGCGGTGTACGCTGCTTGACACATACTCTATGGCACGACCTGAGCTCCCGGATCAGCGGCTTTTTGAACAACATCACTCTTGGCGAGTTGATGAAAGACAATGATGTACAGGAAATCTCTGATCGCCAGGATCATGGTCGACATAAAGCATCATTTGTAAATAATAATACACACGACAGCGCCACTATAGGTGTCGATGTTCGCTCCTAGAGACTAGACGTCCGTGTTTTCGGAGAAGAAGATGAAACTGCCAATATATTTTGATTATTCCGCTACTTGCCCAGTAGATCCCCGTGTTGCCGAGAAGATGATGCAATGCCTGACTATGGATGGTAACTTCGGTAACCCGGCTTCTCGTTCTCACCGTTACGGTTGGCAGGCAGAGGAAGCAGTCGATACGGCACGTGAAAATATTGCTGATTTGCTCAATGCAGATCCGCGTGAAATCGTCTTTACCTCAGGTGCTACTGAATCTGACAACCTGGCTATTAAGGGTGCTGCGCACTTCTATGGTAAAAAAGGTAAACACGTAATTACCTGCAAGACAGAGCACAAAGCAGTTCTGGACCCATGTCGTCAGCTTGAGCGTGAAGGCTATGAAGTCACTTACCTTGAGCCAGAGGAAAACGGCCTGATTGATCTGGCAAAGCTGCGTGATGCAATGCGCGAAGACACGGTGTTAGTGTCTATCATGCACGTGAATAACGAAATTGGTGTTATTCAGGACATCACGGCTATCGGCGAGCTGTGTCGTGAGAAGAAAGTCATTTTTCACGTGGATGCCGCCCAGTCTGCCGGCAAACTGCCAATTGACGTTCAGGAAATGAAAGTCGACCTGATTTCGCTGTCTGCGCACAAAATTTACGGCCCTAAGGGTATCGGTGCACTGTATGTGCGTCGTAAGCCACGTATCCGCCTTGAGGCACAAATGCACGGTGGCGGTCATGAGCGTGGTTTCCGTTCTGGTACTCTGGCGACCCACCAAATCGTTGGTATGGGCGAAGCTTTCCGTGTAGCCAAAGAAGATATGGACAAAGATTACCAGCACGCGCTTGCGCTGCGTAATCGTCTGCTTGAAGGTGTCAAAGACATCGAAGCGATGACCATCAATGGTGATATGGAGCAGCGTCTGCCGAACAACCTGAACATCAGCTTTGCTTTCGTTGAAGGTGAATCCCTGCTGATGGCACTGAAAGATCTTGCGGTGTCTTCTGGTTCGGCGTGTACTTCTGCCAGTCTGGAACCTTCGTATGTATTGCGTGCGCTGGGTCTGGACGATGAACTGGCACACAGCTCAATTCGTTTCTCTTTCGGTCGATTCACGACGGAAGAAGAAGTAGACTATGCAGTTTCGCAAATCCGCGGTGCGGTTGAGAAATTGCGTGAAATGTCTCCGTTGTGGGATATGTATAAAGAAGGCATTGACCTGAACACAGTCGAGTGGGCACACCACTAATCTTGCGGTCATAACGTATTCGAGGAGATATATCATGGCATATAGCGAAAAAGTCATCGATCATTACGAGAACCCGCGTAACGTGGGCTCATTTGACAAAAACGACAAGAGCATCGGTAGCGGCATGGTGGGTGCACCAGCGTGTGGCGATGTGATGAAACTTCAGATCAAAGTGACTGAAGAAGGCATCATTGAAGATGCGAAGTTTAAAACATACGGTTGTGGTTCGGCGATAGCGTCAAGCTCTCTGATCACCGAGTGGGTGAAAGGAAAGAGCCTGGACGAAGCGGCTTCAATCAAGAACTCGGCGATCGCAGAAGAGCTTGAACTGCCACCGGTAAAAGTTCACTGCTCGATTCTTGCTGAAGATGCAATCAAAGCCGCAGTTAGCGATTACAAGAAGAAACACGAAGAAAATTAATCTCCTGAGGGTTGTTGTATGGCCATTACTATTACTGAAGCGGCGGCAAGTCGCGTAGCTACTTTCCTAGAGAACCGAGGCAAAGGCATTGGCCTGCGTTTAGGTGTCCGTACTTCAGGGTGTTCAGGAATGGCTTATGTCCTTGAGTTCGTTGATGAACTGAATGAAGAGGATACGGTATTCGAAGAGAAGGGCGTTAAAATCATTATTGATGCCAAGAGCCTTGTTTATCTCGACGGAACCGAGCTGGATTTTGCCAAAGAAGGGCTAAATGAAGGCTTCCAGTTCAACAACCCGAACGTTTCAAGCGAGTGCGGTTGTGGTGAGAGCTTCAACGTCTAATCGCTGTTTCAACTGAACCTGATAGCTGTTTAGTTATCAGGTTCGGTCTCTATAGATATCAGACGCTATATGAATCATTTCGAATTATTTGGGCTACCTTTCCAGTTTGAACTGGATGGTAGCCTTCTTTCAACTCAGTTCCGGGAACTGCAACGTCGTTTCCACCCTGACAATTTCGCAGTCGCCTCTGAGCGAGACCGTTTAATGGCGGTCCAAAAAGCTGCGCAAATTAACGATGCCTTTCAAACACTGAAAAGTCCTATTGCTCGTGCAGAATATATGCTCTCTGAGAAGCATGTGGATATTCGCGGCGAGAACAAGACATTGCAAGACCCAGAATTTTTGATGCAGCAGATGGAACTGCGTGAAGCTCTGGAAGAAATCCCTGATGCCACTGATCCTGAGTCGGCGCTGTTCGATTTTGAACAGCAGGCGTCGGCGATGTACAAGTCGCAGTTGGCGGATCTAGAGCAATTATTAAATAATGAAAGCTGGGAACAAGCAGCGGATGCCGTGCGCAAGCTGAAGTTTATTGATAAGCTGCGTAACGAAGTTGAGCGCCTTGAAGAAACGTTGTTCGACTGATCCTTTCCCGATTCCAGCACTAACTCCACAGGAACGATAATGGCACTGTTACAGATTGCTGAACCAGGTCAAAGTGCAGCACCGCACCAACACAAACTGGCGGTGGGTATTGATCTGGGTACCACAAATTCTCTCGTGGCTGCGGTTCGCAGCGGCGTTCCGGAAACGTTACAGGATGCGCAGGGCCGGGCTATTTTGCCGTCGGTGGTGCATTACGGCGAAGACGACGCAGTACTGATTGGCCAGGAAGCAAGGGCGTTGGCTCAGCAGGATCCTGAAAATACGATTTTCTCCGTAAAACGTATGATGGGCCGTTCTCTGGCTGATATTCAGCAACGCTATCCGCAGCTACCTTACCAGTACCAGGCAACCGATAATGGCCTGCCTCAGCTTGTTACTCGCAGCGGACTGGTGAACCCGGTCCAGGTCTCGGCAGAGATCCTGAAGACGCTCAGTGAGCGTGCCAAGGAGACGCTGGGCGGTGATCTGGAAGGGGTGGTGATCACGGTTCCTGCCTATTTTGATGATGCCCAGCGTGCCGGTACCAAAGACGCAGCCAAGCTGGCGAACCTGAACGTTCTGCGCCTGCTTAACGAGCCGACAGCGGCTGCGATTGCCTATGGCTTGGACTCTGGCCAGGAAGGTGTCATTGCGGTCTACGACCTTGGCGGCGGTACGTTTGACATTTCTATCCTTCGCCTGTCGAAAGGTGTTTTCGAAGTGATGGCGACAGGCGGTGATTCGGCACTGGGCGGCGATGATTTCGACCACCTGCTGGCTGAGTGGATTGCCGATCAGGCCGGTTTTGACGGCCAGCTTTCTGCGCAGCAGTCGCGTGCTCTGCATGATGCAGCGACGGCGGCCAAGATTGCCCTGACCGATGCAGCTGAAGCCGAGATTGACGTATTGGACTGGCAGGGAACAGTTAGCCGCGAGCAGTTCAATGCGCTCATCCAGCCGTTGGTGAAGAAAACCCTAATGGCTTGTCGCCGTGCAATCAAGGATGCATCGATTGAAATCGACGAAGTGATTGAAACGGTCATGGTCGGTGGTTCGACGCGCGTTCCGTTGGTCCGTGAAATGGTCGGCAGCTATTTCGGCAAAGATCCGTTGACCTCGATTGACCCGGATCAGGTGGTTGCGATTGGTGCCTCTATCCAGGCGGATATTCTGGCAGGCAACAAACCGGACTCCGATATGTTGCTGCTCGATGTTATTCCGCTGTCACTGGGTATCGAAACCATGGGCGGAATGGTCGAGAAGATTATTCCTCGCAATACCACGATCCCTGTTGCCCGCGCGCAGGAGTTTACTACCTTCAAAGATGGTCAGACGGCAATGTCAGTGCACATTGTTCAGGGTGAACGTGAAATGGTGAGTGACTGCCGATCGCTGGCTCGTTTTACACTGCGTGGTATTCCTGCCATGGCAGCGGGTGCGGCGCATATTCGTGTGACTTATCAGGTTGACGCTGATGGCTTGCTATCGGTTACGGCAATGGAAAAGAGCAGCGAAGTTCAGTCATCCATTCAGGTGAAGCCGTCATACGGTCTGACGGATGATGAAATCGCCACTATGATCCGTGAGTCGATGACCCATGCGCAGGAAGACAAAGATGCCCGCACACTTGCCGAGCAGCAGGTTGAAGCGGACCGCGTTCTCGAAGGATTGATCACAGCGCTGGCAGCAGACGGTGATACCCTGCTGACAAAAGAAGAGCGTGACGAGCTAGAAGCTGTCATGATGGAGCTGGTTCAATTGCGTCAGGGCACCGATCCGCATGCGATTGAACAAGGTATTAAGAAAACAGATAAAGCTAGCCAGGAGTTCGCCTCTCGCCGAATGGACAAGTCTATTCGTCAGGCACTGGCCGGTCATTCGATTGATGAGGTTTAGGCATGCCTAAAATTGTTGTACTACCCCACGAAGAACTTTGCCCGGAGGGCGCAGTACTAGAAGCAGAGAGCGGCCAAACCGTTTTGGATGTTGCGCTGAAAAATGGTATCGGCATTGAGCACGCATGTGAGAAATCCTGTGCCTGCACTACTTGCCATGTGATTATTCGTGAAGGTTTTGACTCTCTGGAAGAGAGTGAAGAGCTGGAAGACGATATGCTGGACAAGGCCTGGGGCCTTGAGCCAGAGTCACGCCTGGGTTGCCAGGCGGTGGTGGCTGACGAAGACTTGGTGGTGGAAATTCCGAAATACACCCTGAATCTGGCGTCGGAAAACCACTAAGGCCTCGGCCAGTCTGTCTGTTCATTGATGCTTCATCAGTGGGCAGACAGGCTACAATATAGTATTCCTTCTTGGTTGATAAAAGGTGAATGTGATGGGTTTGAAATGGATTGACTCGCAAGAGCTGGCCATTGAGCTAGCTGAACAGTTTCCGGATATTGACCCGGCCACCATCAGGTTTACCGATCTCAGGGAGTGGATATTAGCGCTGGAAGATTTTGATGACGATCCTGAGCACTGTAACGAGCGTATTCTCGAAGCAGTGCAGATGTGCTGGATCGAAGAAGCAAACTGACCATTCGATAACTCCCGCCTTTTTTAATATTGTTTCTTACTCGGCTCATTATTCAACGTGCCGTATCTGCAACACGATCTTGCTCTTACTCTTGATGTAAATATCTTGTTTATTTCGATATGCCGAGGCAGAGTAACGGAAATTTCTGAATAATTGGTTTTTCACGAAATGATTAACCATGAATTTAAGAGTTAGCGGGCTTAACTGCCTGCTTTGTTATTTTTCAGCCGAGAACTCCCTTGCAATACAAGACAATGCCCCCATAACTTCTCTAGGTGTGGTAACAGCGATGTCATTAAATTGTTGCCTGATCACAATATAGAAGCTGGGGCTAAGTCGGTTTTCGGAGTCGGCTATACCCTATAATTGGTATTCACAATGCAATGGCTGGCTGTTGCGGTGAGTAGCAGAACCCAAGGAGTAATTCATGTCTGCCAATATGTTCGTTTTCTTATCCCAGGAAGTTGCCGATGAGAAGTGGGGCAAAAATGCACTAGTGACCTTTGAGGCCGAAGGGGCAAAGGTTCACCTGGCGGCGGAGAATCCGTTAGCCGCGATTCAGCGCGCGGGACGCAAGCTAGATGCTCAGGGCATCAAGCAGGTAACGTTGGCAGGGGATGAGTGGGATCTGGAGAGTATCTGGGCATTTATTCAGGGGCACCGCAATGCCAAGTCGGGCAACGAAGTGGTATGGAGCGGACTGGGCGAGGAAGAAGAGGCAGAACTTCAGGCTCGCCTGACAGCGACGAACTGGGTACGTGAAATTATCAACCAGCCGGCTGAAATCGTTCGCCCTTCGCAGCTGGCTGCACGTGCGGGTGAATTTATTAAGTCGCTGGCACCGGAGCATGTGACCTACAAAATCATCAAGGGCAATGATTTGCTCGACGAGGGATGGAACGGTATCCATACCGTGGGCCGCGGCTCCGAGCGCTCTTCGGCGATGCTGCGCCTCGACTATAATCCGACAGGTGATGCCGATGCGCCGGTACACACTTGCCTGGTGGGTAAAGGGATTACTTTTGACTCTGGCGGCTACAGCCTGAAACCATCTGGCGGCATGACGGCAATGAAGGCCGATATGGGCGGCTCTGCCATGGCAACCGGCGGTTTGGCACTGGCGATTGCCCGCGGCACCCAAAAACGTATTAAGCTAATTCTGTGCTGTGCCGAGAACATGGTATCTGGCCGAGCCTTCAAGCTAGGCGATATCATTACCTATAAGAACGGTAAAACGGTAGAGATCCTCAATACCGATGCCGAAGGGCGACTGGTACTGGCCGACGGTCTGATTTACGCCAGCTCGCAGAACCCTGAAGTGATCATCGACTGCGCGACCCTGACCGGGTCGGCGAAAAATGCGTTGGGTAACGACTATCATGCATTGTTCAGCTTTGACCACGATTTGGCACAGCGTGCCTTGATGGCAGCCAGTGATGAGCTGGAAGGGTTATGGCCGCTGCCGCTGGCCGATCATCATCGTGCCATGATGCCGTCGAACTTTGCCGATTTGTCGAATGTGTCGATGGGGGATTTTCTGCCGGGAGCAAGCACCGCGGCCGCATTCCTGTCGTATTTCGTAGAAGATTACAAAAACGGCTGGATGCATATTGATGCCAGCGGTACATACCGCAAAACGGCCAATGACAAGTGGGGGGCTGGTGCCACAGGTATGGGCGTACGCACCCTGGCAAACATCCTCAGCGACGAAGAATAAGCCATAGCGTCGTTACATTAACTTGTTGGCAAATCATCGCCACGTAGCTCGTGGCGGTGATTTGTTACTTATAACGGAAAGAGAGTTTATGTTAAGGATTTCACTTTTGGCAGAGCCAAGCGCAGGTGCGTGGGGCGAGAAAGCGCTGCTGTCGTATCAAGAAGACGGTGCCGTGATCCACTTTAGCGGCGACTACCCGCTGCGTCGTATTCAGCAGGCTGCTCGCCAGCTGCAATCGCAGGGAGCTATTCAGGCAAGCCTTGAAGGTGATGGCTGGAGCTACGAGCGCCAATGGGCCTTCTATTGCGGTTTTGCTGCCACGATGAAGCCTGTAGAGCTGAAGTGGGCATCCATTGACGAAGACGAGCTTGAGTTGCTCAATGCTCGTCGCCAATGTAGCGACTGGGTGCGCCAGGTGGTTAATGCGACCCCGGAAGATATGTACCCGGAAAAATTGGCTGCGGATGCAGTTGAGTTTCTTACTTCCATTGCCGGAGACAAAATCAGCCATGAGCTGCTGGTCGGCGATGAGCTATTGGATCACGGTTGGGTTGGCACGCACAGCGTCGGTCGTGCCAGCAGCCGTCCGCCGGTGATGCTGACGCTGGATTTCAACCCGACAAGCGATCCTGACGCGCCGGTTGCAGCGTGCCTGGTGGGCAAGGGGATCACTTTCGACTCAGGCGGTTACAGCCTGAAATCGAGTGCCGGCATGGTGACCATGAAGTGCGATATGGGCGGTGCAGCTACCGTCACAGCGGCACTCGGTTACGCGATTGAGCAAGGTTTGCGCCAACGTGTGAGGTTGATCCTGTGTTGCGCAGAAAACATGGTCGCGGGTAACGCCTATAAGCTGGGGGATGTGTTAACGTACAAGAATGGGCTGACCGTAGAAGTGGTCAATACCGATGCTGAAGGACGTTTGGTATTGGCCGACGGGTTGATAGCAGCCAGCGAGACCAAGGCGCCGCTGATTATCGATGCCGCAACACTTACCGGTGCGGCGATGATGGCAGTCGGAACCGATTACAATGCCTTGTTCGGTCTTGATAAGGACTTGTTGCAACATGCGCAGCAGTTGTCAGAGCTAGTTAGCGAACCGGCCTGGCCACTTCCGCTGGAAAAGTGGCATCAGGCAAACTGCCCATCTTACTATGCCGATACGGCCAACAGCCGGGCACAGAAGGGCGGCGGTATGGGAGGGGCATCGAATGCTGCCGCCTTCCTGTCACGTTTCGTTGATACCGATTCAAGCCGCTGGATCCATTTTGATCTGGCTGCGTGTTTCCGGGATAGCGCAGATAGTCGCTGGGCGGCCGGAGCAACCGGTCTCGGGGTTGCTAACATTGCAGCCTTGCTGCTATAGCGGTATTGTGAAGGGGGAGTTGTTCGTGTCTCCCCCCAAGATTCACGTCACATTGATGAACAGATTCAAAAGGAAGAATAATAATGACAATTGAAAGAACGTTTTCCATCGTTAAGCCTGATGCGGTAAAGCGTAACTTGATTGGGGCGATTTATCAGCGCTTTGAGAATGCCGGGTTGAAAATTGTTGCTGCCAAGATGGTGCGTCTCAATGCAGAAAAAGCGCAAGGTTTTTATGCCGAGCATGAAGGCAAGCCTTTCTTTGATGATTTAGTCGCATTTATGACATCAGGTCCTGTGCTGGTACAGGTACTGGAAGGAGAAGATGCGATTGTGCGTTACCGTGAGCTAATGGGTAAGACCAACCCGGATGAAGCTGCATGCGGGACAATCCGTTCTGACTTTGCTCTCAGCCTGCGCCATAACTCAGTCCACGGCTCAGACAGCCCTGAATCCGCCGCGCGTGAAATTGCTTATTTCTTTGCCGAGGATGAAATTTGTCCTCGCGATTAATATGCGTGGTTAAATTTTAATCAAAACAGATTATTAACGGGAAGCCTAGGCTTCCCGTTTGTGTTTTTCGGCTGGGAGAATGCTGGGCTGCTAAGATATCCCTATAGGTAACAAGTGGAAACTGAGCAGTAAAGGCTGTACAATTTCGCGCCTTGAATTGTCCTGTTACATGCAACCTCCCTACTTTAGGTTGCCAAGGCGCAGAATCAGTCATTTTTTAGTGAGGCAACAACCGATGACAACAGTCAAAACTAATCTGCTGGATTTCGATCGCAAGGGTCTGCGTAAGTATTTCGCCGACGAGCTTGGTGAAAAACCATTCCGTGCTGATCAGATCATGAAGTGGATCTACCATTTCGGTTGTGACGACTTCGATCAAATGACAAATATCAACAAGAAGCTGCGCGAAAAACTAAAGCGTGTCGCCGAAATCCGTGCGCCTTATGTCTCTGAGGCCCAGCATTCGTCTGACGGTACGATCAAGTGGGCGATGCGTGTGGGTGATCAGGATGTCGAAACGGTTTATATCCCGGATGAAGACCGTGCAACGCTGTGCGTTTCTTCTCAGGTAGGCTGTGCCCTGGAATGTAAATTCTGTTCAACGGCGCAGCAAGGCTTTAACCGTAACCTGCGTGTGTCAGAAATTATTGGTCAGGTTTGGCGTGCAGCCAAAGAGATCGGGGTCGAGAAGGAAACCGGTCGTCGCCCAATTACCAACGTCGTTATGATGGGGATGGGCGAGCCGCTGCTGAATATGAAGAACTTGATCCCGGCATTGGAAATCATGCTCGATGACCTGGGTTTTGGTTTGTCCAAGCGTCGCGTAACAGTATCGACCTCCGGTGTTGTTTCTGGTCTTGACCAGATGACGGGTAACATTGATGTGGCACTGGCCATTTCGCTGCACGCCCCGACTGATGAGCTGCGCTCGGAAATCATGCCGGTTAATGATCGTTGGAACATCGAGACGTTCCTTGAGTCGGTGCGTCGCTATGTTGATTCAACGAATGCAAACCGTGGCCGTGTCACCGTTGAATATGTGCTGTTGGATCATGTCAATGACGATATGGACCACGCGCGCCAGCTGGCCGACACACTGAAAGACACCCCGGCGAAAATTAACCTGATCCCGTTCAACCCGTACCCGGGCTCGCCATACAAGAAACCAAGCAACTCGCGCATTGATCGCTTCATGAAAACCTTGATGGAGTATGACTTTACCGTGACCGTACGTAAAACCCGCGGTGATGATATCGACGCGGCATGCGGACAATTGGTTGGTGATGTGATTGACCGCACGAAACGAACAAAAGTCAAGCAACAAAATGGTGAACAAATCCCTGTAAAAGCAGTCTAATTGCAAAGGCCGATACCCGGTGGCGACTCGCTCGCCTCGCGTATCGGTGCAACATGGACGTTAGCTTGGGGAAAATATGGTACGGTGGACGATGTCCCCTCTATTGTGTAGCTTGTTAATAGGCTGTGTCACAGTCGATGAAGCCGGCAATAGAAATGAGATAGATAAAATTGAAGTGTCTGAGGCCAGGATCTCTCTTGGCCTTAGCTATCTGGAATCTGGGCAATGGCAGCGTGCTCGTGATAACCTTGAGCTGGCGCTTGACTACGCGCCGCGGTATTATCGGGCACAAAATGCAATGGCCTATTATTATCAGCAAGTTGATGAACCGGCTGCCGCTGAGAAAATGTATAAGCAGGCATTGCGTGATTCGCCGAAAAATGGCGATGTACTGAATAACTATGGTGTATTCTTGTGTAGTCAGCAGCGTTACGATGATGCTATCGCTGTCTTTGAGAAAGCCATCGAACAACCTAATTACTACCAAACTTCGGCCAGTTATGAAAATGCCGCTTTTTGCAGTCTTAAAGGCGGCGATAAACTGCAAGCCAAAGGGTACTTTGAAAAGGCTCTGGCTTATGAGCCTTTTCAACCGAAATCAATGTTACAGCTGGCGCAGCTTGAAATAGACTCCCACAATTTGAATGATGCGCGCGCCATGCTTTTTAAATTTAATAAGAGGTATGGGTACAATGCAGACAGCCTGTTGCTGCTGCTTCAGCTTGAAAGTGAGGCCGGACGCTTAACTTATGTCGAGAAGTATGCCAGTCTGCTCAAAGAGCACTACCCAAACTCACAGCAATATCAAAAATATCTAGCCAATGAATACTGAACAGAACGAAGATCTATCAACAGAAGAAGTCATTCGTCCGGGGGATATGCTACGTCAGGCTCGTGAACAGCTTGGCTATTCACAGAAGGATATTGCCAACCGGTTGAGGCTTCGCCTCTCGGTGATCAATGACATCGAAGACAATAATTTTGAACAGTCACAGCTTGCCACGTTCACGCGTGGCTATGTTCGCTCCTACGCCAAGTTTGTCGGACTGGATGAAGCCGACGTGCTGGCCAAGCTTGATCAGCACGGCCATGCTCAGCACCAAGACCATGAGATGCAGAGCTTTTCCCGTCGCACCAAACGGGAAGCCCATGATAACCGTATCATGCGCCTGACTTGGGCGCTGGCGATTATCTTTGTCGGTCTGACCGGCATCTGGTGGTGGCAGAGCTTACAGATGGAGCAAGAGACAGAGGCACTGAACCTTGCCGAACAACAGGGGCAGCCGCTGGATGAATCCCTTGCCAGTGCAAACTCATCGGCAATCAGCAATGCCGAGCTGTCTTCCGCCGATATTAGTGTCGCGGCAGAAGGGGCAGTTATCGAGACGATAGAGCCTGTTGACACGGTTGTCGTGAATGAATCCGTAGAGCCGATAACCAGTTTTGATGATAGCTTCAGCAACGAACCCGAGGCGAACAATGTTGAAGAAACCGACAGCGCAGATAGCCTGGCTTCACTTCAAACGCCCGAGACAACAGCAGAAGATGCTGAAGTGGCGGTTGTTGAGTCAGATTTGATCCTGACATTCAGTGCCGATTGCTGGGTTGATATCCGTGATGCCAACGGCAAGCGACTCGATACCGGCATCAAGAAGTCGGGTGATGTGCTGAATTTAGATGGACCAGCGCCATTTAAACTGGTGCTAGGTGCGCCGGGTGCTGTTAAAATAAGCTACAAAGGTGAGCCGGTGGATCTAAGCAAGTACCCGGTTGGTAAAGTAGCCCGATTGAAGCTGCCGCAGTAAACAGAGTAAATGTAATGCATAACGAATCTCCAATTAAACGTCGTCAGTCAACCCGGATTTATGTCGGGGATGTCCCAATTGGTGATGGCGCCCCAATAGCTGTTCAGTCGATGACCAACACGCGTACGACTGATGTTGAAGCCACTGTTGCGCAGATCAAATCCCTGGAAAACGTTGGTGCGGACATCGTCCGTGTCTCGGTGCCTACGATGGATGCTGCCGAAGCATTCAAGCAGATCAAACAGCAGGTTAATATCCCGCTGGTCGCCGATATCCATTTTGACTACCGTATCGCCCTGAAAGTGGCGGAATATGGTGTCGATTGTCTCCGGATCAACCCGGGCAATATCGGTAATGAGAACCGTATTCGTTCCGTGGTTGATTGTGCTCGTGATAAAAATATTCCGATCCGTATCGGGATTAATGGTGGCTCGCTGGAGAAAGACATTCAGCAGAAGTATGGCGAACCAACGCCAGAAGCCTTGGTTGAGTCGGCGATGCGCCATGTTGACATACTTGACCGTCTTAACTTTGATCAGTTCAAGGTCAGCGTCAAGGCTTCGGATGTTTTCCTGGCCGTTGAATCCTACCGTAAGTTGGCGGCACAAATTAAGCAGCCGCTTCACCTGGGGATCACCGAAGCCGGTGGCCTGCGTGCCGGGGCCGTGAAGTCTGCGGTTGGCCTGGGTATGCTGCTGTCCGAGGGCATCGGTGATACATTGCGTGTCTCACTGGCTGCCGATCCGGTTGAAGAGATCAAGGTCGGTTTTGATATCCTCAAGTCTTTGCGCATTCGTTCTCGCGGCATCAACTTTATTGCCTGTCCGACCTGCTCGCGTCAGGAGTTCGATGTGATCGGCACCGTGAACGAGTTGGAGCAGCGTCTGGAAGATATTACGATTCCAATGGATGTCTCTGTCATTGGCTGTGTGGTTAACGGTCCGGGCGAAGCCGAGGTCTCGCACCTGGGTATTGCCGGCGGTAACCGCAAGAGCGCCTTCTATGATGACGGTGTTCGTCAGAAAGAGCGTTTTGACAACGACAACGTGATTGATCAGCTAGAGACTAAGATCCGTGCAAAAGCATCAATGCTAGATGTCAACAATCGCATTGATGTAGAAGAAAAATAGCGAAATATGCCCGAACCACGCCCTGAAAACTCAGGGCGTGGTTCACTATTTCTGCAAGAACCTATATATTCGATTCAATTCCCCATCGGTTAACGAGAATAAACGTGGCGAAACAAATTCAAGCAATTCGAGGCATGAACGACTGCCTACCAACACAATCACCGCTTTGGCACAAAGTGGAAAATACCATTAAGCAAGTAGTTAGCGCATACGGCTATAATGAAATCCGTATGCCAATCGTTGAGTCTACGCATTTGTTCAAGCGTGCTATCGGTGAAGTGACGGATGTCGTCGAGAAGGAAATGTACACCTTTGACGATCGTAACGGCGACAGCCTGACCCTGCGTCCGGAAGGTACTGCTGGTTGCGTACGCGCCGGGATCCAGAATGGTCTGCTGTACAACCAGGAACAGCGCCTGTGGTATACGGGCCCGATGTTCCGTCACGAGCGCCCGCAGAAAGGCCGCTACCGCCAGTTTCATCAGTTTGGTGTCGAAGTCTTCGGTCTTAACGGTCCGGATGTCGATGCTGAGCTAATTATGATGATGGCGCGCTTCTGGCGCGAGCTGGGTATTTTTGAGCATGTGCGCCTGGAGCTGAACTCGATTGGCTCTCTGGAAGCGCGTGCAAGCTACCGCACCGCGTTGGTGGCGTTCCTTGAGCAGCATATGGATGTGTTGGATGACGACTGCAAACGCCGTTTGCACACTAACCCGCTCCGTATTCTTGATACCAAGAACCCTGCTGTGCAGGAAATTTTGGTTGATGCACCTAAACTGTCTGAGTACTTAGATGAAGAATCTAAGCAACATTTTGCTGGTTTATGTGAACTATTAGACGCTGCTGGTATCGAATATCAAGTAAATGAACGTCTTGTACGTGGTTTGGATTATTATAACCGCACTGTTTTTGAGTGGATCACCGAAAGCCTGGGTGCCCAGGGTACCGTATGTGCTGGTGGTCGTTACGATGGTCTGGTTGAACAGCTAGGTGGTAAGGCTACCCCGGCCGTTGGTTTTGCAATGGGCCTTGAGCGTCTGGTTCTGATGATGGAAACGCTGGAGCTGACAGACGTACGCCGCTCGGTTGATGTCTACATGGTGACAGCCGGCGAAGGGACTATGCTGGCCGGGATGAAACTGGCCGAGAAACTTCGCGAAGACGTACCGGGCCTGCGCGTAATGAACCACTTCGGTGGTGGTAATTTCAAGAAACAGTTTAAACGTGCCGACAATGTTGGCGCTGCTATTGCGCTTGTTCTTGGTGAGAGCGAGATTGCCGAGAACACGGTGGTTGTGAAAGACCTGCGTGGTGGCGAGCAAACGACCATGGCACAGGACGACGTAGCAGCGAAGCTTGCAGAATTGATTTAAGAGAGGACAGGAAGTGGACGTCAACATCACAGAAGAGCAACAGGTTGAACAGATTAAGGCTTGGTGGAAAGAGAACGGTAAAGCCGTTGTTCTTGGCGCTGTGATTGGTCTGGGTGGTCTGTACGGCTGGCGTTATTACCAGGGTGAAGTACAGGCAGCCAAAGAGCAGGCATCCGATGCTTATACTCAGGTGATAAACCGTCTGGAAAGCGGCAGCGCTAATGCTGTAGCGGATGTTCAGGCTTTCATCTCTGCCCATGAAAGCAGCCAGTATTCGGTACTGGCGGCATTGCAGCTGGCCAAGGCTCAGGTCACACAGGGTGAGCTGGATGCAGCTGCCGAGCAACTGAGCTGGGCAATTGGCAATACTCAGGACGCGGCAATCCTACCGATTGCGCAAACGCGTCTGGCACGTATCTATGCCGAGCAGCAAAAGTTTGACCAGGCAATGGCAGAACTGGACAAGGTAACTGCCGAAAGCTGGCAGGCCAAGGTTGCTGAGCTGCGCGGTGATATGCTGTTACAAAAAGGCGATGCAGTCGCTGCCCGTGAAGCATATGTTCAGGCTCAGCAGTTGGGTGCCTCGCCTGCGCTGAAGATCAAACTTGACGATCTGGCGCAGTAAGGTTGATACGTATGCAGAAGGTGTTGAAGCAAGCCGTATCCGTGGCACTGGCCGTTGGCATTCTTGCCGGTTGTGCCGGAGAAGAAGATACTATCCAGATGGCCCCGCTGCCGCAGGTTGACAGTGCTTTTTCTCCCCAGCAGAGCTGGTCTCAGACTGTAGGTGATGGCGTAGGGCATTACTTTTCTAAGTTGAGCCCGGCCGTGGGTTACGGCAAGATTTTTGTTGCTGACCGTAACGGTGTCGTCAAAGCGTTGGATCCGGAAACAGGCGAGACGCTCTGGGAACAGAATTTGGAAACCGAGGTCACTGCAAAGCTGGCCGGTGGAATTGCGCTATCGTACGGTAAGCTATTTATCGGTTCCGAGAATGCTGAGGTTATTGCCCTTGACGAGGAGACAGGCGAAGAAGCCTGGCGTACGACTGTCGAAGGCGAAGTGCTTGCCAAACCTCTTGTAGACGAAGGCCTGGTTGTAGTGAATACCAGCCGCGGTATCCTACAGGCGCTGGATGCCGATAGCGGTGAAGCCAAATGGCAGCTAAGCAGTGAAGTGCCGAATCTGACACTACGCGGTGACAGCTCGCCGGTTTCGATCTCTGGCGGTATTTTCTGGGGGCAGGCCAATGGTCGACTCGCTGGGGCATTGATGAACAATGGCCAGGTGCTGTGGCAACAGCCTGTCGGCTCGCCAAAAGGCGGGACAGAGATTGATCGTCTGGTGGATGTGGACGCGACACCGGTTATTGCCGGCGAGCGCCTGTATGCAATTGGCTATAATGGCAGCTTGGTATCAATCGAACTGCGTACTGGCCAGGCAGCCTGGAAGCGCAGTTACTCATCAGCCACAGACTTTGTTATTGATGGCAGTCAGCTATATTTAATAACAGATAAAGATCATGTGGTTGCTGTTGATATCCGCAGCGGCACCGAGTTGTGGCAGAACCAGTCTCTGGAGCACCGCTTGCTCAGTGCGCCGTCAGTCATTAATGGCTATGTCGTACTTGGGGACAGTGAAGGCTATCTGCATTGGCTCGATCCGGTTAGCGGTGACTTCGTGGCCCAGCAGGAAACGGATGGTAGCGGAATAGCAATTCCACCTCAGCCGTTGAATGATGGTTATCTGCTAGTAACACGGGACGGCCGTATTAACAAAATGCAAATGCCGTAAATTGTCGGTATAATGCGCCCGTATTAAATTTGTCGGCTCCTGCTGTGTTATACAGTTAGGAGCCGTTATCGTTATATCCATTCCCTATATTATTGTCGGATGAAGGACGCCCACGGAGGCTTCTGGAGGCAAGAATGAATGGAAAGTATGTCATTAAGACTATGAAAAGTAAGAGGTAGTTATGATTCCTGTTGTTGCCCTTGTCGGGCGCCCAAACGTGGGTAAATCGACGTTATTCAACCGTCTTACCCGTACGAGGGATGCGCTGGTTGCAGATTTTCCTGGCCTAACAAGGGATCGTAAGTACGGTAAAGCTGAGCTCGAAGAGCACGAATTTATTGTTATCGATACAGGTGGTATTGATGGCACCGAGGAAGGTGTGGAAACCAAGATGGCCGAGCAGTCACTGGCTGCCATCGAGGAGGCGGACGTTGTTCTGTTCCTGGTTGATGGCCGTGCCGGTTTGACACCGGCCGACGAAGGTATAGCCAAGCACCTTCGTAGCCGCGAAAAGCCGACTTTCCTTGTGGTTAACAAAGTTGACGGTATTGATGCCGACAGCGCCTGTGCTGATTTCTGGAAGCTGGGTGTCGATGCAATGTATCAGATTGCTGCTACGCAGAACCGTGGTGTGACGGCGCTGATGGAGCGTGCACTGGCCCCGTTTGCCGAGTCTCTGAAAGAATCTGAAGAAGGCGAAGAAGACGAGCTGATTGACCTGAGTTCGGTTGAGGACATTGAAAAAGCCAACCTGTCCGAAGCTGATGCAGAAGCCGCCTACAAGCGCCTGCAGGAGCAGCCAATCAAGCTGGCAATTATCGGTCGTCCGAATGTCGGTAAATCAACCCTGACTAACCGTATTCTCGGTGAAGAACGTGTTGTTGTGTATGATATGCCAGGAACAACGCGTGACTCTATTTATATCCCGATGGAGCGTGATGGACAGGAATACGTTCTGATTGATACCGCAGGTATTCGCCGTCGTAAGAACATGCACCAAGCCGTAGAGAAATTCTCGGTGATTCAAACGCTGAAAGCGGTTGAAGATGCCAACGTAGTGCTGCTGATCATTGATGCCCGCGAAAATATCTCGGATCAGGATTTGAGCCTGCTGGGCTTTGCCCTTAATGCCGGTCGTTCGCTGGTGATTGCCGTCAACAAGTGGGACGGTCTGGACAACGAAGT
Source organism: Photobacterium kasasachensis (assembly GCF_050336885.1). Taxonomy (NCBI): domain Bacteria; kingdom Pseudomonadati; phylum Pseudomonadota; class Gammaproteobacteria; order Vibrionales; family Vibrionaceae; genus Photobacterium; species Photobacterium kasasachensis. The sequence goes on from NZ_JAKJSH010000008.1 coordinate 62,347, forward strand.
GAAAGAGCGTGTTAAGTCCGAGCTGGACCGCCGTCTTGGTTTTGTTGACTTTGCGCGTATCCACTTTATTTCAGCCCTGCACGGTACAGGCGTTGGCCACCTTTACGAGTCTGTACAGGAAGCCTATCAGTCGGCGACCAAGCGTATCAGTACCTCGATGCTGACCCGTATTATGCAGATGGCACAGGATGACCACCAGCCACCTATGGTTCGCGGTCGTCGTGTTAAGCTGAAATATGCTCACGCCGGTGGTTACAACCCGCCGATCATTGTGATCCACGGTAACCTGGTGAACGAGCTACCGGGCTCTTACAAGCGCTACCTGATGAACTACTACCGCAAGTCACTGGAGATGATGGGGACGCCGATCCGCATTCAGTTCCAGAGCAGCGACAACCCGTTCGAAGGCAAGAAGCAGAAGCTGACCGTGTCTCAGGAGCGTCAGCGCAAGCGACTGACCAGCGCCATCAAGAACCGGGACAAGTAAGTCCGGCCGTTGCCAAGAAGCGATCGTTATTGCTGACAAGATTGAGAAACCCAGCCTGAGGCTGGGTTTTTTTATGTGTTTGCATATTGGTATACAATGCCAGCATCAATGTAGTTGCAAAGGAAAGAAGATGTCAGTTGTTACCCCGACCCAGGTGTTGTTTGCCCAACCACAATGGCAAGCCAAGGCTGAAATCCAGTTATGTCTCCCGGCCGAATGTGGAGGAAGTTGGCTGGTAACGGATCAGACGCCTTTTCATCCGGTCAGCCATATTTGGCCGGATCATCCCGCCGATCAGGGTGAAGTCATAATTGACGGCCGTCGCTATGCTGTTGCCGGTTGTTATACCGGCGCCGTCGAGTTGGCAAGCGGCAACCTGTTTGTCGGTAAGGATATTCCTGTAAAGCGTGATACCGACGGCTGGGCTTTTGTTGTAGTGCATCATACTGAAAATGCTCTGGAGCTGGCAGCCGGTGCACTTGTTGAGCTGGATGTCGATAAAGTTCGCCAACAGGCCCTGAGCCGGGGCCACAGTGGGGGACACCTGTCGTCACTGGCACTGAATAAGGTGCTGCATCATGATTTCTGGCGTAAAGATGCCTCGCGCAAGGACGAGATGGGCCATTACGACTTTCATAGCTATGCGCAAACCGAGAGCCGGGTGTCGGAAGACTGCAGTACAGATACCTATCGGTTAGGCAAAACGCTGCGTAAACGTGGATTGAACAGTTCAGATCTACTGCACTGCCTGGATAAAGTCGAGGCTAGGATCAATCAGCAGCTGGAAGCTTGGCGTATGGCCGGGGCTGCCGTGGTAATGCGTTGTGAAGGAAAGGCGCTGACCGATTCACGATACTGGCAGTGTGAGCTTGAAAACGACGTACTGATTGAAATTCCCTGCGGCGGAACACACATTGGCTCACTGGCCGATTACAGTAAAATTGCTGTTGAATTTCAGCTTGTTAGCGACCAAGAGCTGGTAATGATAACGCGAACTGCAGCTTAAATGACCGTAGGGCGTGTATCAGACAGCACATTGTTGATGTCCCGTTGCCTGATACCGTCAATTGTCAGCCGAACGATAGTAAGTGGTTTTATTTCTTGCTTGATCTTCCCGTATATAGCGAAACGATAAGATATATATATCGTTTAAAATCCAAAAACAGAACATGTAACTTATGCTTTCGGGATGTGTATTGATAAATATTCTTTTGGTACCTGATCGCTGATCACGATGGCTTTTGAGGTTGATCAACAGATTCACGCACGATCAAGCTGCCTGAAAATAACTCGATAGCGCTGATCTTTTCACCTTTTAACAGTAACAGCGTCTGTTCGACCGCGGTTTGCGCCATGGCCTCTACCGGAAGCATAACGCTGGAGAGGCTAGGTATTAGGAACGGACCGGCTGGATCGTTGTCAAAACCCATCACCGAAACCTCCTCCGGCACCTTAATGCCAGCTTCGTGCAGTGCACGAATGGCCCCCATTGCCATGCTGTCGTTGGCAGTAAAGAGGGCGCTGAACTGTTGCTCGCTGTTCAGCAAGGCCTGACAGGCGTGATAGCCGCTTTGGGTGTAATAGTCACCGTGATAAATGCCGCAGTGATCGAGCTGGTGCCTGGCCAGTGTGTCTTTGAAGCCCTGCAGCCGCAGGCCGGAGTTAACCGAGTCTTCTGGCCCGCTTATACAGGCAATATTGCGGTGGGCATTGGCTATCAGGAACTCTGTCGCTTGGCAGGCTGCCTTGTATTGGTCGAAACAGATACAGCGCTCCTCATAACCTTCCACCATTTGGTTGATGACAACCAGCGGAACCGGCAGCGTCTCCATCAGCCGTTTCAGGCTCTTGGCTGGCATTTTCCGGGTGTAGAGAATAATCGCATCAACCTTGCGTTCGACCAGGCTGTTGATCGCAAGCTCTTCGGATTCGGGGCTGTGGCCGCCGTCCATGATCAGCAGCTGTTTCCCGGCACAGGCGCTGGTTTCCGATGCTGTGCGCATCAGGCCGCTGAAATAAGCCCCTTCAAAAGCAGAAACCACCAGACCTAATGTATTGGTACAGTTGGTTGCCAATGCACGGGCAAGGCTGTTGGGTTTGTAGCCTAGGGTATCCATAGCGTGATATACGGCGTCTGCGGTGGATTTTTTGACTTGTCCGGTGTTGTTAAGCACACGGGAAACAGTGGCCTTGGAGACACCGGCAAGTTTACATACATCGTTAATCGTTGCCATGGGGGAATCGATTCCTGAAAATAATGTCAAACTGAAAAGGTAAAAGCCCGAGCAATGCGCGAGAGGCGTATTGTCGGGCATGATCCCTCTTTGGATCAACAAGGAATTATTGTCGTTGTATGCCGTTAGCGCGTGGCACCGTTCGACTCAATCACCCCCTGATACCAGAAGAAGGACTTCTTGCGTTTACGGGCCAGGCCATTCTCGCGGTCGACATAGACGAAGCCATACTGTTTCTGGTAACCGTTCAGCCAGCTCAGCAGGTCAATAAAAGACCACGGATAGTAACCGCGAACATCGATACCTTGTTTGATGGCGTCTTCAGCGGCGGCAATATGGCCTGAAAGGTAATCGATACGCGGATCATCGACGACCTCGCCGTCAATGATAGGGTCTTTGGCACCCAGGCCGTTTTCGGTGATATAAAATGGGATATCGCCATAGCGCTCTTTTAGTCGCATCATTCCGATGCACAGTCCTTGCGGATAAATTTCCCAATCCCAGTCGGTATAGGTTGACTCGGGATTACGGACAAACTTGAACAGTCCTTTGAAGCCGAACGCCTGTCCCGAGCCTTTTTGGCCTGTGGTATTAATCTTGGTGTTGTCGGTATCTGGGTTGGCTGCCACCCATTCGCGTTTGTAGTAATTGACCCCGATAAAGTCGCAGATATTGTCCTTGAGTAGGTCTTCATCTTCAGGGGCAAACTCGGGAACGCCCCAGGTCAGCTGTGCCATGTTCAGGATGTGCGGCGGATACTCTCCCTTGAGCACCGGATCATAGAGCCAGTGGGTTAGCAGATCATCGGCCATCTTGCTGGCGGCGACGTCTTCCGGGCTATCGGTGATCGGGTCATGGGGTTGCATGACGTTAACAAAGCCAATTTGGCCGCTGGTCGGCACGCGGCCCTGTGCCTGATAGTGGCGGAATAACCTGACGGCCTTGGCATGGGCAATAAACACGTGATGGCAGGCCTGGATACCGCGCTTGGGATCGGTCAGGCTCGGAGGGTGCGCACCGGTAAAATAGCCCATACCGATAAAGATCAGGGTCTCGTTGAAGGTTGACCACAGCTCGACGCGGTCACCAAACGCCTCGTAACACAGACGGGCATAATGCTCGAAAGCCTCAATAGTCTCGCGATTTTCCCAGCCGCCGATATCTTGCAGAGCCTGCGGCAGGTCCCAGTGATAGAGGGTGATCATGGGTTTGATGCCATGCTTGAGCAGCTCATCAATCAGCTCACTGTAAAACTGAATACCGGCAGAGTTGGCTTCGCCGCGGCCTTCGGGAAGCAGGCGTGGCCAGCTGATAGAGAAACGGTAGCTTTTCAGGCCGGCTTCAGCCATCAGGGCGACATCTTCTTTGAAACGGTGGTAATGATCGGCCGCAATATCGCCGTTGGTACCTTCATGGGTGGTTCCGGGCTGGTGAGAAAAAATATCCCAGATTGACGGTCCTTTGCCGTCGGCGTCATGGGCTCCCTCGACTTGGTAGGCCGCAGAGGCTGCGCCCCACAAGAAGCTCTCAGGAAAGGCTGATGCTCTCTTTTCGCTCGTCATAGCTGGATTACCTTAGTAGTGTTTGGTGAACAGGACCCAGTCACTGTAATAGAAAAATGAAACCGGTTACAGTAACCGGTTTCATTTTTGGTGGGTAACGTGATCTGGATCGAAAGGATCCAGAAACTGAGGTGGATCAACGGATATTTTGAAGCGTGTGTTTTTTCATTGCACCAGGCTGATGGATCGCAGATGATTTGGTCATTGAAAGTGATAATGGAAGAACAGTTATGAGCGAGAATCGATGTCCTGTCTGTCAGGACGAACTGAACTGGAAGGACGGTCAGTACTATTGTGATGCCTGCCAGCATCCGGTCAGGAAGCGGGCGTTTTGTCCCGACTGTGATAGTGAGCTGGAAAAGCTACATGCATGCGGTTCGGCAAGTTATTTCTGTAATAGTTGCAACGAGTTGAAGTCCAAGTCGCGGGTCAGAGTGGTCTTTGAGAAAGCCTGAGTGTGATCTCAGTGAACGGCTAGGTTGTTTGCAGGTACTTGTTCATTATGCCTAGGTTCCTCTGCCTGTTGCTTTGTTATATGGCTAATTAGCCTGCGTGAGTTAATACTTAACAGTGGTAAATCTTGTTTAATCACGGTAACCTTCCTTGATAATAATTATCATTACGGTATTTATATTCACTGATAGGGATTATTGGTATGACATCAGCTTCTCCACTTTTGCAGGTCAGCAACCTTTCTGTTTCGTTCCGCATGGAAGATGAAACCGTCGAGGCGGTGAAGAATATTTCATTTCAGCTCGAAAAGGGGCAGACGCTGGCGCTGGTCGGTGAGTCCGGCTCAGGCAAGTCTGTATCCTCCAGCAGTATAATGGGTCTGTTGCCACCCAATGCGGTTATCTCGCCTGACAGCTCAGTGCGCTTTCAGCAACATGAAATTCTGTCGATGTCTGAAAAGGCATTGCGGAGTGTCCGTGGCGACCGGATTGCCATGATATTTCAGGAGCCGATGACCTCGCTTAACCCCTACATGCCGGTAGGGGAGCAGGTTGCAGAGGCGATTGTGTGTCACCGTAAGGTGTCGCGCAAGGAAGCGGTAGCCCAAACGCTGGCGCTGTTTCACAAGGTGCAACTGCCCGAGCCGGAAAAGCGGCTCAATCATTACCCTCATGAGTTCTCGGGCGGTCAGCTGCAGCGGATCATGATTGCGATGGCGCTGTCCAATAAGCCCGATATTTTGGTGGCCGACGAGCCGACTACGGCACTGGACGTGACGGTACAGGCTGAAGTGCTCAGGTTGCTGAAAGATATCCAGGCTGAGATGGGGATGGCGATTTTATTCATTACCCATGACTTGGGGGTGGTAAAGCACTTTGCCGATGATGTTGTGGTGATGTGCAAAGGGGAAGTGGTCGAAACGGGGAGTGTCCATCAGATATTTGAACAGCCTCGTCACAGCTATACTAAAATGTTGCTGGATGCCGAACCTAAGGCCCATGGGCCTTCCGAGGAGGCACACTCGTCGTATGTGCTGGAAGCCGAAGATGTCAGAGTGAAGTATGTCCTCAAAACCAACTGGCTTGGTGTCGAGACAGAATACCTTGAGGCTGTCAAAGGGATCAGTTTGGCGGTACGTCCGGGTCAGACGGTCGGGATCGTTGGCGAGTCAGGCTCTGGTAAGTCGACCTTGGGCAGAGCGTTGATGCAGTTGCTTCCGTCTACCGGCAATATCTTGTTTGAAGGCCAGAGCATTCGTTCGATGACGGATCGGCAGCGCTACGAGCTGAAGCGTAACATGCAGATGGTGTTTCAGGATCCCTATGGGTCACTGTCACCAAGGATGACGGTTGGTGAAATTATAACTGAGCCACTTACCGTATTTTCCGAATTGAGCAAGCAAGAGCGTATGCAGCGAGCACGTAAGGCGCTGGAAGAAGTGCGCCTCGAGCCGAGCTGTATTAACCGTTATCCCCATGAGTTTTCGGGCGGACAGCGGCAGCGAATCGCGATTGCCCGGGCCTTGATTATGGAGCCGCAGTTTATCCTGCTTGACGAACCGACATCGGCGCTTGACCGGTCGGTACAGCTAACGGTGCTGGAGTTGCTGAAGGATATTCAGAAGCGACACAATATCGGCTACCTGTTCATCAGCCATGATTTGTCGGTAATTCGGGCGATCTCAGATGAAGTGATCGTGATGCAGCGCGGCGAAGTGGTAGAGCGGGGGACTGCCCAGCAAGTGTTTGAAGCGCCGCAACAGGCTTATACCCAGCGCCTGATTGATGCCTGTATGCTGGTTGATGATGTGGCCTGATAGCTGAACTTATACCAATCTACATAAGTATTTGATCATTCTTGCTGGTTAAAATCACTTTTAACTGCGTTATGAATTTTGTAATTAGAGTAACTAGTTAGCTGCAATTCATGCCTTGTTCTAAGTGATTTTTCCTGCGCAACTATCTGAACAACTACTTATCCAGATTGGTATTAGTCTGTTTATTCAAGGTTTAGAATTATAAAACGCCGCTATTGCGGCGTTTTTTGATTCTGGCGCGGCCATCTAGTCGCTGACGACGGAGCGAATTTCCCCGTCTGCCACTTTGGTATTCAGGATATCTCCGGCGCTGACCTGATCGGCTCGGCGGATCACCTTACCCTTGTCATTGCGGGTGATGGAGTAACCGCGCCCCAGTGTGGCCAGCGGGCTGACCGTTTCCAGTTTCTCTGCGGCCATGGCCAGCTTGTGGCTGGCATTGAGCAGGCGGCGATCCATGGCATCGAGCAGGCGGTGCTGTGCTTTTTCCAGCCGGTTGCTCTGCTGTTTAAGCGTCTGGGCCGGCGAGTGCAGGGCCAGCTTGTACTCGGCACGACTAATATGCTGCTGGTGGCGGTTAAGCAATTGGCGCATCGCCCGCTCCATCCGGCTCGACAGCTCGTCGAGGTGTTGCTGTTGTTGGTTCAGACGCACCTGCGGGTGCTGGCGGTCCAGCCTGTGCTGAAGCTTGATCACTGTCGCCTGACGACCTGCCAGGTAGTGGCGCATAGCATGGTGGAGCTGCTGGGTTTTCTGGCTGATTTTCTGGGTCTGATGGGTCATATCACGACTGATCAGTTCGGCCGCGGCAGACGGTGTCGGCGCCCTGACATCAGCAACAAAATCGGCAATTGTCACATCGACCTCATGGCCGACGGCACTGACCACTGGGATCTGGCTGGCAACGATAGTACGGGCGACGATTTCTTCGTTAAAGGCCCACAAGTCTTCCAGCGAGCCGCCGCCGCGACCAACAATCAGAACATCACACTCCTGGCGGGCATTGGCCCGGCCGATAGCCTGGGCGATGGAGATTGCAGCCCCTTCGCCCTGTACCATGGTTGGGTAAATGACCACGGGCAAGCCGGGATCACGTCGTTGCAAGACATTGAGAATATCATGCAGGGCAGCGCCGGTTTTCGAGGTCACGATGCCGACCCGTTTTGGCTGCTCGGGCAGGGGCTTTTTCAGCGATTGGGCAAACAGGCCTTCAGCGGCCAGCGACATTTTGAGCTGCTCAAATTGCTGCTGCAGGCGACCGTCACCTTCCGGCTGCATGCTTTCGATGATCAGCTGATAGTCACCACGCGGCTCATACAGAGAAAGCCTGGCTTTCACCAGTACCTGAGTGCCGTTGGCTGGTTTGAAGGTCACCCGGCGGTTGCTGCCGCGGAACATTGCGCACTTAACCTGAGCCCGTGAGTCCTTTAGCGTGAAATACCAATGACCGGAGACCGGCATGGACAGGTTTGACAATTCCCCGACCAGCCAGACAACACCCATTTCATTTTCGAGAATGAGACGGACCTGTGCATTGAGACTGGAAACGGTATAGATACGATCGTTGGATTGGGTCTGTTGAGCGAACATGGTCACAAGGCAAGACACCTGTTTTCGAGAGGCTAAGTAGTGCGCGATAACGTGTTGATAAATGAGTAGACAGATCGCTGGACAGATCTTGGTCGATATCTTATGACCGCAGCACCGGAAACTTAACCGAAATATATTACGCATCAAGCAAAAAGTGTCAACAAAAAAAATTAATTTTTTTGTGGCTAAACGTTTGCTCTCCCCGTATAATTCGTTCGCAATATTTTATCCTCCTTTAAACCACAACTTGGTGTGAGATATTGCAATGTTACGAATCGCTAAAGAAGCTCTGACTTTTGACGACGTTCTACTCGTCCCTGCCCATTCAACTGTTTTACCTAACACTGCCGATCTGCGCACCCAGCTAACGAAGAAAATTACGCTCAACATTCCAATGGTTTCTGCTGCAATGGACACAGTAACCGAAGGCCGTTTCGCGATTGCGTTAGCTCAGGAAGGTGGTATCGGTTTTATCCACAAGAATATGTCTATCGAACAACAAGCGAATGAAGTTCGCATGGTTAAGAAGTTCGAGGCTGGCGTGGTATCCGAACCTGTGACAGTAAAGCCAACAGCAACCATTGCTGATGTTAAACAACTAACGATTGAGAACGGTTTTGCTGGTTACCCAGTAGTATCCGACAACAACGAGCTGGTGGGTATTATTACCGGCCGTGATGTTCGTTTTGTTACCGACCTTTCGATGAAGGTTGAAGAGGTGATGACGCCGAAAGGCAAGCTGGCTGCGGCCAAAGAAGGCGCTTCCCGTGAAGAGGTTGAGGCCATCATGCAAGAGCACCGTGTAGAGAAGGTGCTGCTGATCAATGATGAGTTCCAGCTAAAGGGAATGATTACAGCGAAAGATTTCCAGAAAGCCGAGCGTAAGCCAAATGCATGTAAAGATGAGCTAGGTCGTCTGCGTGTTGGTGCTGCGGTTGGTGCCGGTGCCGGTAACGAAGAGCGTGTTAAGGCTCTGGTTGAAGCTGGAGTTGACGTGCTGCTGATTGATTCGTCACATGGCCATTCTGAAGGTGTTCTGCAGCGTATCCGCGAGACGCGTGAAGCCTTCCCGGAACTACAAATCATCGGTGGTAACGTGGCAACAGGTGCCGGTGCCCGTGCACTGATTGAAGCCGGTGTTGATGCGGTTAAAGTCGGTATCGGCCCAGGCTCTATCTGTACTACCCGTATCGTTACCGGTGTAGGTGTGCCGCAAATTACTGCGATTTCTGATGCAGCAGACGCGGCAGCAGAGTTCGGCGTTCCTGTTATTGCCGATGGCGGTATCCGCTTCTCGGGTGATATGTGTAAGGCTATCGTTGCCGGTGCATCATGTGTAATGGTGGGCTCTATGTTTGCAGGTACCGAAGAGGCACCGGGTGAAGTTGAGCTTTACCAGGGCCGTGCCTACAAGTCATACCGTGGTATGGGCTCGCTGGGTGCAATGTCCCAGGGCTCTTCTGACCGCTACTTCCAGTCTGACAATGCTGCTGACAAACTGGTACCGGAAGGTATCGAGGGCCGTGTTGCCTACAAAGGCCATATCAAGGAAATCGTTCACCAGCAGATGGGCGGCCTGCGCTCGAGCATGGGCCTGACCGGTTCGGCAACGATTGAGGCACTGCGTACAAAAGCTGAGTTTGTGCGTATCTCCGGTGCGGGTATGAAAGAGTCGCACGTTCATGATGTGACCATAACCAAGGAAGCACCAAACTACCGTATGGGGTAATTTTCACCAAGCGCACTTTTGCTTGAGGAAAACGTTTGCCTAAACGGGAAACTTGTATAAGATCGGGGGCGTTTCTAGGCCCCCAAATTTCACTTTTTTTTGAGACTGCTCGATAATGACCACGACCACAAACATTCATGACCAACGCATCCTGATCCTGGATTTTGGTTCTCAGTATACTCAGCTAATCGCCCGTCGAATCCGTGAAATCGGTGTGTATTGTGAGCTTTGGAGCTGGGATGTTGATGAAGCCGATATCCGCGACTTCAACCCTAATGGTATCATTCTTTCTGGTGGTCCGGAGAGTGTTACCGAGGAAGGTTCTCCGCGTGCGCCGCAATATGTATTCGAAGCGGGTGTACCTGTATTTGGTGTGTGCTACGGCATGCAGACCATGGCTGAGCAGCTTGGCGGTAAGGTAGCCGGTTCAACACTGCGTGAGTTTGGTTACGCGCAGGTTAAGGTGGTTGAGCCGACAGATTTCTTCAAAAATATCGAAGATGCCATCGCTGAAGACGGCACGGCGCTACTTGACGTATGGATGAGCCACGGTGACAAAGTGGTCGAAATCCCGTCTGATTTTGTAAAAGTGGCAGAAACCGACACCTGTCCGTACGCTGCAATGGCCAATGAAGAGAAACACTTTTACGGCGTTCAGTTCCACCCTGAAGTCACGCACACTCGTCAGGGAATGCGTATTATCGAAAACTTCGTGCTGAACATCTGTGGTTGTGAAAAGCTTTGGACGTCGGCCAACATTATTGAAGACGCCGTTGCCCGCATCAAAGAGCAGGTAGGTGACGACGAGGTGATCCTTGGCCTGTCCGGCGGTGTTGACTCATCGGTGGTAGCAATGCTTATCCACCGTGCCATCGGTGACAAGCTAACTTGTGTATTTGTTGATAACGGCCTGCTTCGCCTGAACGAAGGCGAGCAAGTGATGGAGATGTTTGGCGATCACTTTGGTCTCAACATTGTTCACGTGAACGCTGAAAACCGTTTCCTTGATGCACTGGCTGGCGAAGCGGATCCGGAAGCCAAGCGTAAGATCATCGGCCACGTCTTTGTTGATGTGTTCGACGAAGAGTCGAAGAAGCTTGAGAATGCGAAGTGGCTGGCACAAGGTACTATCTACCCGGATGTGATTGAGTCGGCGGCGTCTAAAACCGGTAAAGCACACGTTATCAAATCTCACCACAACGTGGGTGGTTTGCCAGATGATATGGAAATGGGCCTGGTTGAACCGCTCAAAGAGCTGTTTAAAGATGAAGTTCGCAAGATTGGTCTGGAACTAGGCCTGCCATACAACATGCTTTACCGCCACCCGTTCCCGGGACCAGGCCTTGGTGTCCGCGTACTGGGTGAAGTGAAGAAAGAGTACTGTGACCTGCTGCGCCGTGCTGATGCAATCTTCATTGAAGAGCTGCACAATGCGGAGCTGTATAATAAGGTTTCTCAGGCATTCACTGTATTCCTGCCGGTACGTTCGGTTGGCGTAATGGGCGATGGACGTAAGTATGACTGGGTTGTATCGCTACGTGCCGTCGAGACAATCGACTTTATGACTGCGCACTGGGCTCACCTGCCATATGATTTCCTTGGCAAGGTATCGAACCGTATTATTAACGAAGTTGATGGGATCTCCCGCGTGGTTTACGATGTATCCGGTAAACCGCCAGCGACTATCGAGTGGGAATAAGTTTACTGCGTTGACAGAAGCTTTGATGCTCCGCCCATTGACTGGGTGAAGCAGTTGAAAAAGGCACCTTCGGGTGCCTTTTTTCGTTTTGATCCTAATGAACTAGAAGATAGATGCTAATGGGCAATAAAAACGAAGTGCTGGTTTGCTTGTAGGTATTGTTGTTGAGCAAATGATTCTGGTGTGTTAAATGATCGTTGGTGGTGTGTTCTGCATTAATACTTTTTTACAATATATCCTTATGCTTTCTGGTTGTTTGTTGGGTTTGTGTGCGTTTTATTTTCCCGCTTTCATTACAATCATCTAATAACCCGAGAGGGATATTTGATTGGCGACAAAACTATAAATGCAGCGCCGCAACTATACACATCATCAACAGCCATGGAGTTCCCATGAGTAATGAAGCAGTACAGAAAGCACCCGATGCGCCATCGAGTGCGATGGATAAGTTCTTAAACTTCATAGAACGCGCAGGTAATAAAATCCCCGATCCGGCCCTACTTTTTTTCTGGGGACTCGTCATCGTCTGGGCCTTGTCAGCACTACTTTCTCAGTTCGAATTTGGACTGATCCACCCTGTTACAGGACAAGCCATCGAGATCAACAACCTTCTGACAGGGCAGTCCCTGGCAGGGTTCCTGTCTGGTATGGTTAAAACCTTCACCGGATTTGCACCGCTTGGCATTGTATTGGTAGCGATGCTGGGTGTCGGTGTTGCAGAAGCGTCCGGGTTCATTAACACCGGCCTGAAGAAAATGCTTAACTTCACGCCAGCCAAGCTGCTTACACCAATGCTTATCTTGGTGGCGATTGTTTCCCACACTGCCGCAGATGCCGGCTACGTTCTGGTTATTCCTCTTGGCGGTATTATTTTCCATGCTGCGGGTCGTCATCCGCTAGCGGGTATCGCAGCGGCATTTGCTGGTGTATCGGGCGGCTTCTCGGCTAACTTTATTCCTTCTGGCATTGACCCGCTATTGGCCGGCTTTACTCAGTCTGCTGCGCAAATTCTTGACCCTGAGTATGTCGTTAACCCGCTGTCTAACTTGCTGTTTACCGGCCTGTCTTCAATTATCGTTGTAGCGATCGGCTGGTATGTCACTGAGAAAATCATCGAGCCACGCCTGAGCAAGACACCAATCGATGACGATGCCGAAGAAGCGCCGGATCTGGGCTCATTTACCGACATTGAATCAAAAGCTTTCAATCGCGCTGGTTGGGCAATGGTTATCGGTATCGTGGCATTGGTGGTGGCCGTTTTCCCTGAAACCTCACCACTGCGATCGCCGGAAGGGGAAATAACTGCCTTTACCGCACCTTTGATGCAGTCTATTGTGCCGCTGATCTTCATCCTGTTCATTATCCCGGGTGTGGTTTACGGCCGCGTATCAGGTACGTTTAAATCGAGTGACGATATTATCAAGGCGATGTCGGCGACCATGGGAACCATGGGCGGCTATATTGTCATGGCTTTCTTCTGTGCCCAGTTCCTGGCAGCATTCAGTCAGTCTAACCTTGGCACATTGCTGGCGCTATCGGGAGCAGATTTACTGAAAGCCATGAACCTGCCGGGCCAGATCACCATCGTTGGTATGATCCTGCTGACAGCTTTCGTTAACCTGCTAGTGGGCTCGGCATCGGCGAAGTGGGCCTTGATTGGCCCAATCTTGGTGCCAATGCTGATGGCGGTTGGTATTTCCCCTGAACTGACTCAGGCGGCGTACCGTGTGGGTGACTCGGTGTCTAATATCATTTCGCCACTGATGGTGTTCTTCCCGCTGGTGGTGGTCTATACCCAGCGTTATGTGAAGAGTTCGGGTATTGGTACGCTGGCCTCATTGATGATGCCGTACTCGATTGCCATGCTGATTGGCTGGACAATCTTCCTGTTGGCCTACTGGGCGATTGGTATCCCGCTGGGTATTCAGGCGCCGTACACATACAGCATGTAACCAATACTGTTACTGTTTGTTATCAAGCCCCGCACTGCGGGGCTTTTTATTGGTGGGAATGATAATAAATACCCAAAACGTATAAAATTCTAATTAATTGTATTTTTGTAATTTTTTATTCTAAAAATTATTATTTTGGTCGTTTGTTGTGTGTTGGTTATTAATGCCAATTTCATGCTGTTACTCTTTCCTTATTCTCTGAAATTTAAGTTTTTGGTGGTTTATTAATCTTGCTTGTTGCCTTTTTGTGAGTTTTACGTGTTGCGAGTGATTTGTTACTTTCACCATCCAAACACAACATATAACTCAATCGAAGTAGTAAGGAAGTACGATTATGAGTGAGACCATTACACCGCCTCCCGCCCAAAAGGGAGTGATCGCGTTTATCGAGCGTGCAGGAAAGAAAATTCCTGATCCCGTTATAATTTTCATGTTCCTGTTTACCTTTTCGCTGTTGCTGACCGGGCTAATTGGCGGTTTGCAGTTTGAGACCACCGGGGCTGATGGTGGCGCTGTTACCCATACCATCAAAAACATGATGGCGACTGAAAGTGTGCGCTGGATGTTCGACAATGCGCTGCTGACCAACTGGCTGTCATTTGGCGGTGGTGTGCTGGGGGTGATCCTGATTGTGATGCTGGGTGTCGGTATTGCTGAAAACTCTGGTCTGCTGTCGGCGGTGATCAAGAAAGTCGGCTTACGTATCAATGATCGCTGGCTGCCGTTGATGGTGGTTTTTCTGGGCATCATGAGCTCAATTGCCACGGATGCCGGCTACCTTATTCTTATTCCGTTGGCTGGCCTGCTGTATGCTGGTTTAGGTAAAAACCCGCTGATTGGTATGGCTGCGGCATTTGCCGGGGTTTCTGCCGGCTTCTCTGCCAACCTGATCCCGGCCACACCGGTTGACGTCATTTTGGGGGCGAACGCCCGTATTTTTGCCGAATCTCAGGGTATCCCGTTTGAAACGGCAAGCGGTGAGGCCATTAACCCGGCAACCATGCATTACTTCTTTATCTTTATCTCAACCTTCATTCTGGCAGGACTGGGTGCCTGGGTGACCACCCGTTTCGTGGCACCGCGCCTTGAGAAGATGTCCTATGAGCTGCCGGAAGATCTGAACCTGAACGATTTTCAGGTATCGGATGCCGACAATAAAGGTCTGCGCGCTGCTGGTATCGGCCTGGTGCTGGCTCTGTTGGCAGTTGCTGGCTTGGCGATGGGGCCGCTGGCTACGTACACCAATGAGGCTGGCCGTGAAGTAACGCCATTCCTTGATAACGTTATCTTGCTGATTGCGATGGTATTTGCCGTTGTGGGGATTTTCTTCGGTGTCGCAACCGGGAAGTTTAAGTCTTTGCAGGACGTGGTCAAGGCGATGGTGAAGCAGATGAACACCATGGGCTACATTCTGGTGCTGACATTCTTCTGTTATAACTTTCTGGCGTTACTAGGTTTTTCTGGGCTGGGTACGTATGTCACCTACCTTGGTGCCTCTTTCCTCGGTTCGCTGGGATTGCAGGATTATCCCATTTTGCTGATCATTGGTTTTATCATGACAACAGCGGTGATCAACCTGTTTGTCGGTGGCCTGACATCCAAATGGATGCTGCTGGGACCGATTTTTGTTCCTATGCTATATCAGGTTAACCCGAACATGACGCCGGATCTGGTGACTGCTGCCTACCGTATCGCGGACTCATCAACCAATATCATCACCCCGATGATGACCTATGCAGGTGTTATTCTGGCATTTATGCGTAAGTACAAGCCTGAGCTGAGTTTTGGTGATGTGATTGCGATGATGGTGCCGTACTCACTGACGTTCCTGAGCGTGTGGACGGCGGTTCTGGTTGGCTTCTTTGCGTTCAACATTCCGCTAGGTTTCTGATCTTACTATTGAAGCTCTAAATACACATCAAGCCCGGCAACTGCCGGGCTTGTTCGTTCTGCCTGTTTCGCGGGTTACGCTTCGAAGTGTCTGGCATGAAAGCGAAGATGCTCTTCGATAAAGCTGGCAATGAAATAGTAGCTATGGTCATAGCCTTCCTGCATCCGTAACTCGAGCGGATAGCCGCTGTGCTTGGCGGCAACCTGCAACATTTCGGGTTTTAGCTGTTCGGTCAGGAAGTCATCTTTGCTGCCCTGATCAACCAGGGCCGGAACCTGTTTGGTTGCCTGTTTCATCAGCTCGCTGCTGTCATAGTGTTTCCAGTCTTCCTGATTGGTTCCCAGGTAGCCGGTAAAGGCTTTTTTGCCCCATGGGCAGTTAACCGGGTTGGTGATCGGACTGAAAGCCGAGACCGAAGTAAAACGCTCGGGGTTGCGCAGGGCAATCATCAGGGCGCCATGTCCGCCCATCGAGTGGCCGCTTATCGCCCGTTGCTGGCTGACCTGGAAGTTATTCTCGACAAGTTCTGGCAGCTCTGTGACCACATAGTCATACATACGATAGTGGCGGTTCCACGGCGCTTGGGTGGCATTGATATAGAAACCGGCACCTAAACCGAAGTCGTAGCTGCCGTCCGGATCATCGCTGACGCCTTCACCACGCGGGCTGGTGTCAGGGGCGACAATGGCGATACCGAGCTCGGCTGCCATGCGCTGGGCCCCGGCTTTCTGCATGAAGTTTTCGTCGCTGCAGGTGAGGCCGGATAACCAGTAGAGGACCGGCACCTTGACGCCTTTGGCTGCCTGGGGCGGCAGATAAATCGCAAAGCGCATATTGCAGTTCAGGGTGGCTGAGTGGTGGCTGTATTGTTTATGCCAGCCGCCGAAACTTTTGTTGGCACTGATATTTTCTAAAGTCATAAGATGGCTTGTCTCTGATATGTCAAAAAGCGCTGCCGGAGCAGCGCTGATTTATCTTTACGCCGATAGGCTCTACAGGCGATTGGACTATTTGTCGAAGTGGATAACGCTGCGAATACTCTTGCCTTCGTGCATAAGGTCAAACGCGTGGTTAAGATCTTCCAGCCCCATGGTATGGGTGATGAAGTCATCCAGTGCGAACTCGCCTGCCATGTAACGTTCAACAATCTCAGGCAGTTCAGAGCGGCCTTTCACACCACCGAAGGCAGAACCGCGCCATACTCGACCGGTAACCAGCTGGAACGGACGGGTAGAGATTTCCTGACCTGCACCGGCCACACCGATGATCACGGACTCGCCCCAGCCCTTATGGCAGCACTCAAGTGCAGAGCGCATGACGTTGACGTTACCGATACATTCGAAAGAGTAGTCGACGCCGCCATCGGTCATATCGACAATCACTTCCTGAATTGGTTTGTCGTAGTCATTCGGGTTGATGCAGTCTGTTGCGCCCAGCTTCTTGGCCAGCTCGTATTTGCTTTCATTGATATCGACACCAATGATGCGGCTTGCGCCGGCCATGGTCGCGCCAATGATGGCTGACAGGCCGATACCGCCAAGACCGAAGATAGCAACCGTATCACCTTTCTCAACTTTGGCTGTGTTAAGCACGGCCCCCATACCGGTTGTGACCCCACAGCCCAGCAGACAAACTTCTTCTAGAGGCGCGTCTTTGTTGACTTTGGCCAGTGAAATCTCCGGCAGTACTGTGTACTCAGAGAATGTTGAGCAGCCCATGTAATGGAAGATCGGCTTACCGTCTTTATAGAAGCGGGTAGTGCCGTCAGGCATCAGGCCTTTGCCCTGCGTTTCGCGTACTGCCTGGCACAGGTTGGTTTTGCCAGACTTACAGAACTTACACTCGCCACACTCAGCGGTGTAGAGTGGAATGACATGATCGCCGACCTGGACACTGGTTACGCCTTCGCCGACCTGCTCAACAATACCGCCGCCTTCATGGCCGAGAATAGACGGGAAGATACCTTCAGGATCTTCGCCAGAAAGTGTGAAGGCATCGGTATGGCAAACACCGGTTGCGACGATGCGGACAAGCACTTCTCCTGCTCTTGGTAGCATGACATCGACTTCTTCGATTGACAGTGGCTGATTAGGGCCCCAGGCAACAGCAGCTTTGGATTTGATAAATTGATCAGACATTCTGCACTCTCTTCTCTAAGGATTTAGGTATCTACAGAGCTCCGTCTTATCGCGCTTTGTCCGGTTGAACGAACCAAAATATCGCGGGCGGTATCAATACACTGTAGAAAAGAAATTCGCTATCGACGATAGTGATTGCCATCTAACGTCGCTTGTTGTGATGGCGAGTATTATATTTGTTTCGAAATTAATGATAATTACCCTGTTGAGTAAATTACTTTTACCAAGTGGTAATAATGTTTTTTAAAGAGAGCAGGCAAGGTGTTGATATTTCTGATGGCGTTAACTCATCGTACGCCGATGGTTGGAGCCAGCTGTGCTTGGCATTATAATGCGCCTCCTGATACTGAAAGTATGATTTGAGAGACCCTGTGACCGATCAGAGCCAAGACGAACTGTTTATGCGCCGCGCCATTGAACTGGCGGCTAAAGCCGAGGAAGAGGGTGAGGTGCCTGTCGGGGCGGTCGTAGTGTATGACGGCCAGGTGATCGGCGAGGGCTGGAACCGCTCCATCGGCCAGCATGATGCAACGGCCCATGCGGAAATTATGGCACTTCGCCAGGCTGGCAAAGTGATCCAGAATTACCGTCTGCTAGATGCTACCTTGTATGTGACGCTGGAACCCTGTCCGATGTGTGCCGGTGCGATGGTGCACAGCCGGGTGGGCAAGGTGATCTACGGGGCCTGTGATTTAAAAACCGGAGCGGCCGGCAGCGTGATGAATCTGCTGAGCTATGATCAGGTAAATCACCATGTGGCCTGCGAATCAGGTTTACTGGCTGACGAGTGCCGGGCCCAGTTACAGGCTTTCTTCAAGCGTCGCCGTGCAGAGAAAAAAGCGGAAAAGAAGGCTAGCCAAGCAGCACTTAACGAACATCCTGCCAAGGCCTAACGATAACTACTGCCTATAATCACGACAAAGCCCGGCGATGCCGGGCTTTGTCGTTTAGCTGTGGAGTAATGAAGTGAAACCAGCCTGCAGTTAGCTGACAATGCTGGCTGCAACCACATAGCTGCGCTGGCGCCAGAGGATCTTTTTGCGCATATTGGCATTCAAGCGTTTACGCCGGGTTGCGATCGAGGTCATTCGCTGTTTTAGGCTTTTTACGGCCTTTTTTTGTCTGGAAAATCGCATCGGTTCTTCCCATAAAGCAATGGCATTAGCTGCCGGATATAGTAGGGGATAGGCTTTTTAGGCGAGCCTGATTCATGGTTCGATTGTCACCTAAATAGCGAGGATTATGAATGATCAACATCGCAGATTTGCACTTACTCTTGCATCAAGAGACGCTATACGTGTGACTCATTATCCGATAAACAAAGCCCTACCGAAGTAGGGCTGTTGTGGAAGCAAGGGAGGGTTAGTTGTTGGTCGTTTTGGTCGGTTTGGCTTTATCTACAATGTCGGCTTCCGCGTTGGTTCCTGCCTCCTGAGGGGCGACCTCAGGTGTTTTTGGCGGGGTGATGGTGTGGAGATCATCGATCACCGCAATGTCCTGCTGCTGTGATTGCTGATTATGTGCCTGCTCGTAGCCGATAATACTTTGATAGTAACGACGAATATTCTCGACATAGTTGAGCGCTTCATCACCGCGGGCATAGCCGTAGCGTGTTTGGGTGTAATATTTACGCTGGCGTAGCAACGGCAGGCGTTGTTTTACATCGCTCCAGGCATCCGGGTTGCCGCCTTGTGTTTTGGTCAGGCGCCGGGCATCCATCAGGTGGCCGAAACCAACATTGTAGGAGGCCAGGGCAAACCAGACTTTTTCATGCTCGGCGATGCTGTCCGGGATCCGGTTGATCATCTTCCGCAGGTATTCGGTCCCCCCGCGGATACTCTGCTCGGGATCCAGACGATTGTTCACCCCGACAGACTTCGCGGTCGGCAGGGTGAGCATCATCATACCGCGGACACCGGTTGGAGAAACGGCTTTGGGGTTCCAGTGCGACTCCTGGTAGGACAGGGCAGCAATCAGACGCCAGTCAAATTCTTCGGCATATTTTTTGAAAAGTGATTCCCAGCGCGGCAGTTTTTTCTCGATGGCGCGCAGGAAGGCACGGGTGTCGACATAGTCAAAGGTAGCAACATGGCCGAAATACTTTTCCTCCAGCTTGGCCAGTTCGCCGTTTTGCTGCATGTCGCCGAAGAATTCGATGAGCAGCGCATACAGGCTGTCATCTGTGGTTTTGTTGACAAACCAGGCGATAGGCTCGTCCTCGGTCAGTTCCAGGGCAGTGGCGATGTCTGGATGAATGCGCTGGCTGAGGGCAACATCGACCGAATCGGCAATGGTGTAGTCCAGCTCGCCTTTGGCAACCATCCGCAGCAGGTCGTCGCTGTCGGTTTCCTCAACGGCTTGCCATTTCAGATCCGGGTAGAGCACTTTCAGCGTATTGAGGCTTTTCTCATGGCTGGAGCCTTTAACGACAGTTAGCGAGCCTTTGTTCTGCGAAAGATCCTCGGTATCACGAGGGCGCCACTGACCTTTTTTGTAGACCACAATCTGGCTGGCGTAGTAATAGGCCGGTGCGGCCCGGAAACTTTCCAGCCGATCATCGGTCATGGTCAGCCCGGCTGCGATGATATCCACATCACCTCGTTCAAGGGAGGGAAAGAGACCGGCCAGGGTAAACATCGGCTGCATTTCCAGTTTTACCCCCAGCTTGTCGGCAAATCGCTGGGCAAGCTCGTAATCCAGCCCGGTCGGGCCGTCGGCACCGATAAAATAAGCTAGCTGGTTGTTCAGGGTACCGACACGTAATACGCCGCTCTCGCGGATCTTCTCCAGATCACTACGCGCAGGAGGTTCTAGCCATTTGCATCCGCTAAGCAGTAACAGGCTCAGCATGATAGCAATCGCGTATCGGGGGGAAGGGATTAATCGAATATTGTTCAACAACATGTGCTCATCATTATAATTAGGTGTTCTTTATACCAAAGCTCGTCATATCAGCAAAGTCGCTCAGTAGCCCACTGTGAGGAATTTTCCGTTTTGAAATACAACTAAGTGTATCTGCTCGATGCTGGTTTTGCGTTGCTATCTTGGAAAGTATCGCCCTCCCGGCGACTTCCTTGAGTAAAAGTTGGCTTTCTTCCTCTTGATTTACACTTGAATGAAAAAAAAACACGCAAACGGTTGCGTCAGGTGTTACGTCACAAAAAAAATTCCCTTATACTACGCTCCATCGTGAGTTACTCGCCTCGGGTCAATTTGGTGAAAAAGGTGGCATTGACGTAATTAGCCCAGTAATTGAGCTGGGTGTTAGGCCAATATCACCTTCATTCAACTGCTAATCGAGAGACGTACGCACATGGAAATTTTGCGTGGTTCACCCGCACTGTCTGAGTTTCGCGTTAACAAGCTATTAGAGCGTTGCCGCGAGTTAGATCTGCCTGTGTCAGGCATTTACGCTGAGTTTATGCATTTCGCTGATGTATCTGCTCCCCTGAATGCTGATGAGCAAAGCAAGCTGGAAAGCCTGCTAACCTACGGTCCAACGATTGCAGAGCACGAGCCGACAGGTACCTTGCTACTGGTTACCCCTCGTCCTGGAACTATCTCTCCATGGTCTTCAAAATCAACGGATATTGCCCATAACTGTGCCCTGGCGACGATTAAGCGTCTGGAGCGTGGTACGGCTTATTATGTTGAAACAACCACGGCTCTGACCGAGACTCAGCTTGCCGAGCTTAAGGGCCTGATCCACGACCGTATGATGGAAGTGGTTTTCACCGAGATGGAAGCGGCCAGTGCGCTATTCAAGCAGGCTGAGCCTGCGCCGGTACAAAGTGTCGATATCCTAGCTGGTGGCCGCAAGGCACTCGAAGAGGCCAATGTTAGCCTTGGTCTGGCACTGGCCGAGGATGAGATTGATTATCTGGTTGAGAACTTCACCAAACTGGGCCGCAACCCGAATGACATCGAACTAATGATGTTTGCCCAGGCCAACTCGGAGCACTGCCGCCATAAAATCTTTAATGCTGACTGGACGATCGACGGTGTTGATCAGGAAAAGTCACTGTTCAAGATGATCAAGAACACCTACGAGCAGAACCACGACTATGTGCTGTCTGCCTATAAAGACAATGCTGCGGTGATGGAAGGCTCCCATGTCGGCCGTTTCTTCCCGAACCCGGACTCGCGTCAATATAATTACCATCAGGAAGCGGCACATATCCTGATGAAAGTGGAAACCCACAACCACCCAACGGCGATTTCGCCTTGGCCGGGAGCCTCAACCGGGTCCGGCGGTGAAATCCGTGACGAAGGCGCAACCGGTATTGGTGGCAAGCCAAAAGCAGGCCTGGTCGGCTTTACCGTCTCTAACCTTCGTGTTCCAGGTTTCGAGCAGCCATGGGAGACGGATTTTGGCAAACCGGGCCGAATCGTCAATGCCTTGGATATCATGCTGGAAGGCCCGTTGGGCGGCGCGGCATTCAACAATGAGTTCGGTCGTCCGAACCTGCTGGGCTACTTCCGTACCTATGAAGAGAAGGTGGACTCGCACAATGGCGAGGAGATCCGTGGTTACCATAAGCCGATCATGATTGCCGGTGGTATGGGTAATATCCGCGACGAACATGTGCAGAAGAAAGAAATCCCGGTAGGGGCCAAGCTCATTGTGCTGGGCGGCCCGGCGATGAATATCGGCCTCGGTGGCGGGGCGGCATCATCGATGGCATCAGGTCAGTCGGCAGAAGATCTGGATTTTGCCTCGGTGCAGCGTGAGAACCCGGAAATGGAGCGCCGTTGTCAGGAAGTGATCGATCGCTGCTGGCAGATGGGCGAAGCCAACCCGATTGCCTTTATTCACGATGTGGGTGCCGGCGGCATCTCCAATGCCTTGCCGGAGCTGGTGGATGATGGCGAGCGCGGCGGCAAATTCCAGCTGCGTGATGTACCAAATGATGAGCCGGGCATGAGTCCGCTGGAGATCTGGTGTAACGAGTCACAAGAGCGTTATGTGATGGCCGTTGCGCCCGAGAATATGGCTGTGTTTGATGCCATTTGTCAGCGTGAGCGTGCACCTTATGCCGTGGTGGGTGAAGCGACCGAAGAGCGTCATCTGACACTCGAAGATAGTCATTTCGACAATACGCCTATCGATATGCCGATGGATATTTTGCTCGGCAAGCCGCCGAAAATGCATCGTGATGTGAAAACCCAGAAAGCGCAAGGCCAAGCCATTGACCGCGCTGGGATCGAGCTAGAAGACGCGACTCACCGTGTTCTGCGTCTGCCGGCAGTTGCCGAGAAAACGTTCCTGATCACCATCGGTGACCGCACGGTAACCGGCTTGGTGGCTCGCGATCAGATGGTGGGTCCTTGGCAGGTGCCGGTAGCAAACTGTGCCGTTACGGCTGCCAGCTACGACACTTACCATGGCGAGGCGATGTCGATGGGTGAGCGCACCCCTGTCGCGCTTCTTGACTTCGGTGCGTCGGCTCGACTGGCTGTCGGTGAGGCGATCACCAATATTGCCAGTGCGGATATCGGTGACATGAAGCGGATTAACCTGTCGGCCAACTGGATGTCGCCTGCCGGTCACCCGGGAGAAGATGCGGGTCTATACGAAGCCGTTAAAGCTGTGGGTGAAGAGTTGTGTCCGGCCCTTGGTTTGACCATTCCTGTCGGCAAAGATTCGATGTCGATGAAGACCAAGTGGGAAGAGAACGGCGAACAGAAAGAAGTGACTTCGCCGCTGTCTCTGATCATTACCGCCTTCGGCCGGGTTGAAGATGTCCGCAAAACCGTAACGCCTCAGCTGCGCACCGATAAAGGTGAATCGACACTCCTGTTGGTTGATTTGGGTTGTGGCAAGAATCGCCTGGGCGCGACGGCGCTGGCGCAGGTTTACAAGCAGCTGGGCGACAAACCGGCTGATGTCGATAGCCCTGAACTGCTGAAAGGCTTCTTTACTGCCGTACAGGCTTTGGTCCGTGATGAAAAAGTGTTGGCCTATCATGACCGTGGTGATGGTGGTTTGTACGTGACGCTGGCCGAGATGGCATTTGCCGGCCACACCGGTATTGAAGTTGACATCAATACAACCGATGCCGACGAGTGCGACGATGTGCTTGCTGCGCTGTTTAACGAAGAGCTAGGTGCTGTGCTTCAGGTCCGTACCGATGATCTTGACGACGTACAGTCTGTACTGGCGGCCAATGGCCTTGAGGCCTGCAGCCATGTGATTGGTACTGTGGTTGACGAAGATGTTGTCCGTATCTGGAACGGCAATGATCGTGTCCTGGAGCAAAGCCGTACTGAACTGCGTACGATCTGGGCTGAAACGACCTACCAGATGCAGGCGATGCGTGACAATCCGGCTGGCGCCCTGCAAGAGTTCGACGCCAAGAAGGACAGCCAGGATCCAGGCCTGTCGACCAAGCTGAGCTTCGATATCAATGAAGATGTGGCTGCTCCGTTTATCTCGACAGGTGCTAAGCCGCAGATGGCTATTCTGCGTGAGCAGGGGGTGAACTCTCATGTTGAAATGGCGGCGGCATTTGACCGCGCTGGCTTTGATGCCAAGGATGTCCACATGAGCGATATCCTGTCGGGCAATGTTAAACTGGACGGTTTCAATGGCTTGGTTGCCTGCGGCGGCTTCTCCTACGGTGACGTTCTGGGTGCCGGTGAAGGTTGGGCGAAGTCTGTGCTGTTCAACAACATGGCCCGTGAGCAGTTCGAGCGCTTCTTCCATCGCAATGACACCTTCGCTCTTGGTGTCTGTAACGGCTGTCAGATGATGTCGAATTTGCGTGACTTGATCCCGGGCGCCGACTTGTGGCCTCGTTTTGTCCGCAATGAGTCAGAACGCTTCGAAGCCCGCTTTAGCCTGGTGGAAGTCCAGCAGAGTGATTCTCTGTTCTTCAATGGCATGGCTGGCTCTCGGATGCCGATTGCAGTCTCTCACGGTGAAGGCCGAGTCGAAGTGCGAAATGGCGAACACCTGAACGCAATTGAGCAATCAGGCACTGTGGCGCTGCGTTATCTGGACAACTATGGCAACGTGACCCAGAACTACCCGGCGAACCCGAACGGTTCCCCGAACGGGATCACGGGCCTGACGACTCAGGATGGCCGCGTTACGATCATGATGCCGCACCCTGAGCGTGTATTCCGTACCGTAGCAAACTCCTGGCACCCGGATGACTGGAACGAGAACAGCCCGTGGATGCGTATGTTCCGTAATGCCCGCGTCAATATCGGCTAACCGCTGGCTAATCCCTGCGAGAACTGAAAACCGCTCTTCGGAGCGGTTTTTTATTTTCTGGTGTTTAATGGCAGAGGTTGATTAAACATTAGGCATGTCAGTAGCAAAGTTTGTACTGCCTAACCTTTTTCGCTGAATTTACTCGCCTTTGTGGATAAAGTGTGATTAAGCTGAGGGTAGGGTGTTCACAGGAGGGGGTATGATTTTTTTTGATCTTGATAATACCTTGCTTGATCACGACGGTGCCGAACAGGATGCAATCCGAAGCTTTGTTGCCCGTTATCGTGCTGATATTGTCCCGTTTCAGGGTAAGCCGGAGGGTATTTGGCGTGAGATCACCGATCGGCACCGGGCCCGCTGGCGTGCCGGGGAGCTGACGTTTGAAGGACAGCGACGGGCCAGGATCAGCGAGTTGTTTGAGCGGCCGTTGACGGTGGCGGAAGCGGATCAGCTGTTTGCCGAGTTTTACGCAATTTATCGCCAGCATTGGCGGCTGTTTCCTGACGTCAAACCGGCACTGGAGCAGCTGCGCGAGCTATCTCCCCTGGCCGTGATCTCAAATGGCCTGAGCAGGCAGCAGCAAACCAAGCTTGTCGAGACCGGTATTGCCGATTACTTTAGTTTTATTATGACCTCTGAACAGGCCGGTGCAGCCAAGCCCGATCCGCGTATCTTTCAGGCGGCGCTTAAGTTTGCCGACAAGAGTGCCGATGAATGCTGGTATATCGGCAATCACCCGTTGAATGATGCACAGGCGGCTCAGGAAGTGGGCATGAAAACAGTCTGGCTTAATCGCCGCGGGCTGAGGGAAAATGTCCATACCCGCGTAGTGCGTTCTATGGCCGGATTTGTGGATCTGGTCAAAATACAACACTGACAAAGTTGACAGTTACTGAACTTTTCGGGCAAGGAATGTCTAAAAAAACAGTAGTCAAAATAATACTCAAGTGCCTGGAAAGCAGTTGTTCGGGTTGAGCTAAACATCAATACCACATAAACTATGCGGCTATTGTGAACAGGTGGCTCCTGGTACTACAACATCATGGAAGAGAGAAGGGAATGGAAGACCCTAAAAGCAATGGAAGAGTAAGTGCCGCCCAGGGGCTGGCTGCACTCGTGATTATCTGTTTGCTCCGCTACTTTGATACCTTTGCGGTTATCTTCAGTATCAAGCAAGTAGGCATAGTGCCAAGTATCATCGCTACGCTGGTGCTGCTCTCCGGCCTGTTCGCCATAGCGGGCTTGCTGCGTGGCTATAAGTGGGGCTTTATCCCGCTGTATTTCTTTATTCCGGCAGCCACGATGTTCTTCGGTATTAGCCTGATCCCCTATCTCCCCTTGCTGATAGAACCCGAATACCGTAGTTTGATGGTCATAGCAATAAATAGCAGTGTACTTGTCTATGCCGTTTTCCTGCTGCTCAGAATGATGGACTCCAATGTCATATTGCCCACTGAAAAGCATTGAATCGCATAACTACACATTGAGCTTACTGACTCAGATCTGTGATAATACCTCCAAGATTAATCAGGCAGTTGGTGCGAGCACCAGCGACCTCTGCTCAGCAAAGGACGATGAAAGATGAAAAAAATTGAAGCCGTTATTAAGCCGTTTAAGCTTGATGATGTTCGTGAAGCCCTGGCAGAAGTGGGCATCACAGGGATGACAGTATCGGAAGTGAAAGGTTTCGGCCGCCAGAAGGGTCACACCGAGCTATACCGCGGAGCAGAATACATGGTCGATTTCCTGCCGAAAGTGAAGCTGGAAATCGTAGTAGCAGACGACGTTGCCGAGCAATGCATTGATACCATCATCGAGACCGCGCAGACAGGTAAGATCGGTGACGGTAAAATCTTCATGTTCGATGTTGAGCGCGTGGTGCGTATCCGCACAGGCGAGGAAGACGAAGACGCCATCTAAAATCTCTTCGCACTAATGCAAATTACATTTTGAAAGAAAAAGGCTTGCCATTTGGCAAGCCTTTTTCGTTATCAGTCGACGGGTTAGTTGCAGCTGGTGAGTGCCTGACCGCTATAGCGTCCCGGCTTGTGGTTCATGGCAAGCACCAGGTTCAGCAGGACTGCACCGAGTACAGACAGGGCCAAAACTATTGGACTGACCAGGAAAAAAGACGCAACCAGGATGCAGGTATCAATGCCCATTTGCAGTTTGCCTGCTGACAGACCAAATTTTTCCTGTAAAAACAGCACCAGTACATTGAAGCCGCCAAGACTGGTCTGGTGACGAAACAGGATCAGCATGCCCAGTCCCATAAGCAGGCCGCCGATAGCGGCGCAATAGAGCGGTTCAAGTCGGCTGATCTCAAGGACATGATGAAGGTTATCGGTGATCACTGAGACTAGGCCACCAGAGATGATACTGGTGACAGCAAAGCTCTTACCCATTCGAAACCAGGCCATCAGATAAAATGGTGTATTCAATAGGAAATACAGCTGGCCGAAAGAAAGGTCGACAAACTGGCTAAGGAGGAGTGCCAGTCCTGTTGTGCCGCCTGTTAGTAAGTCAGCCTGCTGGAGAAAGAAAATACCTTGGGAAACGATGAACGTACCGGTCAGGATAGCAATAATGTTTTCTTTCAGTGAATGATGATAACCGCTCAAATGTACACTCCTTATATCAGAAGCGCGCAATAATAAGGGGGAAGCTGGGGAAAACGAAATTGTTGCCGAAAACAGTCAGAACATGGCTGTAAGAAATGTTTTACGCGATCGTAAAATATTAATTTTCATGTTTACTTGTAATATGATGCAATTAGCATGAATTGTAATGGTGATTGATTCATCAAGATGAAAACAATTCATGCAGCCATCGAAAATAAACATGCAGAATGACTAAGAAAAAGTGCCTTGAGGACTATCTGATTTAGATCAAATTCTGTAAGATGGCGAATTATATACAGGTGTAACGAAAACGTTTGCGTCTAGGCGGGGCCTAGGTTTGTGTTTTTCGAATTGCACCGAAGATTTATGATTACCACCAATTCACATAAGGATCTGAATTTTTCAGGTACTTCTGTCAATTTGTATGAGAACAATCTGAGTCAGGAGATACAGATGCTAAAACGCGACATGAATATTGCCGATTATGACGCAGAACTTTTTGCAGCCATTCAGGAAGAAACTGCGCGTCAGGAAGAGCACATCGAGTTAATTGCCTCTGAAAACTACACCAGCCCACGTGTAATGGAAGCGCAAGGTTCTCAGCTGACGAATAAATACGCCGAAGGTTATCCAGGCAAGCGTTATTATGGCGGTTGTGAGTATGTCGACAAAGCTGAGCAGCTCGCCATTGAGCGCGCCTGTCAGCTATTCGGCGCAGAATATGCGAACGTTCAGCCGCACTCTGGCTCACAGGCCAACAACGCGGTTTACATGGCACTGCTGAATGCCGGCGATACGGTATTGGGTATGAGCCTGGCACACGGCGGTCACCTGACTCACGGCTCTCCGGTAAACTTCTCGGGCAAGCTATACAACATTATTCCTTACGGCATTGATGAAAGTGGTCAGATTGACTACGAAGAGATGGAAGCTCTTGCTCTGGAGCACAAGCCGAAGATGATCATTGGTGGCTTCTCTGCCTATTCTCAGGTTGTTGACTGGAAGCGCATGCGTGAAATTGCTGACAAAGTTGGCGCGTACTTCTTTGTTGATATGGCGCACGTTGCCGGCCTGATTGCTGCAGGTGTTTACCCTAACCCTGTTCCTCATGCTCACGTCGTCACTACTACAACGCACAAGACACTGGCTGGCCCTCGCGGTGGCCTGATCCTGTCAAGCGAAGGTGAAGAGCTTTACAAGAAGCTGAACTCAGCGGTATTCCCTGGTGGCCAGGGTGGTCCTCTGATGCACGTGATTGCCGCTAAAGCGGTTGCCTTCAAAGAAGCAATGGAACCTGAGTTCAAAGCCTATCAGGCACGTGTGGTTGAAAATGCCAAAGCGATGGTTGCCGAGTTTACCGAGCGTGGCTACAAGATCGTTTCAGGCGGTACCGAAAACCACTTGTTCCTGGTTGATCTGATTGATAAGGGCATTACAGGTAAAGAGGCCGATGCGGCACTGGGTGAAGCCAACATCACAGTGAACAAGAACAGTGTACCGAATGATCCTCGTAGCCCGTTTGTGACTTCGGGTATCCGTCTGGGTACACCTGCGATCACCCGTCGTGGTTTCTCGGCAGATGAAGCTAAACAGCTTGCTGGCTGGATCTGTGATGTTCTGGACAACATTGACAAGCCAGAAGTGATTGAAGCGACCAAGGCGAAGGTACTGGAGATTTGTAAGCGTCTACCTGTTTACGCTTAATAGCGCCTCACCTCTTTGCTATTTAGTCCAATACCAGCATCGGAAGTGCTCATTTATACTTATAAACTGCGCGCTTCCTTTTTGCTCTTGAACGAAATAGTGTCGAGCTGAAGTACTATATGATTAAGTGGCAGATACGAAATGTAGTTTGAAGCTAGCACTTTGAATCTGATAAAACGGCACCTGCTTAAGGTGCCGTTTTGCTTTGGTAAGCCAGAATAATAAGAAAAACCATTCTTATATTCTCAATAACCGATTGAAATGAGTTACACTGAGTCGACGAATTTTAGGAGGCAAGATGCATTGTCCTTTTTGTGGTGCAAATGACACCAAAGTAATCGATTCCCGTCTGGTTGCAGACGGCCATCAAGTCCGTCGTCGCCGTCAGTGTCTGGCTTGTAATGAGCGCTACACGACGTTTGAAACCGCTGAGTTAGTCATGCCTCGGGTGATTAAGACCAACGGTAACCGTGACCCGTTCAACGAAGAAAAGCTTCGTGGCGGGATCCAGCGTGCGCTGGAAAAACGACCAGTGAGTGCTGATGACATCGAACGTGCCATCAACACTATTAAGTCTCGTCTTCGTGCGACGGGCGAGCGTGAAGTACCGTCAGAGATGATAGGAAACTTGGTAATGGAAGCGCTGAAGGAACTGGATAAGGTTGCCTATATCCGGTTTGCCTCTGTGTACCGTAGTTTTGAAGATATTCGTGAATTTGGCGAAGAAATCGCCAAGTTAGAGAAGTAAGCGGTGTTAGCGGCAGTTACCTGCCGGCTAACGCCTTCAAATGAATGCAAAGCCAGATGTTCTCACCCATAGATCATGCCATGATGCTGCGTGCCATTGAGTTGGCAAAACGTGGTCGTTTTACAACTGCTCCGAACCCCAACGTTGGTTGTGTGATTGCCCACGGCGATAGTATTGTCGGGGAAGGTTACCATTACCAGGCTGGTCAGCCGCATGCCGAAGTGTTTGCGCTGCGTGCCGCGGGCGATAAGGCCCGGGGAGCCACCGCTTATGTCACGCTAGAGCCTTGTTCTCACTATGGACGCACACCGCCTTGTGCCGAAGCGCTTGTTAAGGCCAAGGTATCACGGGTTGTGTGCGCGATGGTTGATCCCAATCCGCAAGTAGCTGGGCGCGGTATCGAGATGCTGCAGGTGGCCGGAATCGAAGTTCAGACTGGTCTGCTTGAAGCAGATGCCCAGGCGCTTAACCCCGGTTTTATCAAGCGGATGAAAACCGGAATGCCGTATGTGCAACTGAAGCTGGCCTCGAGCCTTGATGGCCGTACTGCGCTGTCTAATGGCCAGAGCAAGTGGATCACAGGGGCTGCGGCCCGTGCGGACGTACAGCGCTTTCGTGCCAGGGCCGGTGCGATTCTTTCAACCAGTGCGACCGTATTGGCCGATGACCCTTCGCTGAATATTCGTTGGGACGAGCTGGGTGAGGCGGTACAGCAAGAGTATCCGCAGTCGGCCGTTCGCCAGCCGTGTCGGGTCGTGATTGATAGTCAGAATCGGGTGACACCGGACCATAAGCTTGTACATTTGCCAGGGCGGACTATTTTGGCCCGCCGTGAACAGGGTGACGAAGCATGGCCGGAGTCAGTTGAGCAGTTACTGGTACCGGCAACCGAAGCCGGAGGTCCGCTCGATTTGCCAGCGCTGATGAAGGCACTGTCTGAGCAGGATATCAATCACATCTGGGTTGAGGCCGGTGCCGGACTGGCCGGTGCGCTGCTCTCGGCGGATCTGGTTGATGAGCTAATTATTTACCAGGCACCTAAACTGATGGGAAGCGACAGCCGCGGGCTGGTTGATCTGCAGGGGCTGACGGCAATGTCTCAGGTGCCTGAGCTGGCGATCAGCGATGTTCGGATGGTCGGGCCGGATATCCGGATCACTGCCCGAGTCAAACAC
Organism: Photobacterium kasasachensis; assembly: GCF_050336885.1. Classification (NCBI taxonomy): domain Bacteria; kingdom Pseudomonadati; phylum Pseudomonadota; class Gammaproteobacteria; order Vibrionales; family Vibrionaceae; genus Photobacterium; species Photobacterium kasasachensis. The sequence continues at coordinate 93,365 of NZ_JAKJSH010000008.1, forward strand.
GTTTAACGAGCAATTCAAGGAATTTTAATTCATGTTTACTGGCATTATCGAAGCTGTAGGTACGATTACGGCCCTGACGCCGAAAGGTGCGGATATTTCTGTCACGGTCGATGCCGGCAAGCTCGATCTATCCGATGTTAAATTGGGTGACAGTATTGCAACCAACGGGGTATGCCTGACCGTCGTTGAGCTGACCGGTAGCGGTTATGTTGCCGATCTCTCTCTGGAAACTCTCCAGCGTACTGCTTTTGCCAACTACAAGGCCGGACAGAAGGCCAATCTGGAAAAAGCCATGTTGCCGACGACCCGTTTCGGTGGCCATATGGTTTCCGGACATGTTGACGATGTCGCTGAAATTATCGAGCGTACCCATACCGGTCGGGCGATAGAATTCTGGGTCAGGGCGCCTGAGCATCTGGCAAAATATATTTCGGAGAAAGGCTCGGTATCCGTCGATGGTATCAGCCTGACCGTCAACGCGATCCGTGGCAATGAGTTTAAGCTGACAATTGTGCCGCATACTGCGGCGGAAACGACAATGGAATCTTTTAAAGCGGGACGCAAAGTCAACCTGGAGGTTGATGTGATTGCCCGCTACCTAGAGCGTTTGATGCTAGGTGAGAAAGCCGCAGATAAAAAGTCGGAAGTTACCATGGACCTACTGGCAAAAACTGGGTTCTTAGGATAAAGCATTAGGATAAAGGTATTGTTATGGCGTTAAGCAGTGCAAAAGAAATAATCGAAGATATCCGCCTGGGTAAGATGGTTATCCTCATGGATGATGAAGATCGCGAGAATGAAGGCGATCTGATCATGGCATCAGAGAAAATCACGCCTGAAGCGGTGAACTTTATGGCGACCAACGGCCGGGGCCTGATTTGCCTGACCTTGACCCAGACGCGCTGCAAGCAGCTTAACCTGCCGCTGATGGTGCAGGATAATACCGAGCAGTTCAGTACCAATTTTACAGTATCGATTGAGGCGGCCGAGGGAGTGACTACCGGGATCTCTGCGGCAGACCGTGCCCGTACCGTTCAGGCGGCGGTGGCTGAAAATGCCACGGCGGCTGATATTGTCATGCCGGGACACATCTTCCCGCTAATGGCTCAGGAAGGCGGTGTGCTTGCACGCGCCGGCCATACCGAAGCCGGTTGTGATGTTGCCCGCCTGGCGGGTCTGGAGCCATCCAGCGTTATTGTCGAGATCCTCAATGAAGACGGCACTATGGCTCGTCGTCCTGACTTGGAAGTGTTCGCCGAAAAACACGGTCTGAAACTGGGTACCATTGCCGATCTTATCGAATACCGTAACAACAACGAAACGACGATTGAACGCGTGGCGGAATGCCGACTGCCGACAGAGTTTGGCGAGTTCGACATGATCACCTATCGCGATACGATCGACAATGAAGTTCATTATGCACTGCGCAAGGGTGATGTGGCACCCGAGTCATCGACATTGGTTCGTGTTCACCTGCAAGATACGTTCAAAGATATTCTTCACTCGGGCGCGTCGCAGTGGACCCTGCCAGCAGCCATGAAGCGTATTGCTGACGAGGGCGGTGTGCTGGTGGTACTGAGCAAGCACGAGCCGCAAGAAGCGGTGATCACCAAGCTAAAACATTTGGCAGCGCAGGAAGAAGGCAAACCGGTGGTGAAGCTGAATCCGAAAGATCAGTCTCGTCAGGTAGGTGTAGGCTCTCAGATCCTATCCGACCTGGGGGTGTCGAAAATGCGGCTGCTGTCGTCTTCGACCCAGCGTTACCATTCGCTGTCAGGCTTTGGCCTGGAAGTCGTTGAGTATATCTGCGAGTAAATCAGTAAGCAGGCCAGTATCGACTGGCCTGTTTTTTCTTTCTCCTGTTGCAGCTTAGCTGCAGGACAGGAGGTTATTTTGATAATACCGGCGAGAAATACGCGCTTATCACCTGCTATGACCGATTATTTATTCACCCTGAGCCGGTGAGATGTCAATTGGTATAACTTTTAAAGTGTGATAGACTCCCGCGGTTTCTCAAACCGGAAAGACATAGTCACAGGAAGGCCCATGAAGGTAATTGAAGGCGCCATCGCGGCACCAAACGCAAAAGTTGCTATCGTAATCGCACGCTTCAACAGCTTTATCAACGAAAGCCTGCTTTCAGGTGCGTTGGACGCACTGAAACGTCAAGGTCAGGTAAGCGATGACAATATCACTGTTGTTCGTTGCCCTGGTGCATACGAGCTTCCACTGGTTGCTCAGCAGGTTGCCAAGAGCGATCGTTACGATGCTATCGTGGCGCTAGGCTCTGTGATCCGTGGCGGTACGCCACACTTTGATTATGTTGCCGGTGAGTGTAATAAAGGTCTGGCGCAGATCGCTCTTGAGTTCAATACTCCGGTAGCGTTCGGTGTTCTGACTGTAGATTCAATCGAACAAGCCATTGAGCGTGCCGGTACCAAGGCTGGTAATAAAGGGGCAGAGGCTGCACTAAGCGCGCTTGAAATGGTTAATGTCCTGTCCCAAATCGAATCCTAATGGGGGTTACTGTGAAACCAGCCGCACGTCGAAATGCACGTCACTTTGCTATCCAAGCTATTTATTCTTGGCAGATCACTAAGGGCAATGTTGCCGATATCGAGCAACACTTCCTTTCTGGCGATAAATTTGAAGAAGAAGAGCACCAGGCTGACGCGCCTGAGCTGGCAGCACCGCATACTGACGTTGCTTACTTCCGTGACCTGTTAACAGGTGTGGTTCTGAACCATCAGGAATTGGACAGCAAAATGCGTCCGTACCTGTCTCGTCCGCTACAGGATCTGGATCAGATGGAGCTTGCGTTGCTGCGTCTTGCTATGTACGAGATGACCAAGCGTGATGATGTACCATACAAAGTGGTGATCAACGAAGCTATCGAACTGGCCAAGGCCTTCGGTGCGGAAGACAGCCACAAGTTTGTAAACGGTGTGCTGGATAAAGCGGCACCGACACTTCGCAAGAAGTAATCGAATACGATTCTAGAGGGCCAGCTTAGCTGGCCTTTTTTCTGTCTTTAATTTGAAAAACAGTATGGCTAGCAACGAATTTGACCTTATTGCTCGGTATTTTGAGCACCAGAATGTAAACCGCCGTGATGTCGCCTTGTCCATCGGTGATGATTGTGCCCTGCTGGAGGTGCCGGACGGCAGCCAGCTTGCCGTCAGCACCGACTCGCTGGTAGCAGGTACTCACTTTTTGGCCGATGCTGATCCGGCGCTGGTAGCCCATAAGGCCTTGGCCTCGAACCTGAGTGACCTGGCAGCCATGGGGGCAACGCCAGCCTGGGTGTCACTGGCATTGACCATGCCTGCCCCGGATGAAAGTTGGCTGCGCCAGTTTTGCCAGGGCTTTTTTGCATTGGCTGACTATTACAATGTTCAGTTGGTGGGTGGCGATACTACCAAAGGGCCACTGAGTATTACGATTACCGTGCATGGCTTTGTTCCCAAGGGGAAAGCACTCACTCGCAGTGGGGCGAAGTCAGGTGACTGGGTCTATGTTACCGGTAATTTGGGGGATAGCGCCGCCGGGCTTGCCTTGCTGCTTGGTGAGAAGACGGTGAGTGATCCGCAGCTACAAAAAACCTTGCTTGATCGCCACTACAAGGCGCAACCCCGGATTTTGGCCGGGCAGGCACTGCGCGGGATAGCATCGGCAGCCTTGGATGTTTCCGACGGCTTGATTTCTGATCTCGGCCACATTCTGAAGCGCTCCGGGCTGGCAGCCAGTATTGAGGTTGATAAACTGCCGCTGTCACCGGAGCTGTGTTTGTTTGAGTCTGACAGGGACAAGGCTCTGCAGCTGGCGCTGGGCAGTGGTGAAGAATACGAGCTCTGCTTTACGGTTCCCGAGCAGAACCGTGGAGCAATCGATACGACTCTGGCACACTGTGGCGTCAAGGCGACCTGTATCGGTCAGTTGCGCCCGGGCCGGGGGATCACGCTGATCAGAGCTGATCAGCCGCTTGACTGGCAGTTGCATGGCTATGATCATTTTGCGGAGTAGTAAGTGGGAAATCCTAAAGAGAATATCAACCTGACAAACCCTTGGCATTTGCTGGCAACGGGGTTCGGTAGTGGCTTGTCACCAATCATACCGGGGACCATGGGCACTGTAGCGGCCATCCCTTTTTATCTATTGATGGTTAAGCTCCCTTTTGCGGCTTATCTGGTTATCACGGTTGTCGCGGCGCTGGTCGGCATTATTATTTGTCAGAAAACTTCAAATGATATGGGGGTTCACGACCATGGCAGTATCGTCTGGGATGAGTTTGTCGGTTTCTGGATCACCATGGCGGTAGCCCCGGTTGCGAGCTGGGAATGGGTACTGACAGGTTTTGTTCTGTTCCGTTTCTTTGACATGGTCAAACCGTGGCCGATCAGCTGGTTGGATAAACATGTCCATGGCGGCCTGGGAATCATGGTAGATGATATCCTGGCTGGCTTTATGGCAATGATTGCCCTGTGGGGTGTGGGTTACTGGATGGGATGGTAGAAAAAGCCTGCAGCTTGCTGATAAACGGAAATGATGAGCCGCGCAATAGCGCGGCTTTTTTATAGATAAACCGGCTTTAAATCAACCTGCTAAAAATTGTTCGTCTAGGCTTTATTAAGGTTTTCAGAACAATTAAGTGGTGAGCTATGCCGTGGCGCGGGTTGGGGTTAGTTGCAGGGTTATTGTTGGCCTATCAGGCTAATGCGCAGGTTTATCCCTCGACAGGGGCGGCCTGGGTGTTGCCGGGAAGCTGGGATGAGCCGTTGGCTACATCGTTCTTCAACACGGCGCAGGACGTGAAGGACTGGGAGGCAAGCCATGCGGATATTATTTTTGGCGGCATGCAGGATGTTGATGTTAACCGCCAGACCATTGCGATGGGGTATATCTATAGCCAGAAGCTGGACTGTCGGCCGGGAAAACAGTCGGCATGGTTAAGTAAACAGGCTGCACTGGCCGGGATTGATATGGAAGACGGTTTCATGCATTTCTCCGAAGATACCCTGTTAGCGGCTGATAAGCCGAGCTCCGGCTTGGATTATCTGCTCAAAGGTCAGCCCTATCACTTGCTGCTGGTTCGTAATAATCAGTTCTCTACTGCGCGTTTGCCGCTGACTCTTCAGCCGGGCGACGAGGTGATCCTCTTCTCTTCCTACCCGTTTGATGCCCTTGAGCTTGTTGCTGACGGCTCGCCTTTGCTAAAACGCAACCTGACCGATGAGAAGGGAAATGTGGCTGGCTGGAAAAAGACTAAGGTTGACTGGTCCCTGTCAGGCTCTCAAGGACAAAGCATTCAAGGAGGAGGCTTTCAAGGAGGAAGCACTCAAGGGGAAAAAATACTGACGGGTTATCTTGAGCATAAAGAAACCTGGCACAGTGCATGGCCGTATTACCAGCAACGTAAACTCAACAGCGGAAATATTGGCTTGGATAACGGCCTAAAAACATGGATGGTTAAGCTCGCCTGGCCGGATGAGACTAGGCTCAGTGAGTTACGTATTAAGCCTTGGCTGCAGCTCGATGCCAAGCAATTGCGGATCCCCGGCTGGGACAGTGCCAATGATCAGGACGGTGACGGGTATGTGAGCGCCACCGAGTTTAATGAACGCCCTAATACCAAGGCCAGTGCCCGTTTCAGGCATCAGGCACGCCTGATACCGGCCAGCAATATGTGGCCGGGTACTTGCTGGTACCGAGTGAGTTTTGCTAATGATGCTTTTAATGAAGTGCATGCCAATTGGTATCGCCATGACTGGCAGCGGCAGGGGCTAAGCGGGGCATACAATGATGATATGGCCAAGTTACTCGACAGCAATCAGTTCAGTGTCCTCGAGGGCGGGCTGCTCAGCGAACTGCCGCTCAAGGCAGGTACGACAGACGCGGCAACAGAGTATGCCAAGCAACTGGCCGATTTTTTGCAGCGGGTGAAAAAGAAAACGCAAACCACCTGGCTGGCTGCAAATATTTCGGAGATCAACCTCTGGCATTATTCGGTATGGCCGGTGCAGCTGCGGGATGTTATCGATCTTTGGTTGCGGGAGCATTATCTCACCCCGGCGATGGGCTTGCAGAGGATGCAGCGTGCCTGGGAGACCTTTGCGTTGGCCAAGGCTGGTGACAAGAGTGTCATCATGGCGTCGGTGAAAGGAGGGCGCAGTGAGCTGGCCCCTTCTTCTGATCTCGCCTGGCAGCGGGATATAGAAACCGGGCTGGCCCAATACTATTTTTTTAACCTGCCCGGCTATACCTTCTTCCATAGTTGGAACCAAACCTATTTTTATGGCAGCAGTAATACGACGTTGCGTAACTGGTACCGGCAAGGGGTACCAAAAAACTGGGTTTATCAGCCGACGGGAATGCTGGAAATTGATATCGGCCGGCCTGTTAATATCCCTAAAGGACACAAGGCCGTGATCTGGGAAAACAAGGGCGATAAGGCAAAAACATCGGCATCGATGATATCGGATATTGCGCTGAAACCGGCAAACTGGTTCTGGCTTTACCGCTCCGGCTGGTTTGGTGACTTTCCCCGGGAAGGCGTGATTGCACGCCGTTACAGCGAAGGCTTGGTTGTTTACCGGGCCGTTAAGGAAAGAAACCAAAAAGGCTTTTTGCTGGCCAAACCCATGCGGATATCCCTTCCGGGAGAGTATCAGCGGATAAATTATGACGGTTCGCTGGGTGAGCCTATGCGCTATATCGAGCTGGGAGGTTACGAGGGGGCGGTACTGAAAAAGGTTCCCTGGCCCAATGTGACGGTGGTCGGGGAGAGCTTCTAAAACCGGAGCCCGGCTGCCAAGAAAGCTACCGGGCCAGGGTTTTATCTTTGTTAGTCGATGTAGGCTTTTATCTGCTTCTCGATGCCCGGACCATCAATGTCGAGCAGGGCATGGAGTTCTGCCTGAGTGCCTTGTTCGATAAAGCGATCCGGCAGGCCGATGTTCAGTACCGGCTTGAGCACTTTCTGCTTCATCAGGAACTCGTTCACACCGCTACCGGCACCACCGGCAATGGCATTCTCCTCAACGGTGACCAAGGTGTCGTGGGTCGCCGCCAGCTCCAGGATCAAAGCTTCGTCAAGAGGCTTGACGAAACGCATATCGGCCACGGTCGCGTTAAGGTTCTCAGCCGCTTCCAGCGCATAGCTCAGGGTGGTTCCGAAGTTGAGGATAGCGATTTTCTCCCCCTGACGGCGAACAATCCCTTTTCCTATCTCCAGAGCTGTCATTTCGCGATTCGGCACGATGCCGGTACCGCTGCCGCGCGGGTAGCGTACCGCACTCGGCCCCTGATGCTGGTGGCCGGTATAGAGCATCTGGCGACATTCGTTTTCGTCACTTGGTGCCATGATCACCATATTGGGGATACAGCGCATGAAGCTCAGATCAAACGAGCCTTGGTGCGTCTGCCCGTCGGCACCGACCAGACCGCCACGGTCAATGGCAAACATCACCGGTAAATCCATGATCGCGATATCGTGGATCAGCTGATCATAGCCGCGCTGCAAGAAGGTCGAATAGATGGCAACAACCGGGTGGTAGCCACCGATAGCCATGCCTGTTGCCAGAGTAACGGCATGTTGCTCGGCAATGGCAACATCAAAGTACTGCTCGGGGAACGTTTTTGAGAACCGAACCATGCCAGAGCCTTCACGCATGGCCGGGGTAATGGCCATTAGCTTGCTGTCCTGCTCGGCCATATCGCACAGCCAGTCGCCAAAGATATTGGAGAATGTCGGCTGGCTCTTGGCTTTCGGAATCGGGTTCTGGGCTAGATCAAACTTAGGTACGGCGTGATAGTTAATTGGATCCGCTTCGGCCGGAGCATAGCCTTTACCTTTCTTGGTCATTATATGAAGGAACTGCGGCCCTTTGAGGTTACGCATGTTCTTCAAGGTATTGACCAGCTCGTCGACGTCATGGCCATCGACAGGGCCGATATAATTAAAGCCCAGCTCCTCGAACATGGTACCGGGAACAACCATGCCTTTAATGTGTTCCTCGGCGCGTTTGACCAGTTCCTTGATCGGCGGCGCACCAGACAACACTTTCTTGCCGCCTTCACGGATGGTGGTATAGAGGCTACCGGATAACAGGCGCGCAAGGTGGTTATTCATTGCACCGACGTTTTCTGAAATCGACATTTCGTTGTCGTTCAGGATCACTAGCATGTCCGAGTGGACATCACCGGCATGGTTCATCGCTTCAAATGCCATTCCGGCGGTGATTGCGCCGTCGCCGATCACGCTGACCACTTTGCGCCCGAGGCCTTCTTTTTCCGCGGCAATCGCCATCCCCAGTCCGGCACTGATCGAAGTCGAGGAGTGGCCGACGGAAAGAACGTCATATTCGCTCTCTTCACGCCACGGGAAGGGGTGGATCCCGTCTTTCTGACGGATCGTCGACATCGCCTCGCGGCGGCCGGTAAGAATTTTGTGTGGGTATGCCTGGTGGCCGACGTCCCAGATGAGGTGATCGAACGGCGTATTGTAGACATAGTGCAGGGCAACCGTCAGCTCGACGGCACCAAGGCCGGAAGCAAAGTGACCGCTGCTTTGGCTTACTGACTTCAGTAAGTAGGTACGTAGCTCGTCGCAGACAGCAGGTAGACTGTCGACTGGTAACAAGCGTAGTTCATCTGGAGTGTTTGCCAGAGCCAGATGAGGGTATTTTGAAATATCCAGTGTCATAACATTTCGGCGCTTTTACTGTTTTTTAGTTATTGCGCTCGATGACGTATCGGGCAAAAACTTCTAATTGGTCTGTATTGTAGGGTATTGCGTCCAATGCTTGTAGCGCTTCTTGATAAAGTTGCTGAGCTTTTTGCTTCGCACCTTCCAATCCGAGTAAGGCCGGGTAGGTACTTTTTTCTAGTTCGAGATCGGAACCTTGCGGTTTGCCCAAGGTTTCTGTGTCGCTGGTAACGTCCAGAATATCGTCCTGAACCTGGAAGGCCAGGCCGATAGCATCCGCATATTGGTTGAGCTGCGGCAGTATCTCGGCACCTTTGTCACCGGCGGCAAGCGCCCCGAGGCGAATCGCACAGCGGATCAATGCGCCGGTTTTATGCTTGTGAATGGTTTCCAGCTCCTGCAGCGTGACATCCTGTCCCTCTGCCGCCAGATCCAGTGCCTGTCCCATGCACATACCGGCCGCGCCAGATGCCTGTGCCAGCTCCCTGACCATCTGGATGCGGTATGTTTCCCCGTCTTCGCTCAAGGGACCGGTTGCCAGAATTTCAAAAGCCAGCGTCTGCAGCGAGTCGCCCGCCAGAATAGCTGTCGCCTCGTTAAAGGCAATATGGCAGGTCGGCTGACCACGGCGCAAATCATCGTTGTCCATTGCCGGCAGATCGTCATGAATTAACGAATACGCATGAATGCATTCCACTGCCGCCGCTGGAGTATCTAGATTAGCACAATCGGCACCAAGCATCTGGCCTGTTACATAGGTCAGGAAAGGGCGAGCACGTTTGCCACCCAGCAACGTACCGTGCTTCATGGCCTCAATGAGAGGCTGTTCAGCGTACGGCTGCGCCGAGATCCATTGTGCCAGTTGCTGGTTATTACGCTGCTGGTAATACTGCAGAGACTGTGACAGGGAAGTGTTTTTATTCATTATTGGCATCAAATTCAGTCAGGGGGGCTTCATCATCTGCCTGAAGCAGAATCTCTACTCGCTGCTCGGCCTGAGTCAGTTTTTGCTGGCTGCTACGGGCAAGCGCAATGCCACGCTCAAATTTCTTCAGCGCATCTTCGAGCGCAATGTCACCGGATTCCAGCTCATTTACGATGCTGTCCAGTTCGTCCAGTGCGGCTTCAAACGCCATATTTTCAGGTTTTTTAGCTGCCATAAAGGGTTCACTATGATTTAAGTGCAGGAAAAATAACGTAGAGAGTTTACAGCGTCAAATTATGTCACAGGATTCTGTGTCGCCAACAGTTATTTTCGAGTTTTGCTGTCAAGAAAGCTAAATCAAAATTCAATGGTGCCGATATAGTCTGAGTTGGTTAGAATAGCCACAGAAATCATTTTGGCTACGTGTCGCAAGTTGGAGAATTACCGGTGGATTTGGCTACCCTCATAGGTTTAATCGGGTCATTTGCCTTCGTTATCATGGCGATGGTACTGGGCGGTAGTATCAGTATGTTCATTGATACGCAGTCGATTTTGATCGTTTTTTGTGGCTCGATGTTTGTTGCACTGATGCAATACAGTATCGGGCAGTTTTTCGGCGCTGCGAAAATTGCCGCCAAGGCCTTTATGTTCAAGACGGACAACCCTGAAGACTTAATTGCCAAAGTTGTCGAGATGGCCGATGCGGCCCGTAAGGGCGGTTTTCTTGCGCTGGAAGAAATGGAAGTGGAAAACTCTTTCTTGCGCAAAGGCATCGATTTGCTGGTTGACGGTCATGATGCCGACGTGGTCCGGGCAACCTTGCAAAAAGATATCGCCCTGACCAACGAGCGTCATGAGCTGGGGGCGGGTATTTTCAAGGCCCTCGGCGATGTGGCACCGGCGATGGGAATGATCGGTACGCTGATCGGTCTGGTTGCGATGCTGTCCAACATGGATGATCCCAAGTCGATTGGCCCGGCGATGGCCGTTGCCCTTTTGACCACGCTCTACGGTGCGGTTCTGGCGAACATGGTGATGCTGCCGATTGCCGCCAAGCTTGAGCTGCGCAAGGATGAAGAAAAGCTGAACCGTCGTCTTATCCTCGACGGGGTGTTGGCTATTCAGGACGGCCAGAACCCGCGGGTGATTGATGGCTACCTGAAAAACTATCTGAACGAGAAGAAACGTAGCATCGACGGCGACGAGTAACAGGAGGGACGATGGAAGAAGAATGCAAATGTCCCCCCCCGGGGCTACCGGCCTGGATGGGTACCTTCGCCGACTTGATGTCACTGCTGATGTGTTTCTTTGTACTTCTGCTGTCCTTCTCGGAGATGGACGTACTGAAGTTTAAGCAAATTGCCGGTTCGATGAAGTTTGCTTTCGGTGTTCAGAATATGCTGGAAGTGAAAGATATTCCGAAAGGGACCAGCGTGATTGCCCAGGAGTTTCGTCCCGGGCGTCCGGAGCCGACGCCGATTGAAGTTATCATGCAGCAGACGATAGACATGACCCAGCGTTCGCTGGATTTTCATGAGGGCGAGTCCGACAGGGCAGGTGGTACCCAGCGTGACGCCGGCAAGATGACGGGCGGGCAGAGTGCTGACTTGTCGACCGAGCAGAAGCAGAACAGTGATTCTGAACTGTCGGAATCACAGGAGCAGCTGATGGAGATTCTGCAGAAGGCGCTTGACCGTGAGATCCAGGACGGGGCGGTTGAAGTGGAAAGTTTCGGCCAGCAGGTCGTTATCCGGATCAAGGAGAAGGGATCGTTCCCTGCCGGCTCTGCTTTCTTGCAGCCCAAATTTAGGCCGCTGGTGAGGCAGGTTGCCGATTTGGTCAAGGATGTACCCGGTGTGATCCGTGTCTCTGGTCATACCGATAACCAGAAACTGGATTCGGAGCTCTACCGTTCAAACTGGGACTTGTCGGCACAGCGCGCCGTGTCGGTTGCCCAGGAGATGGAAAAAGTGGATGGTTTTGAACACAAGCGTCTGCGGGTGGTCGGGTTGGCCGATACGGCGCCGCTGAACAACAACAAGACCGAGGCGCAACGCAAAGAAAACCGCCGGGTTGAGATTTCTATCATGCAGGGCGAACCCTATTATTCGGATGAAGTGCCTAGCGGCGAAAATTAAGCCTACACTAAACCTAATAATGGAATGATATACAGGGAAGGGAGCTCACCCTGTATATCCTTGTTTCAGCAACAGCCTGCTTGCTGTATAATCCGCGCCTTTGATCCCTTTAAGGATTAATCCTTTTGGTATTGTTTGGCCCAGTGTAGCGAAGCGTGTTATGAAATTTATCGTTAAACCCCATCCTGAGATTTTTGTAAAGAGTGATTCTGTCCGAAAGCGCTTCACTAAAATCCTGGAAAGCAACATCCGCATTATTGTCCAGCGTTTGTCCGATTCAGTAGCGGTACAAAATCGCCGTAGTCACATCGAAGTGTCATCAAAAGATGACAGCATTCGTGATCAGGTTCTGGCGGTATTAACGCGAACGCCAGGTATTCACCATTCGCTGGAAGTGAAGCAAAGTGACTTCACTGACATGCACGATATCTACGAGCAGACACTAGATCACGTCCGCGACCAAATTGAAGGTAAGACGTTCTGCGTACGCGCCAAGCGAACAGGCAAACATGACTTCACCTCGATTGAACTGGAGCGCTACGTAGGTGGCGGCCTGAATCAGGCGGTGGAATCTGCTTCTGTCAAACTGAAAAATCCTGACGTTACCGTAAAAATCGAAGTTGCTCAGGACAAGCTGAACCAGGTCCTGGCGCGTCATAAGGGGCTGGGTGGTTTTCCTTTGGGAACTCAGGAAGATGTGCTTAGCCTGATTTCCGGTGGTTTTGACTCGGGTGTATCGAGCTATCTGCATATCAAGCGCGGTAGCAAAGTGCACTACTGTTTCTTCAATCTTGGCGGTCCGGCTCATGAAATCGGTGTTAAGCAGGTTTCGCATTTCCTTTGGAATAAATACGGTTCATCAGCCAAAGTTAAATTTATTGCGATTGACTTCGAACCGGTAGTTGCCGAAATTCTGGAAAATGTGGCCGATGGTCAGATGGGTGTCGTACTTAAGCGTATGTTTATGCGCGCTGCCGGGCAGGTTGCCGAACGCATGGGCCTTCAGGCGCTGGTCACTGGTGAAGCACTTGGTCAGGTTTCAAGCCAGACGCTGACCAACTTGCGCCATATCGATAACGTGACTGATACTTTGATTCTGCGTCCGCTAATAAACTGGGACAAAGAAGATATTATTAATGTCGCGCGTGATATTGGTACTGAAGATTTCGCCAAGACCATGCCTGAATTCTGCGGTGTCATCTCCAAGAGCCCGACAGTGAAAGCTGTAAAAGAAAAGCTGGAAATTGAAGAGGCGAAATTTGATTTTGCAGTGCTTGATCGTGTGGTTCAAGAAGCCCGTGTGATTGATATTCGTGACATCGCAAAAGAAAGCCAGGAGCAGGCGCCGGAGATTGAGCTAGTTGATCAGATCGACAATGGTGCCATTGTCCTCGATATCCGCAGCCCGGACGAAGAAGATGAAAACCCGCTGGAAATTGAAAATGTCGAGGTTAAGCATCTGCCGTTCTATAAACTGGCAACACAGTTTGGCGATCTGCCGCAGGACAACACCTATCTGCTGTACTGTGACCGTGGTGTGATGAGTCGCCTTCAGGCACTGTACCTGAAAGAGAACGGCTTTGATAACGTTAAGGTCTATCGTCCTTAAGAACAGATCCTAGTTTCTAGAGACGAGATCCTAGAAAACGAGAGCTTTGGCTCTCGTTTTTTGTTGTTGGGACCTGTGAACCCGCTCCCTGCCTCCCCCTTAAAAAGTGGGAGGAGCATTCTTTAAGGGTAGGGTCAGGGGAGTTGAAACAGCTTATGCCCTTGGCAGCACGTCGTAGTGCATGTTCGGCCATACCACCATTGGCTTGGCTACTTCTGCTGCCTTCTCCTTGCCTGCCAGACGGACGACAATTTCCAGGGCGAACTCCTGCGAGGTGCCCGGCCCCTGGCTGGTCAGCAGGTTGCCGTTGACATCAAAGACGACACGCTTGGTACGGCGGCGATCTTCAGGGATCTGCTCCATGAAGGCCGGGTGCGCCGTCATAATAGCCTTCGGATACATTTGATGGTGTTCAAGCACTACGGCCGGCGAGGCACAAATCGCTGCCACCAGTTTGCCGTCATATTTATGCTGGTTGACGAACTCGACCAGTAACGGACTGTCGCGGAAGCACTCTGCACCGCCAAGGCCGCCGGGCAGGACGACACAGTCAAAAGGGTCGTCGGCAATCGACACCAGCGCGACATCAGCCACCAGCTTGATCCCGCGTGAGCCCTCGACGATTAATGCACCGTCAGAGGCTGCGCTGGCTGTGGTGACCTCAAAGCCAGCGCGGATCAGGATATCGATAGTGTTGATCGCTTCCATTTCTTCGGTGCCAGGGGCGATGCAGACCGCCACTTTGATCGGACGTTGCTGAGCGTCATTGGTCATTATAGTGTTGCTCCAGTTGTTTAATTTGTTGCCATAGCCGGGAATTGACCGGAACGGTGATCCGGTGCGCTTTAGCCCGGGCAATCAGATAGCCAGTAATATAGTCGATTTCAGTGGGTCTATGCTGGCAAATATCTTGATTCATAGAAGAAAAGTTCTGGCTGGTGGCCTTAATCACCTTGTCGGCCAGTTGCTTCAGCTCATCGCTGTTTATTGGATAGCCCTCAGCGGTCATAACCTGGGCGACTTCGTGGCAGATATCTGTGAGCTGCTGGCTGTAGTTCTGATTGGCCAGTTCACCGTTACGGCACTGGTGAATCGCTGTCAGTGGGTTGATGGCACAGTTGATAGCCAGTTTTTGCCACAGCGGGTAGGCGATATCATCATGCCACTGGCAGGGGGGCAGGGCATAGTTCAGTTCATCGGCCAGCGCTTTGTGTTCTTTGCCTGTCGTGTTCAGGGCACCTAGCCAGGTTTGCCCGATGCCGGTATGACTGACCTGCTGCTCGTCGGGGCGAAAGGCTGCCTGCGCTGTTGTGGCGTAGAGTAACGGGGTCTCCGGTAACAGTTTACGGGCTATGTCCTGAGTTCCCATCCCGTTGTGCATAATAATGACCGGGGTTTCCGGCTTTAGGTGACGGCGAATGTCCTCGAGAGCCTGTTCAACCTGGAAGGCTTTAACGGTAACAAGAATGCTGTCAGCCTGGGTTAGCAGGGCGGGGTGATTGGCTGGAAAGCTGCAGGACGTTGATTTTTCATTGGGTGCTAACGGGTTTAGCTCTACTGTCAAACTCGGGGCGCTATCTCGGGTCCAGAAATGAACCTCATGCTGCAGTGATAGTTTGCATCCCCATAAACGGCCGACGGCACCGGCACCGACAACGGTTAATTTCACCTGAACCTTCCTTTTTGAGTTTATTTCAATTGGCGCCAGTATTTTAACGTTACTTATACTGAGAGCTATACGAGAAAAGCAGGATAGCATTTTCTGCTGGAGAGGGAGAACAGGTAAAAGAAGGCGCATTCATATTGCTATGGATGCGCCACTGAAAGTCAGAAAAGAGTAGGATTCATAGGGTCAGAATTTGTAGTTGATCGAGAAGTAGTGACCCCAGCCTGTGGTATCGCCGGCAAAACCGCCGTCTTTGAACAGTGCCATATTGTGGTAGTACTTAGCACCATAGCCAAAAGCCCACTGCGGGGTGTGATAGTAAATACCGTTGAACCATTCAACCGCTGTTGTTGTCCGGTTGACATCATCTGATATCTTCGAGGCACCGAATTTATAATCCAGGTACCCCTGATAGGTGATGAAATCGCCGCTGCTGAGGGTATACCAAGGCTTGAACCAGTTGGTGGAAATCATGTATCCATCCCACTCACTTTCGTTGTCTGCCCCGAAGTTTTCGCGGACATAGCGGGCATAGGTATTGAGCCCTATTTTCCCGAACCAGGGAACCTCAACATCCGACCCTATCCCTATATAGTGCTCGAACAGGGCATTATCACCCACATTGGTTACTGTCGATATATAGAGTTCCTGAACTGGCCCGAAGGAAAGATCTTTGCCAGTTAGTGCATCTAATGAGGCTCTTGGTGCAAACTTGAAGAAGAAGTTATCTGCAAAGTCATCGCTGCCTTCAGGTTTGTTTCGGTCCGAGTTGCTGGAGTTAAGCACATCGAAGACATCCAGATACCCGTAGAGATCCAGCCAACCGGAACGGCCGCCAAACTCCATCTCGAAGTAGGTATCATCCTGGAACCCGAAAGGGATGCGGTTGTTGATACTTTGCATCAGGTTAAAAGTGAACCACTTATAGTCATTTTTTCTGATGTCGTCGGAATAGTCGACGGCAAAGCTCGCACCGGAAAGGGCGAGGGCGGAACTGATACTAAGAGCTGCCAGAGTTTTATACATGATGACTTCCCGCTAACCATTTGCCATTGCTTGTTGTTCTTCTCGTCAGTTTGCTTTTCTAGGTATTGCCACAGTCTTGAAAGGCATGACAAGAAGTATGTCGTGAGCGTGTTGTAGGAGTAAAAATATACTTCGCGCTCATACAGCAAAGGCTAGCGCATATTCTCAGCGCTGTGCTTCTGTCTTATTGCTAAGTCGTATTTCTCAGTTGTTGGGAAAAAAGTCGGGAAAAATATGGAAGAAAATGAACTAGAAAGCGGGGATGTCTCGTAAGTAATTTCAATCTTACTTTCGAGATATATTCGTGGCAAATAACAAAAAGGCGCCAAAGGCGCCTTTCATCTAGCTAAGTACAAATTAACTTAGAACTTGTAGGTAACAGAGATGTAGTGACCAACACCTGAAGAGTCAGCAACTGGTCCCCATGGTAGAGTTTCGCCATCTTCGAAACCGTATACGTTGTTGTATAGTTTCAGGCCGTAACCCACTGCGTAGCGATCAGAGTGCCAGTATAGACCGTTGAACATTGCTGCACCTGTGCTTGACTGGTGAGCTGCGTCATCGTCTAGACCGAATTCGAAATCGATGTAACCCTGGTAAGACAGGAAGCTGCCGTTATCGAAGAAGTGGAATGGTTTGAACCAGTTAGTGGCTAGGTGGTAGCCGTTCCATTCATGGTCGTTACCGCGGTAAGAAGCCATCAAGTTCAGGCCGATTTTACCTAGCCATGGAACCATTACATCAGAACCCAGACCAACTTTCTGGTTGTTTACACCAGAGTTGCCACCCCACTCAATAAGCGTAGCAAGGTAAAGTTCCTGAACAGGACCGAAAGACAGGTCTTTGCCAGTTACTGCATCCAGAGATACACGAGGGGCAAACTTCATGAAGATTTTTTCTTGGTTATGCTTGTCGCTATCTTTGTCGCTGGTCAGGTTGAATACATCAACGTAGCCGTACAAGTCAAAGATGCCAGAGCGGCCGCCGAATTCCATTTCCAGGTAGTCGTGAGATGACTCTTTACCTGCACCTTTCTCATCAAAAGCGTACATTAGGTTGAACTGAGACCAGCTGTAGTCGTTTTTGTGGATATCGTCAGAATAGTCTGCAGCATTAACTGCGGCAGGTAGAGCTGTTGCAGCTAGAACGCTAAGTGCTACTAGTGATTTACGCATGGTGAAGCCTCGCTAATTGTGTTTTATCTTTCGGACTTATTTATACGTTGTCCGTATTTATGGCGGTGATTCTATTGCTTTATGTCACTCTTGTGAATGTAACGATTGCGCAATCCTTTCCCAAACGTGATCGCGATCCTCTGTAATCGATTACAAAGCAAGGTAATGGTGATCTCGATCGTTATTTTTAGTGCTTTCAATGAAATTTTTCTGAACTAAATGAGAAAGCGCTTATCTAACCGCAGTTTTGAGGGGGTTATCGGCGTGGAAAAGTGAGATGAATGAAGGGCGGAAGTATCCTTCATCAACAGAATACTTCCGGTTAGTGCGATTGTTTAATGATGCTGTGAGATTGGTTGCCTAACCAGCCTCTGAACTGGTCTGCGAGGAGGAGCTTGAGGTCTTGTCTACGGCATAGATCAGCACTAAAACGGGCAGGCCGATCAGTGCAGTTGTAAGGAAGAAAATGTTATATCCGAAAGTGTCGACATAAAGGCCTGAAAACCCAGCAATAAACTTAGGGAATAAAAGCATAATTGAGCTAAATAATGCATATTGCGTTGCTGAAAAGGCGATATTGGTCAGACTCGACATATAGGTAATGAAGGCTGCGGTAGCGATACCCGCACTCAGGTTATCAACCGATATCACCAGCGTCAGCATAGGCAGGCTGTTCCCCATATAGGTAAATACCATAAACAGGATATTGGTACCGGCAGAAAGTACTGCACCCAGTGCAAGAATACGTAATGTTTTGAACTTGCTGACTAAAATTCCACCGAGTCCTGCTCCGAGCAAGGTCATGATCACCCCGTATACCTTAGATACCGAAGCGACTTCCGTTTTGGTAAAGCCCATATCGACATAGAAGGCATTGGCCATCACCCCCATCACAACATCTGAAATCCGGTAGCAGCCAATCAGTACCAGAATAAGCAGGGCGTCACGGCCATAACGGGAGAAGAAGTCCTTGAACGGCATGACTGCAGCGGTATAGAACCAGGCGACGATCCTGGCCAGCTGCGGCATCATACCGTTGTTTGTGAGTTGATGGCGGAATTCTCGCTCTACATTGTCAATTTCCGAGCTGTCGATGTTGGGCTCGTGGATACAAAGTGCCGTGATCAAGCCGACAAGCATGAGCGATGCCATGATGAAGTAGGCCTGCTTCCAGCCGTTGGCATCATAGCCGGTGTCGGAGCCAAGCCAGGCGGCAAAGGCCAGGGCTCCTGCTCCGGCCATGATCATCGCCAACCGGTAGCCCGTCATATAGGCAGCAGCAAGGGCAGCCTGGAGCCGTTCCGTGGCCAATTCGATACGGTAGGCATCTATGACGATATCCTGAGAGGCCGATGAAAAGGCAACAATGACGGCAAATACAGCCAACTGTACCAAATCGACCTGCGGGTTACTAAAGGCCATACCGCATAGCGAGGCGATGATTAAGAGCTGGGAAAAGACCATCCAGCCGCGGCGACGGCCTAATAGCCGTGAGAGTACAGGAACGGGAAAACGGTCAATCAGGGGAGACCAGATCCACTTAAAGCCATAGGCCAAAGCGACCCAGCTAAAAAAGCCGATATCGGTTCGACTAACTTCTGCTTCCCGGAGCCAGAATGACAAGGTGCCGAATACCAGCAACAGAGGCAGGCCGGAAGAAAACCCTAGTGCCAGCATGATCAGTACTTTCTTTTCGAAATAGACGCGCCAGCCTAGTTTGTTTTCCTTGATAGGTTGTTCCATTACTTCCCCTAAATCATCGCAATGTTGCCGCTTTTCCTCGATTATAAATCTAAGCTACTGGGAACTTCAGTAAAATGACAGTAAAAAATTGTGGGGTGAAATCCCAGAGTCAGGGAGAGGCGGGAAGAGTTGGTTCTTGTTCCCTCCCTTTTTGAAGGGGAGGGCTAGGGTGGGGTTCTGCGGAATTCTGTTCCTTTTTACGGCCTAATTCCTTGCATTTTTTTCTGGTGTTCGCCTAGACCGAGCAAAAACTGGGCTGTGGTTGTGACTTTAAACTGAATAAAGTTATTGCCGAGTAGCTCGTGTTCTTCGAGTGATTCAAGCAGATGGAGCAGGTACCAATAAGCCGATTCATAACTGTCGGCTGGCGTTCCCGATGCGACCGAGAGCTTCCACCAATCACGCAGATGTTCAGAACAGGTTTTACTCATGGAGTCGTAGCTGACGTCGCCACTCAGTGTACCTAAGGCGCTTAGTGCCAAGGCGGGGGCGTAGTCAGCGATATGCTGATTGACCAATTCAGAAGATACATCTGGCCGGGATGAGATCAGTGTTAGCATAGCAGTCACCTGGTCGTAGGCTAACGGCCAGGTGACGTTAGCCTACTCTTTGATAATAGTAATAGCTTTAATAACTATAGGCTGCTGCGGGACATCTTTCATACCCATAGATCGGATAGTTGTAGTAGGAATTTCAGCCATTTTTTCAATAACTGAGAAGCCCTTCACAACTTTTCCAAATACGGCATAACCAGGACGGCTGCCCTGAGCGTCCAAAAACGAGTTGTTCTGATAGTTGATATAGAACTGGCGAGTTGCCGAGTCAGGATCTTGAGTGCGTGCCATTGCAATGGTTGCACGGGCATTGCTCAGACCGTTGGTTGACTCGTTCTTGATTGGTGGATAAGTTGGCCGGCGCTGTAAATCTTTGTCAAAGCCACCGCCCTGGGCCATAAAGCCCGGGATCACGCGGTGAAAAATGGTACCGACGTAGCTACCGTCTTCGACGTAGCGCAGAAAGTTCTGACTCGAGAGCGGGGCCTTTTTCTCATCCAGCTGAATGGTGAGTTCGCCGAGGTTCGTCGTCATCAGTACCTGCGTGGCACTGACAGGCAACGCAAAGCTCAGTAGCAGAGCGACAAGGTAGCGACGCATTACAGGTTCTCCTGCATGTAGTTGTTCAGTTCAGGGTCTGAATGGATGTCTTTTAATACTGCCGTGATCAGGCTGTTCATTGCTTCTTCCATATCTCCCATTGACGCGCTCATCGCACCGTTACGCTCGGACTTGCCGGAGTAGCGCTTGACGAACTTGCCGGTCGGGGACTCGATAACCAGCTGAAGCTGAAGTTTGCTGTTAAGCTCGTGGCTCATCATGCTGTGCTTGACGTTGATCATTGCCTCAAGGATATCCAAACGCATGGTTCCCTGACTATCTTGCGTAATGGCGTAACCTTGTGATCTCAGCTGGCGGGACAGGGCTTGTTCTAGCGTGACGCGTAAGTTTTGTGTCGCGTGCAGAGGCTGAACGTTCTGGCGGCCACTATCGACAACGGCTATGAACTGAGCCGTTCTCAGGTCGCGGCTTTCCAGACTCAGAGACTTACCCTGAGCGTTAGCCTGGGTACTAACAACTGGCGTCGGCGCAATGGTTAGCTGTGGTTCAGATGGTGCCGTACAGGCAGTAAGTGCCAAGACAGTGGCGGCAACAAAGAGCTTCTTCATATTTATTTCTATCCTTAACAAAAGCTGTTGTGAGCAGACAACGGCTCAATAGTAAAACATTGGGTTATTTTCCTGAACGGTAAACCACAAACTTATTATTCTGGGCGACGACCGACACATTACCAAATAAGCGTCTGAGTTTCCCATCGTAGCCCAGGTGGCGGTTACCAATGACAATTAACTGGCCTTTTGCTCTGAGAACTTGCTTTGAGTCACAAAACATTTGCCAGGCAATATGATCGGTGATGGCGGTTTGCTGGTGGAACGGTGGGTTGCACAGAATGAGATCGGCACTGTCGTGTTCAAGCCCATCCAGGCAGTTGGCCACTTTGGCTGTCAGCTGATCCGGCGTGTGCAGGTTAAGCTTGGCGTTGGCCTGGCATGAGGCGACAGCCATATAGCTTTCGTCGACACAGGTGACGGATGCTTGGGGATTCAGCCGAGCGGCTTTAAGGCCGATAACACCGTTGCCGCAACCTAAATCGATAATGTCGCGATAGTTGTCGTTCTGCGGGATATGTTCCAGCAGCAGGCGGGCACCGATATCCAGGCTGTCGCTAGAGAAGACATTGGCATGGTTGGTGATTGTCAGCTCATGCTCAGGAACTTCCCATTGCTGTGGGACCGGAAGCGGCTTCGCCAGCACCAGGTTAGGCTGGCAGAAAATCAGGCGGGCTTTTTTAACCGCCAGGGATGTTTTGGTTTCACCCAGGTGTTTTTCAAACAGCTTCAGCGTCGAGGTATGGATGTCCTTGGCCTTTGCGGCACCGATGACAGTACAGTCTTCTGGTAACAGGTTACAAAGCTGCTGCAGCTGCCAGGTAAGCAGGCGATTGTTTTTTGGCAGCTTAATTAACACCAACTGCGGGTTATCCGGTAGCTCGGCCAGGCAGTCGACAATATTGACATGCGGTAGCTGGTTGGCATTGAGGTTGGCGAGGCAGCCTTGCCGGGCGATAAACGAGTCGGTGACGCTGGTTACGCGGCCTTTTTGAGTGAACCAGCAGCTTAGCGCCCCGAAACTGTCATTCATGATGAGAATTGGTCGCTGAGGATCCAGGGTCATCTCCTGGGTATGGTTGATGAGATATTCATCCGCGGCATCCCATGCTTGCAGGGTTTCGTTTTTTCGTACAGGGTAGCGCTTGAGTGTCAGCGTACGCTCGTGCAGGGTTAGCTCTGGTTTCATTACCGGTTACTTTAGGGTATGTTTACAGTTAATTGAGTTGTCCATTTTCGCAGAACATGCCTGCGCTGCAAACTAAAACCCGGCTTTTGGGGCTGATTAATTACGGTCAGTTACCTGACTGGCGGATATTAAAGTAAAAGCGGCTAGTTGTTTCGTGGCGGTTTAGTGGCTATTGCATGGCGATAAAGGTGAGAGTAATGATCCAGGAACGTATAGAAGAAAAACTGCAGCAAGCTTTTGAGCCTTTACATCTTGAAGTGGTTAACGAGAGCAATATGCACAATGTCCCGCCAGGATCGGAAAGCCATTTTAAAGTGGTTGTCGTGAGCAAGCAGTTTGACGGTGTTCGCCTGCTTGGTCGTCACCGCGCGATCAATACGGCGCTTGCCGAAGAATTGGCCAACAGTATCCATGCACTGGCCATACACACCTACACCGAGAGTGAATGGCAGAGCCTGGTTGACGGCGCGCCTGCGTCACCGGCTTGCGGAGGCGGGTCAAAACTGGGTGACTGAGTGACCTGATTAGCGCCGAACTGATTGATAAACCGCACTTTGCTGCGGTTTTTTTAGTCATAAACTTTGAATCTGCAGGCATCATTATCTTGAATATTCGCGTATTATTGCATTTACCTTCATAGGACATGCGGAGCCTGCCTCTCGGTGCTTGCCGAGATAGGAAGCTGTCAGCGATGGTGAGCTGACTATACTGTTAAGAACTTGAACCTCTGTGACTTTTGCAGCGGCCGTTCAGATAGTAGAAGGGAATTCAATGATACAACGTAGTCGTAAGATCGTAATCGGATTAGTGCTTGCTATGGGGTTGGTTGCTTGTGGCGAGCAGGGCAGCGACAAAAAAAACCAACAGGTCAAGACCGTGGAATGGAAACTGGTTACCTCGTGGCCAAAAGGTTTCCCGGGCCTGGGGTTGGCTCCAGAGCGGTTTGCCGACAAGGTCAATGCGCTCAGTGATGGTCGTCTGGTCATAAAGGTTTACGGTGCCGGTGAACTGGTTCCCAGTTTCGAGGTGTTCAATGCGGTGTCAAAAGGAACTGCCCAGATGGGGCATTCAGCAGCCTTCTACTGGCAGGAAAAAATTCCCGCGGCATCTTTTTTTTCTGCGACTCCTTTTGGTATGACGGCTCAGGAGATGAATGCCTGGCTGCACTATGGCGGCGGTCTTGAGCTTTGGCAGGAACTTTATGAGCCCTATGGTGTTATTCCTATGGCCGGAGGGAATACCGGAGCTCAGATGGGAGGTTGGTTTAATAAAGAAATCAACACCCTCGCTGATCTTAAAGGATTGAAGATGCGCCTGCCCGGGTTTGCCGCGGATGTGCTGAAACGGGCGGGTGGTATCCCGGTAAGCTTGCCCGGCGGCGAGTTGTTTACGGCGCTTGAGACCGGTGCGATAGAT
Organism: Photobacterium kasasachensis; assembly: GCF_050336885.1. Lineage (NCBI taxonomy): Bacteria > Pseudomonadati > Pseudomonadota > Gammaproteobacteria > Vibrionales > Vibrionaceae > Photobacterium > Photobacterium kasasachensis. The sequence goes on from NZ_JAKJSH010000008.1 coordinate 116,679, forward strand.
GCTACCGAATGGGTTGGTCCCTATAATGATCTAGCATTTGGTTTACATAATGCTGCTAGGTACTACTATTATCCGGGGTGGCAAGAGCCGAGTACGACACTGGAGTTCTTGGTTAATAAAAATGCATATCAAGCCTTACCGGATGATTTAAAACAGATTGTTGTAGTGGCTGCGCGCGCCATCAATCAAGATATGCTTGATGAGTATATGGTGAAGAACGTGCAGGCGCTGGATGTGCTGGTCAATGAGCACGGCGTTGAGATCAGGCTGTTTCCCGAAGAGGTACTGGCTGAGCTGAAATCGTTGACACGGCAATTGATGAATGAAAAGAGTGCCAGTGATCCGGACGTTGGGCGGATCTATTCGTCATATAGCCAGTTTCTTACGGATATCCGTCAATATGGTCGGGTGTCAGATAATGCTGATGTGAATATTGATTAACAAAATATGACAAAAAACAAACAACTCAAATGGGGCTTTGTTGCCCCATTATTGTGACTGTTTCATCGGCATTGATTTTTTGTTAACGACGTATTTCAAGTGAGAATGTTTTGATAAATCAGCTTACTTCTCACATTTGTGCGTTGGCTCAAACTTATAACCGAATACCCCTATTGCGTTTGAAATGTTCATGGATTTTCACCTCGTTTAGCGTGGTTTGGCATAGTAAAAACACGTGGATTAATGCTAGAATCGCGGCCTCAAAATTACTCGGCACAAATTATGTGACAAGTAAGTTAATAGGATGTTGCGGTGTCGGTGTGGTTTCAAACCGGCTTCGGACGAAGGAAAGTCGTGTCTTAATTGCGCAATAGAAAATTCTTTTTCCCGTTAATGTAGTGCAAGTGCGTATGATTACAATAAAAAAGGGTCTGGATATCCCAATTTCAGGGACTCCTGCCCAGGCGATAAATGATGGTAAGACCATCACACGAGTCGCCTTGCTTGGCGAAGAATATGTTGGTATGCGTCCTACAATGCATACCCGCGTAGGGGATGTAGTGAAAAAAGGCCAGGTTCTTTTTGAAGACAAGAAGAACCCAGGCGTTAAGTTCACTGCACCGGCCAGCGGCAAGGTTGCAGAAATTAACCGTGGTGCGAAGCGTGTTCTACAGTCTGTAGTGATCGATGTAGAAGGCGACGAGCAAGTAACATTCAACCGCTACGATGCAGCTCAGCTGGCTCAGCTAGAGCGCAGCAAAGTTGTCGAGCAGCTTGTTGAGTCAGGTATGTGGACGGCTCTGCGTACACGCCCTTTCAGCAAGGTTCCAGCGGTAGATGCGGAAACTCAGGCTATCTTTGTTACCGCTATTGATACCAATCCTCTGGCTGCCAACCCGGAAGTTATCATCAATGAACAAAGCGATGCTTTTGTAGCCGGTCTGACGCTTCTGTCTCGTCTGACTAGCGACAAGGTGATGGTTTGTAAATCTGGTGCTAGCCTGCCTCGTTCGAATGAAGCCAATATCGAAGAGCATGTTTTCAACGGTCCACACCCTGCTGGCCTTGTGGGTACTCATATCCACACGCTATTTGGTGCAAACCTGGAGAACGTGGCATGGCACATCAACTATCAGGATGTGATTGCATTCGGTAAGCTGTTCCTGACTGGTGAGCTATACACTGATCGCGTTGTTTCTCTTGCCGGTCCTGTTGTAAACAGCCCTCGTCTGGTCCGTACTCAAATTGGTGCGTCTGTCGAACAGATCACCGACTCTGAGCTAATGCCAGGTGAGTTGCGTGTGCTTTCAGGCTCAGTTCTTAATGGTCTGCATGCGATTGGTGCTCATGCCTACCTTGGCCGTTACCACCTACAGGTAACTGCACTTCGTGAAGGTCGCGAGAAAGAGCTTCTTGGCTGGATTGCACCAGGTAAGAACAAGTTCTCTGTGACTCGCTCGTTCCTTAGCCAGTTTTTCCCTGGCCAGTTGTTCAATATGACAACGTCGACGAATGGTAGTGAGCGTTCAATGGTGCCAATCGGTAACTACGAGCGAGTAATGCCGCTTGATATTGAACCGACATTGCTACTTCGTGACCTGTGTGCAGGTGATGTTGACAGTGCACAGCAGCTAGGTGCACTAGAGCTTGACGAAGAAGATCTGGCTCTATGTACATTCGTATGCCCAGGTAAGTATGAGTTCGGCCCACTTCTACGTGAGTGCCTGGATACAATTGAGAAGGAAGGGTAATTCATGAGCCTCAAGAATTTACTCGAGCAGGTCGAGCACCACTTTGAGCCGGGTGGCAAGCACGAGAGATGGTTTGCGCTTTACGAAGCGTTTGCCACTCTTATGTATACGCCGGGTCAGGTGACGCGTTCTGGCTCGCACGTGCGTGATAGCATTGATCTGAAACGCATCATGATCATGGTGTGGTTTGCCGTTTTCCCAGCCATGTTCTGGGGGATGTACAACACCGGTCACCAGGCTGTTGTTGCACTCAACCACATGTACGCCGGTGAGCAGCTGGCTGCGATTATCGCAGGTGACTGGCACTACTGGCTGACAGAAATGCTGGGTGGCACCTTGTCGGCAGACGCTGGCTGGGGTAGCAAAATGCTACTGGGTACGACATTCTTCCTGCCTATCTACGCGGTTGTTTTTGCCGTAGGTGGTTTCTGGGAAGTGCTTTTCTGTATGGTGCGCAAGCACGAAGTTAACGAAGGCTTCTTTGTTACTTCTATCCTGTTCGCACTTATCGTTCCGCCAACACTACCACTTTGGCAGGCAGCACTGGGTATTACCTTTGGTGTTGTTGTGGCGAAAGAAATCTTTGGTGGTACAGGCCGTAACTTCCTGAACCCTGCGCTTGCAGGCCGTGCCTTCCTATTCTTCGCCTACCCGGCTCAGATCTCTGGTGATCTGGTTTGGACTGCGGCAGATGGCTTCTCGGGTGCAACTGCACTGAGCCAGTGGGCTAACGGCGGCCAGGCTGGTGTGATCAACACCGTGACTGGCGAAGCAATCAGCTGGATGGATGCGTTTATCGGTAACATCCCGGGTTCAATCGGTGAAGTGTCGACGCTTGCTATCATCCTAGGTGGTGCAATGATCGTGTTCATGGGCATCGCTTCATGGCGCATCATCGCAGGTACCATGATTGGTATGATTGCGACGGCTACTCTGTTCAACATCATTGGTTCTGACACTAATGCAATGTTCAGCATGCCTTGGCACTGGCACCTGGTTCTGGGTGGCTTTGCATTCGGTATGATGTTCATGGCAACCGATCCTGTGTCTGCAGCATTTACCAACAAAGGTAAGTGGTGGTACGGCGCACTAATCGGTGTTATGGCGGTGCTGGTACGTGTAGTTAACCCGGCGTACCCAGAGGGTATGATGCTGGCGATTCTATTCGCTAACCTATTCGCACCTCTATTTGACAACCTAGTGGTTCAGGGCAACATCAAACGGAGACTAGCTCGTCATGTCAAGTAATAACGATAGCATTAAGAAAACGCTGATTGTTGTTATCGCATTGAGCTTAGTGTGCTCTATCGTGGTATCAACCGCAGCCGTTAGCCTGCGTCCGCTTCAGCAGAAAAATGCCGTACTGGATGTTCAGCGCAATATCCTTTCAGTTGCAGGCCTGCTTGAGGAAGGCACTAACGTAACCGAAGCTTACCATCAGTTCATTGAACCAAAACTGGTTAACCTTGAAACCGGTGAGTTTGTTGAGCAATCTGAAGCTGGCGTAGCACCTGCAGAATACAAGCAGCGTGCCGCGGCTAAAGATCCTAGCCAGTCTATCAAGCTGTCTGGTGATCAGGACAAGGCAAAAATCATTCGCCGCGCGAATATTGCCACGATTTACCTGGTTAAAGATGCAAGCGACAACACTGAAAAACTGATCCTGCCTGTTCACGGTAACGGCCTGTGGTCAATGATGTACGCGTTTGTTGCAGTCGAGACAGACGGCAACACCGTATCGGGTATTACTTACTACGAGCAGGGAGAAACTCCTGGGCTGGGTGGTGAAGTAGAAAACCCGAGCTGGCGTGCTCAGTTTGTTGGCAAGAAGCTGTTTGATGAGAACAACAAGCCAGCAATTCGTGTTGTCAAAGGTGGCGCTCCTGCCGGCGATCTATACGGTGTAGATGGTCTGTCTGGTGCAACCTTGACAGGTAATGGTGTACAGAACACCTTCGACTTCTGGCTGGGTGACATGGGCTTTGGTCCATTCCTGACTAAGGTTCGTGAGGGAGGCCTAAACAATGGCTGATGCTAAAGAAATGAAAAAGATTCTGTTAGCGCCGGTTGTTGACAACAACCCAATCGCGCTTCAGGTTCTTGGTGTTTGTTCTGCTCTGGCAGTAACAACCAAACTAGAAACAGCGTTTGTTATGACGCTAGCGGTAATTTTCGTTACGGCGTTTTCTAACTTTTTCGTATCACTGATCCGTAACCACATTCCTAACAGTGTGCGTATCATTGCCCAGATGGCAATCATCGCTTCACTGGTAATCGTGGTTGACCAGGTACTGAAAGCCTTTGTTTACGACATCTCCAAGCAGCTGTCTGTATTCGTTGGTCTGATCATTACTAACTGTATCGTCATGGGTCGTGCAGAAGCGTATGCGATGAAGTCTGCGCCGCTGCCATCTCTTATCGACGGTATTGGTAACGGCCTGGGTTACGGTTTCGTACTTATCACTGTTGGTTTCTTCCGTGAACTACTGGGTTCGGGCAAACTATTCGGTGTTCAGGTTCTACCGCTGATCTCTGAAGGTGGCTGGTACCAGCCAAACGGTATGATGCTGCTTGCACCATCAGCGTTCTTCCTGATCGGTTTCATGATCTGGGCTATTCGTATTTTCCGTCCAGAACAAGTAGAAGCGAAGGAGTAAGGGGACCATGGAACATTATCTAAGCCTTTTAGTTCGTTCGATCTTTATCGAGAACCTGGCACTTTCGTTCTTCCTGGGTATGTGTACATTCCTGGCCGTTTCCAAGAAGGTTAAAACTTCTTTCGGCCTGGGTGTTGCGGTTACCGTTGTACTGGCTATCGCCGTACCTGCGAACAACCTGATTTACAACCTGCTGTTGAAAGACGGTGCGATTGTTTCAGGCGTTGACCTGAGCTTCCTGAACTTTATTACCTTTATCGGTGTTATCGCGGCACTGGTACAGATCCTGGAAATGGTTCTGGACCGCTTCTTCCCGCCGCTATACAACGCACTGGGTATTTTCCTGCCGCTGATCACAGTTAACTGTGCCATCTTCGGTGGCGTATCTTTCATGGTACAGCGTGATTACAACTTCGCTGAATCTGTGGTTTACGGTGTTGGCTCCGGTATCGGTTGGTTGCTGGCAATCGTAGCTCTTGCGGGTATCCGCGAGAAGATGAAGTACTCTGACGTACCTCCTGGTCTGCGTGGCCTGGGTATTACATTCATCACCGTTGGTCTAATGGCGTTGGGCTTCATGTCCTTCTCCGGTGTTCAGCTGTAATCAGGAAATAAGGAATAATCAATGGATATTATTCTTGGCGTAGTTATGTTCACCCTGATTATCCTGGCTCTAGTATTAGTGATCCTATTCGCTAAATCTAAGCTGGTACCATCAGGTGACATTACTATCTCAGTAAATGGTGATCCGGAAAAAGCAATTCAAACGGCTGCCGGTGACAAACTACTTAGCGCTCTTTCTGCAAATGGTATCTTTGTATCATCTGCATGTGGTGGCGGTGGCTCATGTGGCCAGTGTCGTGTGAAAGTGAAATCGGGTGGCGGTGACATTCTGCCGACCGAGCTTGACCACATCACTAAAGGTGAAGCACGTGAAGGCGAGCGTCTTGCTTGTCAGGTTAACGTGAAAACCGACATGGATATCGAGCTGCCAGAAGAGATCTTCGGTGTTAAGAAGTGGGAATGTACTGTTCTTTCTAACGACAACGAAGCGACCTTCATCAAAGAGCTTGTGCTGCAGATCCCAGAAGGCGAGGAAGTACCTTTCCGTGCTGGTGGTTATATTCAGATTGAAGCTGAACCGCATCACATTAAATACGCTGACTTCGATATTCCTGAGGAATACCGTGAAGATTGGGACAAGTTCAACCTGTTCCGCTACGAGTCAATCGTTAAAGAGCCATCAATCCGTGCTTACTCAATGGCGTCATACCCAGAAGAGAAAGGCCTGATTAAGCTTAACGTACGTATTGCAACGCCGCCGCCAAACAACCCTGACGTGCCACCGGGTGTGATGTCCTCATACATCTGGTCACTGAAAGCTGGCGACAAGTGTACTATTTCTGGTCCGTTCGGTGAGTTCTTCGCCAAAGAGACTGACAACGAGATGGTATTCATCGGTGGTGGTGCGGGTATGGCACCAATGCGTTCTCACATCTTCGACCAGCTTCTGCGCCTGCAATCCAAGCGTAAGATGACATACTGGTACGGTGCCCGTTCTAAGCGTGAAATGTTCTACGTAGAAGATTTCGATACGCTGGCAGCGGACAACGAGAACTTCGAGTGGCATGTTGCCCTGTCAGATCCACTTCCGGAAGATAACTGGGACGGTTACACAGGCTTCATCCACAACGTGATCTACGAGAACTACCTGAAAGATCACGAAGCGCCTGAAGATTGTGAATACTACATGTGTGGTCCACCAATGATGAATGCCGCCGTTATCGGCATGCTGAAAGATCTTGGTGTCGAAGACGAAAACATCCTGCTGGATGACTTCGGTGGCTAATAGGCTACACCGCTAGAAGAAATTGGCTGATCCGGTTTGGGTCAGCCTTTTTTCGTAAACAGTATAGAAAACGTTTTTTATTGTGGTCATAACAACGGCTGCGCCAGTCCGGTGGAGCGATGACCCTAATAAAAAGTGACCCGTTGAAATCGAGAGTTGTTGAATGAAGATGTTTCTACGCAAGGCAATAATGTTGTTTGTCTTTGCTGTCACCCTGTCGGCATGCAGTGATCAGCGTGAATTGATCCACTTAAATGGATCGACGATGGGAACCTATTACTCAATCAAACTGATCAAGCAAGAGGGGCTGCCAGATAGTAGCGTCATACAGGCAGAGATCGATCGCCGTCTCGAGCTGGTCAACGATCAAATGTCGACTTACCGCAAGCACTCTGAGCTTAGCCGGTTCAATCAGCATCAGAGCAACCAGCCGTTTGAAGTGTCTGCTGATACCGCCATGGTTATTGCTGAGGCTATTCGTCTGGCCAAGTTGACGGATGGTGCGCTTGATGTGACTGTTGGTCCGGTGGTTAATCTGTGGAGTTTCGGGCCGGAAGCGCGTCCGGAAAAAACGCCGACGGATGAAGAGCTGGCTGCACGCCGAGAAATAGTCGGTATCGGACATTTGTCGGTCGATGGCAATACACTGACGAAAAAAATTCCTGAGCTGTATGTCGACCTGTCTTCGATTGCCAAAGGCTTTGGGGTGGACGTTGTTGCTGGCTACTTCGATGAGCTGAATGTTGTTGATTACATGGTTGAAATCGGCGGTGAGCTCACTATGCAGGGCAATAATGTTAAGGGCAAACCTTGGCGTATTGCTATCGAGAAACCGACTGATGACGGTAGCCGAGCGGTACAGGAAATCATTGAACCGGGTGACATGGCTGTGGCAACATCGGGTGATTATCGCAATTACTTCGAGGAAGACGGCGTGCGTTATTCACACCTGATCGATCCGAAGACGTGCAAGCCGATCACTAACCGTGTTGTGTCGGTAACTGTTTTGCACCCGTCAAGTATGACAGCTGATGCACTGGCAACAGCGTTTTCTGTGATGGGAGAAGAAAAGTCACTGGAACTGGCACAGCGAGAGAATTTGCCGGTGTTGCTGGTTGTTAAAACCGAGCAGGGTTATAAAGAATTCACATCTGATGCCTTTGCCCCTTATTTGCAGATGAAGTAGAGAATTATTATGGTCGTATATTTAACCACCTTTGCCGTGTTTTTGCTGGTTATCGTTGCGATGGCAGTGGGATACATTTTCCAGCGTAAAACGGTGAGCGGTAGCTGCGGCGGTCTTGACGGTATCGGTATTGCCAAAGAGTGTGATTGCCCGGAACCGTGTGATGCCCGTAAAAAGCGTGAAGCACGTGAAGCAAGACATGCCGAATGGAAGAAAAATCAGATCATCTGATACCTATCCACCCGAGCCAATAGAAAAAGCCTGAGCATGCTCAGGCTTTTTTATGGCAGGCAGACGGTAAACTAAATACTCTGGGCAACCTGTATTTGGTTCCTGCCACTTTGCTTAGCCCGGTAAAGGTAGTCATCGGCTGCCTTGAGCAGATCGCTAAGGGACTGGTTACCACTTACGGTGCCAATGCTGATTGTGACATTAAGCGTTGAGTTCTGATAGATAATATCCAAGCCATCGATGGACTGCCGTAACGCCTCCAGCCGGCTGGTGAACAGCTCAAAGTCTCCGCAGCTCAGAATGCAGAATTCTTCGCCGCCAAAGCGCGCGACAATGTCATCGGGAAAAAGCTGCTGCAGTTGCTGACTGACCTGGATCAGCACTTCATCTCCGGCATCATGGCCGTATGTATCATTGACCTTTTTGAAAAAGTCGATATCCACCATGGCAATATTGCGAAATTCGCAACGGTCTTGGCTGCAGCTGTGATTGAAGAAGTAACGCCGGTTCCAAAGTCCGGTCAGTGAGTCCTGGTTGGCCATGCGATACAGTTTGTCAGCGGTATCCTTCATATTCAGGATATGGTGAATGCGGCAGTAGAGCTCTTCCTGATTAAATGGCTTTTTAAGGAAATCATTGGCGCCTGCTTTAAGAAACAGGGCTGTCATTGCATCGTCGTTACTGCCTGAAAGGCCGAGTATGGCAAGTTGGTTACGGCTGTACTGCTGGCGGATTTCCCGAACCATAGTGATCCCGTCTTTTTCAGGCATGTCATGATCGGTGATGATCAGGCTGATGTCAGGGTGTTGTTCCAGTTGCGCAATAGCCTCCTGGCCGTGGCAGGCCTCTATGACCTCGAGGTTTTGTCGCCTTAGCAGGTTGACCAGATGGCGGCGTACGGTGGCAGAGTCTTCCACCACCATGGCCTTGTGCTGGGTGTTTGCCTCAAGTCGCTGTAATAGCGGAATGAGGTAAGCGACTGAAGCCGGGCTATCTTTCAGCAGGTAGTCGATCACTCCCTTGGACAGAACGGTATCGCGGATCTGTGTGCTGAATTGCGCTGTTAGCACGATAACCTTAAGGTTCTGGCTCAAGACGAGAGCAATGATTTCCCCGTCCTGACCATCCGGGAGGCAGTAGTCGAGTACAGTACAGAGAAAGTCCTTCTGCAACGAAAGAATTTGTCTGGCCTGAGCAATAGTTTCGGCAAATACGGGCTCGAAACCTGCCTGTGTTAGCTGGACGTTGAGGTAATTTCGAAAGGCTCTGCTGTCTTCTACGACAAGGATTTTATATACCGACATTATTATTCCTTTACCCGATAGTGCAGGGCGTTACAGCTATCCTTGTGATTTTATTTATTGAGTAATAGCATTATTGCCGTCTGGACGGCAACACCATAAAGGCATATTTGTGCTGTGGCAGGGCTAACCCTGTTCTTAGGGGGTAGATAATAGCAACTGTATAAAAAAACAGTGGTATAATAAATCTAACCATTGTGTGAGATATCATGATTCCAGCCGGTAATTCCAGAGAGCTATGCCGCAGCCAAACACCACATCGACTGACATAACGCAACGTAAAATTATCCATGTTGATATGGATTGCTTTTTCGCCGCCGTTGAAATGCGTGATAACCCGGAGCTGAAGAACAAGCCGATAGCTATCGGGGGACGTTCGGAGCAGCGTGGGGTGCTGAGTACCTGTAACTACCTGGCTCGCCAGTATGGAGTCAGATCAGCTATGCCGACAGCCCAGGCGATGAAGCTGTGTCCGCACCTGACGCTTGTTGCCGGGCGTATGGGAGTATATCGCGAGGTATCAAAACAAATCCGGGCTATCTTTCAACGCTATACCGATAAAATTGAGCCCCTTTCGCTGGATGAGGCCTACCTGGATGTCACCGAGTGTGAAGTGATGCATGGTTCGGCGACACTGATTGCTCAGGACATCCGTCGGGCAATCCGGGAAGAGCTGGATCTGACGGCGTCAGCAGGCATCGCACCTGTTAAGTTCATTGCCAAGATAGCATCGGATCTGAACAAGCCCGATGGCCAGTACGTGGTGACACCTGACGATATCCCCGATTTTGTTGCCAATCTGAAGCTGGAGAAGATCCCGGGGGTCGGCAAGGTCACCATTCAGAAGTTGCATGAAAAGGGCCTGTATATCGGCAGGGATGTCCAGAAGTATGATCGGCATTTGCTGCTGCAGCAGTTCGGCAAATTTGGTCAGTCTCTGTGGTCACGGGCGCACGGGATCGATAATCGTGAAATTGTGGTTGAGCGAGAACGCAAGTCGGTAGGTGTCGAACGGACCTTCTCGAAGAATATCATCAGCTATGAGCAGTGCTGGCAGGTTGTCGAGGCGCTGTATCCCGAGCTGGAAAAACGTCTCAGGAAGGTGCGGCCGGAACTCAATATTGCCAAACAGGGGATTAAGGTCAAGTTTGCCGACTTTCAGCAGACAACAGTGGAGCACAGCCAGCCCAAGCTGGATAAGGCCCAGTTTGTCGGCCTGCTCAACGAAGCGTTGACCCGCCAGAAGGATAGGGAGATCAGGCTGGTAGGGCTTAGTGTCGGGCTCGAACAAGGGCTCAGGGCACAGCAGCTCTCCTTCGAGGGGTTTTAGTGATAAAAAAGCGAGCCTCTATTGCTAGAGACTCGCCTTTTATTAAACGGATTTCGTAATTACTTAACAGGAATCGCCTTCAGGATAGCAACCATCTGCTCCCAGAACAGACCTACTGTTTCAATGTTCACTTTCTCGTCTGGCGAGTGAGGGAACTTGATGGTTGGGCCGAAAGAGATCATATCCATGTTCGGGTACGGTTCTTTGAACAGACCGCACTCAAGGCCGGCGTGGATCACCATGATATTCGGTGTTCTGCCGTAGATGTTCTTGTACGTCTCGCGGAACAGGTGCATGACTTCAGAGTCTGCATCTGGCTTCCAGCCCGGGTAGGCGCCAGAGAACTCGCACTGTGCACCGGCCAGCTCGGCAACAGCCTTAAGCATGCCTTCCACATTGCTGCGGCCAGAGTCGATCAGTGAGCGGATCAGGCAAAGAATAGTGATTTTGTCTGCGTCGGTGGTAATAACACCAACGTTTAGCGAGGTCTCAACCACTCCTTCGATGTCATCACTCATGCGAAGTACACCGTTCGGGCAGGCATTCAGTACCGCATAGAAACGCTTCTGCGCTGTTTCAGTCAGTACGTCAGCAGGCAGTTCTGCAGGCTCTACAAACAGGTTGATGTCGGTTTCGACTTTGCCCAGTTCAGCACTCAGAATTGACTGGTAGTGGGTGAATAGCTCGTTTAGCTTGTCAACGTTGGCTGCCGGTAGTGTTGCCAGGGCAAAGGCTTCACGTGGGATTGCATTACGCAGGCTACCGCCGGTCAGGCTAGTCAGACGCAGGCCTAGCTCTTCAGCGTGGGCAAACAGGAAGCGACCCAGCAGCTTGTTGGCATTGCCACGGCCGGTGTGAATGTCACAGCCAGAGTGACCGCCTTTCAGGCCTTTGATTACCAGTTTAACTGCTGCATGTTCAGCCGGTACTGTCTCACGCTCAATATCCAGCGTGATTGAACCGTCGACGCCGCCAGCACAGCCCATGTACACTTCACCCTCTTGCTCAGAGTCAGTGTTCAATAGGATGTCGCCTTCCAGCCAACCTTCTTCCAGGCCGAATGCACCTGTCATACCGGCTTCTTCATCGATAGTCAGCAGGACTTCCAACGGACCGTGCTCAACATCTTTTGCAGCCAGCACAGCCAGACATGCGGCCATACCCATGCCGTTGTCAGCACCTAGGGTCGTGCCCTTGGCTGTAACCCATTCGCCGTCAATGTAAGGCAGAATCGGATCTTCTGTGAATTCGTGCTCAGTGTCTTCATTTTTCTGCGGCACCATATCAATGTGGGCTTGCAGAACAACACCTTTACGGTCTTCCATGCCCGGAGTAGCAGGCTTTTTGATAAAGACGTTACCGACCGCATCACGACGTACAGCTAGCCCTTCACCTTCGGCAAATTTGATGATGTGCTGAGCGAGTAGCTCTTCATGCTTTGAAGGATGGGGAATTGAACAGATTTGATCGAAGAATTGCCACACAGGTTGCGGTGACAGTTGACTGATTTCAGACACAGCAGTCTCCCTTATAAACTATTGGGCTTGAGCGATTCACTAGCTGAATATTAGCCAGTGAGCTATTTTATCTAGCAGAATAAACTATCGCGATTGCTTCAAGGATACCACTGTGTCTGAAACGTGGACAGTTAAATCTTAAATTGCGAAATATGGGCGTTAAGATTGTGACCGCTCGCAAGAAGTTGCTCACTGGCGGCTGATATTTGCTCTCCTTGCTGAACGGTTTTTTGGCTGTGTTCCGTCAGTTGGGCAAGGTTGCTATTGATCGCTTCGGCCGCCTGGGTTTGCTGGCTGCTGGCGTCGGCAATATGCTGGTTGAGCTCACGGATAGTGGTGATTTGCTCGCCGATGGTGGTCAGCGTCCGGGCAACGTCATCGGCATGCCTGGCAGTACTGGCAGATTGCTCTCGGGTTTGCACCAGGGCTTCACTGACCTCTATGGCCCGGGCCTGAAGGCTATCAATGATTTCTTCGATTTCGTTGGTGCTGGCCTGGGTGCGGGTCGCCAGGGTACGTACCTCGTCGGCAACCACGGCAAAGCCACGGCCCTGTTCGCCTGCGCGGGCAGCTTCGATAGCAGCATTGAGCGCCAGCAGGTTAGTCTGGTCGGCAATGCCCCGGATCACGTCGAGCACCGAGCCGATGGTTTGCGAGTCTCTGGCCAGTGCCTGGGCACTGGTATCGGTATTATCGAGCAGGTTGAGCAGAGCATGCATCTCAGCAGACGAGTTTGAGACAACAGAAATACTGGTTTCGCTCTGCTGGTGGGCATCCATGGCGGCCTCTGCGGCCTGGCGGGCCGACTGCGATACCTGCTGGTTACTGGTATGAAGCTGAAGCATGGCGGCGGTCACGCTGTCGACGCCTTTATGCGACTCTGTTGCGCTGTTGACTGTGTGGGTTGCGACGGCATTGAGTTGGGTAGAAGTAGAGCTGATTTGTTCGCTGACAGGGGAGATGTCCTTCAGCATAATGCTGATCCTGCCGGCGAAGGTGTTGTAGGCTCGGGCAAGGCGGCTAAGCTCGTCATTACCATGGCTGGGAAGGCGGAGTGTCAGGTCGCCATCGCCTTCGGCAATATCCTGCATGGCCGAGAGAGTCTCTTCACAGGGAGCGGTGATGGAGCGGCCAATCGACCATGCCATCACAAACATGATGGATAACGAGCCCAGCAGGATCAGCCCGAGCTGTTTCATTTCGGCATAGAACTGGGCCTGGACGTCGTCGACATAGATGCCCGAGCCGATAACCCATCCCCATGGCTGGAATCCTTTGACATAGGAAATTTTCTCTACCGGGACTTCTGAACCAGGTTTTTCCCAGTAATAGTCAACAAAACCGGCATCCTGTTGCTTGACCACAGCGACCATGTTCAAAAACAGCGGGTTACCGTGCGGGTCTTTAAAACCTGAGAGGTTCTTGCCGTCCAATGCGGGCTTGAAGGGGTGCATGACCATGTTAGGTGTCATGTCGTTGATCCAGAAATAGTCTTTTTCTTCATACCGGAGAGAGGCGATTGCCTGCTTGGCTTGCTGTTGGGCATCGGCACGACTTAACACGCCTTGTTGTTCCTGTTGGTAATAATAGTGAAACAGACTGTGGGCAGACTCGACGAGGTGGCGGGTTTTAAGGCGTTTCTGCTCCAGCATGCTTGACTGGTAATTGGAAGCGAAAAGAAGCAGAGGGATGAGGGACAGTACCGTGATGGTGATCCCCAGTAGATAAAGTCGCCGGCTGATAGATAATGCTCTTAGCTTATGTATGATGCCCATAACCTGTCCCTGTTTTATTGTCGTTATTATTTCCCCAGAACCCTTAGGGTATTTTGCGGTGGCATAACAAATCAAGAACTCGGCCGTAACACTTTAGTCGCGAATTGCTAAAATTGTGCAGTTCGATTCTGTAATAAAATTACAGAAAAAAGAGGTGTCACGCACATAAAATAAAAAAGTGTGACGAAGTTAAAGAAAATGCTTGTAAGTTTATTACGCGAGGGGTATAGTTTATCCATCTTCTGGTGAAGACGAGATAACACAGTAAACCGCTCTAGGATGAGCCCGAGGTATCGCCTCCAAGGAACTGAGATTAAGTAAAGCCCTGATGGCTGAGCACTAAACGTTTTATGTGTTTTGATAACTTAATATTTAAGGTGATAAAGATGAAAGCATTCGATTCAATTGCAAACTTTTGGAATAACCGTTCTGTGTTCACTGGTAACTTCCAGTACCCGAGCTCTTTCGGCTATTAATTTATGATGTTGTGTCTGAGCCCTAATGGTTCAGGCATGGTGTCCCGAGCAAGTATTGTTCACCCCCCTTTATTGAGAATTTGGAATATCCGCTTTTCGGCTATTCAAGACATTCTTCCGCCACTCCTTATTGGAGTGGCGTTTTTTTATCTATCAAATCCCTTATCTTTTGCCGTCAAACCTTGCAGTTTTTAATGTTATAGCGGTGTATTCGATTACATTGCATCTTAGGTAATAAATTCATCATTATCTTGATGCATATTATCGTTTGCGTGCCAGTGAAAAAATTGAAACGGTTAAAAGATCAACATGATACAATAATGTTAAACCAATGAATCATAATGATTTTTGTGTTTTAAGGTGTCGGATGGGTTGTTTTTTTATTCGGTTAGACCCGTGTGCTACTGATAGTTGCGTTATTTTCTGGAAATTGCTTGCCAAGCAACATATAATCGCCCCCCAAAAATAGACCACGCAAACGTTTTCTATTTTAACTTTAACCTAGCGCATATTATCTCCAAGGAACCGAGAGCAATGCTTGAGAAACTATTCAAACTGACAGAGCACGGTACGGATGTTCGCACCGAACTGTTGGCGGGTCTGACGACCTTCCTGACAATGGCTTACATTATTTTTGTAAACCCGACAATGCTGGCCACCACGGGGATGGACCAGGGGGCTGTCTTTGTTGCTACTTGTCTGGCTGCAATGGTCGGCTGTTTCATTATGGGCTTTGTCGCCAACTATCCGGTTGCTCAGGCTCCGGGAATGGGCTTGAATGCATTCTTTACCTATGGCGTAGTTCTTGGCATGGGGCACACGTGGCAGGTTGCACTGGCGGCGGTATTCCTGTCGGGCTTGTGCTTTATTGCCCTGAGTGTGCTGCGTGTACGTGAGTGGATCATCAATGCGATCCCAATGTCTTTGCGGACCGGTATCTCGGCGGGTATAGGTTTGTTCCTGGCGTTCATTGCACTACAGAGCTCGGGCATTGTGGTCGACAACCCGGCGACGCTGGTTCATGTCGGCGATCTGACAAGCTTCCCGGCTGTAATGGCTTCTCTGGGCTTTTTCCTGACCATTGCGCTTGTACACCGTGGTTATAAAGCTGCCGTATTGATTGCCATTCTTTCGGTAACGGCCCTGGGCGTGCTGTTTGGTGATATTAGCTATGGCGGCGTTGTATCGGCTCCACCGAGCATTGCACCGACCTTTATGCAGATGGATTTTAGCGGTGCACTGGAAGTTGGCCTGATTTCTGTCGTGTTTGCATTCCTGTTTGTCGATCTGTTCGATACCGCAGGTACCTTGGTAGGCGTGGCGACCAAAGCAGAGCTGATGGACAAAGACGGCAAGCTGCCGCGCCTGAACCGCGCGTTGCTGGCCGACAGTACGGCGACATCAGTGGGCGCGGTATTGGGTACCTCAAATACGACATCGTTTGTCGAGAGCGTGTCAGGGGTGGCTGTTGGTGGCCGTACCGGGTTGACCGCAGTGACAGTCGGTGTATTGTTCTTCCTGGCGTTGTTCTTCTCGCCATTGGCAGGTATGGTTCCAGCCTATGCGACTGCCGGTGCGTTGTTCTATGTAGCCATTCTGATGATGTCAGGTTTGGTAAGCGTAGATTGGCGTGACTTAACAGAAGCGGCACCTGTGGTTGTCGTTTGCCTGTTAATGCCGTTAACATACTCCATCGCTGAAGGTATCGGCCTTGGCTTTATCACTTATGCTGCTGTTAAGGTTATGAGTGGCAAGGGAAGAGATGTAAATATTAGCGTATGGGTTATTGCTGCCCTGTTTCTTGCTAAAATTATCTTCTTATAACAGTTTATAAATATATCCAGCGACAATATCGCTGATTCAGAGGTTCATCGGATATGAGTAATAAGTTCATCATCACCTGGGACAACATGCAAATGTACACTCGTCAGCTGGCAGAAAAACTGCTTCCGGCTGATCAGTGGAAAGGTATCATTGCTGTTAGCCGCGGTGGTTTGGTTCCTTCAGCGATTTTGGCTCGTGAGCTTGGCATCCGTCACGTTGATACGGTATGTATCTCGAGCTACGACCACGATCACCAGCGTGAAATGAAAGTGTTGAAGCAGGCCGAAGGTGATGGTGAGGGTTTCATTGTCGTTGATGATCTGGTTGATACTGGCGGCACTGCCGAGATGATTCGTGCCATGTACCCGAAGGCAAAATTTGTCACTGTTTGTGCCAAGCCTGCCGGTAAGCACCTGGTTGATGACTATGTGGTGGATATTGCTCAGGACACATGGATTGAGCAGCCATGGGACATGGCCGTTACATTTGTAGACCCGATTGCCAAACAATAGTTGCCGGTCGATGAATGACTAAAAGGAGCCGCGAAGGCTCCTTTTTTGTTTGCGAATCGCAACCGTGGGCACTCAACTCAGCCCTGATGGAAAGACGGTTAACGCATGGCTCTTATGTCAGAAAGAGACTCGCCGTTGGGCTTGTTGCGATAGAAATTATTGTAGTTGATAAGATCGATCATATCGTGACCGGTCAACTTACACTTTCTGTCGAGTTTAGTTTGGTAGGAGCCTGGGATTTGCTCGCCTGAGCCATCGAGGCAGACGGCTATTTTGGCATTGACGGCACCGGATGCTGCACCAGGATTACCGCCTAAAGACCCGCCGTTACCACCACCGTTTGAAGCAAGTACTGAGCTAGAAAGAAGTAACAGACTTATACCGAGTATTTTTTTCATACATCAATCACCGTATAAAATACTAACAGTATTATCAGCATAGCTCAGGATAGAAAATCAGCCGGAGATCTGGCAAAAAGTGACGTTTCAACCTTCTTTATTCTCATTGTTGCGTCAAAGTAAGCGAATTAATTCAATGTTGCATTCATGATTTTTTCATCCGAGCCAAACACTTGCAGGTAAATGGTTGGAGGAGGTTTTGCCATCTTTTTGTTTTTTTGCGCACACTGCAATTGACTGTTGGGTGGTATACTTTGGGTATAAATGTCATTGCGTATGCCGATGATTGCTTCCCGGTGGCGGCGTTTTCTCCTGAGGAAAGGAGCGCCAAATGAGTCGTTGCGCATAGAAAGAATTCGAACAATGGAGCTTACCGTGTCTGAACCCTCTAAAACTAACTTATCCGAAAAGCTGTTTGCACCACGGCAAACCTCGAAAGAGACCTCTAGCCTGGTTAAGCTGGCTCATGTCGCCTCTAAGCCAATGCATAACGCGATCGATGGTGACAGTGAGGCAGGGTGGTACCGGATCTTAAGGCGTCCGCAATGGGCATGGCAGGGAATCGACCCGATTGAGATGGAGGCGATTCTTGCGCGAATGGCAAACTCCGAGGCCCAGCGAACCGATGATGAGCTGCTCGATACCGTGATTGGCTACAAGCCCGGTAACTGGATTTATGAGTGGAGTCAGTCTGGTGCTATGTACCATAAGACAGCCCGGGAGCTGGTTAAGGCGGATAAGAAAGACAAGGCGGGACAGGTGCTGCTTACGGCCAGTATGTACTACAGTATCGCGGCTTACCCTCATCTAAAAGGGGATACACTGGCGGCACAGGCAGAGCTCCAGGCGAACCAGACCTATCGTGAAGCCATGGAGTATATGCCCCATAAAATGAAAACGATAGATGTCAAATACGAAGGTAAGACGTTCCAGGCATTCATTCATTTGCCTTGCACCGATAAATTGCTGCCAACCGTGATTGTCAGCGGCGGGCTCGACACCCTTCAGTCAGACTTGTGGCGCCTGTACCATGATTACCTCGGACCGGCCGGTTTTGCCATGGTTACTCTGGACATGCCGTCTGTCGGCCACAGTGCCCCCTGGGCTTTGACGGAGGATACCAGTCGGTTGCATCAGGCGTTGTTACAGCAAATTCGCGACGTGCCCTGGGTCGACCATCACCGTGTTGCCATGCTGGGGTTGCGCTTCGGGGGCAATGCCGCTATCCGCCTTGGGTTTCTTGAACCAACCCGACTGAAAACCTGTATCAGCCTTGGCGGGGCTATCCACAGTGTCCTGGCTGATTCCAAGCGGCTAGATGCGATGCCGCGGATGTACCTCGATATGATTGCCTCGCGAATGGGCAAAAAGGGAGTATCCCGGACCAGCCTGACTTCTCACCTTCCTGCCTGGTCGCTCAAGCAGCAGGGTTTGCTGGGGCGCCGTAAGACCGAAGTGCCGATGCTGGGGATCAGCTTGAAAAATGATCCTGTTTGTACCGACTTTGATAACCAGCTTATTGCGATGTCCAGCCGTGGTGGTAAGGCGATAACGCTTCCGGAAAAACCCCTTCACGACGGCTATCACCGAGCCTTGGAAACCGTGGTGGACTGGTTGAAAGAGAAACTCGCCTGAGGACTGCGTTCTCAGTCGTGCTATTGTAAATAAAATGTTGCTATCTCTTGGCTTTATGGCTTAAATGGAATAACGAGTGGCAGAAGCTGGGTCGTGATGAGCCTCTGGCTTCTGTCTGGCACCCGATGGATGCTGTTATTGTGTTATTGACTATGGATGGAGATACGCTATGACGACTACAACAACATTTCCGCCACATGGGCGCTTGATGACGAAGCTTACTGCACTGGGCCCCTATCTGCGCCAGCAACAGTCTTCTGAGGGCCATTTCTTTTTTGACTGCCTTGCCAGTTGTATCAGTGCCAAGAAAGAGCCGGAAGAGCGCGAGTTCTGGGGCTGGTGGTTGATCCTGACGGCCACTGAGACAGGTTTTGAATACCACTATTTCTTTGGCCGCTATGACAGTCGCGGTGAATGGCAGAAAGAAAACGTACCTGCCAAGCATGAGCAGGCCGTGCTCCAGACACTCGACGACTTTTATCCGAAATTAACAGGTTTGCTGCAAGATGAGTTCAAACTGACAGTAACTGCAGCTAGCGTCCTTGAAGAAGCAGAGCTGGGCACGGTTGCCTGATTGTGCATCAAACAGATTATCTGTAGTCAGATGAAAGAATAATGCGCTTTTATAGCGCATTTTTCTTGTGATCTAGCAAGGGGATTGATAAAACATCTGAATATAAATTTATTCATCACAATTGTTTAATCCCAATGGCAGATACTAAACATTCGAACGCTACAGAGCAGGACCTCGCGGGTGCTCACTCTTCTACAGAGACCCCGGCGGTTAGACAATCTCAGACCATCGTCGTCAAGCTGGGCACCAGCGTACTGACCGGCGGAACGTTGCAGCTGGATCGGGCCCATATGGTGGAACTGGTTCGACAGTGCGCATCGCTGCGCCGTCAGGGACACAAGGTCATCATGGTGACGTCTGGTGCAATTGCAGCAGGGCGTGAGCATCTGGGATATCCCGAGCTCCCCAAAACAATGGCGAGCAAGCAGCTACTGGCAGCGGTCGGTCAGAGCCGCTTGATTCAGGAGTGGGAGAGTCTGTTTGGTATCTATGGCCTGCATGTCGGGCAGATGCTGCTGACACGGGCCGATCTTGACGACCGGGAGCGCTATCTCAATGCCCGCGATATGATCGTGGCGCTGCTGGATAACGGTATTATTCCTGTCGTCAACGAAAATGATGCGGTTGCAACCACTGAAATCAAAGTCGGTGATAACGACAACCTGTCGGCATTGGTTGGCATCCTGGCCAGCGCAGACAAGCTGCTGCTGCTGACCGATCAGCCGGGGCTGTTTACCGCCGATCCGCGCAATAATCCGGATGCGGAGTTGATCCGTGAAGTCCATACTATCGATGAAACATTGCACAAGTTAGCTGGTGGTAGTGTGGGTGGCCTGGGTACCGGCGGAATGGCGACCAAGCTGCAGGCGGCCGACGTTGCCCGCCGGGCCGGTATCGAAGTGATTATTGCTGCAGGTAGCCGGCCTGATGTGATCGCTGATCTGGTCAGGGGAGAATCGGTGGGAACCCGTTTTCTGCCGCTGGAATCACCGCTGGAGAGCCGGAAGCGCTGGATCCTGGCTGGGCCTCCGCCGGCCGGGGACATTGTGATCGATGACGGCGCAGCCATTGCAGTACAACAGCGTGGAAGTAGCTTGCTGTCTAAAGGTATCACGGAAGTCAAAGGGCAGTTTGAGCGCGGGGAAGTCACCCGGATTTTTAATACCAAGGGTGTGTTGTTGGCACGTGGTATCTGTCGTTACTCAAGCAAAGATATGGCGAAAATTGCCGGAAAGCACAGTCAGGATATTTATCAGGTCCTGGGCTACGAATACGGTCCGGTTGCCGTACACCGCGATGATCTGGTGGTGATCTGATCGCGTATGGCGACGTACTGACAATATTTTGATGATAGGGGAAGAGTGTGGATCTTGAGATTATGGGTAAAGCTGCCCAACAGGCAGCTTTCGAACTTGCTACTGCAGCGACAAAGCAGAAAAATCAGGCGCTGGCGATCATTGCCGACGAACTGGAAGCCAATAGTGATGCAATACTGGCAGCAAATGCCGAGGATATTGCTGCGGCACGTGAAGCGGGTATGTCTGATGCCTTGGTTGATCGCCTGCTGCTAAACACAGAGCGCCTGGCCGGTATTGCCGGTGATGTGCGCAATGTGATCAGCTTAGATGATCCGGTAGGTGCAGAGCTTGATAGCAGGGTGCTGGAAAATGGCATGCGCCTGAGCCGTCGCCGTGTACCGCTGGGCGTGGTGGGGGTGATTTACGAAGCGCGCCCGAACGTAACGATTGATATTGCGGCGCTGTGTCTGAAAACCGGTAATGCCAGTATCTTGCGTGGCGGCCGTGAAACCTTCCATTCTAATATGGAGCTGGTGAAAGTGATCCAGGTAGCCCTCGAGAAAGCAGGCCTGCCGGCGGCATCGGTGCAGTATATTGAAAAACCGGATCGCGAGCTGGTATCAAAGCTGCTCAAACTCGATCAGTATGTCGATATGATTATCCCGCGCGGTGGCGCCGGGCTGCACAAGATGTGCAAGGAAAACAGCACTATCCCCGTGATCATCGGTGGCTTCGGGATCAGCCATGTCTTTGTCGACAAGACAGCAGATTTGGCCCGGGCACTGGATGTGGTGGAAAACTCAAAAGTACAGCGTCCTTCAGCCTGTAATGCGCTGGATACGCTGCTGGTCAGCGAAGACATTGCCGAGGCGTTTCTACCTCGTCTTGCCGAGCGTATGAACCACAATAAGGTCGCTTTGGTAGCCGACGAAGCCAGCTTTGCATTGCTGGAAGGCAAGGCTTCAGAGCTGCGTAAAGTGGCTGACGGTGATTTTGATACCGAGTGGTTGAGCTTTACCCTCGGGGTGAGAGTGGTCAAGGGGGTTGATGAGGCCATTGCTCATATGCGTAAGCATAATGCCAGCCACTCTGATGCGATCCTGACCAATGATATCAACGCTGCAGAACGGTTCGTCAATGCGGCTGGCTCGGCGGCGGTATATGTCAATGCCTCGACGCGCTTTACCGACGGTGCCCAGTTTGGTCTGGGGGCCGAGGTGGCTGTCTCGACCCAGAAGCTTCATGCTCGTGGCCCGATGGGGCTGGAAGAGCTGACCAGCTATAAGTGGGTGGGTGTCGCCGACTACCTGGTTCGTTCCTAGCTATTTGTTCCCTCCCTTTTTTAAGGGGGAGGGTTAGGGTGGGGTTACACGAACCCCCTCCCGGCCTCCCCCTTTAAAAGTGGGAGGAGCTTTCTTTGCTCAGCTCAGGCTTTTCATTCCTAACCTGCTTAGCTTTACGATTGCTCGTCCTTTTTCTCTTCGTCCTTCTGCGCCTCTTCGCGCTTTTGCTTCTCGTGCAGGTATTTGATTTTGTCGCGGTAGCCAAACTTCATGTTCGCGGTGTATTTCAAGGCCGCAATGTTACTGACCACAACGCTGACGACTATGATGCTGATAACCCAGGGGTTGAGTAGCCATTCCACCATTTAGACCTCGCAGATATTCTCTATATACCTACTATAAAGATTATCAAGGTTTGACAAAATCTGCGACTTTCCAGCAATTTGGCTCGCGTTAAGTGTGTGGTAGAGCAGCTCTGGCGTAAGTTGCGTCAGCAGTGGCTGACTGACAGGGTAGTAGCTGATGTGCCAGGGCTCGACGGCTACCCCGTTACGGTCTTCGGCATAGGGCAGATAGAAGCCGAGTTGGGCAATATGTTCATTAAGCCAGGTACTGAATGCCGCCTGATGTCCGCCCTGGTTGTATTCCCACGGCTCAAGCTGAAGCCGGGTTCCCTCGGGCAGGCAGTTCGCCGCATAGATATCGATATCGGTTCCCCAATGATGACGGCTGGCACCGGGCAGGGCCGACCAGCGCATGATGGCATGGATTTTCTCCAGCTCCGAAAGCTGGCCGACATCAAGGGGCTGGCTGTTGCTATCCAATAGAGGACGGGAGCCACTGAATTTGTTGTTCCAAATCAGCAGTTGACGCTCAAAGGAGCGAAAAGCACTGGCAATCTGCAAGTCAAAGCCCGCCATGTTTGCCGCCTGCTGGAGTCGGAGAAATGCCGGCAGCATATTCCGGTGCAGCAAGTGCTGCTGGTGGTCGACAAGGTGCGAGTCGGCCTGTCCGGTAAGTTGCCCGGCGCTGAGCGGCCGGGCTGGGGTTGGGTTAGTCATTAAAGTACTTTTTCCAACACTTTTTGGTACATATCGGTGAGCTTTTCGAGATCGGCCACTTTGACACACTCATTCACTTTATGAATGGTGGCATTGCACGGCCCAAGCTCGATAACCTGCGCGCCTGTTCGGGCGATAAATCGTCCGTCTGAGGTGCCGCCGGTGGTAAGCAGTTCCGGTTTCTTGTGGTTAACTTCTTCGATGGCGTCGACAACAGCCTCCAGCAACGTACCGTGATCAGTCAGGAACGGGTGGCCGCTGAAAGTCCATTTTAGATCATAGTCCAATCCGTGGGCATCGAGCACCGAGTGCACTTTGCGCTTGATGTCGTCTGCCGTCAGCTCGGTACTGAAGCGGAAGTTGAACTGAACGTGAAACTCGCCGGGAATGACATTCGAGGCACCGGTACCCGCATGCAGGTTGGCGATCTGGAAGCTGGTCGGCGGGAAATAGGCATTGCCGTTGTCCCAGGTTGTGGCCGCCAGCTCCGCCAGCGCCGGCATCGCACGGTGAACAGGGTTGTCGGCAAGGTGCGGATAGGCCACATGGCCCTGGGTACCTTTCAGCGTCACATCACCGGTGATCGAGCCTCGGCGGCCGTTTTTGACCACGTCACCCACGGCATGGGTACTGGAGGGCTCGCCGACAATGCACATGTCGATTTTCTCGTTGCGTGCTTCCAGCGTATCGATCACCCGGGTGGTTCCGTTGATAAAGGGCCCTTCTTCATCGGAGGTGATCAGCAGGGCAATTGACCCTTTGTGGTCCGGGTTGTCGGCAAGAAACCGCTCGATCGCAACGACGATGCACGCCAGTGATCCCTTCATATCGGCGGCACCGCGGCCGTGAAGGTAGCCATCAATAATTGTCGGCTCGAAAGGCGGGGTATGCCAGAGATCCGACGGCCCGGCAGGTACAACATCAGTATGACCAGCAAAGACGAACAGTGGCGCTTCCGTGCCTCGGCGTGCCCACAGGTTGGTGGTGTCTTCGAAGACCATGGTTTCGATCTTGAAGCCGAGTTTTTCAAGACGTGCAATCATCACGTCCTGGCAGCCTGCATCTTCCGGGGTGACCGAAATTCGGCTGATAAAGTCTTTCGCCAGGGCGATAACCGGGCTATCTGACATCCTTGTATCCTTAACTATTTTTCTGCAAGTGAAGATTGGAAAATTTCCTGATACTGGGCTGGCTTGAATCCCAGATGGTAGGATTCATTGTGAACAAGCAGCGGGCGCTTGATCATCGCCGGGTACTCCAGCATCAGGGTAAGAGCGCTTTCACGGTTCAATCCGGCCTTTTGCTCGTCACTGAGCTGACGGTAGGTCGTACCGCGTTTGTTCACCATCGCTTCCCAGCCAAGCTGAGCTTCAAATGTTTCCAGCATCGCTTGATCCAGGCCGTCTGTGCGGTAGTCGTGAAAGCGGTATTCGATGTTTTCTGCTTCCAACCATTTTTTCATTTTTTTGATGGTATCGCAGTTCTTAATGCCGTATGTAACTGTACTCATAGTATTGCTGACTTACTTTAATTTAGAGTTAGCCTTCCTTTATAACCAGATTACCCAGCCTGCGCAACGGAATTAGCCATAGGCGACAGCCATTTTGATCAGCCAGATACAGGCTGCCAACCCGACAGCGAATACGATGGTTCGCCACGGGCTGAGCATGCAGGCATAGCAAACCATGTAAAGGGTACTTATGGTGATGGTATTGAGTGTAGAACGGATGAGCCGGATAAGCCGAGAAGACTGCTCTGGCCTGGTTATTTGTCATTGAAAAATAAGTGTTTTATTGGTGATGTGAATGCTTGTTAATACATTAATTCAGTGGCAGTTTTGCGAGGCATGATGCATATAACGTGTCACAAAAGTAACATTTTGCGGAGAAAAACGTGTTAGGAAAAATCCCTCTTTGGGGTTATTGATCTGTATCAAAAGTTAATTGTTGTTGTTAATTTTTGTAAATTGATTTCAATCAATAACCCGTTGTTTCAAAGTGGTTACATTCTGCTCCGTTCTTAACAGAAAGCCCAATATCCCTCAGCCGGGATTCAAAAGGAATGGAGTCAATAATAATGAAAAAGACTGTTTGTGCTTTAGCTGTACTCGCTACTTTATCCGTTGCCCCTCAGGCGCTGGCCCACAAGAAAGGTGATTTTCTGGTGCGTGCAGGTGCTGCCTCTGTAATGCCTAATGAAAGCAGTGATAACGTACTGGGTTCGCTGGGCGAGTTTGGTATTGATTCAAATATTCAGCTTGGCCTGACATTTGGTTATATGGTTACCGACAACATCAGTGTCGAACTTCTCGCGGCGACACCGTTTAGTCATAAGGTGTCTCTGAACGGTATCGGCGATATTGCCGAAGTCGAGCACCTGCCGCCAACGCTGATGCTTCAGTATTACTTTATGGAGAGCAGCAGCAAGTGGCGTCCATATGTGGGTGCCGGGCTTAACTACACCACTTTCTTCAACGAAGAATTTAACTCTACCGGCAAGAATGCCAAGCTGAGCGATTTGTCGCTGGATGATTCCTGGGGGCTGGCAGCGAACGTCGGTATTGATTATCAGCTAAAAGATGATTGGTTCCTGGGGGCCTCGGTCTGGTATGCCGATATCGGTACGGATGTGAACTTCAAGGCGGACGGTGCGCAGCAGTCTGTGAAAACTGACATCGATCCTTGGATCGTTATGGTGTCGGCCGGATATTCCTTCTAGTAGGATAGGGATACAGCCATGGTGCCTTTGCTGTTACTGCAATGTTCGGGATGAATCGAACTAAGTCGGAACAATTTTGTTACAACTTGTTGAAAATAAAAAGTTTGTTAGCAAATTAAAGGCGCCTTTTTTTGGCTGGAATTACGCAATATTTGAGAACTTGGTCACTGAATTGTACTTGTAGTGACCATAAATCTAATAGCTCCTTGATCAAACTCAACATCCAATTCGCCAAAGTCGGAATAATGAAGCCTCAAAATTATGGAGGTCTCAATGGAATTGAATCCGGTTTTTGCCCGTCGTCTTTACTTAGCGCTTCTTGTTGAACAGCTTGAACGCCCTAATGTTCCTAAACTCATTGAAATTACTGGCTGGCCGCGTCGTACTATTCAGGATGTATTAAAAGCCCTGCCGGGTTTTGGCATTGAGTTAGCATTTGTACAGGATGGTAAGCGCCATAATGATGGCTATTACCAATTAAGTGACTGGGGACCGTTTGACTTGCAGTGGGTTGAAGCGAGAGAGCAGGACATCATTACATCCGTTTCCAGCTAATAATAAACCGCTATTTTGCGGATTATTATCATGTCTTACTTTCAGTTAAAAACCTGAAACCGCTGGCTATGGCTAGGGGCAATCGTAGGCATTGCCCAATAGTGTAACCGAGGTGCCGAAAGCTTGTGGGTGATAAAGATCCACGGTATTGGCACCACGCTGCACGGCTTGGTTTTTCAGGTCGTTCAGGGCACCCTTTGTCAGTGCCCGGTTGCTGATAAACCAATATGAATACCAATGCCCTTCTGAGCCGATTACAGTTCCCTTATCGGTGCATGTCTCGAGCTGTTCTGATGCATTCCAGCGTATACGTATACTCTCGCTATGGGTGTGAGGGCGTGTTGTCTCGCAACCTGCAAGCAGCAACAGGATAAGTCCGACGCCACGCCGAAATAGCATTATTGACCCTGATACTCAAGGTACAGCACTGTAGCAGCTGTACGTGATTTCACTTGCAGCTTTTTCAGCAGGCTCTTCATATGTACTTTGACGGTGGCTTCTGAAATATACAAGGAGTCGGCGATCTGTTTGTTGCGATAACCTTTCGCCACTTCTTTCAGTATCTGCATTTCTCGATCCGTCAGCGAGTTTAGCAACGAGTCTTGCTCTGAGTTGTCTTCCAGGTATTCGCGTACCAGATCACTGTAGGCCTTGCCGCCGCACAGCGCTTGCTTTAGCAGTTCAATCAGTTGCTCTGGCTCGGTATCTTTGAGCAGATAGCCGTCGGCACCGGCCTGGATCAGCGCTTTGACATCCGAGCGGCTGTCGGAAACAGTAAGCACGACGATGCTAGCGTGAATCCCCTCTGCCCGCATGGCATTCAGGGTATCTAGCCCGGACATGCCCTTCATGTTCAGGTCGAGCAGAATAAGATCGGGTTCTTTCTCTGTGGCCAGCAAAACGGCATCGGCACCGTTGCTGGCTTCACCTACAATTTCAAAATCTGGTTCAAAACTAAGTAACTGGCTGATCCCCCGTCGCATTAGCGGGTGATCGTCCACAATCATTATCTTCCAACATGTCATAGTTATAATCCTTAAGACTCAAGCGAAAAGCTCAAGGCGACCTCACAGCCGGAGCCTTGGGTTGTATTAATTGTCAGTTCACCATTCAGGCGCGATGCCCGCTCTGTCATTATTGCCAGACCATAGTGATTGAGTTTTTCGTTGGCAGGGTCAAAGCCCTCTCCGTCGTCGTTGATCTTGATGTTAACGTGATCGCCGTCCTGATTACAGGAAACGATGATCTCGTCAGCTTCTGCATGCTTGATTGCGTTGAGTACGGCTTCCCTGATTAACTGCAGCAAGTGCACCTGGTGGTGAGCATCCAAATTCAACGACGATAAGTTGTTGTCTACAATGAGCATAGCATCTGTTTGCTCATCAAGCGGCTTGAGCATCTCAACTAATGCTTCACCAAAATTCGCTTCCTTGATTGTTAACCTGAAGGTGCTCAGCAACTCCCGCAGCTGGGTATAGGCACCTGACAGGCCGCTATCAATATCGGTTATGATCTGCATGGCACTCTCGGTCTCGTTCTTGCCGAGTTGCCTTTTAAGCAGTGTGATCTGAATTTTAAGATAAGACAATGACTGGGCCAGTGAATCGTGAAGCTCGCGGGCAATGGTTGCCCGTTCTTCCATTAGCAATAATTGTTCGGCTTGTTTCTGGGCCCGGTTGTAGTAAATCCCCCGGGCAAGTGTGCGGGCGATGTTGTCGATCAGGTTTTTATCCGGGCAGGGCAGGGTATATTGCCACCACAGCTGGCCGAGTACCTGGCCGTCCAGCTCTAGATCCTGGTAGTGCCACTGCTGTTGCTCTGATGGTTTGCCCGTTGTTATCTCGGTATTGATGCCGTTGTTTTCGTCGATGACCAGCTTGGTTGCCGTCAGTCCTTCTATTTCAATCAGGGTATCGAGCATCGCCGAGAAATTCTGTGATGACAGGCGGCTGACAGAGAGTTCCTGGGAACAGTTATAGAGCACCTGCAACGATTCGTTGGCATGGCGCAGGCGACGGGTTTTTTCATCTACCGACTTTTCAAGTCCCCGGTACAGCTTGCCGAGATCGGCGGCCATTTTGGAAAAGGTACCCGCCAGAATGCCGAGTTCGTTATCACTTTTTACGTCCAGGCTGATATCAAAGTGGCCGTTTTGAATTTGTTTGCTGGCACCGACTAGCTGGTTGAGCGGTGAGACAACTTTTCGCTGGGTGAAGTGAATAGTAAACAGCGCGACAATCAGGATCAGGCTGAGTCCTATCCCGCCAGCGATGGACAGTACCTGAAGTTTGATAACGGAAAATTCTTGCAGCTCGAAGACAAATCGGTCGATCCTGTCGACAAAATTGGCAACTTCATCGAGAAAAAGGTGCTTTTCGCCATCATTGAGCAAGGGGTGCAGGTTTTCCCAGCGACCGATGAGATTGTAGTAGTGGACTTTGATATCGGTCGGGACGGTCCAATGCTCCAGGGCAGCCATCGAGGGCGAGAACAGTGACTGTTCGAACTGGTCGAGATGTTCCGAGAACTGCGAGGAGCCGGTCTGGATGTCATAGGCCAGACGGTAGCTCTGCATCCGGAGTGAACCGGATACGTTGACGGCCTCGGCATCGTTGAGGCTGGATGCCAGCGTCAAGAGGGCAAAGCTGGTGGTCATTACAGACAGCAGCAGGATCGCCAGCATGGCACGGGCAATGGTGGTGGTGACGGGCTTGAGCGGCCGATTTCGCACTGAAATTCCTTTCTAATTTATTACCAATGACAGCTGACTGTAAATCAATTGGTTAGGTTGTTTATTGAACTATAGTTGTAATGGTCGTAGTAAATATTGTGAGGGTTGTCATTTCTGTTTCTTGATCCAAGACAATTTTACCCCCTATTTAGCCCTAACTAGGTATTTAAGCATTTCTTACGGGATTTACACTTGCTGTGTAAAAAGATGACGACTTGTGAACAGTTTTTGAGGATTTAAGACTGTTTGTCGGCGTCGAAGAACAACCCGTAATGTGTATTTTATTCATATTACTTCACGAAAGGTAAAGCGAATGTTTGATCGTTCTCGCCGAAATTTACTTTCTCGGCGTCGTACACCTGCATTACAGCGAATGCCATGGGTTGTTGACGAAGATACATTTGTGGATAGCTGTACTCGCTGCAATAAATGTATCAGCGCATGCGAAACACAGATTATTGTCAAAGGCGACGGCGGGTTTCCTACTGTCGACTTTACACGCGGTGAATGTACGTTCTGTACCCGGTGTGCCGATGCATGTCCCGAGCCACTGTTCCACCCTACAACGGAACAACCCTGGGGCATCAGGGCGCAAATTACTCCCGATTGTCTGGCCCAACACAAAATTGAATGCAGAAGCTGCGGTGATGTGTGCGAGGTACAGGCCATTCGATTCAAGCTCCAGGCCGGCGGCGTAGCTATACCGGAACTTGATACGGATGTGTGTAATGGGTGCGGTGCCTGCCTGTCGGTCTGTCCGGCATCAGCCATCAGTATGCTCACAAAAGAACGAGAAGAGAAATAGCTTATGGCGCAAGAAGAAGTACATATTTCGAGCTTGGTGGTTCACGTCAAGCCTGAATACCTGGAAGTCGTAAAAGCTCAAATACTTGAATTGCCAAACACCGAGATTCACGGCGAAAGTGAAGAGGGAAAAGTCATCGTAGTTCTGGAAACCGCCAACCAGGGATACGTGACGGACACCATCGATAAGATCAATAACTTAGAACATGTATTAACAACTTTTTTAGTGTATCACCAAATTGAACACTTTGATTCGCAATCTGAGGATGATTCATGAAAATGACAAGACGTGCGTTTGTTAAGGCAAACGCCGCTGCTTCGGCAGCAGCTGTAGCTGGTATTACGTTGCCAGCATCAGCAACTAACTTAATCGTTAGTTCTGATGAAACCAAAATTAAATGGGACAAAGCGCCTTGTCGTTTTTGTGGTACAGGTTGTTCGGTACTGGTTGGTACCCAGAACGGTCGTGTCGTGGCTACCCAGGGTGATCCTGAAGCACCGGTTAACAAGGGCCTGAACTGTATTAAGGGCTACTTCCTGTCGAAAATTATGTACGGTAAAGACCGTCTGCAGACGCCGATGCTGCGAATGAAGAACGGCAAGTTCGACAAAGACGGTGATTTCCAGCCAGTTTCCTGGGATCAGGCATTCGATGTGATGGCTGACAAATGGAAAGCGGCGCTGAAAAAGCATGGCCCGTCGGGTGTAGGTATGTTCGGTTCAGGTCAGTGGACGGTAATGGAAGGTTACGCCGCTGCCAAAATGATGAAAGCCGGCTTCCGTTCCAACAACATTGACCCGAATGCCCGTCACTGTATGGCCTCTGCTGTAGGTGCCTTTATGCGTACCTTCGGTATCGATGAGCCGATGGGTTGTTACGATGATTTCGAGCATGCCGATTCGTTTGTGCTTTGGGGCTCGAATATGGCCGAAATGCACCCGGTACTGTGGACGCGTTTGACTGACCGCCGTTTAAGCCATCCTCATGTTAAAGTAAACGTGCTGTCCACTTACTACCACCGTTCGTTCGAACTGGCAGACAACGGCATGATTTTCGAGCCGCAGAGTGACCTTGCGATTGCCAACTTCATTGCCAACTACATCATTCAGAATGATGCCGTGAACTGGGATTTCGTCAACAAGCACACTCACTTCAAGCGTGCGACGACCGATATCGGCTACGGTCTGCGAGACGAGCATCCGCTGCAGCAGAAAGCCAAGAACGCCAACTCTGGCAAGCTGCACCCAATGACGTTCGATGAGTACAAAGCCTCTGTTGCCGAGTACACCGTTGAAAAAGCCTCTGAAATGTCAGGTGTTTCAAAAGAGAAGCTGCTGGAAATGGCCAAGCAGTATGCCGATCCTAATGTCAAGGTGATGTCGCTATGGACCATGGGTATGAACCAGCACACCCGTGGTGTCTGGATGAACAGCCTGGTTTATAACATTCACCTGCTGACCGGCAAGATCTCCAAACCGGGTTGTGGCCCATTCTCGTTGACAGGCCAGCCATCGGCATGTGGTACGGCGCGTGAAGTGGGTACGTTTGCTCACCGTCTGCCAGCTGACATGGTAGTAAAAAATCCTAAGCACCGTGCTTACGCCGAGAAAATCTGGAAGCTGCCTGAAGGCACTATTCCGCCAAAACCGGGTTACCACGCAGTGCTACAGGACCGTATGCTGAAAGACGGCAAGATGAACGCGTACTGGGTGATGTGTAACAACAACATGCAGGCTGGTCCGAATATTAACGAAGAGCGTCTGCCGGGTTACCGTAATCCGGAAAACTTCATTGTGTGTTCTGATCCGTACCCAACGGCAACGGCTCAGGCGGCTGATCTGATCCTGCCGACAGCAATGTGGGTAGAGAAAGAAGGTGCCTACGGTAACGCCGAGCGTCGTACTCAGGCTTGGTACCAGCAGGTTGAAGCACAGGGTGATTCGAAATCTGACCTGTGGCAATTAATGGAGTTCTCCAAGCGCTTCACGATTGAAGAAGTGTGGGGTGAAGAGCTGCTGGCCAAAGCACCACAGTACCGTGGCAAAACCATGTATGAAGTGCTGTTCCGCAATGGTCAGGTCGACAAGTTCCCGCTGTCCGAAGCGCAGGAGCTTAATGATGATGCCAAAGCACAAGGTTACTATCTGCAAAAAGGCCTGTTCGAAGAGTACGCTGCCTTCGGTCGCGATCATGGTCACGACCTGGCACCGTATGATGTATACCACGAGGTACGTGGTCTGCGCTGGCCGGTTGTCGATGGCAAAGAAACCAAGTGGCGCTTTATTGAAGGTTCTGACCCGTATGTACCTGCCGGTGAAGGCTACCGCTTCTACGGTAAGCCAGACGGCAAGGCAAATATTATCTTTGCCCCGTTTGAGCCAGCACCGGAAGTGCCGGACAAAGAATACGACATGTGGCTATGTACGGGCCGAGTGCTGGAGCACTGGCACACCGGCACGATGACCCGCCGTGTTCCTGAGTTGTATAAAGCAGCGCCTGATGCCGTGTGTTATATCCACCCGGATGACGCTCAGGCTCGCGGCCTGCGTCGTGGCGACGAAGTATTGCTGGAAAACCGTCGTGGTGAAGTTCGTTGTCGAGTAGAGACCCGAGGTCGAAACCGTCCGCCTGTTGGTCTGGTATTCGTACCTTTCTTCGATGCTCGTATTTTGATTAACAAGCTGATTTTGGATGCCACGGATCCGCTGTCTAAGCAGACCGACTTCAAGAAGTGTCCAATCAAGATCACCAAAATATAAATAATCGAATGAAATCAGTGTGATTGCCCGTGACAGGTTCATGGGTAGTCACTCTCTTGACTCGAATTTAGCCATTAGGCGGAGAATACAATGAAACGACTAGTTTTAGCGGTCATGGCTGTAGGTATGTTGGTAGCCGGTGCCGTTCAGAGTGCAGAAGAACTTCATAATCCGGGCGGTATTGGCGGAGTGGAATCTCTGCGTGGTGCCAGTGAGCTTGAAGCGACCCGTGCTGCAGATGCAATGAAACGCTTCCCGCGCGATCAGGGCACGATTGATAGCGACTATGTTTATCAGCCACCGCTGGTACCGCATACCATTCGTAACTACGAAGTATCACTGAATGCGAACAAGTGTCTGGCTTGTCACAGCTGGAAAAATGCCAATGAAATGGGCGCGACCAAGATCAGTGTAACCCACTATCAGACTCGTGAAGGTCAGGTGCTATCAGATGTGTCGCCTCGCCGTTACTTCTGTCTTCAGTGCCATGTGCCTCAGGCTGACGCCAAGCCACTTGTTGAAAATGAATTCCAACGTGTTGATGCGTTGCGCTAGTTATAGCCATTAATTAAAGAGAGGCTATAGATGAATATATTAAAAGCATTTTGGCGCAGGTTAACATCACCGAGCAAGGTGGCGGTTGGTCTGGTCCTGTTCATGGGCTTTATGGGCGGTTTACTGTTCTGGGGCGCATTCAACACCGGGATGGAAGCAACCAATACCGAAGAGTTTTGTTCGGGCTGTCACGCGCCGATTGTCAAAGAGATCCGTGAGACGGTGCACTTTGCCAACCGCTCTGGTGTTCGTGCAATCTGTTCTGACTGTCACGTACCGCACAACTGGACCGATAAGATTGTTCGTAAGGTACAGGCTTCGAAAGAGCTGGTGGCATTTGCGATGGGAACCATTAGCACCGAAGAGAAGTTCAAGGAGCGCCGGGGTTATCTGGCGAACCGAGAATGGCATCGGATGAAAGAAAATGATTCTCAGGAATGTCGTAACTGTCATAACTTTGAATACATGGACTTTTCGGAGCAGGGCCCTCGTAGTGTGAAACAACACTCAACGGCACTGGCTTCAGGCGAAAAGACTTGTGTAGATTGTCATAAAGGGATTGCGCACAAGCTTCCTGACATGAAAGATGTTGAAGGCTGGCAGTAAGGCCTGATTATCCGGCAATAATAGAAAGGTAGGTATACGATGAGTGCATTAGAATCGCTTATCTGGCACACGCTGGGTTATGCCGCAATGCCAGTGATCATCCTGGCGGGATTTGCAGCGGTTGCTGCAGTGTCTGTAGGGATTCTGGCTTTAGGTAAAGATAAGAACGCCTAAGTCAGTGTTAGCTAACTGAAAAGCCATGTCGAAAGACATGGCTTTTTATTACCCGCGCGTTGGGGGCGATGTTCGTCTGACCAGGCCAATAAGCATCATGCTCATCCAAACCAGATACAGCGGTAACCATTCAACCAGAAAGTGCCTGAGAAGAGAGTCGCTATACTCCAGCAGCCAGATGTCAATCAGGTGCAAGATGACCATGCCAATTGAGCCTAGAAAGCTAAATACCAGAAACGATGGCCTATCCATGAGATCTCCTTCAGAGTAATATCTCCAATATAGATCTAAATGATAACTATTATCAAGTATGACTTGTGTTTAATCGCTTGGTATGTAACTTGGATCTAGTTTTTCAGGTACTTTGCGTCTGCCAGTCGGCTCCGAAATAGATCTGCCCGTTCGCGGTTGACGCCGAAGTCGGAATAGCCGGTGCGTGATTCCGAGCGGACGATCAGCTTCCCGCCATCCAACCTGACTTCGAAGTCATCGACAAAGCCAAAGACTTTGCTGCGGCATTCTACCCGGATGTAGTGTTCGCTTTGCTGCCCTAGGCTGGCGCCGGGAAGAGACAGGGCGATATGCTGGATAGCTTCCCAGTTATTGATGCCCTGCTGGTTAAGCCGGAAGGCAGATAGGTAAAAGTCAGGCCGAGAATCGATGGTCGACACGCAGTTTGGCTTTTCCCCACAGGACTCAAGACTCCGGTCCGAGAATACCAGCGCCTCATTGTCGGCATTAGAGCATCCGGCGAGCACCAAGCTTGGCAATAATAAGAGTAGTGACTTATTCATTTTGCAGTCCTTTGTCTGAGGCGTGTACCGCCGATTGGCGGACGTTATCAGTATTTCTTGGGTTTTATCGCATTAAGTAAGCGGCGAAGCCTCCCCAGGAGAGAACAAGCAGCACCCAAGGTAGCCAATGCTGTTTATAGATAACCAGGGATTCGATAGTCGTCGTCACTTCTTGCTCTGGCTGGGCCTGTTTGCTTTTCACTTGTTTTTTGCGCAGTTTGTCTCTTTCCCGGGCTTTTGCCTTCTGTTGCTTTTTATACTGCTCAATACCTTTTTGGATCCCCTGGGCGATAAGTTTGGTCTGCTCTTTGGTCTGACCGGGTTTTTGCGTGGCGCGGGCAATCTTCAGTGCCTCGGCCTGAGTTTCCGGCGACGGTGCTGCTTGCTGTGTGGTTTTGCTCATAGTCGTTCCGTAGAGGGGCTGATAATCAGTCGGTTATCAGTGATTATACCTTGCTAGTGTGGGGTTGAAAGAGCCGGAGAAACATAAAAAAACCATTAACAATGTAGGAATATTTCAACATGTGAATAACGTGGTGTTTTTTCTGTAATATTGTATTTACACCTGTAAGGGGTTGATAATTATATATTTGATAAAGCTTTTTATAGATTCCATTCTTGCCTTAATACCTTAGGGTTAGTGTAATAAAGTGTAGGAAACTACGACTTTTATTACCAAAATCGTGATCTTGGCTACAAGATGAACAATTGATAAGTGCGTTAAAGCACAGAATTAAACACTGTAGGGTTGTGATTGGGGCGAGATGAATTATCGTGTCTGCATAATATTATGACGTGCTACTTTGTTGATGGTTGAAATCAATCGACTGAGCCTCCATTGCATATAGATAACAGGCGAATGGGGAAACAGTTTGCTCTATCCGATTGATGCATATGACAAGCACGGTTTGTTAAAACCTTCAGCTATGCTCTGGCTGACACTGGCATTTAGCGCCAAGGCGTGGGTCGTGTTTATTATGGCGGGTGCTAGCCGGGAGCAAGGGGCGCAAATCCTTGAGGTTTTATATCCGTTGCGGGAGAACTTATATTTCGCAATGGCAACAGGGTTACCGGCATTACTGCTAATGTGGTTAACCGGACAACGATACAAAAATAAAAAACTAATAAATAGACTATGGCAGTACGGTAAGATCACCTTGCTTGCTGCCTACATGACAGATTGTGCTTTGCAAGTGTATCAACTTTCTCTTAGTGATGGTGCTTTCAGCTGGACCCAGGCAGTTAACTTGTTACTGACACTGTGGTTAGGCGCTTATATAGCTCGGAGCACCCGGGTCAGGAATACATTTGCGGATAAGCCCTTGGAGAGGTAAAGCAAATGAATGATTGGAGTAAAGGCCTGGTTCTTTTCAGCGCCTTCTTGAGCCCTCTGGCGATGGCTGACTGGCTATTAGATGTGAACTTTGAATTCTCAACCGCTGGCAATACGCAAACAGTGAATACCTCATTGTCTCTGTTGCCTGGCGAAGAAACCGTCTTTTTTGGTACGACGGATGAAAGCAGTGCTCCGCGTGAATTAGTGGGCAGTGCCGAGTTGCTCGAAGTCTCGGCTGATGAAGTCAAGATAGCTTTTAAGGTGCAGGAGCGACTCGATGACGGTGCTTGGCGGACACTGATCTCGCCGACGTTGTCTACTGGTTTGAATTCGCCAGCATCGTTTGAAACGGTTGACGGTGATGCCGACGAACAGGTTAAGCTTCAGGTAGAAGTTACCTCGGTTTGATGGCTGCTGGCTGTTTGAACTACACAGTTTCAAAGCGCTCCTTCTGGGAGCGTCTTTTATTTTGGTACATAATATTGTCTGCGCGGGACAGGAAGTAGTCGGGGGTATCACCCTGGCGGTAGAAGGTGATACCCACGCTGGCACCGATTTGGATTTTGTGGGGGCCAACGGTAAATATTTTGCGGGCAACCGATGAAATCTTTTCCACCAACTCTCTGGCATTGCTCTCGGAAGTCGTATTGAGCAAAATCACAAACTCATCACCCGCGAGCCGGGCAAAAAAGCTTTGTCCGTCAGTGAGCAAAGCGTCAATTCGAAAACAAAACTGCTGTAGCACCCGATCACCGGCATGATGTCCGTAGGTATCATTGACCCGCTTGAAATCATCAAGATCGATAAATAGCAGGGCCGGGTTGGCTTGTCGCGGCTTGATCCCGTTGACGGCGCGATGTAGCTCTTCGATCAGGGCATAGCGGTTGGCGATGCCGGTCAGGGTATCTTTTCTGGCCATCTCCTCGGCTTTCTTTTCTGCCTCTATCCGCCGAGAAATTTCCAGTTTGAGTTGGCGGTTGACATAAGAGAAGTACCCGGTTGCCAGCGATGTGATGAACAGTAGCAGTGCTCCCAGTTGTATCCACAGTTTAATATCTTGCCAGGTAAGTTCAGTTCGGAGTGGATAGAGGAAGTGACTGTCTATAGTGGTGCTGGGGATGATATTGAGCCTTGCCAGTTCGTCGGCGATAGTTTGCCAGCGGTTGGGGTTCATATGGCCAATTTCGATCAGCTCGGGCATGATCAGCTGTGCTGCCGTTTCCAGCTCGTAAGCCAGGTTCGCCCGGGATTTCTGAGGTTGGTATTGCTGCTCTATAACATCGAGGGTCTCCTCAAGATGGGTGAGCGCATAATACCATCCCTGCAGGCTGGCGTTGAGAAAGCGCTCAACGGTTTCGGGGTTGCTGTCGGCAAAGTCCTGGTGGGTAAAGATCACATCGCTATAAAAATTAACCCCGTATTCTGCAGGGCTGAATATCAGTGCTTGTTCACCATGTTCCTGCAAATAGAACGGTTCGTTGGTGAGGTAGCCGTTAAACACGTCAACCTGATCGTTGAGTAAATCATCGATATTGGCGGAAGTTGTTACCTGTTCAAGATCAGACAGCGCGATGTTATTGCGAGATAGTAGTACAATTAGCTCTGCATCCTCGGTTCCCGAGAACATCATCACTCGTTTACCGACTAAATCATGAATAGTTTGAATATCACGGTTGGCTTTGGCGACGAGTACTGATGGGGAATTCTGGAAAATCGCCGCGAGCGCTGTGAGAGGAAAGCCGTGTCCGTAGGCGACGAGTACCTCGGTATTGCCGACACCAAAATCCGCTTTTTTCTCTAGCACTTCCTTGATGGGGACTTTGTTGTTGCCGCCAGCTTTAATGGATACATCCAGCCCGGCATCGTGATAGAAGCCTTTTTCCTTTGCCATATAAAACCCGGCAAACTGCGCCTGATGCAGCCAGCGCAATTGCAGTGAGACACTTTCGAGTGCTGCTGCAGGCATCGCCAGTATCATCAGGTATATGGAGATAAGCAGAGATAGAATCTTTTTCACAATATGCAACTGCTGGTTTATTTTGTCCGGAGCCAATTTTGGTGAACTAATGCGGTGAAGTAAAGAGGGGATGTGATTTAATGAGAGCAATGACCATGATCAAGTTCGGGCTATAGAAGCGCGATAAAATCAAATGTTTTTTTGAATATTGGCTAATTAGGAGAATAATATGGCTATCGCACAACCTGCAATCTTGCCGGAAGCCGGCCCTTTTGCCCTGTATGTCGTTATGAAGATTGTAGGAGATAAGCGAGCGGTTATTCAGCAGTGTCAGAGCCTTCACCAGAGCCTGGCAACGTTGAATGAACAGCAGGCAGACGCAAACTTGCGTGCAAGTGTCGCTTTTGGCAAGCCCTTCTGGCAATCCCTCGATAAGGGAACTCCTGCTGAGTTTGGCGATTTTAGTCCCTTGGGTGAGGGTGAGGTAACGGCTCCGGCGACCGGGGGCGATCTTCTTCTGCATGTGAATTCCAGCCGCCATGACTTGAATTTCTATGTACTGCGCCAGTTTTTGCAGCCGATTGCTGGCGATGTCGAAGTGCTTGATGAGACCTATGGTTACAAGTACTTGGATTCCCGTGACATGACTGACTTTATTGATGGCACGGAAAACCCGAAAACCCTGGAGTCGCGCAGTGATGTTGCACTGATCAAAGAGGGTGATTTTGCCGGCGGTAGCTTTGTGATGGTCCAGCGCTTTGTCCACAATCTACCGGCGTGGCACCGTCTTGGTGTCGAGGCTCAGGAAAAGGTGATTGGCCGTACCAAGCCGGACTCCATTGAGCTGGACGATGTACCGGCCAACTCTCACGTCGGTCGTGTCGATATCAAAGAAGAGGGCAAGGGCCTGAAGATCGTACGCCATAGCTTGCCGTATGGCACGGTGACCGGTGACCACGGCCTGCTGTTTATCGCTTACTGCCACACTCAGCACAACTTTAATGCGATGCTGGAGAGCATGTACGGAGAGACAGACGGCAAGACAGATACGATGCTACGGTTTACCAAAGCGGTATCTGGTGCCTACTTCTTCGCACCGTCGGCCGAGATGTTGCAAAGCCTGTAGGGCCTGTTTCCAATCAGACAGCGAGGGGGAGCCCTCTCGCTGTTGGAATGAGTGCCCGGACTCTCAGGTATAAAAAAACGCAGCCCAGGGGCTGCGTTTTTTACAAAGACCAAATAGCCTTACTTTTTGATGCGTAGTACTGGAGTTTCACCCACAGTCGTTGCGCCAGAAAGTTTGTTCAGCTCTTTGATTTCGTCCATGTTAGAGATAACAACAGGAGTCAGAGTTGATTTCGCTTTCTCTTCTAGAAGAGCTAGGTCGAATTCGATGACTGTGTCGCCAGCTTTAACAGTTTGGCCTTCCTCGGCGATACGAGTGAATCCTTCACCTTTCAGTTCAACTGTGTCAATACCGAAGTGAACGAATAGTTCGATACCATCGTCGGACTCAATAGAGAAAGCGTGGTTAGTTTCAAAGATCTTGCCGATAGTACCGTTTACTGGTGCAACCATTTTGTTGCCAGCAGGTTTGATAGCGATACCATCACCAACGATTTTCTCTGCGAAAACAACATCTGGCACATCTTCGATGTTTACGATTTCACCAGAAAGTGGCGCAATAATCTCGATTGCACCAGCTTCGTTGTTGTCATCAGAAACCAGCTTCTTCAATTTGTCAAACAGACCCATATCGTTGCTCCTAAGCGTTGTTATTCTATCTGCAGCTATATTAGCAGATGGTCTTTTCTGCGATGAATTTTTCTACGTGTGCTTCGATTTCAGCTGCTGTTGGCATCGCAAGCGCTTGTTCTGCCATAGCTTTAACATCAGCAAAGTTAGCGTTTCGGATAACTTTCTTAATGCGTGGAATTGAAATCCCGCTCATGCTGAATTCGTCCAGCCCCATACCTAGTAGCAATAGGGTAGCACGTTCGTCACCAGCAAGCTCGCCACACATACCTGTCCACTTACCTTCTTTGTGAGAAGCATCAATTACTTGCTTGATCACATTCAGTACAGCGGGTGATAGCGGGTTATACAAGTGAGAAATCAGCTCATTACCACGGTCAACTGCAAGAGTATACTGGGTTAAGTCGTTAGTACCAATACTAAAGAAGGCAACTTCTTTGGCCAGGTGGTGAGCAATCGCTGCTGCAGCTGGTGTTTCAACCATTACACCGATTTCAATATTTTCATCGAATGCCAGGCCTTCATCACGAAGCTCTGCTTTGTATTCTTCGATAGCCGCTTTCAGTTCACGAATCTCTTCAACAGAGATAATCATCGGGAACATGATGCGGATCTTGCCGTGAGCAGATGCACGCAGGATACCGCGTAGCTGGTCACGTAGGATTTCACGGCGATCCAGGCTGATGCGAACGGCACGCCAGCCCAGGAATGGGTTCATTTCTTTTGGTAGATCCAGGTACGGCAGATCTTTGTCACCACCGATATCCATAGTACGGATGATCACTGGCTCGCCGTGCATGGCTTCGGCAACTTCTTTATATGCCTGGTACTGCTCTTCTTCAGTCGGAAGGGCATCGCGATCCATGAACAGAAATTCGGTACGGTACAGACCAACGCCTTCACCGCCGTTGCGGTTTATGCCGTCACAGTCTTTGACTGTGCCGATGTTGCCGCATACTTCAACCTGCTTGCCGTCAAGCGTGATTGCCGGAAGATCTTTCAGCTTTGCCAGCTCTTCTTTCTCTGCAATATGCGCGTCACGGATCGCTTTGAATTTGGTTAGCTCTTCTTCGCTAGGATTGATAACAACCTGGTTGTTGATTGCATCAAGAATCAGCATGTCGCCGTTCTTCACCTGAGCGGTAATGTCGTTGGTACCTACGATAGCAGGTAGCTCCAGAGAACGTGCCATGATAGAGGTGTGCGAAGTACGGCCACCGATATCAGTAATGAAGCCCAGTACGTAATCCAGGTTGATTTGCGCAGTTTCAGAAGGTGTCAGGTCGTTGGCAACCAGGATGACTTCTTCGTTGATAGCGCTTAGGTTAACGATGTTGATACCCAGTGCGTTTTTAACGAAACGGCTACCGATATCACGGATATCCGTCGCACGCTCTTTCAGGTACTCATCATCGAGAGATTCGAGTGTCGCAGCCTGCTCTTCGATCACAGAGTGAATAGCCAGAGCGGCACAAGCATTGTTTTCTTTAATGAAGGCTATGATTTCTTCTTCAAGCTCTTCATCTTCCAGCAACATGATGTGGCCTTCAAAGATGGCTTCCTTCTCTTCACCGAAGGTTGCAAGTGCTTTTTCTTTGATTACTTCTAGTTGCTCAGAAGATTTTTTTCGAGCGTCGAAGAAACACTGAATTTCATTTTCGACTTGGTCTGCAGCGATTGGAGCTTTGTTGAGAACAATCTCTTCTTCCTGCAGCAGTAGTGCTTTACCAAACGCAATACCAGGAGATGCCAGGATACCTGAAATCATAGCCTTACCTTAAATTGACTAAAAACTAGGGGAAGTAGTAATAAACAACTGCAGATTAGTGCAGTGTGTCCATTAGTGCTACAAGGTGATCAACAGCTGCTTGTGCCTGAGCACCTTCTGCAGAGATAGTCACAACTGTGCCTTTAACCAGACCTAGAGTTTGTAGTTTGAACAGGCTCTTAGCGCTTGCGCTTTTACCGTTAGAAGTCACTGTGATGTCAGCATCGAAAGTTTTTGCTTCTTTTACGAACTGAGCTGCTGGACGAGTGTGTAGACCGTTTTCTGCAGTGATTTCAACTTGCTTCTGATACATTTTTTCACCCCGATGTAGATATAGTATTTATTTAATATTAACGTAACTGAAAGTAAGCTTAACGTGGATAACGTATGCTTGCTAACTGGGAGTATAAACTACCCAACAGTTCGGCGTTTTAGCTTAATCCAAGTCAATTTTTTGTGACATTATTGGTTTACAAGCCCCAAAAAGGTCGATTTTTTGACCTTTTATTTCGACGCTAAAAATAAAACGCAACGGATTTATATTAAAGCTAAGTTCAAAATGCAACAAAAAAGCCCCCTCAAGGGGGGCTTTTAGGCAGCAATTATCAATCTATCATTATAAAATGTGATCACTGTTGGGTTTCTTTATCCGTAAAGATACCTGCAAAGAGTGCCGTTGACAGGTAACGCTCACCTGAGCTTGGTAGCACTGCAACAATGTTTTTTCCTGCAAATTCCGGTCGTTCGGCGATGCGGTTGGCGGCAACAATGGCGGCACCTGAAGAAATACCGGCAAGAATGCCTTCTTCTTCCATCAGACGGCGAGCCATTTCAATGGCATCCTCGGAACTTACGCGTTCGACTTCGTCAATCAGAGCGAGATCCAGGTTGCCTGGAATGAAGCCGGCACCGATACCCTGAATCTTGTGCGGAGCCGGTTGTACCTCATCGCCGCTCAGCGTCTGGGTAATAACCGGAGACTCGGAAGGCTCGACAGCAACTGTCGTGATGGCCTTGCCTTTCTGCTGCTTGATGTAGCGGCTAACACCGGTAAGCGTACCACCGGTACCCACACCTGAAACAAAGACATCAATTTCACCATCAGTGGCATCCCATACTTCCGGACCAGTGGTCTTTTCATGGATTTCCGGGTTAGCCGGGTTGTTGAACTGCTGAAGCAGCAGGTACTTGGATGGATCAGAAGCGACAATCTCTTCTGCTTTTTCGATCGCACCCTTCATACCTTTCGGCGCTTCAGTCAGTACCAGGTTGGCACCCAGCGCCTTAAGCAGTTTGCGACGTTCCAGACTCATGCTCTCTGGCATGGTAAGAGTAAGCTTGTAGCCACGAGCTGATGCAACAAAAGCAAGGGCAATACCTGTATTACCGCTAGTTGGTTCAACTAGCTCTACACCTTCTTTTAAGAGGCCTTTCTTCTCGGCATCCCAAATCATGTTTGCGCCGATACGGCATTTTA
The DNA here is from genome assembly GCF_050336885.1 of Photobacterium kasasachensis. Classification (NCBI taxonomy): domain Bacteria; kingdom Pseudomonadati; phylum Pseudomonadota; class Gammaproteobacteria; order Vibrionales; family Vibrionaceae; genus Photobacterium; species Photobacterium kasasachensis. The sequence continues at coordinate 159,768 of NZ_JAKJSH010000008.1, forward strand.
CGCTGAAGCTAGGGTTTCGAGCCTCAACTTTAGCCAGAACGTTACCTTTACTAACACGGTTAAGACGAACTAGCGGGGTGTTTCCGATCGTTAGTGAATTATCTTCGTAAATCTTGCTCATGCTTGTCGTTCCTTCGTGACACGTTTCAACAAATGACAGGTAAAGCATAAACCGTGATTGGCATTTGGAAAGTAATTAATTGTTATATCTTATTGTTATATAAGAGGGCGAGAATCAAGTTTATGGGAAGACGGGGAAAACAGGGGCTAATAAAATTAGGCCCTATAAAAAAGCGAAAGGTAAACACCTTTCGCTTTTCTTGGTTCTCGAACCTTGCTCTTCGAGCTTCTAGTGATGTTTGTATTGAGTGCGGTAGTTATCAACCCACATGGCGGTGGCGCCGCAAACAGCAATAGGCATTACCACAAGGTTGAGCAGCGGTGTCATGGTGAAGAGCATGACCAGGCTACCAAAGCTGATGGATTTTCCGCGTTTTTCTTTCAGCGCGTCGCGCATCGTGGTAAACGGCACCTTATGATTGTCAAACGGATAGTCGGCATACTGGATGCTCATCATCCAGGCACTGAACAGGAACCATAATACCGGGCCGACAGTCTGGCCGATGGCGGGGATCCATAGCAGGATAAATAGGCCGATAGCCTTTGGTAGGTAGTATTTCAATTTGATCCATTCGCGGTTCATGATCCGCGGTAGATCTTTGAGAATATCTTTTAAACCGGCATCCGGGGCAGGCTCGCCAGTCAGCTTGGCCTCGAGGTGTTCGGCCAGAAGTCCGTTGAACGGGGCGGCTATCCAGTTGGCAATGGTACTGAAAAAATAGGAGAAGGTGACTAAAGCGGCAACGGCCAGTAGTGGCCATAGCAAATAAGACAGCCAGTCGAGCCATTGCGGCAGGTAGGCCATCCAGCCGTTGATCCAGTCACTCAGTTGACTCAACACAAAACTAAATGCGCTGCCGAATAGGATAATATTCACCAGCAGCGGCAGAATGACGAAGCGGCGGGTACCTGGTTGCATCGCTAGCGACATTCCCTTAAAGAAATACCCGGCCCCACTGGCAGGGTTTTGAATAGCTGGTGGTTGTTGCATCTTACTCTCCTTCATGAGCTTCTTTTTCTCGGGGGATCGACTGACCGGGAAAGAATAGTTGGTGCATGTTAACGGTGTGTGGTGCAAGGAATCAAATTTCCTTGCGGCCTACCTAGGCGGTAAAGTGGAAAAATGCCACGGAACTGGCTGTATTTTGCTCGATTTTGTGCTCAGCAGCACTATCTTGCACGAATCACGATAATCATCTTCTCTTTCTGATTTGAGATTTGGTACATTACTAGTAATTCCTTTAATTATCTGCCTTGTCGAAGCTAGATAATTAAAGGAATTGGTTTAGCGTGATCAGGTTAGTTAGGGTGACTTATGTGTCCAGATTGGCTTGATGAAACATTGGTTGTCATTTGCCCCGTTATGGGTAACGAGTAAATTCAGAGTATTCATATGCAGGAATTGCGTCTGGTTCTTATTATTGTCGGCGCGCTAGCTATTGCAGCGTTACTGTTGCATGGCTTGTGGAGTAGTCGTAAGGAAAAACCCGCGAAGTTTGGTGAGAAGCCGTTGGGCAAGCTAGATGATGCTAGCAATGTTGATCCCGATGGGTTTGATCAGGATGGTGTCGGTAGCGTACGGGTTGTGAATAGTGAAGCACCTGAAAAGGCTAGCCGGAGAGAGCCGGAACTGCATTTTGGCGCTAAAATCGAAGCCGATCCGCTGATGGAGTCGACGACCAGTGACTTCTCGTCTGAACCCGCACTAGACTTGCCAAAAATGTCGGCCAAGCCTGAGGCACAGCCTGTAGCGACAAGGCCGGAGGTAGATTCCCATCCGTTGACCGGAGAGCCTGAGTCACAGCCATTGGAGCCTGTCGTTGTACCTCAGCCAGCGGTTAGCCCTGAGCCTGAAATTCAGCAGCCGCAGCCCGCTTCGCCGGTGCACGTTCAGGCAACAGCTGAACCAGAGCTACCTAAGCAGGCTTTGATCGACCCGGAAGAAATGACGGTTGTGCAGCCGAGTGAGCAACCTCTTCACGAGCAAGCTGCTGGTGAGACCGCTCTTCAAGAGCCAGAAGTGGCAGAAGTGGCAGAACTGTCAGTTAAGGTTGAGCCGGTTGTTGAAGAGCAAATCATTATTGAGCCAGAGCCAGAGCCAGAGCCAGAGCCAGAGCCAGAGCCAGAGCCAGAGCCAGAGCCAGAACTTAAGCCTGACTATCTGGTACTGAATATCCATGCCCGTAATGGTGAGACCCTGCGCGGAACCAAGCTGTTTAACAGCCTGGAGCAAAACGATTTGTATTATGGCGATAACTCGGTGTATCACCGCCATGCCGATGTTGCCGGTACCGGGCCGATTATTTTCTCGGTAACCAACATGGTTCACCCGGCACATTTTCCTGAAGGTGGTAGCGAGAGTTTTGAAACACCAGGAATAGCCTTTTATTTGATGTTGCCTTGCCCTGGCCGTCCGGATTATAACTTTAACCAGATGCTACAGACCGTTCAGCGTGTTGCTGACGAGTTAGGGGCTGACGTGCTTGATCATGAACGAGCGATGATCACCCCGCACCGCATTAATGAATATCGAGAGAAAGCCAAGCTTTATACTCGGGCTTAATGCGGGTAATGAATAGAGATAATCAGGCCCCTTTCGAGGGGCCTGATTTTTATACGATAGGAAGAACAATGAGTCACGACATTCAGCAGCAACTTACAGTGTTGCGAGAACAACTTGCATATCATGGCTATCGCTATTACGTCGAAGATAATCCAGAAATCCCTGATGCCGAATATGACCGTTTGATGCAGCAGCTGCTGGCTCTGGAAGCAGAGAACCCAGAGCTGATGACGGTTGATTCTCCGAGCCAGCGTGTAGGCGGAGCGCCGTTGGATGGCTTTACCCAGGTAACCCATGAACTGCCGATGCTGTCGCTGGATAATGCGTTTAACGACGAAGATCTTCAGGCATTTGAAAAACGCATGTTGGATCGTCTGCTTTCTGCTTCGCCTCTGAGCTATTGCTGTGAACCCAAGCTTGATGGTCTGGCGGTGAGCCTGATGTATGAAAACGGTGTCTTGGTACAGGCTGCCACGCGCGGTGACGGTACCACTGGCGAGAACATTACTGCCAACGTCCGAACTATTCGTTCTATCCCCCTCAAGCTTCAAGGGGATAACTGGCCAGAGCGCCTGGAAGTACGCGGCGAAGTGTTTATGCCGAAGAAAGGCTTTGACGATCTGAATGAAAGGGCATTAAAGAAAGGCGAGAAGACATTTGCCAATCCGAGAAATGCCGCAGCCGGTAGTTTGCGACAGCTTGACTCGAAAATTACGGCTACTCGCCCGTTAAGTTTCTATGCCTACTCTGTCGGGGTTGTCGAAGGGGCTGAACTGGCCCCGAGCCAGTATGATCGTCTGGTGCAACTGAAAGGCTGGGGCCTGCCAATGTGTCCGGAGATCCAGCGGTTGGACAGCCTGAGCAAGGTCATTGCCTATTACCAGGTGATCGGCGAAAAGCGCCAGGCGCTACCTTATGAGATAGATGGCGTGGTGATCAAGATTGACGATGTCGAGCTTCAGGAGCAATTAGGTTTTGTTGCCCGGGCTCCTCGCTGGGCCATTGCCTATAAGTTTCCTGCTCAGGAAGAAATGACCTTGCTGAACAATGTCGAGTTTCAGGTTGGCCGTACCGGCGCTATTACCCCGGTTGCCAAGCTGGAGCCAGTATTTGTCGGCGGTGTAACGGTGAGCAATGCGACGCTTCATAATGCTGATGAAGTTGAGCGCCTGGGTGTGATGGTTGGTGATACCGTGATAATCCGCCGTGCTGGTGATGTGATCCCGCAGATTGTCTCTGTTGTCGAGTCACGCCGTCCGGCAGATGCCGCCCCGATTGTGTTCCCTACAGAATGCCCGGTGTGCGAATCCAAGGTCGAGCGAGTGGAAGGCGAAGCGGTTGCCCGTTGTTCCGGTGGCCTGTTTTGTCAGGCGCAGCGTAAGGAAGCCCTAAAGCACTTCGTTTCTCGCAAGGCGCTGGATGTCGATGGTTGCGGTGAAAAAGTGATCGAACAGCTGGTGGACCGTGAAATGGTTGCCACCCCGGCGGAGCTGTTTAAACTGTCGGCCGGTGTGGTGACGGTTCTTGACAGGATGGGCCCTAAATCGGCTCAGAATCTGGTTGATTCTTTAGAGAAATCTAAGCTAACAACACTTCCGAGGTTCTTGTATTCACTGGGCATTCGTGAAGTCGGCGAGGCAACGGCGGCAAACCTGGCCAATCACTTTGAGACCTTGGAGGCTATTACTCAGGCAACCAAGGAGCAGCTGATAGAAGTCCCTGATGTGGGTGACATCGTTGCCGCGCACCTGTTTAACTTCTTCCGTGAAGAGCACAACCTGGCTGTTATTAATGATTTGCTTACCGTAGGTGTACATTGGCCTGCGATTGAGAAAGTCGCCGAGGGAGTAGAGCTTCCGTTAGATGGCAAAACGGTGGTTCTTACAGGCTCTCTTTCTCAGTTGACTCGCACTGATGCCAAAGCTGCACTTCAGAATCTAGGCGCGAAAGTAACGGGGAGTGTCTCCAAGAAGACAGATCTGCTAGTTGCCGGGGAGGCGGCTGGTTCGAAATTAGCCAAAGCTCAAGATCTAGGGATAGAAATATGGGATGAGCAGGCACTTGTCGACTTTATGAATCGCTAATTAATATCGTTGTCAGGAATAATCTCTTTGTTTTATATTCCTGAAAAAAAGCAACGAACTCGAATAAATACAAAGGCTCGCAATCTAAATTGCGAGCCTTTTTCATCGCTCCGTTTCTCTCTTTTCCTGCTACCAAAATATCAGCCACTTTTTTAGAGAATATTTCTGAAGGTTGAATATTTACCCTGTGCTTTTTCGTAATGTAACAGTTGCAACGCGTATCGAAATACTGGGGAGAGGTCGCATTTATATTTATTTAGTTCTTTAAGTGTATGTTTTAGATTGGTTTTTAGCTTTATTTATATTTGGGTGCGAAAAGGTTTGATATGGATCACTATTAACGGGAAAGTTTGCACTGAGTCATATTTTTTAAACAGTAAATTAAGTTCTTATTGATGTTTTGCGCTGCAAAAGTAGTCTTGTAGCTGAAGTTAAACACGGGTTCGTGAAAACTAAAAAAATATGATTTAGTCGGATTTAGATTTTTGACTGACATATGGGAGAGTTATTCGGTGTCTTCGGCGGCCAACCATAAAGACACGAATAAACAGCTAGTATTTTTTAGGAGTTATTCCATGGAAAAAAGTTCAAAGCTTTTTAAAGTTTCAGCACTAACAGCTGCAATGTTTGGTGTTATGGCACTACCAGCACACGCTTCAACTGAAAGTGCTGCTGGTGATAAATATGTAGAGGCAGTTAATGAGTTCATGAAGGACTCTGCGCTAAATGCTTCTGTTATTTTCGATGCACGTACACGTACACGTAACCGCGGTCTGGAAGGTGACGAAGTCTGGAGCCGTTTTGACTATGGTTCATACAACCTTATCCTTGATTTTGCATCAGGTTACCATGATGGCTGGTTGGGTGCTGATGTTGGTGGTTACTTCTCTGGTGACCTATATAACTCAAGCGCGGTTAATGATGAAACTGGTGAGTATCTTTGTAATGAAATTTCAACCTGTAATAACCTTGACTGGGGTTCAGGTGAAGGTAACCAGCTGAAAATCTATAAGGCGGCATTAAAATTCAAGGTTAACGATCAAGTTGATGGTCGATTTGGTATGCTTCAGTCTGGTGGTAACGGTACTGTCGGTAACGTGTGGAGTTTTGTACCAGGTACTTACCGTGGATTTGAAGTAAATGGCAAGATTGGTGACTTTACTCTGTCATACTTTGGTGCTGATCAGTTCACTGCGCCGTGGATTTTGCATGAAGATGACTATGAACCAACTGGCTGGGCAAATACATCTTGGACCTATTTGCACTCACTTGGCCTAAGTGGCAACGCGACAGAAGACCTATACCTAGCTCTTGGTGTTGGTCAGGCAACGAATGTTTTATATAACGCACAGCCTGAGGATAATGACAATACATCGTTCCGAGCTTATACGCGTTATACCTTCAATGATACAACAACATTTGCATTTGATTTCTACGGTGTTGATGACGATGTCCAGTATGACGGTTTAGGTTACCATGCTGGTCTGTCTCTGAATAAGAGCTTTGACAAGATTGCATGGACATCAGAACTGCGTTACACCGACACTAAGAATGGTGCTGAGTTCGTGCCGCGTACTGTTCAAACATACGGTACGAACAATGGTACTTGGTCTCAGTGGTGGGATGCTCTGTCTGACTGGAACCAAGATGGTGAGATTGCATGGTATAACCGTGTTTCCTACGATGCAGGTAATGGTTGGAACTATTACGCAGGCTTCGGATACGGTACTGGTGCTGATGAGGCTAAAGATGGTAAACCTGGCTCGGCATTTGAAAGTGAATATGCTGTGAATGGTACTGTTTCATACTCGCTACAAACCGGTTCTTTGAAAGGCTCGACTGTTCGTCTGCACGGTACATACCTAGTACGTGATGAGTTTGCGGATCAGAATACAGCTGGTGGTTATGATGAAACCGACCTACGTTTCCAAGTAATTATTCCATATAGCTTTTATTAATTGAATAACCTGAATAAAGAGCTAAGCCAGTCATTTATATGACTGGCTTTTTTTGTTTATTATGCGACATATTTTTCTATATTAAATATAAGCCTTTAATTTTCTGAGAAAAATAATTCTATAAAATTGCCAGATCGTTAGTAGCTCCTATACTGATTGTGATGTAAGTCATGTTTGAGGGCTATATATGAATAAGACATTGAAGTTTGTTGTACCCGTAATATTGTTAGCCAGCGTCACTTCATTTTCAGCCAGCGCAGGTAATTCGGATAGGGCTGGTGGTTTTGGCCAAACTGTCTGTGAGTTACCATCAGGTAAAATTATCTTTGTCCCCTGGCACTATTGCAAAATGAAAGGTGGGAAAGGAGAGAAGACCGACTTCTGAGTTATTTTATATGGAGAATGGATTCTCCATTCACTCTTAGTCATTAATTACTATTTCTATTGAACTTCTTTAAACATAAACTCTGCTTATTTTATTCCTTGCTACAACATGAATAGCAATACGCTTTAACCACTTCTGTATCTGCGTTTGATCACACCTTCCATCTAAATAGTTCTAAATTGAATAAATCTTGCCTGTGAATTTTGTCTCGGTTGTGACCCATAAATGAAAAACGACACGTTTTTTGCGGTATTTCGCACAAAATAAAATGTCGAATTATCTTTATGTTTTCTGATGTTTTTACCTTAAGTTTCTGTTTAATATGACATTATGTTTTTTGATGTTTCTGTATTTTGAAGGCTGTCATGAAAATTTTGCTTCTATCTTCACGCTGAAAAAAAAGCGGGTAGCCTTAGCAGTGATTAGATTAATCACAATAAAGATTTGTTCGTGCGCCTTCGGCGGCCAACTGAGGCGTGCATTCAAATACAGCTATATTTTTAGGAGTATTTCCATGGAAAACATGTTCAAACGTTCACTATTGAGCGCAGTGGTAGTCGGCATTATGGCGGGATCGGCAGTGACCGCAGCTCCTTCTGCTCAGGCCAGTGCTTTTTTTGAAGACTCATCAATCAACGGAGCAATTAATTTTTGGATGCGTGATCGTACTCGTGCTGGCTATGATGCCGACACTGGTCAGGATACACGCAAGACACCAAACCTGGACCACGGCTCAATCTATACCAGCCTTGGTTTCAATTCGGGATACGCCAGTGACGTTGTCGGTCTGGACTTAAATGTCTATGCAACCTTTGATATGTGGTCAAATGCTTCTCCCGATCATGAAATGAACTTTTGGAACGTTGATAACCCGTATGACCAAAATCCGGCTGTCGACGAATGTCAAAATGTGACGACCAATGATGAGACTGGTGAGCTGGAAGAGACGAATAGCCAGTGGAACAGCAGTTGTACCGACAATGGCATCAGCTATCAGACCGTGGCGGCCAAATTTAAGTTGGGTGAAGACGGCAGCGCCAAACTGGGTTACTTCCAGCCATCTGTCCCTTCGGCTATCGGCGTTAACTGGAGTTATGCGGCTGGTACATGGCTCGGTGGTGAAATAGGTTATAAATTCGATAATCTGGAACTGGGTGTCGTTTACGGTACCAAGTATAAGGCTCCGTGGTTCAAGGATACCTACAACTTACAAACAACCAATGGTGAAGATGCCGGTGATGCTTACTCAGTCGGTGCCCGCTATACCTTCAACAATGGTCTGTTGCTCGATGTGGCCTATGCCGGTTTGACTGACGGTGATCGTAAAAATGCCCATGTTAAAGTGAACAACACCCTGGACAACGGCTGGTACCTTGCCGGTCAGCTTTATGTTGTCGATGATGACGAGCAATATGACAGCACAGCCTATCAGCTGGTCTTCATGTCTGCGAAATCCTATGGTGCCTATTCTGTTCGTGCCGAAGCGACCTATACTGAGGCCGAGTCGCTTGATTCAAGCGTCGTTGGAAACATGTCTTACCGCCTGACATCGGCATACGGTGGTTCAAACGGCACTTATGATGTGTGGTGGAACAACCGCTCAGACTTCAACCATGATGGTGAGTTTGCCGGATTTGCTTCTGTTGCACGTGACTTTAGTGACCTGGGGGCCCAGGGCTTCAGTGCCGGTGTTTCAGGAGCGTTCGGTATGGCATCTTCGGATATCAACGGTGTGGATGATCTGTTCGAATATGCCGGCAGTGTGTTCGCTAACTATGCTATTCAGGGTGGGGCATTAGAAGGGGCAAACCTTGGCTTCTATTACACGGAATACATCAATGATACCGATGCCGGTAACTGGGCACCATACACGAACTTGTTCCAGGACGAGACAGATATCAAGGTGACACTGACTATTCCATTTACGGTTAAGTAACGCAAATAGTTAGCTGTCTCTTTTGGTTTGGCCGGGCACTATGCCCGGCTTTCTAGTGATAATACGGGCAAGACGTTTCAGATGTGAGATGAATTATTTCTTTGTGTCAAAAAATAATTCGGGCGGATTTTGTAAATTAGCCGCTGTCCTATAATCAACGGTGATTTGTTCACACTGATGAGAGGGTGTATGAAAACGTTACTTGCAGCTAGTCTTGTTCTGATGATGTCACTTTCCTCACACCTTGCGATTGCAAACAATAACGCTGGCGGGGCGCCTGCAATGCCTATCTACCGCTGTGTCATTGATACCGATAACGGTGTCAGAGAAGAATGGGTTCCGCACCATATTTGTCTGCAAAAAGGTGGCAAAACTAATTTCTAATGTATTGGGTCGCTTGAAGGCAATCGTGCTTACAAGCGACTTTCCCTATCCTCACCTTGTCCACCAGGATCACCTCCCGCTTTGATATGTTTGTACAATTGGTTCACGGTGCTAAAATAGCAGCCAATTTTCGTCCGGCAGCCTTTGGTGGCTGTCAGACTCTTCTATTTCATTTAGGTAATTACAGATGACGGTTAAAACTCGCTTCGCACCTAGCCCAACAGGCTTTTTGCACGTAGGTGGTGCTCGTACAGCTCTATATTCTTGGTTATTCGCGAAACACATGGGTGGCGAATTTGTTCTTCGTATTGAAGATACAGACCTTGAGCGCTCTACACAGGAAGCGATCGATGCCATTCTTGAAGGCATGGAATGGTTAGGTTTGAACTGGGATGAAGGTCCTCATTATCAGACTAAGCGTTTTGATCGTTATAACCAGCTTATCGATCAGTTGCTTGCCGAAGACAAGGCGTACAAATGCTACTGCCCGAAAGAATTGCTTGATGAGCTGCGTGAAGAGCAGATGGCTGCAGGTTTGAAGCCTCGTTACGATGCGGGCCACCCGAAGGTGGTTGCAGCAAACGAAGCGGCAACGGAAGAGTCTCCGTTTGTGATCCGCTTCCGTAACCCGAAAGAAGGTACGGTTGTTTTTGATGATCACGTTCGTGGCCGTATTGAAATCGCCAACAGCGAGCTTGATGATCTGATCATTCGCCGTACCGACGGCAGCCCGACTTACAACTTCTGCGTAGTGGTTGATGACTGGGATATGGGGATCACTCAGGTTGTTCGTGGTGAAGATCATATCAATAACACGCCGCGCCAGATCAACATCTACAAAGCTCTTGGCGCGCCGGTACCTGAGTTCGCGCACTGTGCAATGATCCTTGGTGATGACGGCGCTAAGCTGTCTAAGCGCCATGGTGCCGTTAGCGTGATGCAATACCGCGATGAGGGTTATTTGCCTCAGGCACTGCTTAACTACTTGGTGCGTCTGGGTTGGTCTCATGGCGATCAGGAGATCTTCTCTCTGGAAGAGATGATCAAGCTGTTCAGCCTGGACTCAATCAGCAAGTCTGCCTCTGCATTCAACACTGACAAGCTATTGTGGTTAAACAACCACTACATTAAGACGGCTGAACCGGAGTATGTGGCTAAGTACCTGCAATGGCACCTTGATCAGAAAGAAATCGATACTGCCAACGGACCGGCGATTACTGATGTCATTGCATTGGTGGGTGAGCGTTGCAATACGCTGATTGAACTTGCCGAACAGTCTCGTTACTTCTATCAGGATTTTAATGAGTTTGAAGCGGGCGCGGCGAAGAAGCACTTACGCCCGGTAGCCAAGGATGCACTGGCTCTTGCACTGTCGAAAGTAGAAGCGCTGGCTGAGTGGACAACTGAAAACCTACACAGCGTGATCAAAGAAACCTGTGAGGAGCTTGAAGTTGGCATGGGTAAGGTCGGTATGCCGCTGCGTGTTGCAGTAACTGGTCAGGGCCAGTCGCCGTCTGTTGACGCGGTGATGCAGCTTGTCGGCAAAGATCGTGTCGCTGCACGTATTAACATGGCTCTGGCATTCATCGCTGAGCGTGAAGCGAACGCATAAGCTTCTCTGATTGTTGTCATGATGGCTAAAAGCGGATGCCTTTGTGCTTCCGCTTTTTTATACGCCAATAATAGTTTTCTGACACCGGTGTATACTAAGCTGGTCGACCAGTCGATTTAAAGTGTGATCCTCTTAACACTTTTGTCTCGCTGGTTACACATTCGCTTTTATTCTATTGACATGAATTCATTAAGTTTTTATTATCAGCTCCACGATTTGGGGCTATAGCTCAGCTGGGAGAGCGCTTCGCTGGCAGCGAAGAGGTCTGCGGTTCGATCCCGCATAGCTCCACCAAATTTCATGTCGGGCACCTTAGGGTAGCACGGCAACTAAAAACCTCGCCTTGCTGCGGGGTTTTTTGCTATTTAGAGCAATCAATCGCAACCATTTTCCATCCAACTGAACTTTATCCCTCAATTATTATGTAGATTGGTATTATTTACCATTAACTGAATCCAGTCAGAAATCGGCTTTAACGAGGAAGTAGTACTGTGTTTAGGCAAGCATTCGGTGTACTAATCAGGTAGTGTGATTTTGAGAAGGGATTAAGCTAATAATAAAAAGGGAAATGGCGCTCCCTGCAGGAGTCGAACCTGCGGCCTTCCCCTTAGGAGGGGGACGCTCTATCCAGCTGAGCTAAGGGAGCATCAAGTCATACTTGAATTGCCATTATACCTAAAATATTACTGATTTTAAGTAATTAGTGTTAACGAGGCAGCTGCTTGGTCAGTAAATCACCAGGTTGAATGCTGCTCGCCAGATCTGCTTGCTCGACGGAAAGCTCTGTCGATTTTTCGTATACGCGATCTACCGTCAGGGTAATGTCCGTCTGCACCATTCGATTGCGCGGGATACCCTGTTGATCAATAAAGCCAGCGCTGTGCCAAAGCTTCAGCTGATCGCCGCGTTTTACCCCATGAATACGACCAATATTGATTTGAACCTTGTTACCGTAGACGTTCACGACTTCAGGCAGGCTTGTTCGGCATGAAAGGGCACTCTCGAGATCCAGCATCATGTTGCGACTTACCCGCTGTACTGCCTGACCATAGCTCGATTGCCAAAAACGGGCACTCTGGGTATCGACCTGGCTGACACGGGAGAATGGCCACTCGGCAATTTCACGATAGTTATTTTGCATCAGCACTTCACCGGTTTTGCCATCCATTATCTTGAGAGTGGCGGCAAATTGACGGTTTATCTTATCGCTCTGGAGCAGTTTTTGATCCAGGGTCGATGTCAGGTCAGTTATTTGACCGTTGATAATATATTGGGCGTCATTGTCTTCGGCCAGCATCATCATCGCGGCAGGTTGCCCGGCACTTACTGGTACGCGAGTGATCCCGGAAACAACAAAGCTCTGTGATTTCCGCTCAATCTGGCGCTTTAGCATTAACGAAAAATCGTTGCCGAGCTGATAGACCCCCCCCATCGCAGCGTGCTGAGGCGAGACAATATCAAAGCTGCCTAGCAGTACACCTTTTTTGTATTGGATTTTGTGGCAAGTATTTGCCGATGGGTAAACGTCGATACGTGCCGTCAGGTAATATTTGCCGCTTTTCTTACGAGTTTCCGTCACCATGACATGGCGTACTTCATTACCGCTAAACTGGTACTCGTCACGGACCGAGGCCAGAAAAGGCTTAAGTTTCGGGAAGCTGGCAAGGTCGGCACCGGCATACCCTATCGCCTGATAAACGGCATCTTCCAGCGCATTGGTTCTGGCTGTCTTTTCACTTTCAAGCATAACGGCAGAGCCTGTGACCTCAAGCCAGGCGGCATTAAGCTGAAACGCGGCGATAAGACATAGGCAACTCAAGGTGTTAATAATTTTTTTATTCATATTTCAACTTCGGTATGAAAATTGCTTACTCAGTGATTAGCTAAAGAAAATTGCCGTTTCTTTAATTAGGTTTGGAACATCTATGCAAAGAGTGTTCCTAGTAGCACTTTTTGAAATGGCGAGATAATAACGAGTAAAGTTTTTCTTTATACGAACGATAACAGGCTACAAGTCTATTTTCATCCGGAGCTGGCAAGAATGAAAAAATGGATAGTCCTGATACTGGCAGCGATGACTGTATCTTGCTCTTATTCTCCGATATATAACGGTAAAGAGCCCTATATGGGAAGCTCTTTTCTGTTAAAGGAAACGCCACGTCATACGATGGATTTCTTTATTGAGGGGCTGACTGAGCAGTTGGTATCATCGAACCAGTACCTGACGGCAAAGACGCCACTGGCTGTGACATCATTTGTTGACTTGCAGGAAATGAATGAAACCAACTGGTTGGGCAACTCCGTAACGGAAGGTTTCATGTTCCAAATGCAACAGCGCGGTTATACCGTTGTTGACTACAAAGCCACAGGAGCGATCAAGGTTACTGCTGATGGTGATTTTGCTATCAGTCGCAACTGGCGGGAACTGGCTGGTGAACAGCCGGTTGACTACGTACTGACAGGAACGATGTTGCGCCAGGGGGCGGGGGTACTGGTTAATGCCAGGATCATCGGTATGCGCTCGCGGGTTGTGATTGCATCGGCGCAAGGTTTCCTACCGGCCGATAGAATTGGACGTGACCTAGATACTTTGAATAAAATGCGGATCCAGAATGGCGTTATTATTCGCAACGAAGTGAATACATTCGACCGCAATACTGTTGTCTTAAAACCTTAGGAGTTGTTATGCGTTACTGGTTTCTGCTAGTTTTCATGGCGTTGGCGGGCTGTCAGCCTTTAACAGAGATCCGTAATGATGATCTGATCACTTCCGTCGGCTATGCCTCTATCAGCGAGCAGCGTGGCCGCACGATTGAAGAAAAGCGTGTTCGGGCAATGCGTGCATCGAAAATTGATGCCTACCGTGAATTGACTGAGCAAGTTTACGGTATGCGTATAAGTGCCCGTGCGGAGCTTGAAGATCAGCAGCTTGGTGTGGAAAACACCGATGGTGCAGTAGATGGCATTATCCGGGGTGCCGAGGTGATCCGGAGCTATCCTGTCGGCGACAGCTTTGTGACTGAGATGCAGTTGGACCTGCGCAAAATGGACAAGATGAAAAAACATGGCGAAGTCTTCCATGTACCTACCAATCAAGAGACCATGTTCTAACAACACTTAGAGCAGCATTCCAATTTATAATAAGTTTGATCAACAGGTGTACTCGTAGCGAGTGCACTTTGTTGTTATACCAATCTGGATAACTAGTTGTTCTAATTACAAAAGCCTTAACGCAGCAAAAGCGATTTTCATCAGCAGAATGCTTATGTAGATTGGTATTTTGAAGGGTAGAGCTGCTTGGGTTATCCGTTGTCAGACACTGACAATAACAGAGGTAGGATGAATCTAGCTTGGTATTGGGTCTTTGAATCTGGGCTTTGATATCGGTGCGTAGGCCTTGCTATTGCTTCCCTTATGCCTTGATATTGGTGCCCAATGAACGGATGTTTTGTGCCACGCCTTCACTGGTATAGGTCATCTGTTGTTTGCCGCGGCTTTGTTGGAATAGGTTATTTAACTTATGAAAGCTAAGCTGGGCACGCTGAAGGGCTTCGCCATTGACCTCGTTGATTTCCTTGCAGCGGCTGACTGTCGCTTTTATCGACTCGACTTTGTCTGCAAATTCCAGATTATCAACGATCAGCTGGCGATGGGTATGGGTAGAGATCTGGTGATCCTGTTGCTGTACTTTGTTCAGCAAAGCAAGTTTATCATTGGCAAGTTTGGCGATATCGGCCGCTTTTCGCTCGACAATGGCTGCTTTTTCTTGTTCAAGCAGGCGAGAGAGTGACTCCAATGTTGCTAGCTGCAACTCTAGTAACTGTTCAATAGTTTGGGCCATTTAGTTCTCTCTGAGTATCGTAATGTCGAGCAGGCGCTAGAGGCCACGAAGCTCATCTTCAAATTTCATCATGTTCGATGCTAGCTTGTCGGCATCGACGACATAGGAACCATTGGAAATCGCATCTTTGATTGCCGCAACCTTGGCACTGTCAAAACTTGGTTCAGCCGCGAGTTGCTGGTGGATCTGCCCGACCGCCTTGCCCTGAGAGCTAAGCGAAACGGCATCTTTTGGTCCACTTGGCACAGATTGCTGACTTTTTGCAGCCCCTGATGTCGATCCTGATACGTTGCCATGATTGCTGCGTGCTGTGGTCATTGGATGACCGGAGCGTAGCTGATCAATACTTGCCATAAAAAAAGCCTTTGCACAATTTACTAGAGACAGCCATTACTTCGGCAGGGTCTGTAATAACTTTAGCATTTAATTAAAAGTTTACGGTGACTTCACCGACGCCGGTGATAATACCATCGACAACACGCTTTGACTTGGCATTTTGTACCCGTATTTGCTCTCCGAGCGAGCCATCGGACAGTGCAGTCCCTTTGGTAACAATATCAAGCCCGCTGCGACCTGCCTTGATAAGGACGGCATCATTTCGACAAACAAGGCAGATATCATTGCCCTGTATGGCGTCTCCCATGTTAACATTTCGCTTTACTTTAGAGCCAATGATTTGTTGTGGGTGCTCGAAAACCACCCCGCGCTGAAACCGGGTCTCGATCATTTGTACCATCAGGTCGGAGGCTGACAATACGGCGCCACGGGCCAGTGGCTTGGCGGCGACAACCCGGGGAAGGAGCTGCTTGACCCGAACAGGGACATATACCTGCCAGCCTTCGGTGCTGCAACTGACCAGTACCGTGATATTGCCCGTCAGGGATTGCTTGCCGGGCACCGAGGTCTTAAGCGGCTCGGAACAGGTGCTCAGTTTTAGTCGGGAATCTAAATGTGCAGCCTTAACAGTGAGTTGGCCTTTAGGGGGGGATTTGACAATTGTTTTGACATATTCTTCCGCGGTATGCTGTACCATATCTAAGCTATTTTGTGGTGCTGATGACACAAAAGTGCTAAAGAAAAATGCCAGTAGGCCGAAAAAAATGGTTAAGAGTGTTAAATGTGTTCTTTGGGTCACGGTTTTTACTCTTTAATGCAAGGTCTAAGGGGCTACAATTAGCCTCAGCTCATCATATGTGATTTGCAATGAGAATTCTCATTTAACACGTATAGAAATAAAAAACGCATAACATGGAGTCACCTTATGTCGGGGATACTTGATTCAGTGAATCAGCGCACCCAGCTAGTCGGCCAAAACCGTTTGGAACTGCTAACCTTTCGGTTAAACCGACGTCAGCGCTATGGGATAAATGTATTTAAGGTCAAAGAGGTGCTTCAGTGCCCGAAACTGACAACAATGCCTAACCTGCACCCGTTGGTAAAGGGTATTGCCCATATTCGCGGACAAACTATTTCTGTTATTGATATGAGCCTGGCAACCGGTGGCCGTCCGATTGATGATCTGGACAACTGTTTTGTGATCATTTCGGAATTTAACCGTTCGATCCAAGGCTTCCTGGTATCATCCGTTGAGCGCATCATTAACATGAACTGGGAGTCAATTTTGCCGCCGCCAAAAGGGGCCGGCAAGGAAAACTACCTGACAGCTGTGACTGAAATTGACAATGAGCTGGTTGAAATCTTGGATGTTGAGAAAATCCTCGATGAGATCTCACCGGTTGATACCGATATTAGCGGTACGGTTCTTGAGGAGCTGGTTGATAACACACCGGTTGTCCGTCGTGTACTTGTTGCTGATGACTCCAGCGTTGCACGTAAACAGATCCAGCGAGCCATTGAAGCTATCGGTTGCGAGTGTGTGCTGGTTCAGGATGGTAAGGAAGCTATTGAGAAGCTCCGGTCTATGGCCAAAGACGAGAGTATCTATGATCAGCTGGCGCTGGTGATTTCAGATATTGAAATGCCGGAAATGGATGGCTATACCCTAACGGCAGAAATTCGTAATGATGCCAACCTAAAGGATTTACATGTTATCCTTCACACCTCATTGAGTGGGGTATTTAACCAGGCCATGGTTGAGCGTGTAGGTGCGAATGCTTTCATTCCTAAGTTTAACCCGGATGAGCTGGGGGCTGCGGTGAAGGCCGCTATGCCGGAATAATCTAATTAAAGAGTAGTAGATGACAGCTATAACAATTAAAGACCAGGAATACCGCGATTTTTGCCGTTTTTTAGAAGCGCAATGCGGCATTGTACTTGGCGACAGTAAGCAATACTTGGTTCGTAGCCGCCTGAGTCCATTGGTCAGCCGATTTTCGCTATCATCTCTTTCCGAGTTATTGCAAGTTGTGATCAGTGGCCGTAACCGGGAGTTGCGTGTTGCAGCCGTAGATGCCATGACGACCAATGAGACGTTGTGGTTCCGCGATACCTATCCGTATGCGGTGCTGGGGGATAAAATTTTGCCGGAGCTTGCTGCCAACAAGCGCCCGATCAAAATCTGGTCATCGGCAAGCTCTTCCGGGCAGGAACCGTATTCGATCGCGATGACGGTGCTGGAAACCCAAAATCGTCGCCCAGGCATGATTGCCGGTGGTGTTCAGATCACGGCGACAGATATTTCGCAGACGATGCTGGATACCTGTCGTGCCGGGGTTTATGACAATTTGGCATTAAGCCGTGGACTTTCCCCGGATCGCCGCCGTGTTTTCTTCGAAAATAACGGTGACGGCCGAATGAAGGTCAACGATAAGGTGAAGCGGATGGTGAATTTCCGGCCGCAGAACCTGAAAGACAGTTATGCGCTATTGGGTAAATTCGATGTGATTTTCTGTCGCAACGTATTGATTTACTTTTCGCCGGAGATGAAGGCGAAAGTACTGAACCAAATGGCTGCCAGCTTAAATCCGGGCGGTTACCTGCTGTTGGGTGCGTCTGAGTCATTGACCGGTTTGACCGACAAGTTTGAGATGATCCGCTGTAATCCGGGAATAATTTACAAGCTTAAATAGATTCAAGAAAAAGCAGGCCCCAGAACCCCAACTTTATCGAGGAACATCCCTAGTTCCTCGATACTTACCTTCCAAATTCACCATTAATCAAACTTGGCACATCATTTGCTTCTATATCAATAACGATTTTTGGAGGCAGCTATGTCCATCTCTTTTGATAAAGCATTAGGTATTCACCAGCACACGGTTGGCGTGCGTGCCAAACGCGCGGAAACACTGGCCAGCAATATTGCCAATGCCAATACCCCAGGCTACAAAGCAAAAGATATCGACTTTCAGCGTGCATTGAATGCGGCAACATCAGAGGCAAAGATTGGCCTGAGCCGCACTGATGGTCGGCATATATCTGCCTCCACCAAAATAATGGGCGAGCAAAAGTACCGTGTTCCCAATCAACCGGATACCGGTGACGGCAATACGGTAGATGCACAGCTTGAGCAAAACATGTTTATGCAGAACTCACTGGAATACCAGGCATCGCTCGACTTTCTGGGCTCCAAGTTTAAGAACCTGAGCAAGGCATTAAAAGGAGAATAATAAATGAGTTTGTTTAACGTTTTTAATGTCACAGGGTCGGCGATGAGTGCAGAGTCTGTTCGTCTAAACACGACGTCCAGTAACCTGGCCAATGCCAACAGTGTCAGTAGTTCCGCAGAAGAAACCTATAAGGCTCGGCACCCGATTTTTGCAGCAGCGCTGCAGAATGCCAGCTATCAGCGTGATGAAAGCGTGCCGGTACAGGTAAAAGGCATTGTTGAAAGCCAGAAGCCGCTACGTGCCGAATATAACCCGCAGCACCCGATGGCGAATGCTGAAGGGTATATCTACAAGCCGAATGTCAACGTTATGGAAGAAATGGCCAACATGATTTCAGCTTCTCGTTCCTATCAGAGCAATGTCCAGGTAGCAGATGCCAGCAAGCAGATGCTAATGAGCACATTGCAGATGGGTAAATAAGGGTAAGGAGTAACTGTTATGACCAGTATTAACGGCGCAGGTCAAAGCAACTTGTCCTACCTTGATCAGCTCAAGGGGATGCAAGAGAAAAAGCTTCAGGAAGATCAGAAAATTACTACTGGTCAGAATGAACTGAAGCAGGAAGATTTTCTCTCGTTGCTGACCAAGCAGCTTGCCCAGCAAGACCCGTTCAAACCGGTAGGCAATGATCAGATGATTGCCCAGATGGCATCGTTTGCCACGGTTGACGGGATCAACCAGATGAATGAGCAGTTTGGCAGCCTGAACTCTGCCATGACCTCAAACCAGGCGCTGCAGGCATCCTCACTGGTTGGCCGTGATGTACTTATCCCTAGCTCGACTGGGGTAAAGCAGGCTGAAGGTGGCATGGCCGGCATGGTTAGGTTGCCTCAGGCGCTGGATAATATGATGGTCAGGGTCGAAAACGAGCAGGGCCAGTTAATTAAAACCTTCGATTTGGGCGCTAAACCGCCGGGCGAGCACCGCCTTGAGTGGGACGGCACCGATGAAAGTGGCAATGCCTTGCCGGAAGGTCGCTATCAGCTAAAAGTTGCCGGGCTGGTTGATGGTGAAAGCCGGGAATTTGATGTGTCTACCTATGCAAATGTAAACAGTGTGTTGCTTGGTAATGGTGATGGCAATGTCATGCTTAACCTTGCGGGCTTTGACTCGCCATTCAAACTTGCCGAAGTACTCGAAGTCGGTAAGGTATAACAGGTCTTAGGAGATTCATAACATGGGATTTAATATTTCACTAAGTGGTATTGGGGCATCACAGAAAGACCTGAATACCACCAGTAACAACATTGCCAACTCGAATACCTTCGGCTTTAAAGAGTCGCGTGCCGAGTTTGGTGATGTGTATTCAAGCTCGGTGTTTTCGAATGCCAAGACCACAACCGGTGGCGGTGTACAGACGTCGGTGGTTGCCCAGCAATTTCACGAAGGTTCCAGTATTTATACCAACAACCCGATGGATCTGCGGATTTCGGGCAGTGGTTTCTTTGCGGTTGCCGATGACAAGCTACAGCCTCAGAACAACAGCCTGACCCGTAACGGTGCTTTCCACCTGAACAAAGACAATAATATTGTTAACTCGGAAGGCCAGTATCTGCTGGGTTATAAGGTTGATCAGGAAACCGATCAGGTGACTTCCTATGAATCTCAGGCAATGAAAGTGCCGGATCAGTTTGGCCAGCCGAAAGAATCAGAGAATATCGAGATCGGTGTGAACCTGCCGGCTTCGGCTGAGGCGAAAAACCCGGGTGAGTTCGACTTCAGTGATCCGAGTACCTATAACAAGTCAACCTCGCTGACCATGTACGATTCATTGGGTCAGCCTTATAAGATGACCACCTATTATGTCAAAGACAATGGTGGTACGGGTGGGGCTGCGCCTGCCGTTGATGCCGATGGTAACCCGATTCCAGCCGATCCGGCTGCTGATGGTGCAGCAGGTGCTGCGGCAGCAGACGGTGCCGAGAACCGCTGGGCGGTGTACTACACCGTGACGGATGGTTCCGGTGAAAAAGCAGTGGATGTCAACCTGACACCGGAAGGTGATGGTGAGGTTGCCTCTGGTGATGCAAACGGTCCGCTGGCCGGTGGTCACCAGGGTCACTACGTTGAGTTCAATACCGATGGCTCAGTTAAGTCGGTCAACAACGGTAATCCGATTCAGACCGAAGAGCTGGGTGCTGCTGGTGCCGGGCTTGATATGAATGGTGCAAGCGAGACGCAGAAGCTGAATATTCAGTTTGAAGACCCGACTCAGTATGCGGCACCGTTTGAGATCCGCCGTTTTAGCGAAGATGGCGCAACCACCGGCTTTCTGGCAAAAGTTGACATTGATGCCAAGGGGTCGATTGTCGCGACATACAGCAACGGTGAGAACGTGACGTTAGGGCGCGTCGGCATGGTACGTGTGCCAAACGAACAGGGCCTGGTATCAAAAGGCGGTACCCAGTGGGTAACGAGTCAGGATTCTGGCGCGGCTATCTGGGGTGAGGCCAGCCAGGGGGCATTCGGTGGTATCAAGAGCGGTACCCTTGAGCAGTCAAATATCGATATGACCCAGGAGCTAGTGGATTTGATTACTGCCCAGCGTAACTTCCAGGCGAACTCGCGTGCTCTGGAAGTTGATAACCAGCTTCAGCAGACAATCTTGCAGATCCGATAAGTAAAAGGCGCTAGCGACGCGTAATATCATTGCCGCTTTATTGGCCTTGTGTCGATAAAGCGGCAAATCTTGTCCTTGTCCGTCATAAAATTGTCCCTTCTTTGCCCCTGTTCAGGGTGAAAAACCTCAATTCGTTGATTTATTACACTATCTTAATGGTGGCATAGTTATTGCTTGATATTCACTAGATTGTGATTGGAGAGTCAATAATGGATCGTTCACTGTATTTAGCCATGAGTGGTGCCAAACAGGATATGTATGGCATGCAACTACATGCCAACAACCTAGCTAACGTGAGAACTACCGGTTTTCGCGCTGATCTCGAGCAGGCACGTAGCATGCAGGCATACGGTGAAGGGTTGCCGTCTCGCGTTTTTGCGATGACCGAGCGTCCGGGACAGGACTTTTCTCAGGGCTCAGTCATGACAACCGGGCGAGATCTGGATGTCACTGTTGAGGGAGATGGCTGGTTGGCTGTGATGGATCCTTCCGGCCAGGAGGCCTACACCCGTGCTGGCCATTTGAAAATCGACCAGACAGGTATGCTGCAAAACAGCAATGGCAACCTGATGTTGGGCGAAAATGGCGGTCCGATCTTTATTCCTCTTCCAATCAGTAAAATTGAGATCGGCAAAGATGGAACCGTTTCCGTGCTGCCTCAGGGGGCACCGCCGGAAGCGATGGAAACCGTCGACCGCCTTAAGCTGGTTCGCCCGGATAACCGTGATATGTATAAAGATGTCAATGGTTTATTCAAATCAAAGAATCCCGGTGAAGTCTTCGATGCCGATGCCGGCGTAACCCTGCTTAACGGAGCGCTTGAAGGCAGCAACGTTAACGCAGTCGGCGAAATGACCAGCATGATTGACTTGCAGCGTCACTTCGAAATGCAGGTCAAATTAATGAAAACAGCAGAAGAAATGGATGCGGCATCATCTTCACTGCTGCGTTTAGGCTAACCGATAATAAGGAATAGAACATGCATCCAGCTTTATGGGTAAGTAAAACCGGTCTTGACGCTCAGCAGACAAATATCTCGACCATTTCAAATAACCTTGCGAACGCCTCGACGGTCGGCTTCAAGAAAAGCCGGGCCGTCTTTGAAGATTTGTTCTATCAGAACATCAACCAGCCGGGCGGCCAGTCTACACAGGATACCGAATTGCCGTCGGGTCTGATGCTGGGCGCAGGTTCGAAAGTGGTCGCGACGCAGAAGGTCTTTAGCCAGGGAAATACCCAGACAACCAACAATGCAATGGACATGATGATCGAGGGAGACGGTTTCTTCCAGATCCTCCTGCCTGACGGCAACATGGGTTATACCCGTAATGGTCAGTTTACTATCAACGGTGAAGGCCAGCTGGTGACCACTGGCTCTGGCTATGTCTTGCAGCCTGAGATTGTTGTACCGGAAGATGCGGTTGGGATAACCGTCGGTACGGATGGTGAGGTGTCTGCGCGTATTCGGGGCCAGCAGGAGAACCAGGTACTGGGTCAGATCACGACGGTTGATTTTATCAACCCGGGTGGCCTTGAACCTATTGGTCAGAACTTGTTCTTACCAACTGGTGCCAGCGGCGATGCCCAGGAAGGGGTGCCGGGTCTGGACGGGTTGGGTTCGGTTCGCCAGTCGATGCTGGAAACCTCGAACGTAAACGTGACGGAAGAGCTGGTCAATATGATTGAAGCGCAGCGCGTATATGAAATGAACTCGAAAGTCATTTCAACCGTCGACCAGATGCTGAGCTATGTTAACCAGCAGTTATAACAGGGAGTTAATATCGTGATGAAAAAGCTCATTATCGCATTGGCTGTCATTCTTTCGGGGTGCTCGCAGCTGCAGACAGAAGAGTCCGATATCGCACAAGCGACGACGTCGGTGGATGCGGTTGAGGGATCAACAGAGCAGGGGGGCGGTCTGATCGATATGCTGCGCCGCCGCGAAGATCCGCAGGCTGGTGATCCTGCCTGGGCAAGCATTCGACCTCAGGAGAAGCCCGAACATTATGCGACGGCGACAGGCTCGCTGTTCAATGTAACTGGGGCTCAGGATCTCTATGATGATACCAAGCCGCGTGGTATTGGCGATATAGTCACCGTGCTGCTGGAAGAGAAGACACAGGCGAAGAAGAGTGCCAGCTCGGATTTAGATAAATCGACGGACTTGTCGATGGACCCACTGGCACTTGGCGGTCAGGAAATCAAAATTGGCGAGCGTAACTTGTCTTACGAGGTGAGCAACGCCAACAAGTTTGCCGGCAGTACCTCTGCCGATCAGAGCAACAGCATCAAGGGTTCCATCTCGGTTGAAGTGATTGATGTGCTTGCCAACGGTAATCTACTGGTTCGCGGCGAGAAATGGCTGACGCTCAATACCGGCGATGAATATATCCGGGTCAGCGGTACAGTTCGCCCGGATGATATCAGCCAGGAAAATACGATTGCCTCAACCCGAATTGCCAATGCCCGTATTCAGTATTCTGGCACCGGAGAGCGTCAGGACGTTCAGGAACAGGGCTGGTTGGCCCGCTTTTTTAACGTCAGCATTTAGCGCTAGTTTGTTTGAACAATAAGTGACATTACGGAGCACTGAAGTGAAATTCCAGAGTATTTGCATGGGCCTGATGCTGCTGTTGGCATTACCGTCTCAGGCGGCACGAATTAAAGATGTATCGGAAGTCGCCGGGGTCCGGAGTAACCAGTTGGTTGGCTATGGTCTGGTTGTCGGCTTGCCGGGAACGGGGGAGACGACGCCGTTTACCGATCAGAGCTTCAATGCCATGCTGCAAAACTTTGGAATTCAGTTGCCGGCGGGTACCAAGCCGAAGACAAAGAACGTGGCTGCCGTTGCCGTAAATGCAACCTTGCCGCCGTTTACCAAACAAGGCCAGACGATTGATATTACTGTTTCATCAATCGGTTCGGCGAAAAGCCTCCGTGGCGGTACATTGCTGCAAACCTTCCTCAAGGGTTTGGACGGAAAGGTCTACGCCATTGCGCAGGGGAGTCTGGTTGTTGGCGGGTTCAGTGCCACCGGGGCCGATGGGTCTAAAGTGGTTGGCAACACGCCGACAGTAGGTCGAATCTCCAATGGTGCGATGGTTGAACAGGAAGTACCAAATCCGTTTGGTCGTGGTGATTTCTTGACTTTTAACCTGTTTGAGTCCGATTTCACCACGGCGCAGCGTATGGCTGATGCCGTTAACCAGTTTCTCGGCCCGCAGATGGCGGCAGCAGTAGATGCCACGTCTGTCCGTGTCCGCGCCCCGCGAGATGTGAGCCAGCGAGTGGCATTCCTATCGACCATCGAAAACATTGAATTTGATCCGGCGGAAGGCGCGGCGAAAATCATTGTTAACTCGCGTACCGGTACGATTGTTGTTGGCCAGAACGTGAAGCTCAAGCCTGCAGCTATCACCCATGGCGGTATGACCGTATCGATTAAGGAAAACTATTCTGTCAGCCAGCCTAACGGTTTGTCTGGCGGTAATACGGTTGTCGTTCCGAACTCTGATATTGAGGTCACCGAGGAAGATTCTCGAATGTTCAAATTTGAGCCGGGGATCACCCTGGATGAGCTGGTACGTGCGGTGAACCAGGTCGGTGCCGCCCCTTCTGATCTGATGGCTATCTTGCAGGCACTTAAGCAGGCAGGGGCCATTGAAGGTCAGTTGATCATTATTTAAAGCAATCTTTGGTTCTGAGCATGAAAACAACCAACCCGGGTTTTATTCACGATATCTCCAACCTTGAGCGACTAAGGGCGGGGATCAATGATGATGAAAGTCAGTCTTTGCGTGCGGCTGCGCAGCAGTTCGAGGCGATTTTTACTCAAATGTTGTTTAAGTCGATGCGTCAGGCCAATGAGGTTTTCGAATCTGATCTGATGAGCAGCAGCAACAGTAAGTTCTTCGAGCAGATGCATGACGAGCAGATGGCGAGCGAGTTGAGCTCCACCGGTTCACTGGGTTTGGCTGATTTGATTGTTTCCCAGCTTGGTGGTGAAGAAGAAGCGCAGAACCCTGCGGTGCCGTCAGAGCAGGACTTCCGTCAGGCGGTAAAAGAAGCGCCGATGAATCTGCCGTTTGACACCAAAGGCAAGCAGCCGGATAAGGCGATGGTAGAAAAGGCTGCGGAAGATGCGCTAACGATTATGCAGCAAACTCAGCCAGCGTCGTTTACAGCCCCTCTGCCACCGTTGAAGCCTCAGGACAATGAGCGTGGCTTTGAGTCACCCCAGGACTTTGTCAATCGGATGCGCCCCTATGCTGAAAAGGCGGCCCATGCGATAGGCACTGAGCCTTCAGTATTGATTGCCCAGGCTGCGCTGGAAACGGGGTGGGGCAAGAAAGTGATTAAGAATGCGGCAGGCAACAGCAACAACCTTTTCAATATCAAAGCTGATCAGCGTTGGTCCGGCAACAAGGTTGCGACCAACACACTGGAGTTCCATAACGGGATCCCTGTCCAGCAACGGGCGGCATTCCGCTCTTATGACAGCTACCAAGATAGCTTCAATGATTATGTCCGTTTTCTCAATCAGAACCCGCGTTATTCTGAAGCGCTGGAGCAACCCGCTGATCCGGTACATTTTATTCGAAACCTGCATAAGGCGGGATATGCGACGGATCCGGAATATTCCAATAAGGTCATCAGTGTCATGGATACGGTGAACCGCCTGATGAAATAGGCAAGCCCTTGCCTCCGCTCAAAAAAACGCCACGTCACTCCCCATATAGGTATAAGCAAGTCGCAATAAAATCAATGACTTAAACAGCCATAAAAAGTGGAACGCTTTTTGCATTTCAAGTTATTGATTAATTGTAACCCCCTCACAGTTCCGGAGGCTTCATGGGGTTTGACTTGCTAAATATGGGCTCTCAAGGTCTGATGACTGCACAACGGCAGTTAAATACGACCGGCCATAACATTAACAATGTTAATACTGAAGGCTATAGCCGCCAATCTGTTGTTCAGCAAGCCAATGATCCTATTTGGTGGGGGGGCAACCAGTATGGTACCGGTGTTCATGCGGCAGAAGTTCGCCGCGGCTTTGATCAGTTTGCCACCAATGAGCTTAACCTGACCACCACCAACCTCAGCTATGCCACCGAACGAGAAGGCCAGCTTGGCCGTCTGGATAATATGCTGGCCAATAGTGCCAAGAAGATCCCGGAAGACATGAACCAGTGGTATGACGCGGTCAAGGCGCTGGCAGACAGCCCTAGTGATATGGGCTCGCGGAAAGTGGTGCTTGAAAAAGCAAAGATGGTTGCCTCTGGTCTGAATGACAATCACGGCATCTTGTCCCGTCAAAAGTCGGAGACCAACGAGGTTCTGTCCCGCACATTGAACCGGGTCAACGATATTGCCCGGGAGCTGGTGGATGTGCACAAGGCCTTGGTTAAAACACCGGCCTCAGGCCATGACAATGACCTGCTGGACAGGCATCAGAGCCTGATCAATGAGCTGTCCGAGTATACCAAAGTCACCGTGACCCGAAAAAACGCCGAAAGCTTCAATGTCATGATCGGTAGCGGCCACACCCTGGTGTCTGGCACCGAATCCAGTGAGCTGAGGATGGTGAGCGGCAAGCCGGATCCGCAGCAGACCCAACTGGCTATTGTCGAAGGCAATTCGCTCAAAACTATCCGCAATGATGATATCGGCGGCAAGATGGCCGCATTATTCCAGTTCCGTGACGAAACGCTGACTCACGCCATGGATGAAATTGGCCGTATCGCGATTGGTTTTTCCGAGTCGGTGAACGAGCTTCAGCAACAGGGCCTGGATCTTAAAGGCCAGGTCGGACAGAACATGTTTCGTGATGTCAACGACCCGGCATCAGCGGCGGCACGGGTGATGTTACCGGCCGATTCGACCGCAGAGATGAAGGTCTTTATTGACGATTTGAGCAAAGTGAAAATTGGTGAATACGGCCTGACCTTTGACGGCAGTCAGCATACCTTGACCTTTCCTGACGGTACGAGTCAGAACGTGATCCCGAGTGGTAACCCGCCATCATTCACCATGGACGGTTTCCAGGTTGAAATGACGGCGCCGATGAAAGCCGGTGAGCAGGTTGTACTGCGTCCGACACGCTCTGCGGCAGGGGAGATCAGTGTTGCGATGAGCGATCCGGCACAAATTGCCGCTCAAAGTTACCTCAGTTCTGCCAGCAATACGCAGGGCCAGGCTGATTTTAACATTACCCAGCCCGGCACCCTGTCGGAGTTTCAGGTCGCCGTCTCACCGGATGCCAGTCAGTTTGCCGTTCTGGATATGAAAGGCAATATTTTGCAGGCCCCGCAGCCTTATCCGCCAGCCGGTGAAGTGGTTGTGGGTGGCACTGGTTTTACCTTGAGCCAAGGGGCCATTGGCGGTGATGTTTTTGCCGTTAACCTCAATGCAGCCGATGGTGATAACGGCAACCTGATCAAGATGCAGACCCTTCAGGCTGAAAAGCTGATGGATGAGGGCCGCTCCACCGTTATTGATGTCTATCAGGGACTAAATACCGAGATGGGGGTACAGAAAGCTTCTGCAGCCCGTCTCAGGGAAGTTGGTCTGGTCGAGAAAGATGCTGCCGAAAGTCGGGTGGCGGAAATATCCGGTGTGAACCTCGATGAAGAGGCGGCCAATATGATGAGATTCCAGCAGGCCTATATGGCCTCGTCGCGCATCATGACCGTCGCCAACGAAACCTTTGATACCTTACTTAACGTATCGCGCTAGGGAGACCGTTATTTATGATTAGCCGAATGGCCACTTTCCATAACTACCGCTCTGTGGCAAACGATATGAATCGCCAGCAGGTGCGGGTGCAGGAAAACCAGGAACAGCTGGCAACGGGGAAACGTCTGCTGACTGCCGGTGATGATCCGGTATCGTCGATCTATATTCAGAATTTTGATCAGCAGAATACCCAGATAGAGCAGTCACTCAAGTCGATCACACTGGCGCGTAACCGCCTGGATAATGAAGAGACGGCGATCACCGAGGTCGAAAACTTGCTCGATGAAGCTAAACGTAAGTCGATGATGATGGTCAACGGCTCGCTGTCCGGTGATGACCGCATGGCCCACAAGCAAGATATGCAGGGGCTGTATGACTCCTTCATGAACCTGGTGAATACCAAGGATGAGTCCGGCAACTTTATTTTCGCCGGTACCCAGTACAGCAAGCAGCC
Organism: Photobacterium kasasachensis; assembly: GCF_050336885.1. Lineage (NCBI taxonomy): Bacteria > Pseudomonadati > Pseudomonadota > Gammaproteobacteria > Vibrionales > Vibrionaceae > Photobacterium > Photobacterium kasasachensis. The sequence continues at coordinate 188,026 of NZ_JAKJSH010000008.1, forward strand.
CTTTTTCCGGGACAACAATGGTCATGTTACCTATGTAGGTGACAGCTACCAGCGGATGGCCAAGGTGGCTCCGTCGGTTGATGTGCCGATGAATGATGCCGGCGATAAGTTGTTTATGGAAGTTTCCAATCCATATGGTGACTACCAGCCGGACTATGAACTGCAAAGCGGTTCGCTGCTGTTGCTGTCACAGGCGACGAATACCAACGATGCTGATCCGTCGGCGTATCGCATCGAGTTTGCGACGACGGCGGCCGGACCTGCCTATAAGCTGTTCCAGAATGGCAGCGAGGTCAGTAGCGGCCAGTTTGATCCGGGTAAGGGGATCCAATGGGGAACTTTGCAGGTTGATCTGGAAGGCGAGATTGAAGACGGCGATGTGATCGAGCTATCACGGCAGGACAAGATCAATGTTTTCGATGCTTTCCAGCGCAGCATTGAACTGTCGGACAGTGATGTTTCAGATGCGTCGGCGTCGGCGGAACTGCAACAGGCAGTGGCTGAGCTGTCCGAAGGCTTCAAGCATATTAACCGCGCACGATCTGAAATTGGCACCCGGCTGCAGACCTTAGATCGCCAGGAGAATATGCACGAGGACTTCAAGATCGTGATGACACAGGCGCGCGGCACGCTGGAGGATCTTGATTACGCTACTGCCGTTATTGAATTAAACGAAAACATGATGGCATTGCAGGCCTCTCAGCAGGCGTTTGCAAAAACCAAAGACTTGAATCTGTTCAACTATATCTAACTGGTATTCGTTTTAGCGCGAATATGCTGTGTTAGTTGAACTGTTAGCGGCGGCAATAAGAATTACCGCAACGGCAAAGAAAGTCTTGCCGATGGGCACAGGGTTGCCGCTGTACTGAACTTTATATCAATTTTAGACATAAACTATTGAAATAAAGTATATTTTAATTTTGGCATGATGATTGCTAATACTAGGTTGGTGGCAACAATGTTGCCAATATTATTTATACATATAGCTGGCCCCGCTTCACCGTCTTACGTATTGACTGTTGCGGGTAGGCTGTTTCGCTGAAAGAGCGAAAGTCAAAGGAGAGCAAAATGGGTGTAACAGTAAACACCAACGTGTCTGCCATGACTGCGCAGCGTTACCTGGGCAAAGCAACGAGTGATCTTAGTACTTCGATGGAACGCCTATCGACAGGTAGCAAGATCAACAGTGCTAAAGACGATGCAGCGGGTCTGCAGATCTCTAACCGTTTGGTGGCACAGACACGAGGTCTGAACGTTGCAATGCGCAACGCCAATGACGGTATCTCTATTGCACAGACCGCTGAAGGTGCAATGCAGGAATCAACCAGCATCTTGCAGCGTATGCGTGACCTGTCACTGCAGTCTTCCAACGGTGCAAACTCGGATGATGACCGTGTTGCAATCCAGGAAGAAGTCTCGGCGCTTCAGGATGAACTTAACCGTATCGCGGAAACAACGGCCTTTGGTGGCCGTAAGCTTCTGAATGGTACCTTCGGTGAAGCGGCATTCCAGATCGGTGCCGATTCGGGTGAAGCGATCATCATGGGTATGGACAGTGTCCGTGCCGATTATGAAGAGATGGGCGGTAGTCTGCTGGTTTCTACGAACAAGATTCAACCAGGCGCTGAGTTGAATGCCAATGCAACGGTTGGCTTCTCGGTAACTGACAAGCTGGGTAATGTCACTAACGTGAGCGTTGATTTGCTCCAGGGTGATGATGTCGAAGAAATCGCAACGCGCATTAACGGTCAGAACTCTGCAGTTAACGCCTCGGTAACTGAAGAGGGTGAACTGCAAATTTTTGCCGGTGACGGTGATGTAGCTGTGACTGCCGGTGCGATGAGCATGAAAAATACCGATGGTACGGTTGTAGCTGGTGACATCGCAGGTGTTGCCCAGTCTGTATCGGTGGGTGATATTAATGTTGAGACCGCAGGCGGAGCTCAACATGCAGTACCAATCATTGATGCGGCCTTGAAGTATATCGACAGTCAGCGTGCAGATTTGGGTGCGAAGCAGAACCGTCTGGGGCATACCATCAATAACCTGGCGAACGTATCTGAAAACGTATCGGCATCTAACAGCCGTATCCGTGATACCGATTTTGCCAAGGAAACCACGGAAATGGCTAAGAACCAGATCCTGCAGCAGGCGAGTACGTCTATCCTTGCTCAGGCAAAACAGGTTCCACAGGCTGCAATGAGCCTGCTGCAATAACTTTCCGTTATTCGGTCTGTACCAGAACGGCAAGGGGCAACCCCTTGCCGTTTTTGTTTGTGGAAGAAGAACTTCTTGCCATGCCCGCTTTATCCGCATCATTCCATATAAAACATGCCTGATTTGTTACCAGAAAGAGCGCAAAAAAGTACTAACCATTGAGTGAACAGCCGTTCCTGATATGAAATATTCACCTTGATTTTTATTAACTTGATCACGTTTTAACCGATTTCAAAAAAATACTAAAAAAAAACTTAAAGGTTTTTTCGGGGAGGCCGTTAAAGGTCATGTACGAAGAATAACAAGGTTTTTCCGGCTGGGCTGGTCAAGCCATTTTGAACACTTAAGGAGAGACATTATGGCAGTTACAGTAAATACTAACGTTTCTGCAATGACCGCTCAGCGCTACCTGGGTCAGGCGACCGAAGCTACTGGTAAATCAATGGAGCGTCTTGCTACCGGTAGTCAAATCAACAGTGCGAAAGACGATGCGGCAGGTCTGCAGATCTCTAACCGTTTGATGACCCAGAGCCGTGGCCTGGATGTGGCAGTACGAAATGCCAACGACGGTATCTCAATGGCGCAGACTGCTGAAGGTTCAATGCAGGAAACAACAAGCATCCTTCAGCGTATGCGTGACCTGTCTTTGCAGTCATCTAACGGTTCTAACTCACAAGAAGACCGTGCCTCTATCCAGGAAGAAGTTACTGCGTTGAATGATGAGCTTAACCGTATCGCGGAAACCACGTCATTCGGTGGTACTAAGTTGTTGAATGGCCAGTTCGGTTCTCGTTCTTTCCAGGTGGGTGCAGACTCCGGTGAAGCGGTTCAGATGAACTTCAACAACATCCGCTCTGACGAAACCAAGATGGGCGGCAGCATGCTGACGTCAACGAACAAGGCCGCTGCAGATGCAACGCTAAATGCCGATACTGCGATTGAGCTGAGTGTAACTGATGCAAACGGTACTGCAACAGCCGTCAATGTTGGCCTTGTTAAAGGTGATGATATTGAAGAAATCGCTACTCGTATCAACGGTCAGAATGACAAGATCAATGCATCTGTTTCTGAAGAAGGCGAGCTACAACTGTTCTCCTCTGAAGGTACTGTTGGCGTAACGACCGGTGGTATTGCGATGACTGACAGTGCTGGTGCTGCAGTTGATGCAACGATTGCAGGTACAGCTGGCAATACAACGGTTTCTGAAATCGACGTAACATCTGTTGGCGGTGCGCAGAAAGCGATAGCGGTACTTGATGGTGCGATGAAGTATGTCGATTCAGAGCGTGCACAGCTAGGTGCATCTCAGAACCGTCTGAACCACACTATCAATAACCTGAACAACGTTAACGAGAACGTGTCTGCATCTAACAGCCGTATCCGTGATACAGACTTCGCGAAAGAAACAACCAACATGACGAAGAACCAGATCCTGTCTCAGGCTTCTACGTCTATCCTTGCTCAGGCAAAACAGGCGCCGCAAGCGGCACTAAGCCTGCTAGGTTAATACCTCGTAATAGCGGCAAGGGGGCAGCCCCTTGCCGTTTTCTGCTATCAGAAGGTGAAAGAATATGGATGTCAAACCTGTTTCTACTTCTTCACTTCCTCTCCGTTCCGCTGAGAATGGCACCCATGCTTCTGCTGGCACAAATATTGCTAATAAATCTAGTAGTAATTCTCAGGGGGCTTCATCGGCCGGTAATACCTCCACCCAGCATGTAATGCCAAGTAGCGATGGCGGAAACTCGGATGTACGTCGGGTTGAGCAGAGCAACAAGGTAGAACAGCAGCAGCAAATGCAGCGCGAGGAGCTGGAGAAGGTGGTAGAGCGCATCGAAGAGTTTGTCGGCAGTACGTTAAACAAAGGGCTGGCTTTTCGTATCGATGAAGAATCTGGTAAAAATATCGTCACCATTTACGATAAGCGTACCGGTGATGTAGTCCGTCAAATCCCTGACGCAGATATGTTAGCACTATCCCGGCAGTTGGCAGCCAATTCGGGAGGCCTGGTAACGACGAAAGTGTAAACTGACATTATTTGAGGTAATCAATGAATATAGGCGCAGCAGGCACAGCCTCCGGTCTTGATATTAACAGTATGGTTAACAAGATTGTCGATGCTGAGCGGGCTCCGAAAGAAGCACGCATCAATGAGCGCCGTGATAATGTCGATGTCAGTATCAGTGCCTATGGCAAGCTCAAAAGCTCGCTGAATGATATGAAATTCATGATGGCTGACTTTCGTCGCAACCATACCCTATCAGCTCGCTCTGTTACGTCGGATAACAGCGACATTCTTACGGCTTCAGCCTCTCATGAAGCGATTCCAGGCAAATACAGTGTTAAGGTTGAGCAGCTTGCCCAGCCTCATAAAATCGTTTCCGGCACGTTTGGCGAAGAAGAGAAAATGGGTGCCGGCAAATTAGCAATATCCTTGGGCGCGACTCAGTTTGATGTAGAAATACCGGAAGACGAGAGTGAAATTATAGATGTTGTCCGCCTGATTAACCGCCACCCGTCGAATACCGGTGTACTTGCCTCGGTGATCAAGGATGACGTCGGCACTCGTCTGGTGTTGTCGGCCGATAAAAGCGGTGAAGTGAACAATATCAAAGTACGGGTCGATGCGCCGGTTGCCAGTACTCTGCAAAAATTTGGTTTTAACCCGAATAACAACATCAACTCGATGAGTGAGATGCAGAAGGCCGAAGACGCCAAGGTAGTTATTGATGGCCTGGCCGTAGTCACCAGTGACACCAACACCATTGAAGATGCGATCAAGGGTGTTGATCTCAACCTTGTTGCTTTGACCGACTCAGCCAAGGCCGAGGGTGAAGCGACAAAAAATAAGGATGTGTTGGTCGATGTTGGCTATGATCGCAATGCCGTTGGTGGTGCCATCGAGCAGTTCGTCAACGCATATAATCAGTTTTACACAACCTCGAGAGAGCTGGGCAAGTTTGATCCTGAAACTCAGGAGAAAGGTCCGCTAGTCGGCGACAGTATTATTCGTACAGTTGATAACCAGTTACGTGCGGCATTTTCGACGCCGATAGAAGGCGCGCCAGAATCAGTGACGACCTTGAGTGAGCTCGGGATCACCACCACGATGGAAGGGCGGCTGGAAATTGACTATGACATGCTCGACAAACAGCTGGAAAAGAACTTTGCCGATGTCGGTGAGTTTTTTAGCAGCCGTGATGGTTTTGCCCGTAAGGTTGAAGATCTGATCCATGCCCATACCGGGATCACCGGTAGCATCAAGGGGCGGCAGGACAGCTTGAATGATCAGATAACGCGCTTGAATAGCGAGCAGACCAAGCTGGATCGCCGGATGGAAAGCGTTCAGAAACGTACCCATGACCAGTTTACGGCAATGGACAGTGCAATGGGGCAAATGAAAAGTCAGCTCAACTCAATGATGAGTATGATGCCACAATAGTTTTTTAGTGTAAGAGAAGTCGCGTATGCAACGTTTAAATCAACTGGATAATCAACTTGAGGCCATGCTGGCTGTTGAGGGAGAGGTTGATTCTGAGCAGTTGCAGCAGCTTTTGGCGCAGCGCGAACAGCTTTTACAACAATTAATGGCCCGGCCTGAGTGTCTGGATAAAGCAGAATGGCAGGCAGCGGTCGATAGAACGGCGTACTTACTTGCCAGGATCCGCCATCATCGGGATATGTCGGCAAGTCAGTTACAACGACTGCAGCACGGGCAACGCTCGATGCAGGTTTACAATAAATTTCGGTAAGGTTAGAAAAATGGCAATGAGAGGATCTCTACAGGCTTATAAACGAGTCTCAGTGGACAGTCAGTTAACATCGGCATCGCCGCACCGTGTGATATCGATGCTGATGGCCGGTGCGATTGAACGCTTGATCCAGGGCAAAGCCGCCATGGAGCAGGGCTCTATTGCAGTGAAGGGTGAACGTCTTGGCAAGGCCCTTGATATCGTGATCAGTCTTCGAAGCTGTTTGTCGATGGAAGATGGGGCGGAGATCGCGTCAAACCTCGACGCGCTTTATGATTACATGATCCAGCAGATCTACAAGGCAAACCAGGACAACCTTGCAGATCCAATTGATGATGTTATCGGCATGCTGCGAGAAATTAAATCCGCCTGGGATCAAATTCCGGCTGAATATCATAATATGACTCAGCTAGACGTATAGTCGTCTTTCTGGGGTAATCGAGGCATTGGTTAATGGCTTTGTTGTTTGTAAAGTCAAAAAATAAACACCAATGACTTGATTTGCACTTTCCTTTGTACTGGGGTCACAGCTTTTGGGTGTCCCTAGTTGCCTTCTCCTGTGCTTTTATTACAATAGTCGGAATAATTTTGGTTGCTGTTCCTCAGTAATAGCAAACTGAACAATTTTTGACTGGATTTGATAGTTGTTCAGTTTGGTATAAAAGCCACAGAATAGAAAATCCTATAAAGGCAGGCAATATCTCTCCTATGCAAGGTTTAGCTAAAACCCTCGTTATTGATGACGATCAGCAGCACCGTCATGACCTTAGTGTCATCCTTAATTTTGTTGGCGAGCAGCACGAAGCTGTGTCAACAAGCGAGGTGGAAAATTCGCTTTGGGAAAAGGATTGGGGTGCCTGTTTACTGGGTAAAATCAGTACTGGTAAGTCACTGAGCAAGATCCTGGATTTTTTGCGCATCCATAATCATATACCTGTTATTGCATTGTCTAACCATGCCAATGAATTGGCAGGGCTGCCTAACTATGTTGGGGAGCTCGAGTTGCCGTTGCACTACGGGCAGTTGTCGGATGCGCTACGTCATTGCCAGGAGTTCCTGGGTAAGCGCGCGTTTCAGGTTCCGCAACTAGGGCGAAAGAATACGTTGTTTCGGAGCATGGTTGGTCGAAGTGAAGCGATCAGCCAGGTCCGTTATTTGATCGAGCAGGTATCGTCTACCGATGCCAGTGTGTTGATCCTCGGTGAGTCTGGGACAGGCAAAGAAGTCGTTGCGCGTAACGTTCACTACCACTCCTCCCGTGGTAAAGGACCGTTTGTACCGGTTAACTGCGGAGCGATCCCACCTGATTTGCTGGAAAGCGAGCTGTTTGGCCACGAGAAAGGTGCCTTTACCGGAGCAATTGCTGCCCGAAAAGGACGCTTTGAACTGGCTGAAGGCGGTACCTTGTTCCTCGACGAGATTGGCGACATGCCTATGTCGATGCAGGTTAAGCTGCTGCGTGTATTGCAGGAACGCTGTTTTGAACGTGTGGGTGGTAACGGTACCATCAAGGTAAATGTCCGCATTATTGCTGCGACTCACCGTAACCTGGAAGAAATGATCCAGGACGGGACTTTCCGCGAAGATCTTTATTACCGCCTGAACGTTTTTCCAATCGAAATGCCGGCATTGCGTGAGCGTATCGGTGATATCCCGCTATTGCTCCAGGAACTGCTGGCCAGAATGGAAGCGGAGGGTGCAAAACTTATCCACTTCACGCCGAGGGCTATTACCTCGCTGATGGAGCATGACTGGCCGGGTAACGTTCGCGAACTGGCGAACCTGGTTGAACGACTGATCATTCTGTATCCAGGTGAAATGGTTGATGTAAACCACCTGCCGATGAAGTACCGCTACAATGATCTGCCGGATTTTCAGCCGGAAGATCACTTCCTGTCGACCGAGGATCAGGAACGTGCGGCGCTGGCCGATATGTTCGCGACCAGCTACGATGAGACGGAGGAGGCTGCGGGCAGCAGTGATCTGCCGCCTGAAGGGGTTAACCTGAAAGAGATGCTGGCAGAGCTGGAGGTCGAGATGATCCGCCAGGCACTGGAAGCCCAGGCTGGTGTGGTTGCCCGAGCTGCGGACATGCTGGGGATGCGACGTACTACGCTGGTTGAGAAGATGCGTAAGTATGGCCTCAACAAAGAAGATTTGCGTTAACAACCTCAAAAACGACGGTGTCACATTCTTGACGCCGTCAATTTTCTTTCCTTACCATTAACCCATTGATAATATGTTCTTTATTTTGGCATAAAAAATGCTTATTTAGTGTTTTTATGCGTATTGATCAGGTAATTCATGGGTGACAATGCTTCTCCTCTTGGCACATTAGCGCAGCAGGTCGGCCGGTATCAGCAGGTACTGGATGTGATGCCTTCTGGCGTGATATTTCTTGATTCGATGGGGATCGTCTGCGAAGCGAACCCGGAAGCCCATCGTCTGTTGGGCGAGCCTCTTGAGGGAGAACGCTGGTTTTCTGTCATTCAGCGGTCGTTTGCGCCGCAGGAAGATGACGGTCATGAGGTATCATTGCGCAGCGGCCGCAAGGTGAAGCTGGCTATATCGGCGTCGGATAGCGGCCAACTTATTTTTATCACCGACATGACGGAAACCCGTCTCCTGCAATCGCGGATCAGCGAAATGCAACGTCTGTCCTCGCTGGGTAAGATGGTTGCCTCGTTGGCACACCAGGTAAGGACACCGTTATCGAGTGCCATGTTATATGCCTCGAATTTATCGGCTCCAAATCTCAATAGCCAAACCCGGCAGCGGTTTCAGACCAAATTAGTTGATCGCCTGCACGACTTGGAAAAGCAGGTTAATGATATGCTGCTATTTGCCAAAGGCGGGGACAATAAGGTCATTGAGCGATTTACTCTCGAGAGCCTGCTCAATGAGCTGGATAATATGGTTGAGGCCCAGGTGGTTACCAATCAGGTCGATTTCAGCATTGAATGTGCTGATGAAAGTATCATGCTCCTCGGTAATGCTAATGCTCTGGCCAGCGCATTAGGTAACCTGATCACCAACGCGATTCAGATGTCAGGCAAGCAGTGTAAGGTTGCATTGAACTGTACACAGCAAGGCGATGCCATTTATTTGTCGGTCATTGATAATGGGCCGGGTATTGCGCCTGACATGCAGGCCAAAATTCTTGAGCCCTTCTTTACCACCCGGCAGCAGGGAACCGGACTTGGCCTGGCCGTCGTGCAAATGGTGGCAACGGCGCACAAAGGACGGTTATTGCTAGAGTCCGAGCTTGGCAAAGGGGCATGTTTTACCCTGTCGATACCAGTGGCTGATGGCCTGGTAGCTCAACAAGAAACGACCCAAAACGAAAATAACCCAGCAATTGGAGAGTTGCAATGAATCAAAGCAGAGTACTGGTCGTAGAAGATGATGAAGGGCTACGTGAAGCTCTGGTTGATACGTTGGCACTGGCCGGCTACCAGTGGCTTGAGGCGGAGAGCGCCGAGCAGGCTTTGCTGCTGCTAAAGTCCGAGTCGGTAGATATTGTCGTTTCTGATGTGCAGATGGCCGGCATGGACGGGCTGGGTCTGTTACGAAGCATTAAGCAGCACTGGCCGAAATTGCCGGTATTGCTGATGACTGCCTATGCCAATATTGAAGATGCAGTATCGGCAATGAAAGAAGGTGCCATTGACTATATGGCCAAGCCTTTTGCGCCAGAAGTGCTGCTAAATATGGTGAGCCGTTACGCACCGGTCAAGAATGAGTCAAGCAAAGCCATTGTGGCGGATGAAAAATCCCTGAAGTTATTAGCCTTGGCTGAAAAGGTCGCAAAAACGGATGCCAGTGTGATGATCCTGGGGCCAAGTGGCTCGGGGAAAGAAGTCATGTCTCGTTATATCCATGACCACTCAGATCGCCATGAAGGGGCGTTTATCGCCATTAACTGTGCGGCCATTCCGGATAATATGCTGGAAGCGACACTGTTCGGTTACGAGAAGGGCGCGTTTACCGGCGCTATCCAGGCTTGCCCGGGTAAATTCGAGCAGGCACAGGGCGGAACCATTTTGCTCGACGAAATTAGCGAAATGGATCTGAACTTGCAGGCCAAGTTACTGCGGGTATTGCAGGAGCGTGAAGTGGAGCGACTGGGGAGCCGCAAGAGTATCAAGCTTAATGTCCGGGTACTGGCGACCAGTAACCGCGATCTGAAGCAATATGTAGCTGAAGGCAATTTTCGTGAAGATTTATATTACCGATTGAATGTTTTTCCATTAGTATGGCCGGCTCTGACGGATCGAAAAGGGGATATAGCCCCGTTGGCAACATACCTGACAGAACGTCACTGTATTAAACAGGGGCTGCCGGTGCCAAAAATCAGTCAGTCTGCCTTGGTGAAGTTGCAACAATATGCCTGGCCGGGTAATGTGCGCGAATTGGATAACGTTATTCAGCGGGCATTGATCCTTGGCGACGGCAACAATATTGAATGTGAGCACATTCTGTTGGAAGGGCTTGACTGGCTGGATGCACAAAGCCTGCAAACCGCGGTAGAATTGGCGACACCGTCGCCGACGGTTGAACCGCTTCAGGTGCCGCCTTCTGCCGACGGACTCGGCAATGAGCTTCGGGAGCAGGAATTTTCCATTATTTTAGAAACAATCCGTGCCTGTGAAGGGCGGCGGAAAGACGTCGCAGAAAAGTTGGGGATCAGCCCGCGGACCTTACGCTACAAGCTCGCTAAAATGCGAGATGCCGGAATTGAGATCCCAGTTTAGAGTAAAATTTTAATTTTGCTGGTCTTTTGAGTCATGCTGGCGGTAAGCTTGCTAATTACAGCAAAGAAAGTCGTAAGTTGAGCAGTAAGAAATCGAATCAATAAAAACACACCTCTTTTTGAGGTGACAAATTTTTGACTGTCGGGGAAGATTATGAAAGTCAACGGACTACAAGCAGAAATGCAGGCTATGAAGCTGGAAGCCCAGAACACGACTCGCCCGGCGACAGGCCAGCAGGTCAGTTCGGATTTCGGCGCAGTACTTAATGACGCCGTTAAAACGGTGAACAACCTTCAGTCAGAATCCAGCGAGCTGGCTACGCGTTTTGATCAGGGGGATCGCAGTGTGTCGCTGTCCGATGTCATGATCGCCCGAAATAAATCCAGTGTTGCGTTTGAGGCGACCGTCCAGGTTCGTAACAAGCTGGTGGATGCGTATAAACAGTTAATGAACATGCCAGTTTAATTCAGGAATTAATGAGTGTCGGAAACATCTTCAAACAACGAATTAGCCGTTGCAGGTAATGCCCCGGCCCCGGTCGTTACAGATACTGACCTGGAGCTGCAAAATCCTGATACAGAAGAAAAAAGCGCTAATCGTGTAGACAGCATGCTGGGTAACCTTGACTTACTTCGTCAGGTTATTCTGGTGCTGTCTGTGGCGATTTGTGTGGCATTGATCGTGCTTGTCGTTGCCTGGATCAAAGAGCCGGAAATGCGCCCGCTAGGCACTTTTGAAACTGAAGAGCTGATCCCTATTTTGGATCATTTCGATCAGAAAAAGATCGAATACACCCTTGACGGTAATACGATCCGTGTACCGGCCGATTCTTTTTCGTCGATAAAACTGGAAATGACCCGGGCGGGTTTGAACAACACCGTTTCTGAAGGTGATGAAATCCTGATGCAGGATATGGGGTTCGGTGTTTCCCAGCGTCTTGAACGCGAAAGGCTAAAATTAAGCCGTGAGCGTCAGTTGGCCCGTGCGATAGAGCAGATCCGCCAGGTACGAAAAGCACAGGTGCTGCTGGCGATGCCAAAGCAAAGTGTGTTTGTTCGCCATAACCAGGAAGCCTCTGCCACCGTATTTCTGACTTTGGGCACCAACGGCTCGCTTGGCCAGCAGGAAGTTGACTCGATTGTTGATATGGTTGCAACGGCAGTACCAGGGCTGAGACCGACCCGCGTGACGGTCACGGATCAACATGGTCGCCTGCTGAGCTCCGGTACCGAAGACCCAAGTGCTACGGCACAGCGCAAAGAATATGAACTTGAACGCAAACAAGAGCAGGCTCTGCGCGAGAAAATTGATGCGATTCTGATCCCGGTTCTCGGACTGGGCAATTATACCTCTCAGGTTGATGTCTCGATGGATTTCAGTGCCATCGAAGAGACACGAAAGAAATATGATCCGGCTACACCGGCGACACGAAGTGAATATACGCTCGAAGATTACAATAATGGCAACGTGGTTGCCGGTATTCCGGGTGCACTGAGCAACCAGCCACCGGCCGATGCCTCGATACCTCAGGATATTGCCGAGATGCAGTCGGGTAAAGGCTCAAGTAATGGCTCTGTTCACCGCGAGTCCACTCGTAACTTCGAACTTGATACGACCATCAGGCACAAACGTGCCCAGACTGGTATTGTCAGTCGCCAGACGGTATCGGTCGCTATTGACTACAAACAGGTTGCCAATGCGGAAACCGGCGAGATCACACGTGTTCCGGTGAGTGAAGCCGAGCTAGCCAAAATCAGCCGCCTGCTAAAAGGCGGGGTGGGCTTTTCTGAACTGCGCGGCGATATGCTGGAAGTGATCTCAGTGCCGTTTGCCTTGCCTGAAGAACAACTGGTTCCCGACCTGCCTATCTGGGAGCACCCTAACTTTAATACCTGGATACGCTGGCTGGCAGCGGCGCTGGTGATTATTGTGGTGGTTGTAGTCCTTGTTCGTCCAGCGATGCGCAAGCTGCTGTACCCGAACCAGGCGGCGGACGGTACGCCGCTGGACGAAAATGGTATGCCGATGCTGGGTGCCGGTGAAGAGGGCATCGATCTGATTGGTGCCGAGCTTGATGGTGCCGAGTCGCTCGAGCTGAGCAGCAGTAGTTTGGATTTGCCAAATCTGCATAAAGATGAAGATTTGCTGAAAGCCGTCAGGGCGCTGGTTGCCAATGAACCGGATCTGGCTGCGCAAGTAGTGAAAAGTTGGGTAACAGAAGATGGCTAACGAAGTCGCAACGACAGAAGAGAAAAAGTTTGATGTCTCGACATTAACCGGGGCAGACAAAGCTGCGATCTTATTGCTCAGCCTCAGTGAGCAGGATGCCGCCAGTATCATTCGTCACCTGGAGCCCAAACAGGTTCAGCGGGTCGGTGGGGTAATGGCCTCGATGGCCGATCTGAGTCAGGACAAGGTTTCTGCCGTTCACCGCCACTTCCTGGAAGATATCCAGAAATACACCAGTATCGGTATGGGGAGCGAAGACTTCGTTCGTAATACCCTGGTGGCCGCACTCGGGGAAGACAAGGCCAACAACCTGGTTGATCAAATTCTGATGGGCAGCGGCTCGCGCGGTCTGGATTCCCTTAAATGGATGGATCCGCGCCAGGTGGCGAGCATTATTCTTAACGAACACCCGCAGATCCAGACTATTGTTCTGTCCTACCTGGAACCGGAGCAATCTGCCGAGATCCTCGCGCAGTTCCCTGAACGTGTGCGTCTGGACTTGATGATGCGAATTGCCAACCTTGAAGAAGTTMAGCCAGCAGCACTGCATGAGCTAAACGACATCATGGAGAAACAGTTTGCCGGCCAGGCGGGTGCACAGGCTGCGAAAATTGGTGGCCTGAAGGCAGCTGCTGAAATCATGAACTACCTGGACAACAACGTCGAAGGGCTGCTGATGGATCAGATCCGCGAAGCGGATGAAGACATGGCAACCCAGATTGATGATTTGATGTTTGTATTCGACAACCTCGCCGAGGTGGACGATCGTGGTATCCAGACCTTGCTGCGCGATGTGCCTCAGGATCTGCTGCAGCAGGCCCTTAAAGGTGCCGATGATATGCTGCGTGACAAGATCCTTCGTAACATGTCGAAACGTGCGGCTGAGATGCTTCAGGATGATCTGGAGGCAATGGGGCCGATCCGTGTTGCCGATGTGGAAGCGGCGCAGAAGGAAATTCTGTCTATTGCCCGTCGACTGTCTGATGCCGGTGAGCTGATGCTAACAGGCGGAGGCGCGGATGAATTCTTGTAATCCTCGCCTTTCCAGCAAAGAGAAAAATGCCGTAAGGGCTGGCTATGAGTACTGACCGCCGTCGTGGCTTTTTGCGGGTTTCGGACCACCAGGCCCAGGAGCTCGAACGCTGGGCCTATCCGGATTATGCGGATGCACAAGAAGCACCGCTGGATAATGCGATCAGCTATGATCCGCAATGGCCACCGGAGCTGCCTGAGGAAGAGGAAGAGCAGGGTCCTCCACCGCTGACGGCTGCTGATCTTGAGGATATTCGCCACTCTGCCTATGAAGAAGGGCTTGAGGAAGGGCGGATAGCCGGTCATGCCGAAGGGCTTGAGGCTGGTAAGGCCGAAGGGCTTGAAGCCGGGCAGCAGGAAGGCATGGAGCAAGGTTTGCAGCAAGGGCTGGAACAAGGCCAGGCGCAGATCAACGAACATGTCAGTCATCTGACCCAGCTGATTGAAAAGCTGGCTGCCCCACTGCAACAAGTCGACAGTGAAGTCGAAACTCAGGTGGTTAACTTGGTTACCAGCCTGACGCGGGAGCTAATCCGGGTCGAGGTTCAAACCAACCCGCAGGTTATCCTGAATACGATCCGTGACGTTATCGGTGCGCTTCCTATTGCTGGCCGAGATACCCGGCTTAGCCTGCATCCCGAGGATCTGGCGTTGGTCAGGGAAGCCTATGGAGAAGACAATTTGGCTGAACGCCACTGGGCGCTTCAGGCCGAGCCTGCTTTGAACCGGGGTGATCTGCAGGTACAGTCCGGTGATTCCAGCGTAGACTACTTTATTGAAGATCGTATTCGCCATCTGTTACAACAATTCAACGGGGCCAATAGCCAGCAGAATAACGGAGGACAGTAATGTCTGCTCCTTTGGCTGAACGCCTTTCCCGCTATCAAACCAATAATACTGCCTGTCGTCCGGTGGCATCCGGACGGCTAGTTCGTGTCGTCGGGCTGACGCTAGAAGCGATTGGCTGCCGGGCACCGCTCGGAAGCCTGTGTCGGGTAGAAACCCTCAACGGAGATATAGAAGCTGAAGTCGTCGGGTTTTCCGGTGAGACACTGTTCCTGATGCCGAGTGAGCAGCTCACCGGTATTATGCCGGGCGCCAAAGTCACTCCGGTTCTGCAGAACAGCGGACTGCCCGTTGGGCCTGAATTATTAGGCCGGGTTATCGACGGGGTGGGCAATCCGCTTGACGGGCTGGGGGATATTTATACCGCCAACCGCGCCTCCTTCAGCGCCGAGCCGATTAACCCGCTGGCTCGCAAGCCGATCAAAGAGCCGCTGGATGTTGGCCTGAAAGCCATCAACGGTTTGCTGACTGTCGGAAAAGGTCAGCGTATCGGCCTGTTTGCCGGTTCGGGTGTCGGTAAGTCGGTCACGCTGGGGATGATGACCCGGGGAACCACGGCGCAGGTCGTGGTGGTCGGCCTTATCGGTGAGCGTGGCCGAGAAGTGAAAGAGTTTATTGACGAAATCCTCGGTGCTGAGGGCCGTCAGCGTGCTGTCGTTGTAGCTGCACCGGCAGATGCTTCGCCCCTGATGCGCCTGAAGGGGTGCCAGACTGCACTCACGATAGCCGAATATTTTCGGGATCAGGGGCTGGATGTCTTGCTGCTGATGGATTCGCTGACCCGTTTTGCCCAGGCACAGCGTGAAATCGCCTTGTCAGTCGGGGAACCTCCGGCCACGAAAGGTTATCCGCCGTCGGTATTTGCCAAGTTGCCGGCGTTGGTTGAACGTGCCGGGAACGGCGGGGAGCATCAGGGGTCGATCACTGCTTTCTTTACCGTACTGACAGAAGGTGATGACTTGCAGGATCCAATTGCCGATGCCTCGCGGGCTATTCTGGATGGTCATATCGTCTTATCGCGGGAGATGGCCGATGCCGGTCATTATCCGGCAATTGATGTTGAGCGATCTGTTAGCCGGGTTATGCCGGCCATTGTCAGTGAAGAACATATGCTGATGTCCAAGGCCGTGCGCCAGATCTTGTCGATATGTCGAAAAAACCAGGATTTGGTATCGATTGGCGCTTATAAACCCGGCACCGATCAGGCTATCGATCAGGCCTTTACCTTCAAGCCTAAATTGGATGCTTATCTGCAGCAGGCGATGAAAGAGTCTGTTCCGTATGATATGTGTGTGAATATGCTTCGTTCCACACTGGGCGGCTAACTGGCCGTCACGAACCTGAATACGGAACTGAGCATAAACGGGAGCAATAATGGCAGACAATGCACTAGAACTGATTCTGGAAAGAACCAAAGATGACGAGCATAAGGCGTCACTTGCCCTTAGCAATGCCCGTACCGAGTTGGAAAACTACCGGGAACAGCTAAAGCAGATCGAGCAGTACCGACTGGATTACTGCAAGCAGCTTTCGGCCCGTGGACAGCAAGGTTTAACGGCCAGTTCCTATGGTCACCTGCAAAAATTTCTTAGCCAGCTGGACGAGACCCTGGTGACACAGAGGGAAGCGGGAAGACAGTTCGAGGATCAGGTCGAGCAGTGTAGCGAGCATTGGAGTGAGGTCAGGAAAAAGCGCCGCTCCATTGAATGGCTGCTGGAAAAAAAACATAACGAGCGGCAACGGTTGCGTGATAAACAAGAACAGAAATTGATGGATGAGTTTGCCACCTTGCAGTTTGCGCGTAGGATCCATCGTTAGTCTGTACTTACCCCTCCTTGTATGCCTTGTTGGCTTATTTTTTGCATCCTATTGCATTATTACTAGTCTAATCTGAAGAACCGCCATGTTTTCATCTCGCTTTTTGACAGCAGATACCCCTTCATCTTCCTCGGCCAAAGCTGAGGGAGCAAAAGCCAGTTCAGCGCTGCTGGGAGAGGAGAGTGTTGCCTCGCCGGAAGATGGGCGTTTTGCCAAAGAGCTTCAAGCTGCCGCCGGTGATGAAAAAATTCAGGGTGAGCAGGCAGTCAAGGATGAGAAAAGCGTCAAGGACGAGAAAAGCATTAAGGGTGATCCACAAGCGGCATCGGTAGCGAAATCTCATGCATCGTCTGATATAGCCGAAGAGGGTGAAGCCGAGTTGCAACAGCCTGGCAAAGAGGTTTCCCAGACAGCTGCCAAAGAGGCGGCAACGGCCGGGCAGGGTGAGCCGGAAACAGGCAAGCGACTGAAAAACAACGACGAGATTCAGCCTGAAGTTAGCAAGAGTCAAACAACAGATCACCAAAACGGGCAAAACTCAGCCAGCCAGAAGCCAGATAGCAGTACCGCGCTTGATTCATCGTCAAAGCAAAAGATAATGGATGACGGTGAGGCGTTGCTGAACCGCCTTTCGGCGTCAAATAAGCAGCTGGTATCGACGGCTGAAGACGGGCAGGATGGCAAAACTTTGCCGCAGGCAGCAACAGCGTCGGCGTTAGCGACCAAATCGGCGGCCTCAGCGTCGCAGAGCGAGCCGGTGAATAAAGAGCTGTTGCAAGAAAAGTCAGTGGCTCCTAACCAAATGGCTGTTAAGCCTGTTAAGCCTGTTAAGCCTGTTAAGCCTGTTAAGCCTGTTGGGGCTGAGCAGGTGCCGCTTGGGGTAGCCGGAAAACCTCTGCAAGGCGAAGCTAGCGGCGAGGTGAAGAATAAAGGCAAGACTGAGGGTACGGTTGCAGAGGCTGTGAAAGCTGAGAGCAAGGCTTCACAAGGGCAGAGTAATGCCGAACTAGCTCCGGCCGCCTTGGCTGGTGTCGGTGCGGCTAGCATCAAGGGTTCTGATAAGGTTGTTGCGGCTGAAGGTGTTAGCAAAGATACAGTCAGCGCGACAAAGGATAAAAAGCCCGCGGCCGGGCTCAGCCAGGAGGAACTGGCTAAGGTCTTTGCTGTACCGGGCCAGCAGACCGTTGAAGGCCAGTCTGCTCAACAGGCTGGAGCCCAAACCTCTGAGCCTGTATCGGAAGGCGAAGACGTCAGTGCTGATGGCGGTATGGTTGATGACGGTATGTTGAAAGCATTTTCTCTCGGGGCGGCGACAACTGCTGCCGCCGGGGCTGAGGTGAAAAGTACCCAGACAACCTCTCAACCTTCGGCGGATCTGTTACAATCGTCCAATCCAAGAACTGCGGAACTGACGAAGGAGCAGCAAGTCGCTTCTGAGTTATTGGATAGTAAGAATAAACCAAGCAATGTGCCGGGGGCCAATACGGCAGCAGCAATTGCTGTTAGCGGGGCATTGTCGGCAGCCGCTAGTCAGCCTGCACTCTCCCCCGAGTCGGGTCAGGCCCAGGCGTTGAATTTAGGCCTGGGTAGCCAGGCGCTGGCAGCATCGGCGAGCGGCGCAACAGAGGCTCAGCTTGCTGGTACATCCGGGACTGCAGCAGTTGGCGCGGGCGCTATGGCGGCAATGGAGCTGGCTTCGGCTGAAGCGGGTAGTGATACGAAATCTCCCGAGCTGACGCATTCGCTGACAGGATCGGCGACGCAGCAGGGGCAGACGACACTACAGGCTCGGGCAGAAGCAGCGTTGGCGCAAAGTCCGTTGCAACTGAGCAAAGAGCAGGCTGGTGATCAGCTTGCCGAGCGAGTGCAGGTTATGATGTCGAAGAATCTCAAGCATGTCGACATACGCCTGGACCCGCCTGAGCTGGGTAAATTACAGATAAAGCTGTCACTGAATCAGGATCAGGCGTCAGTGCAGTTTACCGTGGGCAACCAGCAAACCCGGGATCTGGTCGAACAGGCGATGCCGCGGCTTCGCGAATTGATGAACCAGCAAGGTTTGCAACTGGCCCAAACGTCGGTTCAGCAAGATAGCTCGCGCCAGCAGTTTGCCGGGCAGCAGAACCAGCAACAAAACCAGACCAATGCTGGCCAGCAAAATAGCGGTGGCGGTCAACAGGGCAATGGTGGCACACGCCATCAGCATGCAGAGTCGGGAGGCTCTGAGCCCGTAGATATGTACGTGAGTCAGTCATCTGACAGCGTCGATTATTATGCATAATAACAATGACCCCCTAGTGGCGGTCGCGATAGAGAAAGGATTATAAGGACTATGGCTGAAGGCGCAGAAAACTCCGGCGGAAAGAAAAAACTGATTATCATTATTGCACTGGTTGTACTGCTGCTTGGCGGCGGTGCTGGCGCATGGTTTTTCTTTATGGGCGATGATGCCCCGGAAGCCGAAGTGGCCGAAGTCGCTCCGCAGGCACAAACTGCGAAGCTCGAACCGGCTTATTATGTGATTCTGCCGCAGCCGTTTATCTTTAATGTAACGGGTGACAAGCGAGATCGTCTCGTGCAGGTGAAGGTGCAGCTGATGGTCCGTGGTGACAGTAACGAGTCTACGGCCAGCCAACATATTCCGCTGATTGAAAGTACATTGCTTCAGACTTTCGGTGCAGCAACGGTAGAGCAGCTTCGGACCCCGAACGGGCGTGCGGATCTGCGTCAGCAGGCACTGTCTTCAGTCCAGAATGCCATGGTAAAGGTCTCCGGCAACCAGGTTGTCGAGCGAGTACTCTTTACTGGCTTTGTAATGCAATAGGTTTAATGTGAGTGACTTACTAACTCAGGACGAAATTGATGCCCTGCTTCATGGTGTCGATGACGTAGAAGATGATGAGGATAGCGGGAGTGACAGCGGTGCTGGTGTCATTTCGTTTGATTTCTCGTCACAAKACCGGATCGTGCGTGGGCGAATGCCCACGCTGGAATTGATCAACGAACGTTTTGCTCGTCATATGCGGATCAGCCTGTTTAACATGCTGAGAAAGACCGCCGAGGTGTCGATCAACGGCGTTCAGATGATTAAGTTCGGAGAGTACCAAAATACGTTATACGTCCCGACAAGCCTTAACATGGTGCGTTTTCGTCCGTTGAAAGGAACGGCGCTGATCACTATGGAGGCGAGGTTAGTTTTTATTCTGGTTGAAAACTTCTTCGGTGGTGACGGGCGTTTCCACGCCAAGATCGAGGGGCGGGAGTTCACCCCGACTGAGCGTCGAATTGTTCAGATGCTGCTGAAGCTGGTCTTTGAGGACTACCGTGAGGCCTGGTCTCCGGTCATGGGGGTGGAGTTCGAGTATCTGGACTCGGAAGTTAACCCGACTATGGCCAATATCGTCAGCCCGACAGAAGTCATCGTTGTCAGCTCTTTCCATATTGAAGTGGATGGCGGCGGTGGTGACTTCCATGTGGTAATGCCGTACTCGATGGTTGAGCCAATCCGCGAGTTACTCGATGCCGGTGTTCAGAGTGACAAGATGGATACCGACGTGCGCTGGAGCAAGGCGCTGCGTGATGAGATTATGGACGTGCCGGTTAATATCCGTGCCAAGCTGATGGATGTCGATCTGTCGTTGCGTGATTTGATGGAGCTTCGGCCGGGGGATGTTATCCCGATTGATATGCCAGAGGCGGCAACGGTCTTTGTCGAAGACTTGCCGTCATATCGAGCAAAAATGGGTAAATCCGGCGACAACATCGCCCTTAAGGTTACCGAGAAACTCAAGCGTCCGGATATGGTGAAGACCGATCTGGCTTTCCTTGACCGTGATGAACTTGGATCGGCGTTGCTTGATATCAACAACGACAATTCAGACGATTAATAACAGGTGTAAGTTATGTCTCAAAATGATCAACAAATTGCCGACGATTGGGCTGCTGCACTTGCAGAACAAGCGATTGACGAATCAGCTCAGCCTGCGCCACTCGAAGAGCTGACTGATGACAGCTCACCGATCAGCGACGATGAGCGGCGCAAACTCGATACCATCATGGATATCCCGGTTACGATCTCCATGGAAGTCGGGCGTACCCAGATCAGTATCCGTAACCTGCTGCAGCTTAACCAGGGCTCGGTTGTCGAGCTGGATCGTGTTGCGGGTGAGTCCCTGGACGTAATGGTTAACGGTACCCTGATTGCCCACGGCGAAGTCGTGGTGGTCAACGATAAGTTCGGTATTCGTCTGACAGATGTGATCAGCCAGACTGAACGTATTAAGAAGCTGCGTTAAGGTTGGCTATGAGTTTGTTACGGACGATTGGATATACTGGCAGCGTCGCCTTGGCAACGGCCAGTATGCCAGTATTGGCAGCGCCGCCGGCTGACATGAACATTGCAACGACCCTGGCAGCCCTGACGCTGGTCGTGATATTGATTTTGTTTCTAGCCTGGTTGCTCAAGCGAATGAAACTGCCCGGTATCCAGGGAAGCGATGGCAATATGAAGATCCTGCGCCAGCTACCTGTGGGACAGCGGGAGCGGATTGTTCTGCTGCAGGTTGGCGAAGAGCAAATGCTGGTTGGGATCACCCAGCAAAATATCTCATTGCTGAGCAAGCTGGAGCAGCCCCTGTCGATGAACGAGGTTCAAAGTGGCAGTGAGTTTGCAGGCCATTTGACGAAGTTACTGAAAAAGAATGTTAAAAAATAATCTTATTGCCGCCGTTCTGGCGGCTTTTAGCTTTCTCCTCGCATTTCCTGTTTTGGCTGAAACGGCTGACCCTGGTTTGTCGTCCGCGGCCGGCAGTAGCGTGACACTCAGTGAGATGCAGGGCGAAGCTGGTACAACCAAGCTGATGACGACAGGAAATGGCGGCGGGATACCGGCTTTTTCCGTGACGGTAAACCCGGACGGCAGCGAAGACTACTCGGTGACTCTGCAGATCCTCGCCCTGATGACGGCGCTGGGGTTCCTGCCAGCCATTGTTATCCTGATGACATCCTTTACCCGTATCGTGGTGGTGATGTCGATTCTCAGGCAGGCAATGGGCCTGCAGCAGACACCGTCGAACCAGGTTATCATCGGTATAGCCATGTTCCTGACGTTCTTTATTATGTCTCCGGTGCTCGACAAGATTAACACCACGGCGCTGCAGCCTTATATCAACGAGCAGATCACCGCCCCCGAGGCATTGTCTGCCGCTCAGATCCCGATCCGCCAGTTCATGCTGAAGCAAACTCGGGTCAAAGACCTTGAAAGCTTCGTCAATATGTCAGGGTCGGATGCAACCGACCCACAGGACGTGCCAATCACCGTATTGATCCCGGCTTTTATTACCTCGGAGCTCAAAACCGCCTTTCAGATCGGCTTTATGTTATTCCTGCCTTTTTTGATCATTGACCTGGTGGTTGCCTCGGTACTGATGGCGATGGGTATGATGATGCTATCGCCAATGATTGTTTCTCTGCCGTTCAAGCTCATGCTGTTTGTACTGGTTGACGGTTGGAATCTGATACTGTCGACCCTCGCCGGTAGTTTTGGGACTTAGGCAAGGGAGTATAGCGAATGACACCTGAAGCGTTTGTCGAGATTTTCCAGGATGCGTTATACATGGTTTTGGTCATGGTTTGCGCAATTGTGGTGCCGGGCTTGCTTATTGGTTTGGTGGTGGCGGTTTTTCAGGCCGCAACCTCGATCAACGAACAAACTCTGAGCTTTCTGCCCCGTCTGATTGTGACTCTGCTGGCACTGATGTTTTTCGGCCACATGATGACTCAGATGCTGATAGATTATTTCTACCGCATTGTTGAGCAGATCCCTCAGTTGCTGTACTGACGGCGGTAGGTATTGATTATGGTGAGTGAGTAACGCTATGTCCTACCCATCAGCACTGCTATTGGACTGGATTGCCAATTATTTTTGGCCGCTGACACGGATTGCGGCCATGATGATGGTCATGACTTTTTTCGGTGCTCGCTTTGTGTCGCCGAGAATTCGCCTTTATCTTGCCGTTACAATTACCTTTGCGGTCATGCCGGCCCTTCCGAAAGTACCCACTGATATCGAACTGCTATCTATTGGTGGCTTTCTGACCACTGCGCAGCAGGTGGTGATTGGTATATCGATGGGCCTGGTAACCCAGTTCGTTACCCAGACTTTCGTTTTGCTGGGTCAGATCCTGGGTATGCAGTCGAGCCTGGGCTTTGCCTCTATGGTCGACCCGGCCAACGGGCAGAATACGCCGGTGCTGGGTCAGTTCTATATGTTTCTGGCCGTGATGCTTTTTCTTGCTACCGACGGTCACTTGACCATGCTGAACATGGTCGTACTCAGTTTCAAGACCTTGCCGATTGGCGAGTCGATGTTACAGCCGGTTGATTACTATCAGCTTGCAGGTTGGTTTGGTCACATGTTCAAGGCCGGGCTCAATATGGCGCTGGCCGGGATTATTGCGCTGCTGACTGTTAACCTGTCATTTGGTGTGATGACCCGTGCTGCGCCGCAGCTGAATATCTTTTCGCTCGGCTTTTCCTTTGCCCTGTTGCTGGGGTTGGTGATTAGCTGGTTTCTGGTGGCGGCAATGTTGCCGCAGTACGAATATCACTGGGATATCGGCTTCGGCCAGATATGCAGTTTGATTAGGGTAGATTGCTGAGATGGCTGAATCTGACGGTCAGGAACGTACCGAAGAAGCCACGCCCCGAAGGCTTCAGCAGGCGCGGGAAAAGGGGCAAGTACCGCGCTCAAGAGAATTAGCTTCAGTAGCTGTGCTGGTGGCAGGTGCCGTCGGCCTCATGTGGTTTGGCGAAACCCTCGGCAAGGGGTTGGCTGAGATGATGATGAAGATGTTTTCCCTTAGCCGGGAGGAAATCTTCGATCTCAATAAATTATTTTCCGTGATCACCGGTTCGGTATGGCATGTAGTTTTGCCGTTGGTACTGGTGCTGGTGTTTCTGTTTGTCGCAGCACTGGTAGGGGCTGCCGGGCTGGGGGGAGTGAGTTTTTCCGCCGAGGCGGCGCGGCCGAAGCTTTCCAAGATGAATCCTATCAGCGGTTTGCAGCGAATGCTTGGCAAGCAGAGTATTGTCGAGCTGATCAAATCGATTCTGAAGGTGGCGCTGGTGGCAGGGGTCGCATTCTATCTGATGCTGGCCAATCTGGAGGATTTCTTCCAGCTGAGCGTTGAAATCTACCCGCAAAACATGTTCCACGCACTCGATATCTTGTCGGGTTTTATCCTGTTGATCTGTTGCTCGTTGCTGATTGTGGTTGCCATCGATATCCCCTATCAGATTTGGCAGCATAACGAGCAGCTAAAAATGACCAAGCAGGAAGTGAAGGACGAGTTTAAGGACAGCGAAGGTAAGCCTGAGGTAAAAGGGCGGATCCGAATGTTGCAGCGCGAGATGGCCCAGCGGCGGATGATGGCCGATGTTCCCCAGGCCGATGTCGTTATTACCAACCCGGAACACTTTTCTGTTGCTCTGCGCTATGACCCGGATATTGACTCGGCACCGGTTGTGGTTGCCAAGGGTATCGACCATCTGGCCCTGAAAATACGGGAAATAGCCAATAAGCATGATGTCGACATCGTGCCGGCGCCGCCGCTAGCGCGTGCGCTTTACCATACTACCGAGTTGGAACAACAAATTCCTGACGGGCTATTTGCCGCTGTGGCACAGGTTCTTGCTTATATTTTCCAGCTCAAGCAATATCGCAAAGGCAAGGGAACCAAACCGCAGCTTTCAAAGGAAGCAACAAATGTTCCATCAGATATGCGATATTAATTCGTAAAGATCATATTGATACGAAGATTCGTCAATTTGTTGACGGTTTGGGAGGTATGATTATTGCTTTGAAGGTTCCTGTTTGAACGTTAAAGCGATAAAATAGACCGCTCTCACTGTTCGTCAGTACCACACCAACAACAAAAAGATTGAATGAAGCTTTCGATACCTTTTGCGGATAAATTACCTTTATCACGCCTGCAATCTATGCCAGCAATAGGCGCACCAGTCATGGTTTTGGCAACCTTGGCAATGGTTGTGCTGCCTATGCCTCCGTTACTGCTGGATATGGCCTTTTCCTTCAATATTGCCCTGGCTCTTGTGGTACTGCTGGTTACTGTTTATACCCGCCGTCCGCTCGATTTCGCGGCTTTCCCTACCGTGTTGCTGATAGCCACCTTGTTGCGTCTGGCGCTGAACGTGGCGTCAACCCGTGTGGTATTGCTCTACGGGCACGAGGGGCCCGATGCGGCCGGTCAGGTCATTGACGCCTTCGGCTCGGTGGTGATTGGCGGTAACTATGCCGTCGGTCTGGTGGTGTTCCTGATTTTGATGATCATTAACTTTATGGTTGTCACCAAGGGTGCCGGTCGTATCTCCGAGGTAAGTGCCCGCTTTACCCTTGATGCCTTGCCCGGCAAGCAGATGGCCATCGATGCGGATTTGAACGCAGGACTGATAGATCAGGAGCAGGCCAGAACTCGCCGTTTTGAGGTGACCAAGGAGGCTGACTTCTATGGTTCGATGGATGGTGCGTCGAAGTTTGTCAAAGGGGATGCCATTGCCGGTATCCTGATCCTGTTCATCAATATCATCGGCGGCCTGGTGATTGGTATGGGCCAGCACGGCCTGAACTTTGGCAGTGCGATAGAAATTTATAGTTTGCTGACCATCGGTGATGGTCTGGTTGCGCAGATCCCATCGCTGTTGCTGTCAATTGGCGCGGCCATGATGGTGACTCGTCAAAATACTGACGAGGATATGGGGCAGCAGCTCGTTTATCAGATGTTCAATAATCCCCAGGCCCTGATTATTACCGGGGTGATCTTGTTTGTGATGGGGATTGTGCCGGGGATGCCGCATGTGCCGTTCTTGTTGCTGGCAGCTTCTATCGGGGGCTTTGCCTATTGGCGGATCAAGAAAGAAAAAGCGGCTGCGGTGGCGGAGGCTGAAACGTCTTCCTCGACGGAACTGGCCGCCCAACCGACGCAGAAAGAACTATCTTGGGATGATGTGCAGCCTGTCGACGTTATTGGCCTCGAAGTGGGTTATCGTCTAATACCTATGGTCGACAAAGAGCAGGGCGGTGAGTTGCTCGAGCGGGTGAAAGGGGTGCGCAAAAAGCTGTCTCAGGACTTTGGCTTTTTGATCCCGCCTGTTCATATTCGCGACAACCTGGAGTTACCGCCCAATACATACCGGTTGAGCCTGATGGGTGTGGCCTGCGGGGAAGCCAATATTCACCCGAATATGGAACTGGCCATTAACCCGGGGCAGGTTTTTGGAACCATCGATGGCGAGGCGACCACCGATCCGGCCTTTGGTCTTGAAGCTGTATGGATAATGGAGTCGCAGCGCGAACATGCCCAGGCGCTTGGCTATACCGTGGTAGATTCTGCAACAGTATTGGCGACCCACCTGAGCCAGATCCTGACCAACAGTGCCTCGCAGTTGCTCGGCCATGAAGAAGTACAGAATTTGCTTGAGATGTTGAGCCAGACTACACCCAAGCTTGTCGAGGGCTTTGTTCCCGATCAGCTTTCGTTGGGTGTGGTAGTGAAAGTGTTGCAGAACTTGCTTCATGAAGGGATCCCGATCAGGGATGTGCGGACAATCGTGCAGACCCTTTCCGAGTACTCCTCCAAGAGTCAAGATCCTGACATTCTGACGGCCGCTGTCCGAATTGGGCTGAAGCGACTAATTTGCCAAGAAATCAATGGTATAGAGCCAGAGTTGCCAGTGATTACTTTAGTTCCAGAATTGGAACAAATATTGCATAAAACTATGCAGTCTGCCGGAGGTGAATCTTCCGGCATCGAGCCAGGGCTGGCAGAGCGTCTACAGCGCTCACTGACCGAGGCCACTCAGCAACAAGAGCTGAAAGGGGAGCCTGCCGTATTACTGACTTCCGGTGTATTACGGTCAACGCTCGCTAAGTTTGTCAAAAATACCATTCCGTCGTTGCGGGTACTGTCCTATCAGGAGGTTCCGGACGAAAAACAGATACGCATTGTCAATGCAGTGGGTAACTAGTGCGGAGTGGATGCAATACCGAATGGCTGGCTTGGCGTGACAGATGCCGTAAGCAATAGCGTGATTAGACGGGAAGACAAGATTGAAAATTAAGCGATTTTTTGCCAAAGACATGCGAACTGCGCTGAGCCAAGTGAAAGAAGAGCTCGGGGCTGATGCGGTGATCATGTCAAATAAAAAAGTGACCGGCGGAGTCGAGATTGTTGCTGCCGTGGATACTGACGTTGCCAACGAGCCGCCTAAAACGTCACAGGCGACACGTGACGCCCTGGCTGAGCGACTGGGTCAGGCCAAACGTAAGTTGGCAGATGACAAGGTACAGCTG
Source organism: Photobacterium kasasachensis (assembly GCF_050336885.1). NCBI lineage: Bacteria > Pseudomonadati > Pseudomonadota > Gammaproteobacteria > Vibrionales > Vibrionaceae > Photobacterium > Photobacterium kasasachensis. The sequence continues at coordinate 215,043 of NZ_JAKJSH010000008.1, forward strand.
AAGCAGTCGGCGGCAAGCCGGTTTGCCAATGTATTGCAGAACTACACCGGTGACAGCAAGCCAGAGGACGAGCCTGCTGAAACAGAGGTGGATTCGCTGTCGGCGCTGCTTAAACGCCAGTCCAAGCACCACGGCAATGGCTCCGAACGTGGCTATGATGAGCCGGATCGTTCAGGAATGCGTCCGCGCTCTGCGCCGGCTGAGCGACGTCCGGCGCAAAAACGTGCCCCGCAAAACGGCAATTATTCGCCGCAGGAATCCGGATTTGGTTCCGGCCGCCGGCAAGAGTTCGGTCAGGAACCGAGAACAGAACGCCGTCAGCAAACCGGGCTTAACGGCTCCTCGCGCGGTATGGGATCTCAGCGTCAGCCAAAGCATGCGCTGGATATTGGTGACTACCGTCGCCCGCAGTCGCAGAGTAAAGGACTGAAACAGGATTATGCCCGGGGAGGCAACCGCCTTGACCCGAGTCGTCACGATCCGAAGGCCGGTAGCCATTCGAATGATGAAATGGACTCGATGCGCAATGAGATGGCGTCGATCCGGCGATTGCTGGAACACCAGCTTTCCGGCCTGATGTGGCAGGAAGTCGAGCGCCGTGAACCGATGCGGGCAATGATGATCAAGCGGTTGGAAAAAATGGGACTCTCTCCGGAGCTTGCCGACCAGCTGGCCTGTTACATCCCAGAAGACGTCCCGGCGAATGAGGCCTGGCCGGCGCTGCTGGATTTGCTGTCAGATCAAATCATCACTACCGATGACTGTATACTCGAGACCGGTGGCGTTGTCGCATTGCTGGGACCGACAGGGGTGGGCAAGACGACCACCATAGCCAAGTTGGCAGCACGTGCCGCGATGGATTTTGGTCCGGACCAAATCGCCCTTGTCACAACAGATACTTATCGTATCGGAGCGCATGAACAGCTGGCCACATATGGTCGAATTATGGGCTGTCCGGTAAGAGTTGCTAAAGATGCCGAGGAGCTGGCCGATATACTTCACCAGTTACGGCATAGACGCCTGGTTCTGCTCGATACTGCAGGGATGGGACAACGTGATATTCGCTTGTCTGAGCAGCTTGATACCCTGATGCAGAACAGTGGCTCACAGATTCGTAGTTTTCTGGTGCTGCCTTCGACGGCACAGCGGCGCGTACTGCACGAAACCATTGAACACTTCCGCCGGATCCCGTTGTCGGGTTGTGTTCTGACCAAGCTGGATGAGTCTCTCAGCCTGGGTGAGGTGATTTGTGTATCGATTCAGAGTGCGCTGCCTATCGCCTATCTGGCTGACGGCCAGCGGGTACCGGAAGACATTAAAGTAGCAACAGGTGATTACCTGGTATCACGTGCAAACGAATTACTAGAACAAGAATTAAGCCAGCAATCTCATTTCTGGAGTAGCGATAGTTCAGATAATCAGGCGGCAGACTTTTATGATTGAGAACGCAATGTACGATCAAGCGAGCGGTTTGCGCCGTATGACAAAATTATCTTCCACTAAGGTCATTACTGTTACTGGCGGTAAAGGCGGTGTGGGCAAGACCAACGTGACCCTGAGCATGGCTATTTCGATGGCCCGCGAGGGCAAGCGGGTGATGGTGCTTGATGCCGACCTCGGCCTTGCCAACGTGGATGTCATGTTGGGGCTGCGTGCAGGCCGTAACCTGTCGCATGTCCTAGCCGGACAGTGCGATCTTCAGGATATCATTGTCGAGGGGCCGTACGGGGTGAAAATCATCCCGGCTGCATCGGGTACCCAGAACATGGCTGAACTGACGGCCGCTCAGCATATGGGGCTGATCCGTGCTTTCAGCAGCCTGGAAGATGATATTGATGTTCTGCTGGTGGATACCGCAGCCGGTATTTCCGATATGGTTCTGAGCTTTGCGCGAGCCGCGCAGGATGTACTGGTTGTTGTGTGCGATGAGCCGACATCGATTACCGATGCCTATGCGCTGATTAAGATCCTGAGCCGCGAATATGATGTTCAGCGGTTCAAGATTGTAGCCAATATGGTACGCAGTTACCGCGAGGGGCGGGAACTGTTTGCCAAGCTGACGCGTGTGACGGAGCGGTTCCTCAATGCCAACCTCGAGCTGGTTGCCTGTGTACCGCTTGATGATAGGGTTCGCCAGTCGGTTAAACGTCAGAAAATTGTGGTTGATGCCTTCCCGCGTAGTCCGGCGGCATTAGCGTTGACGTCACTGGCGTCGAAGGCCATGACCTGGCCGGTGCCGAGCAGTGCAGGTGGGCATCTCGAATTCTTTGTCGAGAAGTTATTGGTAAAGCAAACACCGGCACCAACACCGAACGAGGCTCCTATTGGTGAATAAAGCATTGACATACGGACGCTATCAGGAGAGTCCGCATGCCTTTATTGAGCGATATTCGTCATTGGTAAAGCGCATTGCTCATCACCTGATGGGGCGACTGCCCCCCAACGTTCTATTAGAAGATTTAATTCAGGCTGGTATGATAGGCCTCCTGGAAGCACAGCAGAATTATGATCCCAGCAAAGGTGCAAGCTTCGAGACCTTTGCCGGTATCCGGATCCGGGGCGCGATGCTTGATGATATCCGCCGTGGAGACTGGGTTCCGCGTTCGGTGTATAAAAATAGCCGACGCATCACGGAAGCCATTTCTTTCCTGGAAGGAGAGTTTGGGCGAGACCCTAATGATCAGGAAATTGCCGAACATCTCGAAATGACACTCGAACAGTACCATCAGGCGCTAAATGATGTTAATTGTGGGCGTCTTATTGGTATGGATGATCTGGGTGTATCGGAAGATGCTGTTGCAAGTGAAGAAGCACTTGAAGAAAATCTTCCATTTCAGGGTGTTGTGAATGATAATTTCCGTCAATCATTGGCTGAAGCAATAAAAACACTGCCTGAAAGAGAGGCGCTGGTCCTGTCTCTTTACTATGATGAGGAGCTCAATCTCAAGGAGATTGGTGCTGTTATCGGGGTCAGTGAATCTCGTATTTGCCAGATTCATAGTCAGGCGATGCAACGTTTGCGTTCCAAGCTCAAGGTTTGGACTGCTTAATACATATTAGATAAAAACACTGTGACCTCAGTGGAGGCAACTTTGAATAAAAACATGAAAATCCTCATTGTTGATGACTTCTCAACAATGCGCCGTATCGTTAAAAATTTGCTACGTGACCTAGGTTTTAACAATACCCAGGAGGCGGATGATGGATTGACTGCGCTACCTATGCTGAAAAAAGGCGGGTTTGATTTCGTTGTAACAGACTGGAACATGCCTGGTATGCAAGGGATTGATTTGCTTAAGCACATTCGTGCTGATGATGAACTGAAGCACCTTCCGGTACTGATGATCACCGCTGAAGCAAAACGCGAGCAGATTATCGAAGCTGCGCAGGCGGGTGTTAACGGTTATATCGTTAAGCCATTTACGGCAGCTACGTTGAAAGAGAAGTTAGATAAAATCTTCGAGCGTATGCAGTAATTACAATCGTCAGGCGCTAAAAGGGTAATAACCATAATGATTTCACTCGATCAGGCTAAGCAGCTTGTCAGCCTGCTTGAAGATGGGAAACAGGACGAAGCAAACACGCTGGTACAGGGGCTTGTCTCAGACAGCCGTGATCCTGTCTATGCAGAAGTGGGTAAGTTGACTCGTCAATTGCATGATTCACTGGCAAATTTTCGTCTTGATCCCCGTCTTAATGATTTAGCGAAGAACGAAATTCCTGACGCCCGTGACCGTTTGTCATATGTGATTGATAAAACGGAATCTGCTGCCAATAAAACCATGGATGCGATCGATAGTATCGAACCGCTTGCCGATAGGTTGAATGACTCTCTGAGCCAGGTTCATCCTCAGTGGAAGCGTCTAATGGGTGGGCAGATTGCGCTTAATGAATTTAAGTTACTATGCCATGAAATTGACAGCTTGTTGGTACAGGTTGAAGGTGACAACAATGCGCTTCGTAGCCATTTGACAGAAATTTTAATGGCTCAAGACTTTCAGGATCTCACCGGACAGATAATACGTCGTGTCATCGAATTGGTGCACGAAGTGGAAGATCAATTAGTCGAAATCCTTAAAGCCTTTGGCATGGAACAAGAAGACAGACCTGAAGCCCTTACAGAAGCCTGTGTGCTTACTCCCGAGGGGCCAATTGTCAACACAGAAGAACGTGAAAATGTCATGTCCTCACAGGATGATGTTGACGACTTGCTGTCTAGTCTTGGATTTTAGGGGAAATATATGAGCTTTGATTTAGACGAAGACATCCTGCAAGACTTTTTGATTGAAGCAGGAGAAATTCTTGAGTTGCTGTCTGAGCAGCTGGTTGAGCTTGAGCGTAGCCCTGAAGATTCAGAGCTGCTCAATGCGATTTTCCGTGGCTTTCACACCGTTAAGGGTGGCGCTGGTTTCCTCTCTCTGACTGAGTTGGTGGATGCATGCCATGGTGCAGAGAATATCTTTGACTTGCTGAGAACCGGCAAGCGAAGCGTTACACCAGAATTAATGGATGTGATTCTTGAGGCGTTGGATACCATCAACGAAATGTTTGGTTTGGTGCAGGAGCGAGAACCACTTGTTCCCGCTGAGCAGAGCCTGCTTGATGCGCTTCACCGCTACAGCCAGCCGCCGACAGCAGAAGAACTCGCTCCTGCCGCCGCTGCGCCGGTCGCAGAGCCAGAGCCAGAGCCGGTTGTGGTTCCTGAGCCTGTGGCACCAAGCCCGGTAGTTGAACCAGTAGCGGCGCAGCCTGCTGCCCCATCATCGGCAATTGCCGGTGATACAGTTGACGACATGACGCAGGATGAATTTGATCGTCTACTTGATGAGCTTCATGGTGCGGGCAGTGGCCCTTCAGCCTCTTCTGCAACACCAGCTCCAACCCCAGCATCGGCACCTGCGCCACAAGCAGGCAATGCCGCTGCTGTGAATCAGATTCAGTCTGAGTCCGGTGATATCACCGATGATGAGTTCGAGCGTCTGCTGGACGAACTGCACGGTGCTGGCAAAGGCCCGGGCAATACTGACAGCGTGGTTGTTGCTACACCGGTTCCAGCTACACCGGCGCCAGCCGCACCGGTAGCGGCCTCGACGGTACCTAGCGACACAGGTGCCAGCTCGGGTGATGATGACCTGATGACGGACGATGAATTCGAGCGTTTGCTTGATGAGCTGCATGGCTCGGGCAAAGGCCCGTCGGCAGAAGAGTTGGAGATGGCGACTCGCCCAGTGGCTGATATGCTGGCAGATGTCTCTAAACCGGCAAGCCCTGAAGTGCCTGTCGCGCCAGCGGCTCCTGCTGCAGCCCCTGCGGCACCAGCAGCACCGGCTCCTGTACCCAGTGCACCAGCTCCGGCACCTAAACCTGTGGCGGAAAGAAAGCCGAAAGCTGTTGCTGCAGCCAAGGATAAAGGCAAACCGGCCGCCGAAGCGACAGTCCGTGTTGATACCTCGACCCTGGATACCATCATGAACATGGTGGGTGAATTGGTACTGGTCCGTAACCGTCTGGTTAGCCTGGGCCTTAATACCAATGATGAGGAAATGTCCAAGGCCGTATCCAACCTGGATGTCGTGACTGCCGATTTGCAGGGCGCGGTGATGAAAACCCGTATGCAGCCAATCAAGAAAGTGTTTGGCCGCTTCCCTCGGGTTGTTCGTGACTTGGCGCGTAGCCTGAAAAAAGAAATCGTGTTGGAAATGCGAGGTGAAGAAACCGATCTGGATAAGAACCTGGTTGAAGCGCTGGCCGATCCGCTGGTTCACTTGGTCCGTAACTCGGTTGACCATGGTATCGAAATGCCGGATGCCCGTGAAAAAGCAGGTAAACCGCGTCTTGGTACAGTACTGCTGTCTGCCTCACAGGAAGGCGACCACATTCTGCTGACCATCGAGGATGATGGCGGCGGTATGGATCCGGATAAACTGCGCAACATCGCCGTTGACCGCGGTGTGATGGACGCTGATGCAGCTTCACGCCTAACTGATTCAGAGTGTTATAACCTGATCTTTGCGCCAGGCTTCTCGACCAAGAAAGAGATCTCTGATATCTCCGGTCGTGGTGTGGGCATGGATGTGGTTAAGACCGGGATCAGCCAGCTTAACGGCTCAATCAGCATTGATTCGGCGCTGGGCAAGGGTACCCGTATTGATATCAAGGTACCGCTGACGCTGGCTATCCTGCCGACCCTGATGGTGGGTGTGGCTGAACAGCCATTTGCCCTGCCGTTGGCTAGCGTGAACGAGATTTTCCATCTTGATCTGCGCAAGACAAACAATGTTGACGGTCAGCTGACGATCATTGTCCGTGAGAAGGCTATCCCACTGTTCTACCTGCAAGACTGGTTGTCAGCTGTCGGCCTGCCGCAGCGTGAGCGTGACCATGGCCATGTGGTGATTGTTCAAATTGGTCACCAGCGTATTGGTTTTGTGGTCGATACCTTGATTGGTCAGGAAGAGGTAGTGATCAAGCCGCTTGATGAGCTGCTTCAGGGGACACCGGGTATGGCTGGTGCAACCATTACCAGCGATGGTCATATTGCCCTGATCCTTGACGTGCCAAACCTGCTAAAACACTATGCCGGCCGATAAGGCCAGGCCGTTCACTCAACACCAGAGCGACAACTAAATTAGGGGCGTAAGCCCCTAAATAGCAAATTAAATTATTATCTGGTTCTGTTAGCCTGTCGGGCTTGCCTGTGCCAGATAATTGTTCAGTTTGTTAGATAGGCTGGATAACTCATATATACGGGATAAAGACAACATGGCAGTAAAAGTATTGGTGGTGGATGATTCAAGCTTCTTCCGCCGCCGTGTCAGTGAAATAATTAACTCCGATCCTCGACTCGAGGTGATTGGCAGTGCCGTCAATGGTAAAGAAGCGGTAGAACTGACTAACAAGCTTCAGCCTGATGTCATCACCATGGACATTGAGATGCCGGTGATGGACGGTATTACTGCCGTGCGCGAAATCATGAAAAGCGCACCGACCCCGATCCTGATGTTCTCTTCGCTGACCCACGAAGGTGCGAAGGCGACACTGGATGCACTTGATGCCGGTGCGTTGGATTTCCTGCCGAAGAAATTTGAAGATATTGCCCGCAACCGTGACGAGGCGGTTGGCCTGTTGCAAAAACGTGTTGGCGAGCTGGCACGAAAACGTGTTTTCATGCGCCGTTCGGTTCGCCCGGCTGCTACTGCACCGGCTGCCGGGCGTGAGCTGAAAAAGCCTGCACTTGGACGAACAGCTGCAACGGCATCTCAGACAACGGCTGCGACAGCGGCACGTCCGGGGGCGCGCCCTGTGGCGGCGAAGCCGATGGCGCGGTTTAAGTCTTCGGGCAAGAAATATCAGCTTATGGCTATTGGTACCTCGACAGGTGGCCCGGTTGCCCTGCAGAAAATATTGACCAAGTTACCGGCCAATTTCCCTTATCCGATCGTACTGGTTCAGCACATGCCAGCGACCTTTACGGCCGCGTTTGCAGCTCGCCTGAACAATTTGTGCAAAATTGGGGTAAAGGAAGCCGAGGACGGGGATACCCTCAAACCGGGAATGGCCTACCTGGCTCCCGGCGGTCAGCAAATGATGCTGGATGGACGTCCGGGCTCTGCCCGTGTGCGGATCATTGATGGCGGCGAGCGAATGAACTACAAGCCATGCGTCGATGTGACCTTCGGCTCGGCGGCCAAGATCTATCATGACAAGGTTCTGTCTATGGTGTTGACCGGGATGGGTGCTGACGGTCGAGAAGGCGCACGCATGCTGAAATCTAGCGGCTCGACGATTTGGGCGCAGGACGAAGAAAGCTGTGTCGTCTACGGGATGCCGCAGGCCGTGGCAAAAGCGGGGATCTCCAGTGAAGACCTGCCGCTAGATCGGATTGCCGAGCGCATTCTGGTTGAAATCGGCCTGTCATAGGGAGTTCGATTTGATCGTCTGGAGTATCGCCAATCAAAAAGGCGGGGTCGGGAAAACAACGACAACGGTAACGCTTGCCGGGTTGCTGAGTGAGCGTAACAAACGCGTACTGTTGGTGGATACCGATCCCCACTCGTCGCTGACGACCTACCTCAACTTTGATGCGGATTCAGTAGCTGCCAGTCTGTTTGACTTGTTTCAGCTTACCGATGTCACGCGCGCGACTGTTCGCCCGATAATTTTGAATACCCAGTTTAAGAATATCGATATTATACCGGCGCATATGTCGCTGGCGACGCTGGACCGGGTAATGGGTAACCGTGGCGGGATGGGGCTGGTGTTAAAAAAGGCCTTGAACAGTCTGGCAGATGACTATGATTATGTGCTGATTGACTGTCCGCCGATCCTTGGGGTGATGATGGTCAATGCCCTTGCGGCCAGCGACAGGATCCTGATCCCGGTACAGACCGAGTTTTTGGCGATGAAAGGGCTGGAGCGCATGATGCGCACCCTCCAGATCATGCAAAAATCTCGTCCCTCGGGCTTTCGGGTAACCATTGTCCCGACAATGTATGACAAGCGGACCCGGGCATCACTGCAGACACTGCAGGAGCTGAAAGTACGGTTCCCGGAGCAAATTTGGGCATCGGCGGTGCCGATTGATACCAAGTTCCGTGATGCCAGTATCAAGCATATGCCACCGTCTTTGTATGCCCGCAGTTGTCGTGGTGTTTTTGCTTACAAGACACTGCTAAATTATCTGGAGCGTCTGGATCAAGATGAACGATAAGCATCGTCTGTCCAGTGAACAGGCACTGGATGATTATTTTTTTGATTTGCTGGCTGAGCCTGAAGAGGTTGAGCTGGCAGATGAGTTAGCCTCTCAGGCTGAAGATGAGATTGAGCTACAAGAGCAACCGGATCAGCACGATCAAGGCGGTGGCGCCACGATCGACAGCGATCTTCAATCTGAGAGTACCGCGGCACCGTTCGACTTTGAACAACTGTCCGAGTCGCACGACGAGCAGAGTGATAGTGTCGTCTCTGTCGAGCTGAACCTTTCTTCGTCATCGGAGAAGGCATCGGGCTGGATACCGCAGACTCAGGAGCCGCCGGCAGAGCCTAAACCCGTATTACCGGACAGCAAGCCCTCAGTTTCTTTTGCCGAAAAGCCGCAGGCTGAGCTGGAAGATGTGCAACGACTGCTGAGTCAGATGAGCCAGATGCAGTCTGACATCCAGCATGAAACCGATGCCCTGATTGCCGAGCAGATGCAGTGTGCGGCCGAAAGAGCTGAACAGGTGGTGGAAGAAGTGGTTCTGGAAGAGGCGGTGACTGTGCCTGCTATGGAACCTTTTTCTGTTGAATCGCAAAGCAATAACGTAGAATCAGCAACAAGCGTAGAATCAGAGTCAGACGTTGAACACGCTGAGCCTGAAGTGGTTGTTGAGCCTGAAACACAGCCTGGCAGTGACGGTCCACCGGATGTGTGGCAGCAACAGCAGGACAGAAGTTCAGAGTTTCAGGCGCTTTTCTTTGAGGTCAATGGCGTGACGTTTGCTGTGCCGTTGACTGAATTGGGGGGCATTCATCAGCTCGGAGAGGTGAATCACCTTCTGGGGCGGCCGCCCTGGTACCTCGGGTTGATGACAAACCGTGAGCATCAGCTGGATGTGGTCGATACTGCACGCTGGGTGATGCCGGAAAAACTGAGTTCGAATGAACATCAGGAAGAATATCGATATATCGTGATGTTAGGGGAAAGCAAGTGGGGATTGGCATGTAATGCGCTCCACGGGACTGAAACTCTGACAGAACAGAGTGTTCGTTGGCGGGAACAGGCGGGTAAACGTCCTTGGCTTGCCGGAATGGTTAAAGAAAAAATGTGTGCTCTAATTCATGTTAGCGAACTAATATCTATGCTCAATGCTGGTTTAGATGTTAAGAGTGTAATGTGAGCAAGGCCAAAGAGGAAACAGCATGTCTCAGGTTAGTGTAGCCGAAATACAAAAAGAAGACGGTAGCGATCAGGTACTGCAATGGGTAACTTTCCAGCTGGAAGATGAAACCTACGGTATCAATGTGATGCAGGTACGTGAAGTATTGCGCTACTCCGAAATTGCTCCGGTACCAGGTGCGCCAGATTACGTTCTGGGTATCATCAACCTGCGTGGTAACGTAGTAACGGTTATTGATACTCGTTCTCGCTTTGGCCTAATGCCAGGTGAAATTTCTGACAATACTCGTATTGTGATCATCGAGGCTGAAAAGCAGGTGATCGGTATCTTGGTAGACAGCGTTGCAGAAGTTGTTTATCTACGTAGTTCTGAGATTGACAGCACACCAAGTGTCGGTACAGAAGAGAGCGCGAAGTTTATCCAGGGCGTGAGTAACCGAGACGGCGAGTTGCTGATCCTGGTAGACCTAAACAAGCTGCTGTCTGACGAAGAATGGGACGAGATGGCGTACTTGTAATGCTAAGCCTCGTTTTGCAATGGTTGCCGGTTGCTGTTGCGATCCTGGCCGTGATTATTTCATGGCTAATGGTTCGTCGTGAACGCAAGGCCCGCCAGGCACTGGAAGCAAAATTTGCCGCCACAGAGTTGGTGTTGAAAAACTCTCGGCACCAGCACGAAAGCTTGCTTAAGCAGTTTACCGAGCTGCGTGCCGGAACAATAGGTATGAGCCAGAAGCTGGCTGACATGGCCGAGCACCTTGAGATGATCTCGGATCGACAGGGTGAAATGGCGATGTTGGATCCCGACGGAAAGCTTTACAGCCGCGCCAGTAAAATGGTTGAGCTGGGAGCCGATGTCGATGAGCTGATGGAAGAGTGTGATTTGCCTAAGGCGGAGGCGGAGCTGTTGCTGCGCTTGCAGCAAAAGATGGCGCAGCCAAGACGGCGTTAACGCGGTTTCATAACCAGTCGTTCAGTTGTATTACACTTGTCCGCTGATACTTGAAAGCCCTTCCCACCCGGGAGGGGTTTTTCCGTTTAGGAACCAGGAAAAAGCGATCAGCTCGGCGATAACCCGATAGAGGTTCTCCGGGATCTCGTCACCGACCTCAAGGTTGTTGAGGTAGTCAGTAAGCGCTTCATCCTGATGAATCAAGCCGCCCTGTTGTTTGACCTGCTCGATGATGTGCTCTGCCAGCTGGTTATGGCCCTTGGCCGTTACCGTTGGTGTTTGCTGCCCGTCATAGTGGAGTGCTATCGCGCTTTTATTTTTCTGCATGTTTTCAATTTGGTCATATCTGTGGCGATCACTATACCAGAATCGACAGCCCTTCTGTTTTTGGTTCGACAATTTGCGGCGGACGAAATGTAAAGGTGGCAGGTTCGCTGTCGATCCCCAGCATTGCTAACCGCTCGGTCAGCACCGGTGAAAGGGCCTCGGTGCGATTCAGCCACTCTCTATTGTCTGATTCGAAGGCGAGAGCCAGATTTTGTTGTTGCCATACCGCGATTGCATGGACGATATCGTATTGGCCGACAGGGAGTGCTAACCGGATAGTCCACTTAGACGATTGCTCGGTGCTTCTTGCTGGACTAGCGTCGGGATCCTTTTCAACGGATAATTTCAGCTCTCGGCCGTTTGGCTGCAACAAATGCAACTGCAGTAGGGTGGCGTCGTTATCTTTGCCGTTGGCGGCCAAGCGCTGTTCAACGGCCAGTTTGAGCAACGCATTGAATTCGTCTTGCTTGTCGGTTGGCAGCTGCTGCAGCCACTGCTTCAGAGGGCTATCCGCTTGTCTGGATTGTTCCAACAATTGGAGCAGAGCCGGCTTTCCGGCACCTTGCCTAAGCCACTGGATAAGTGTGGCTTTATTTTTGGGCATCAGAAGCTGAGAGAGCAAATTAGTGACAGCTGGCGAAGAGGGCATCGAAGGGGATGAACTCTGTGTGACAAAAGTTGTAAAAAAACGTTGCAGCACATTCATTTGCGTTAATACTTGAGACAGCTGGGAAATTTGTCCCTGAATTGGCTTGTTGGTATTTACGGATTGAGGAATTTTGGTATTTGTCTCATTTTCTGGCACTTTTTTAGGTTCAATTTGTCCACTCTTAGTTAAAGCAGAGGTTTGGGAGCTGTCGATACGCATGGATGTCACAATTACTAACCTAAGTGATGGAACTATACAACTGGGTGTCTAACAAAATCCTGAACCAGTGTGGTAATATGCCCGCTAAATTGTGTCACCTAGGATACATCATTTAATATGTTGTCTGTACAAGAATTAAGCTGTGTCCGCGATGAGCGGGTGTTGTTCGACGACCTAAGTTTCTCTGTATCGTCAGGTGAACTGGTTCAGATTGAAGGACATAACGGCGCCGGAAAAACAACCTTGCTCCGGATCATTGCGGGTCTCGGGCGGGCAGACAGCGGTAGCGTGTGCTGGAACAACGAAAATATCGAAACAGCACGGGAAGATTACTATCAGGACTTGCTGTTCCTTGGTCACCAGACCGGGGTAAAGCGGGAGCTGACAGCGTTTGAAAACCTGGCTTTTTTCCAGGCTATGCATACCCATACGGAAGACTCGGAGCTGGCGGGAACGCCACAGGTCAGCGGTGACGATTGCCTCTGGCAGGCACTTGCCCATGTCGGCTTGGCAGGGCGGGAAGATGTTCCGGCCGGTCAGCTGTCTGCCGGTCAGCAGCGCCGGGTGGCTCTGGCAAGGTTGTGGATCAGCAACCATAAGCTGTGGATTTTGGATGAGCCCCTGACGGCTATCGACAAGCAGGGTGTGAAAGTGCTGGAACGGTTATTCCTGTCTCATGTCGAGCGTGGCGGTGTCGTGCTGCTAACGACTCACCAGGATATGTTCACAGACAGTAACCATTTACGGAAGATTAAGTTGGGGCAGTAGTTCAGGATGCTAAGCGCTATTTTTCAAGTCATTCGGCGTGAACTGCTGATTGCATTTCGTCGACAGGCTGATGTTTTTAACCCGTTGTGGTTTTTTATTATTGTGATCACCCTGTTCCCATTGGGAGTCGGGCCGGAGCCGAATCTACTGGCTCGGATCGCACCGGGTATTGTTTGGGTTGCCGCGTTGCTGGCCGCATTGTTGTCGCTGGAGCGTCTGTTCCGGGATGACTTTGTCGACGGTTCGCTCGAGCAGATGCTGATGATGCCGACACCACTGCCGGTGCTGGCTTTTGCCAAAATGGTGGCGCACTGGGTACTGACAGGTGTGCCTTTGTTGCTGATCAGCCCGCTGCTGGCAATCTTGCTGTCGTTGGACTGGGAGACCTGGAAGGCGGTGGTACTGACGCTGCTTGTCGGTACGCCGACATTGAGCTTTCTCGGGGCGATTGGGGTCGCGCTGACAGTGGGGCTGAGAAAGGGCGGGGTATTATTGAGCTTGCTCATTTTGCCGCTGTATATCCCTGTGCTGATATTTGCTACCTCGGCAATTGATGCGGCAAGCCTCGGGATGGCGTTCAACGGGCAGTTGGCGCTGATGGGGGCAATGTTGATTGGGTCGGCAACGCTGGCGCCGTTTGCGGTTGCTGCATCATTACGTATAAGTGTGCAATAAAACATTACAATTACACCTGAGTAAGATGTCTCATAATAATGGATCTCATGAGACAATTTTGAGCAAGAACAAGGAAGCGATGGTTAGATGAGCAAGTACCTCAAAGGGGGTATTCAACTTTGCTTATCCTAATTTAATGATGAGAATTGTTTCATTGGTATGTTGTTCTGCTTAGAGTGAACAATACGCTGGCTGAGAACGTACTTATTACAATTATACGAGTAGAGCAGAAATATGTGGAAGTGGTTACATCCCTACGCGAAAGCTGAAAATTGCTACCGCCTGTGCGGTACCCTGTTACCCTGGTTCTCCATTATTGCCTTATTGGGGATCATTGGCGGTACTATCTGGGGGCTAATGTTTGCCCCGACAGATTACCAGCAGGGCGATAGTTTCCGGATTATCTATCTTCACGTTCCTGCGGCCATCTGGTCGATGGGGGCCTATATGTCAATGGCCATTGCGGCCTTTATCGGTTTGGTCTGGCAGATCCGACTGTCCGATATGGCTGCTGCGGCAATGGCGCCGGTTGGTGCTGTGTTCACCGTGATTGCTCTTCTCACCGGTGCCATCTGGGGTAAGCCTATGTGGGGAGCCTGGTGGGTGTGGGATGCCCGTCTGACGTCTGAGCTGATCTTGTTGTTCCTCTATCTTGGTGTTATCGCCCTCTATAGTGCGTTTGATGATCAGAAAACCGCGGCAAAGGCGGCGGGTATTCTGGCGATTGTCGGTGTTATCAACCTGCCTATCATTCATTTCTCTGTTGAGTGGTGGAATACCCTGCACCAAGGTGCCACGATTACCAAACTTGACAAACCGTCGATGGATAGCACCATGCTATGGCCGCTGTTACTGAACATTGTCGGCTTTGCCTGTTTCTTTGGCGCGGTGACGCTGGTACGTCTGCGCAATGAAATCATTGCCCGTGAAAGTCATCGCCCTTGGGTCCGTGAATTAATGAAGTGAGGCCATCATGCATTTTGAATCTTTTAGTGACTTTTTAGCTATGGGTGGCTACGCATCTTATGTCTGGGCGGCCTATGGTATTTCCTTTGCTGCCCTGCTGTGGATCTTATTTTCAAGCCTGAGTAAAAAACGCCGCCTGGCGGCAGAAATCAAGAACAAAATCGCTCGTGAGCACCGTATTAAAGAAGCGAAAAAACTGGAGAACACACTATGAACCCGAGACGTAAAAAACGCATGACGCTAGTGCTGGCGTTAGTTGTGGGCCTCGGCGCAACTATTGGTTTAATGCTGTATGCGTTAAACCAGAATATGGATCTCTTCTATACCCCGACAGAGCTGGTCAACGGCAAGCCGGACGGTACCAAGCCTGAAGTCGGTCAGCGCCTGCGTATCGGTGGTATGGTCGTTGCGGGTTCGGTTAAGCGTGATCCTCAGTCGCTGGAAGTTCGCTTTGATGTGGCCGATGTCGGCCCGGCTGTGACCATTAAGTACGACGGTATCTTGCCGGATCTGTTCCGTGAAGGTCAGGGTATTGTCGCTCAGGGTGTACTGGTAAATGCAACCACCATTGAAGCTCACGAAGTACTGGCAAAACACGATGAAGAGTATATGCCGCCGGAAGTGGCTGAAGCGATGAAGAAAACCCACGAACCTCTTCAATATACCGAAGATCAGATGCAGGGCAGTGTTCAATGATTGCAGAACTAGGGCATTTTAGCCTGATTATTGCGCTGGGTTTGTCGATCCTCGCAAGTATCTATCCATTGTACGGTGCCTCTGTCGGCAACCAGTCAATGATGCGCATGGCACGTCCGCTGACATACGGTGTTTTCGGCATGCTGTTGTTGTCATTCGTCGTGCTGTGTTGGGCGTTTTACACCAACGACTTTACCGTGACTTATGTAGCGAGTAACTCGAACAGCCTATTGCCGTGGTACTACCGTATTACTGCTGTTTGGGGCGCACACGAAGGTTCGCTGCTGCTTTGGGTACTGATCCAGGCAACATGGGCGGCGGCTGTGGCTATGTTCAGCCGCGGCATGCCGTTAGAGTCGGTATCGCGTGTATTGGCGGTAATGGGCATGATTTCAGTCGGCTTCCTGCTGTTTATCATCATGACGTCCAACCCGTTCCTGCGTACCTTGCCATTCTTCCCGGTTGACGGTCGCGACTTGAACCCACTGCTGCAGGATCCGGGGCTGATTATTCACCCGCCGATGCTGTACATGGGTTATGTGGGCTTCTCTGTTGCCTTTGCCTTTGCAATTGCCTCTTTGATGACAGGCCGTCTGGATACTGCATGGGCGCGCTGGTCTCGTCCCTGGACAATTGCCGCATGGTCGTTCCTTACATTGGGTATCGCACTTGGTTCATGGTGGGCTTACTACGAACTTGGCTGGGGCGGCTGGTGGTTCTGGGATCCGGTCGAAAACGCCTCGTTCATGCCATGGCTAGCCGGTACGGCATTGATGCACTCGCTTTCTGTGACAGAAAAACGCGGTACCTTTAAAGCCTGGACCGTACTGCTGGCAATCTCGGCGTTCTCGTTGAGTCTGCTGGGTACCTTCCTGGTCCGTTCAGGTGTTTTGGTTTCTGTGCATGCTTTCGCCTCCGATCCGGCTCGTGGCATGTTCATCCTTGGCTTCCTGATTGTGGTCATTGGTGGCTCCTTGCTGCTCTACGCTCTGCGCGGCGGCCAGATCAGATCACGTGGTAATTACAGCCTGTTCTCGCGTGAGAACCTGCTGCTGGCTAACAATTTGCTGTTGGTCGCTGGCCTGCTGGTTGTATTGATTGGTACCTTGCTGCCGCTTATTCACAAGCAGATTGGCCTTGGTTCCGTATCTATTGGTGTGCCGTTCTTCAATACCTTGTTCACCTGGCTGATGATCCCGTTTGCTTTCATTCTGGGTATCGGTCCGCTGGTACGCTGGAAGCGTGACAACCTGTCTAATATCACCAAGCCGATGATTATATCGGCTGCGGTTACGCTACCGTTCTCGTTCCTGGCCATTCTGCTCTTTACCGACAGCATGGAGCCGCTGGCGGTACTTGGCCTTGTCATGGCTATCTGGATTGTGGTGATGCACAGTTTTGAGCTGTATCAGCGTGCGACGCACCGCCATAGCCTGCTGCAAGGGCTAGGTAAGCTTGGCCGCAGTCACTGGGCAATGGTATTGGGTCATATTGGTCTGGCCGTGTCTGTGATCGGTATTACCCTGGTTTCAAATTACGATATTGAGCGTGATGTGCGCCTGGCGCCGGGTGAAACGGTTCAGGTTCAGGGCTACGATTTCCATTTCGCAGGTTTGCGTGATGCCGATGGCCCTAACTACGATGGTTATATTGCAGATTTCAATATTACCCGTAACGGCAAGTTTGTTACCGAACTGCATGCCGAGAAGCGTTTTTATACAGTCGCCGGTTCAATGATGACCGAAGCCGCTATCGACAGCGGCGTTACCCGCGATTTGTATGTTGCTATGGGTGAGAAGCTAGGTGATGGTGCCTGGGCCGTACGAATTTACTTCAAACCGTTTGTAAACTGGATCTGGTTTGGCTCGGTGTTGATGGCGCTGGGTGGAGCTATTGCAATTAGTGACAAGCGTTACCGTTTCCGTAAACAAGCCAAGGTAGGCACAGCTAAAGCTGCCAAGAAAGCTGAGGTTAACTGATGAATAAGAAATTATTGTTTGTACCTCTGGTACTGTTTTTGGCACTGGCGCTGGTCTTTATGGTTCAGCTTACTCGTAATGCAGAAGGCGATGATCCGACCAAGCTGGAATCGGTACTGGTCGGTAAGCCGGTACCTGATTTCAAGTTGGAAGATTTGGTTGAAGCCGGCAAGTTGTATGAGCAGGATATCTTCAAGGGCGAACCTCTGCTGTTGAATGTCTGGGCAACCTGGTGTCCGACCTGCTACGCCGAGCACACCTACCTTAACGAGCTGGCAAGCAACGGGGTAAAGATTATAGGCCTTAACTATAAGGATGAGCGTCTTAAGGCTGTCCGTTGGCTCAATGAGCTGGGCAACCCGTACATTCATAGTCTGTTCGACGGTAACGGCATGTTGGGTATGGATCTGGGCGTTTACGGCGCGCCGGAGACCTTCTTGATTGATGCCAACGGTATTGTTCGTTACCGCCATGTTGGTGACGTGAACGAGCGAAACTGGGCTGATACTCTACAGCCAATGTATCAGGCGTTGCTGGAGGAAGCGAAGGGATGATGAA
This sequence comes from Photobacterium kasasachensis, assembly GCF_050336885.1. NCBI lineage: Bacteria > Pseudomonadati > Pseudomonadota > Gammaproteobacteria > Vibrionales > Vibrionaceae > Photobacterium > Photobacterium kasasachensis. Next base: position 232,709 of record NZ_JAKJSH010000008.1, read on the forward strand.
ACAAATTAGTGCCATGCTGCTGGCTTTCGGGCTGGTATTTGCTGCGGCTCTTCCTGCGTCGGCTGCTATCGATGTCTATGAGTTCGAATCCGCAGAGCAGGAAAAAGCCTTCCAGAACCTGACGGCAACATTGCGTTGCCCTAAGTGTCAGAACAATACAATTGCAGACTCGAATGCTGAACTGGCCAAAGATATGCGCCAAAAAGCGTATGATATGCTGAGCGATGGCAAAAGCGAGCAAGATGTGGTCGACTACATGATTGCGCGCTACGGTAACTTTGTTACTTACGATCCGCCGCTGATGCTATCAACAATTATCCTGTGGGCTGGACCATTGTTGTTCGTATTCATTGGTTTTACCGTGCTGGTAATGCGTTCTCGCAAAACGGCAGACAAGCAGGCAGCGTCAGAGTTGGAAGCTGATGAAGAGCAACGCCTGAAAGCGTTGTTGAAAGAGATGGAACAACAAAATCCGAATAACGACGGGAAGGTGAAGTAATGACGCTGTTTTGGCTAATAACCGTTGCTTTGGTTTTGGTTGCTGCGGCCATTTTTGTGGCGCCAATGTATCTTGGCAAGGCACAGGATGACGTCGCTAGCCGTGACGAGCTGAACAAGGCCTTCTTTAAAGATCGTATTAACGAGCTGGAAAGTGAAACCAGCGAAGGCTTGGTCTCGAATCAGGATGAGCTGGTTTCTGAGCTGCAGCAGTCACTGCTGGATGATGTGCCGGCCCAGGCTGAGCAGCAAAAAACGGCAGTTAGTACAGTTATGCTTATCCCGGGGCTTATCATGTTGGTGGCGGTATCGTACGGCATGTATTTCACCGTCGGTAACCTCGATAAGGTGGAGTCCTGGCAGCAGACCGTAGCGCAGCTACCTGAGCTATCAAAGCGCTTGATGGACGAGCAGGGAGCTGAGCCGCTAAGCGATGCTGAGATGAATGATCTCACCCTGGCACTGCGAACCCGTTTGCACGACAACCCGAATGACGCAACGGGCTGGTTGCTGCTTGGCCGAATTGGGATGGCGAACCGCGATGCCGATACTGCCCAGGGGGCGATGAAGCGCGCTTATGCATTGGAGCCGGGTAACCCGGAAATCCAGCTGAGCTATGCTCAGACGCTGATGCTGATTGGTGATCCGGCCAAGAGCGATTATGCGCGCCAACTACTGCGTAATGTGATCAAGCAAGACCACACGAATATCCGTGCGATGTCTCTGTTGGCGTTTGACTCATTTGAACGTGGTGATTATTCGCAGGCTGTCTCTTACTGGACGATGATGAAGCGGATGATTGGCGAAGATGATCCTCGAGCCAAAATGCTGGACCGCAGTATTGAGCGGGCGCAGGCACAGATCACTCAGGCGAGTGAACAAGCAGCGAATCCGAAAACTGTTTCGGTGAAGGTTGAGCTTGATCCATCAGTGACATTGCCATCACAGGGCATCGTCATTGTCTCAGTACATTCAGCTGATGGCGCGCCAATGCCTGTAGCGGCGCGTCGAATGCCGCTATCTCAGTTCCCGTTGACGCTGACATTAAGTGACAATGACAGCATGATACCTGAGCGTCTGATGTCATCGTTGCCGACTATGATCGTCAAGGCACGTATCGACACTGATGGCAATGTAATGACCAAAAAGGGTGATTGGTACGGCCAGAGTGATGTGATTTCACTCGGTGGTTCCACAAATGTGCAGATAAATAAACAATACTGATAACATCGCTGGAACTCATGGAGCAGGCTGGATATCATTGTCCAGTCTGCTTTTTTATATCTGTGGAATAATCCTTTGAAAAGAATAACCCTTTTATCACTACTTCTTATTCTGGGTCTTTCAGGCTGTGCCGAGACACCAAACGATGAGTCAGTCAGCTCAAGTTCTGACACCAACGCTGAATATAGCGAGCAGGCAACTGAATATACTGTCGAAGGGACCTATGATCCGTTTGAGGGCTTCAACCGGGCTATGTGGACACTGAACTATGATTATCTTGATCCGTATGTAGCACGTCCGGTATCTCTGGCTTATGTCGATTATGTCCCTTCGCCAGTGAGAACGGGGATCAGAAACTTCCTCTCTAACCTGGATGAGCCGGCCAATATGGTCAACAGCATCATCATGCTAGATGGTGAGCAAGCTGTTACCCACTTCAACCGCTTTTGGATCAACTCCGTGTTTGGACTTGCTGGTTTGATTGATATCGCAACAGCGGCAGATATCACTAAGCCAGGTGAACGTGCATTTGGTGATTCAATGGGTTACTACGGCGTATCAAACGGGCCGTACTTTATGGTTCCGATGTATGGTCCAGTCACTCTTCGAGAAGGTGCCGGTGACTATGTTGATGGTCTTTACTTCCCGCTTAACCTGCTGACATTCTGGCAGAGCTTGGGCAAATGGGCCTTTGAGGGCATGGAAGACCGTGCAGCACTTGTCTCGCAAGAAAACTTGCTGAAAGACTCGCCAGACCCATATATCTTTACCCGAGATGCCTACATTCAGAACAAGAACTTCCGTGCCCTAGGCGGCGAAAGTCTGCCTGAAGAGCAACAAGATGAAGAGTATCTGGATGAGTTTTTGGATGAAGTGGATGACTACTAAATAAAAGCGGGGCTAATTCTCTAGGTTAGCCCCTAAAATTGAGCGGGAATATACTTGGGGCCTAGTCTTTACTTATGTAAAACACCGCTCAATCTTTCCATGATCGATAAGTAATTTTAAGTATACAATGTCCCATAATTACAGTGATTTAATAAAAGTATTCAACCAAATTTTTCTAGAAACGTACAATACAGAGTTGGTACTTGGCGGTGATGAACCTATTTATCTGCCTGCTGATGAAAATCATCAACATCATCGAATTATCTTTGCTCGAGGCTACTTTGCTTCTGCATTGCATGAAATAGCACATTGGTGCATTGCAGGACCAAAGCGGCGATTATTAGAGGACTATGGGTATTGGTATGAGCCTGACGGACGTACTGCTGAAGTCCAGGCTGAGTTTGAAAAAGTCGAGATCAAACCTCAGGCTGTTGAATGGATTCTATCAGCCAGTTGCGGATTTCGATTTCTAGTGAGCTGTGATAACCTGAATGGCAACTGTGAGCCAGATAGAGCTGGTTTTACCGACCAAGTGCGAGAACAGGTACTCAGCTACCTAGAGCAGCGTATACCTGAACGTGCAAAAATACTGTCTGATGCACTGCGAGAGCACTACCAAGTTGCTCCTTTGTGTACAGAGAGTTTTACTGAACCAGCTACCAACAAAGAGTATAGTTATGATCCAGCAATATGAAGAGAAGTTACTTAATCTGATTGATACGATGGTAGAGACTGCATCAGATGATGAGTTATTTGCTGGAGGTTATTTACGCGGGCATATTTCATTGTCAGCAGCTAATTGCGAGATGGATGGAATCAGCTCTATTGAAGCGATGAATATTGCTGTAGAAACGAGTTTAGCAGAAGCTCAGTCTGAGCTAACACCGGCTGATCAGCTAGTTGTTAAAGCCATGTGGGAGCAGCTGCAACAAGGCGTAGAGTAACTTTATTGTCAGTGAGAGTTGAAAATGTTAAATAAAAAGTGTTATTAATTGGCACTTTTTATTCTATTGAAGCTTACTAAAATTTCACATGTAGCTTGTAATCTGATAGTTATTGCAAACAGAATCATTGCAATCTAAATGACTTTACATTTTAAAGTATAGCAATAGAAGGTAAGTATAAATAAAGGGAAGGAGGTTTATAATTGCGTCTGATTTTAAAGATATATCTTCACATAACTTACGCTAAAGTAATTGAATTTTAAATTGCTCAGTTAGCAAATTAATATTTTACTCTTTAATAGATAGCGGTTAATACTAAGCTCAGATTTTTACATAAAGTGGTATTGTAATTTCGTTGATTACTGTGCAAAGTTGAGCTTTTGATGAACGATATTCTATACTTAGAAGATGATAAATTTAAATTAGCCACCCCCCCATCAGTAACTTAGCCTCCAATGGTTTAGTTCTATTATATGCTATGTGTCAGTCTGCATAGGTTATCAGTTTCTATATGTTCTATTTCGTTTAATATGAATGGAATAATTATTATTTCTTTGCTATAGCGATAATATACCTCTGTAATACATATGATTTAAGATACTGGGTATGATATCTGCCAATGAAAAAATATAGCAGATCTAATTGAATAATTCTTCACCTTATCAATCAAGAATCTCAGCCTTTCACGTGCCTAAAACTCTGATTATGAGCTCTATTTATAAATTAATCTGTTGAGAATTCAACCTTGTGCACCGAATCCATAGAAAAATACCAGATTTTGTCACTATCAATAATGGCTATTGATTTTGCTTATTGGTAAAATTGTCCGATTGCTACTAGTAGAATGTAGCGACAAAAAAATGAATTTTGCGCTTTGGGGGATCGATATAACCCTAGGGCGGTAGCATTCCAAAAAGGTATCATATGCAAATTCTAGTAACTGGTGGTGCTGGCTTTATAGGCTCGGCTGTAATTCGGCATGTTATTGATAATACAGAAGATTCTGTGGTCAATGTAGACAAGTTAACCTACGCTGGCAACCTTGAGTCGTTGGAAAGTATTGTAGAAAGCGAACGCTACCATTTTGAAAATGTAGACATCTGTGATCGTAATGAACTAGATCGGGTTTTCAGAGAGTATCAGCCTGATGCAGTCATGCACCTTGCTGCAGAAAGCCATGTAGACAGATCAATTGATGGGCCTGCTGATTTCATTGAAACGAATATTGTTGGGACATATACACTATTGGAAGCTGCGAGGGCATATTGGAATGCTCTTAGTGAAGATCGTAAGGATAATTTCCGTTTCCATCACATCTCAACTGATGAAGTGTATGGTGATCTTGAAGGTACAGATGATTTGTTTACTGAAACTACGTCATATTCTCCTTCTAGCCCTTACTCAGCTTCAAAAGCATCTAGTGATCATTTAGTTCGAGCTTGGCTTCGAACCTATGGCTTACCAACTATTGTTACTAACTGCTCAAACAATTACGGACCATTCCATTTCCCAGAGAAATTGATTCCTCTAATGATTTTGAATGCACTAGATGGGAAATCTTTGCCTGTGTATGGCGATGGTATGCAGATTCGGGATTGGCTATATGTTGAAGATCATGCATCTGCTTTATATAAGGTTGTTACTGAAGGTGTTGTAGGTGAGACATACAACATTGGTGGCCATAATGAGAAAGCTAATATCGAAGTTGTTAAAACGATTTGCAGTCTCTTAGAAGAGTTAGTACCTAATAAGCCTGATGGTGTAGCTAATTACAAAGACTTAATCACCTTTGTCACAGACCGCCCGGGACATGATGTTCGTTACGCAATTGATGCAGGAAAAATCGAACGTGAACTTGGTTGGAAACCTGCAGAGACGTTCGAGTCTGGAATACGTAAGACAGTTGAGTGGTATCTTAACAACCAAAAGTGGTGGAGTCGGGTTCTTGATGGTTCATACAGCCGTGAACGTTTAGGTATCGAAAGTAAGTAGCTAATAAGAGGTAAAAAATGAAAGGAATAATATTAGCTGGTGGTTCTGGTACCCGCCTATATCCTATTACCAGAGGCGTTTCAAAACAGCTACTACCTGTATATGACAAACCTATGATTTATTACCCGCTGTCGGTATTGATGCTTGCGGGAATCAAAGAAATTTTAGTTATAACTACCCCAACAGATAGGGCTAGCTTCGAGCACCTTCTTGGTGATGGAAGCCAATTTGGTGTTGAACTATCGTATGCGGAGCAGCCAAAACCAGAAGGTCTGGCTCAAGCATTTATTATTGGTGAAGAGTTTATAGGCAACGATAGTGTATGCCTAGTTCTTGGAGATAATATCTTTTGGGGACAGGGTTTCTCTCCAAAATTATTGAAAGCCGCTTCACTAGAAACAGGCGCCACAGTATTTGGATATAAGGTACATGATCCTGAGCGATTTGGTGTAGTTGAATTTGATGAGGATCAGAAAGCTATTTCTATTGAAGAAAAGCCTCAGAAACCAAAGTCAAGCTTTGCAGTGACAGGATTGTATTTTTACGACAATGACGTTGTTAACATTGCAAAAGATATTCAGCCCTCCGAGCGTGGTGAACTTGAAATAACAAGTATTAACCAAGCATATCTTGAACGTGGTGATCTAAATGTTGAGCTGTTGGGACGTGGTTTTGCATGGCTTGACACTGGTACATATGAAAGTTTACTTGAAGCCGCAACTTTTGTTGAAACCATCGAAAAACGACAAGGCTTTAAAATTGCGTGCCTAGAAGAAATCGCCTGGCGAAATAGTTGGATAAGCGATAGTGAATTATTAAAGGCAGCTCAGCCATTGTTGAAGAATACTTACGGTCAATATTTAAATAACTTAATTAAAGATAAGTGATAATGAAAGATCTCAAGTTAGTTAATTTTAAGTCATTGGGCGATGAGCGAGGTGGTCTTATATCGCTTGAAGGGAACAGAAATATTCCTTTTGACATCAAGCGAGTTTACTACATATACGATACTGAAGCTGGAGTATCAAGAGGTTTCCATGCCCACCGAGATCTAAAGCAAATTGCTGTTTGTGTAAAAGGCAGTTGCAAATTTATTATTGATGATGGTGATGTGAGGCAAGAAGTCTTATTAGATTCTCCATTAAAGGGACTCTTGATTGAAAGCATGCAATGGCGTGAAATGCATGAGTTTTCATCAGACTGTGTTTTAATGGTATTAGCTAGTGAACTATATGATGAAGACGACTATATCCGTGATTATGAAGAGTTTTTAGAGACTATAAAATGAGTGTACATAAAACTGCTATTATTTCAGAGAAAGCAACTATAGGTAAAAATGTAACAATTGGCCCGTTTGTTACAATATATGATAATGTTGTTATCGGTGATGATTCTATTATTGAGTCGTATTGTGAGTTGGGTGTGAAGAATAGGCTATCAGAAGATATGCCATTACTAATTGGCGATGGCTCGCATATACGATCACATAGTATTTTTTATGAAGGATCCACGTTTGGCGAAAATTTAGTAACAGGCCATAGAGTTACTGTCAGAGAAAAAACAATTGCAGGTAAAAATTTTCAATTAGGAACGTTATCTGATATTCAAGGACACTGTGAAATTGGTGACTATGTTCGAACACATAGTAATGTTCATATAGGTCAGCATAGTAAAATAGGTAATTTTGTTTGGATTTTCCCTTATGTTGTTTTGACAAATGATCCTCATCCACCAAGTAATGTCATGCAAGGCGTAACAATTAATGATTATGCAGTTATTGCCACTATGTCTGTGATATTACCAGGGGCTAAGATTGCAGAAGGCTGTCTAATTGGAGCTCATTCATCTATATCTGGCAATACAAAACAAGATACAATTTATGCAGGAAGCCCAGCGAAAGCCATTGGAGAAACATCTAAATTAAAATTAAAAGATGGATCACGAAAGCCGGCTTATCCATGGCGAAATCATTTTACGAGAGGCTATCCTGAAGACGTAGTTAAGCAGTGGGTGAAAGATGTATAATTTAGAAGATATAGAAATTGGAATGAGTGCATCTTATTCGCAAACAATTACTGATGCAGATATTAAATCATTTGCGGGTATGTCTGGTGATCGGAACCCTGTTCACATGGACGAAAATTATGCGAAAGAGTCAAGGTTTGGTCAGCGAATTGCTCATGGAATGATTAGTTCGAGCTTTTTTTCTGCGTTGTTTGGTACAGAGTTGCCTGGAAGAGGATGCGTATATGTTGCGCAAAACCTGAAGTTTAGAAAGCCTGTACATATTGGCGATACAGTTACTGCGACAATCGAAGTTACTGAAATTAATATAAGAAAAAGAAGAGTCTTTTTTGATACATATTGCAAAGTAGGTAAATCGAAAGTCATAACAGGTAACGCAGAAATTTATATTCCGGAGTAAACATGATTAATTTTTTAGATTTGAAATCTGTTAATGCCCAATACCAAGAAGAATTAAAACAAGCATGCTCTCGAGTAATTGAATCCGGTTGGTATATTATGGGCTCTGAACTCGATGTATTTGAAACAGAATTTGCTGACTACTGTGGAACAAAACATTGTATAGGCGTTGCCAATGGACTGGATGCGCTAACGTTAGTTTTACGAGCTTGGAAAGAGCTTGGAAAACTTAAAGATGGCGATGAAGTTATTGTCCAGGCAAATACCTATATTGCATCAATTCTTGCAATTACTGAAAATAATCTGACTCCAGTTTTCGTTGAGCCAAATGTAGAAACATTCAACCTCTGTCCTAAGAAAGTATCTGAATCTATTACAGACAGAACGAGAGTAATTCTTCCTGTTCATTTGTATGGTCAGCTTTCACCAATGCCTGAAATCATGGCAATTGCAGAAGATAATGATTTGTTGGTTTTAGAAGATTGCGCTCAGGCTCATGGGGCGGAATTCGATGGTAAACGCGCAGGTAATTGGGGACATGCGGCTGGATTTAGTTTCTATCCAGGGAAAAATTTAGGTGCACTGGGTGATGCAGGTGCTGTAACAACAAATGATAAAGAATTATTTGATGCGATTAAGGCACTTGGTAATTATGGTTCACAAGTAAAGTACGAAAATATTTACCAAGGTGTAAACAGCCGCTTAGATGAAATTCAAGCTGCAATGCTATCGGTTAAATTGAAGCATATAGATGAAGAAGTCTCAAAACGTCAAGAAATTGCACAACGTTACGTAAATGGTATTAACAATCCATTGGTAACTCTTCCAACAATTACAAGAAAAGAATCAAATGTATGGCATTTGTTTGTGGTGAAAACAGAATATCGTGATGAGCTACAAGCTCATCTTAGTAATGAGGGCATATCGTCGTTGGTTCATTACCCAATTCCGCCACATAAGCAACAGGCATACACTGAATATAATCATCTATCTTTACCATTTACTGAACTTTTACATCGTCAGGTATTGAGTCTACCTATTAGCCCTGTCATGACTCTTGCTGATGTTGATTATATAATTGAAAAAGTGAATGCATTTAAGGTTGAAAAATAATGGCTAAAATATTACTTTGTTTTTCATCCCATATTTATGTTGATGGTAAATTCAGACTAGTCTCCTATTATGAAGGTTTAATCAATGAACTAAAAAAAAATAATAACAGGGTAATGGTCTGTAATAGTGCTGAATTTTTAAAAAAGTCATGGAATAGTGATAATCAAGAATCAGGGATGATTAGACGGGAACAGCTGAAAAAGGACATTGAATCATTTTCTCCTGATTTAGTCATATCTTTCAACAATTCAAAGTTATCTTTTATTGAAGATATTTGTAACTGCCCAATAGCAATATGGGAAGCAGATACTTTTTCATTTTATAATGATAAAGAGAAAATTAAGAAAAATCCAAATCGTTACCTATATTTTTGTTTGTCACAAAATGTGGCAGAACAAGTTAAAGCCGTTGGCGCAAAAGATGAGAATGTCTTTATTATTAAATCTGGTACAGCGATTGTTAAAGAGAACGTTGACGTAACAGCAAATATTAGCTTTATTGGCAGCAATTTTGCTGGGCCTAAAAATCTTGGCAAATTGTTGAAAGTGCATAATACACCGGAAGTTAAAAATGCAATAAAGCACTTAGCTGATAACTTTTATGATGATCCTAAAGATTATTTAAAAGAGCGTGGTCTATCATATATATTAGATTATATGGTTCCTGGTGACTTTGGCAATATTAATAGTTGCCAGAATAGAATAAATGTTTTAAATGTCATGAATGAACTGGGATTGGTTCTTTATGGAAATGCCAGTTGGTATAAAACCGTTGATTTCTCTCCACAGTTAGCATTATCTTTTAATCCCAAACCTGTTTACTCGTTAAAACACAACCAAGATGTCTATAATGCAAGCCACATTTGCTTGAATGTATCTCATATTCAAGCTGTTGATGGTTTTCCTTGGCGTGTAATGGATGTGATGGCTTCAAATGGTTGCTTGTTGACGAATTATAACAGTGGTATCGCAAACTTTACTAAAGGTTACGTAGATTTACCGATGTATAAATCTGCTGGTGAAGCTTACGATTTAGCAAGACGTTTGTTAAGGGACGAATCCTATCGCAAAGACTTGGTTGAGGCTAGCCAGGCTTGTATAGAAGACAAAGGTCGCTGGCATCATCGTTTCAAGGAAATTGAGGAAGCCACAGGAATTAAGCTTACTAGCGAATCGACTGGTTCTGGTGAAGCTATTTACATTGATCGTAGTGATTATATTACTGATATATATAAACATTATGTGAAATTACTTTTGCTTGCAGCAAAAATAACACCGAAGCAAACACATTCGATGTTATATAATATCGCAATAGCACTTGGTTTTAAAATTGACTATCACATGGTGAAGTCAGTGATGGAACATGATCATGTTTAACTTATTTACCAGTTTCGTACGGGATTATGGTTCCAAATTTAGATTGCGAATTATTTTTGTCCTTTTATCTGCAATCATTGCTGCATCATTTGAAGTTATAGGGGTGGCATTACTTTACCCGTTGATAACTATTTCTATGAATCCGGCCCTAGTGGAACAGAGCGATAAAATACGATTCGTATATGAGCTGTTAGGTTTTAACGACACTACTTTCTTTCTTGTGTTTATTGCCTTCTGTGTCGGCATGTCATTCATTGTGAAAAATATCTACATGCTAATACAACAGAGGTTCCAGTTTAATCTAGTCAGGGATTGGCGTAACGATATTTGTTCAAATTTAATGGAAAGTTATATTGGTGCGCCTTTAACATTTCATTTAACAAAAGACTCTTCAACGATTATAAATAATTTGACAGCAGTAGTGAGTCGTGCTGTTAATTCTTATTTGATTCAATGTATTATGCTTGTATCTAATATGATCGTTTGTTTTGCGCTCCTGGCTATTCTATTGTATCAATATTCAGGAATATCAGTTCTGATTGGTGGAGTAGTCGGTGGATTGATTTTTATCCAAATGAAAGTCATTCGGCGGGTGACACGTAAACTTAATGACGAATATGTACAAGCAAGCCAGGAAAATATTGGCATTCTTACGATGGCTTTAGCTGGTGTCAAGGATACAAAGCTGATTGGTAAAGAGAGTATTTTTCTTGGTAAATATAACGTATCGAATAGAAAGGTGAGTGATTTGGATAAGACAAATATGTTTGTCCAATATATTCCAATCTATTTAACAGAAGCGATATTGATGTTTGGTATTGTTATGTTTATCTCTTACGTTTTACTTACGTCGGCTAATCCAGCGGAGGGAATTGCTAGTATTACATTGCTTGCTGCAGTTGCAATACGATTAGCACCAATGATGAATAGGGTTTTATATTGCTATTCTCAAATAAAATCCTCAAGCAATGCTGTAGAGACTATTCAAAATGAGTTTGAGCAGTTAAAAGGTCAAACTGACATAGCAAATAACAGATTGGAATTCAACGATAGTATAACTTTTCGCGATGTTAACTTTTCATATGATGGAAAAAATGGCAAGGGTCTTAAAGCTATAAATGCAGTAATCAATAAAGGTGACTTTATTGGTGTTGTTGGATCGTCTGGTGCCGGGAAAACAACTTTTGCAGATGTTCTTTCTGGGCTACTGACTATTACTTCGGGAAATGTTTTACTGGATGGAAAAGAAGTCTCATTAACCGATTATAAAAATATAAGGAATAACGTCAGCTATGTTAGCCAGAGTCCTTTTATTTTGAATACGTCGATTCGAGAAAACGTTGCATTTGGTATTCCGAAAGCAGATATAAATGATGCAGAAGTATTAGATGCTATTGAAAAATCGGGTTTGAATGAAATTGTAGCTGAACTTGGCTTGGATTATGAACTGGGTGAAAACGGTAAGAAGTTATCAGGAGGACAACGTCAGCGAGTTATTATAGCTCGTGCTTTGTATTTCAATCGTGAAATCATTGTTCTCGATGAAGCAACTTCTGCTCTTGATGCTACAACAGAAAATGATATTTCAAATGCGATCTTGGCCCTAAAAGGTAAAAGAACAATCATTGTTATTGCTCATCGCCTGTCAACATTGAAAAATGCGGATAAACTATTCGTCTTTAGCGAAGGGTCTATCTCTGCTGTTGGGGGATTTGATAATCTTTCAAATGAAAATGATGAGTTTAGAAAAATGGTTGAATTATCTAGGTATTAAGTATGAATGATTTTCGACCAAAAGTCGCTGTACTTATTGGATGTTATAATCATGAGAGATATATTGAGTCTTGTTTAGAATCAGTTATTAAACAGACCTATGATAATATAGTTATTTATATCTCCGATGATTGCTCTAAAGATAACACCGTCAAAGTTATATCTGAGTACATTGCTAAGTATTGTCAGCGTTTTGATATCATACTTGACGCGAAGAAGAACAATTTAGGTGTGGCAAATAACTATAATTCGTTAATACAACTAGCTTTAAAAGATAATGATGTTAGATACATTATCCCCTTTGCTGGTGACGACTTGATGCTGGAAGATAAGGTTGCTCGTCAAGTTAAAGAGCTGGAAAATAATAAAGATACTTACCTGTGCTATTCAAATATGCAGTGGTTTAACAGTGATACTGATAAGAAAATAATCAATCACTTTAATATGCTATTTAATCCTAGTACGTCGATCGATAAGATTATTGGGGAGGCAATTATACCAACCCCAACTCTTTGTATTCGAAGGGAAGCACTTGAAAATATAAAGTATAACAATCAATTGAAGTACGTAAATGATTATTTACTAACTGTAGAGTTGGCTTTGCTGGGAGGTGTGCTTTATATTCCAGAGATATTAGTTCGGTATAGAAAGCATGGTGCTAGTATCATGGATACTACACTTTTCCTTGAAGAGCGAGTCGATGCTGCTAGCTATATAACCGAGCACTATGGATATGAGCCAGCTGCAAAACATTTCGCATCTACAGCAAAATTTGATTATCTAATTAAATCATTAAATGAATCTAATTATAGAGAGAGCGTTGTCAGATTTGTGAAATTGATACCTACCTTTTTCTCTAGTCAAAAATGGTTTTTCCGTTTGTTGAAATTTTTGGTATTAATTGCCAAAAGAACATTTAAAAAATGATGAACAATATAGATCTGACATAGTGGCAACAGGAATGTAATAGAGATGAAAGTTACTTCGTTAAAAGATTTGGATAAATACGATTATTCAATTCTAGGTATAGGAGTGCTGCTATATATACTTATATATGCAGTCAGTGTGATATCAAGAGTTGAATCCGTTGAGTTTATGGGGATAGATGCACATTCTATCGTTGACTCTTTGAATACAATAACAACATATCCATATTATAATATGGGTGACTCATATCATTCAAAATATTATGGGTGGACATATTTATCACTGAATTTTGTTGTTTTAATGTTTTCAAAATTATTTGGCTTGGTAAATGAAGAAAGCTTCAATATTATAGTTAGGCTAAATCTTTTTGTTATAGGGATGTTGTTAACAATAACCTTATATACATTAAGTCGCCATTTCTTTTCACGAACAATATCTGCATGCACTGTATTATATTTTTTGATTGACCCGGTTTCTTCACATTATTTTTTGACTATTCATCCCGAATCTATAGGTTTGTTGCTTCAATGTGTTGGGCTAATCGTTCTATTGGATTTAAGTAGAAGTAAAGCTTTTTCATTTAAAAAGTTCATATTTGCAGTTATTCTTTTCTCTTTATCATCACTAGCAAAACAACCCTTTTTTATTGTTAACGTAAGCATAGGCTTGGTATTTTTTGCTTGGCTTTACAGGGATGCTGGCTATAACTTACAAGTGAAAGATATTGTAAAATTAATGATCTGCTCTATAGTGGCATTTCTAGTTACTTTTTTTATTATTCATCCATATGCTTTTTTGGATTATAGCTCCTTTATAAAAGCTCAGTCAGAGCTATCTTCTGGCCATTCGTCTGTGGAAATAGCTGAGGCTTTAAATACTTGGTTCAATGAACTGTCAAATAGTATTGTTTTTTGTCTAAACTTGTTGATTTTATTTTCTCTACTATTTGTTAGGAGAGTGCATTGGGTTTATATTTGTAGTGTAACAATCACACTATTGATTGTATCTCTATTTGTGTATAAATCGAGGATGTTTATTAGTTTAGTTTATCTTTATCCTCTATACATTTTTGCAATTTTTAATATTGTCTATTTTTTTCATATTGTCGCAAATAAGATTTCTAATAAAACTGTAAAACAAGTATCTTTATATATAGTAGTCTTTTTTATCTTATGTAATGCAACATCAAACCTGACATATTCGGTTTTTTCTGCACATTATAGATTTCTCACTGATGGTCTTGGCACAAAATATATTACATGGAACTACATAAAAAGTTTAGATGAAAATGTTGCTGTGGCCTATTCACCTGATGTTGCAATGCCTGAACCATACAAATCTAATGGTTGCCATGCATGGCAAGGATGTGCAGATTATGTAAATTTAAGCGACTTTAAGCCAGATGTGGTAATATTTAGTCCAGAGTACCCCCATTACAATTTCTCTGAATATGAAAAATTTGCGAATAGAGATGAATACAAATTAGTGAAAATGGTAAAACCAGATTTTTCCTTAGATTCATACAATTGTACAAATAGTTCAAGAATTAGTGTGACGGAAATTCTAAAAGATAATTCATTTGTGCTGAATTTTTTAAATATTCAGAATTTGATTAAGAGTTCGATGGAGTGTGTTGATAGCTATTCACTCATGCTTAATAATTATAATACCAATTCAATATCTGGCTTGCCAAAGTATATCTATATAAAAAATGATTGAAGCTACTATCTGGTGCTGTTATGACGTTTAATGTAAAAATTGAACCTTCTGGTAAATTCTTCGAAAGCGAGCAAAATTTACTAGAGGATGCTATTTCTCAATCAATTCCACTAGAGCATAGTTGTAAAACTGGCCAATGCGGAGCATGTGTGGTTGAGGTCTTGTCTGGGTCTGTTGAAAATGAACACGGTAAAGTTGTTACTTCAGGTACAGTATTAAGCTGCCAATCAAAAGCGCGAACTGATGTGGTACTTAGCGCAAGTTACTATCCGGAGCTTACAGGTATAAAGCAACAAACTGTACCTTGCAAGGTTTCCAGTTTCGACTATAAGACTGAAGATATCATTGTCATCTCTTTTCGGATGCCACCTACAGCAAATTTTGACTATCTACCAGGACAATATGTTGATTTAAGCTTTAAGGGAGTAAAACGAAGCTACTCTATAGCTAATGCAAAACAAAATAATAAAGAATTAGAGCTTCACATTCGTAAAGTTCCTAATGGCCAGATGTCTGACTTGATCTTTGGTAACGTTGTAGATAATCAATTAATGCGAATCGAAGGACCCAAGGGAACGTTTTTCGTGAGAGATAATCCAAAACCTCTAATCTTATTAGCTGGAGGTACGGGTATTGCTCCTGTTAAGGCTATTGTTGAAGATTTAGCAAATAATGATGACCCTCGGGATATTTATATATATTGGGGAATGCCGTTAGCTGAGGGTTTCTATCTCGATTCACTTATTACTCTGAGCAAAGATAAATCTAATATAAATTATATTCCTGTATTATCAGGGGATGAAGACTGGGATGGCCGAAAAGGACTTGTTCACAAGGCTGTTTGTGAGGATTTTGAATCCTTGGAAAAGTATGACGTTTATGCATGTGGTTCTCCTATCATGATTGATACGGCAAAGCATGCTTTTTTTGAGAAAGGACTATTACAAGATAGTTTCTACTCAGATGCATTCACCCCCTCAAAATAATTTTTAAATTGGAGATACCAATGAAAGCTGTCATTCTAGCCGGTGGTTTAGGGACTCGCCTTAGCGAAGAAACATCAGTAAAACCAAAGCCAATGGTCGAAATCGGTGGTAAGCCAATACTGTGGCATATCATGAAGCAGTATTCTGCACATGGGATTAATGATTTTATCATTTGCTGTGGATATAAAGGTTATGTAATTAAAGAATATTTTGCTAATTATTTCTTGCATATGTCCGATGTCACATTTGATATGAAGCAAAATAAAATGGAAGTTCATCGTAAGCGTGCTGAACCATGGACTGTCACATTAGTAGATACTGGTGATAATTCGATGACGGGGGGACGTCTTGGTCGTGTAGCTAATTACCTGAAAGATGAAGATGCATTTTGTTTTACGTACGGTGATGGTGTTAGTGATATAGATATCTCGCGTACGATTGACTTCCACAAGTCGCATGGTAAAAAAGCAACTCTTACAGCAACATTTCCACCAGGGCGTTTTGGTGCTTTAGACATCGATAACGGACGAGTTAGTAGCTTTAAAGAAAAGCCAAAGGGTGATGGCGCTCTTATTAATGGTGGGTTCTTTGTACTAAGTCCAGATGTATTAGAATACATTGACGACGACAGTTGCACTTGGGAACAGTACCCACTTAATAAGCTTGCAGAAGAAGGGGAGCTCATGGCCTATGAACATCATGGTTTTTGGCAACCAATGGACACGCTGCGTGATAAAGTTTATTTAGAAAATCTTTGGCAAGACGGTGAAGCACCTTGGAAAGTCTGGGAGTAAATATGAATCCTGATTTTTGGCGGGGAAAGAAGGTCTTTGTTACAGGACATACCGGGTTTAAAGGGAGTTGGCTGTCGTTATGGCTACATGAAATGGGAGCTATCGTCAAAGGTTACTCTTTACCGGCTCCAACAACGCCTAGCTTATATGAGGAAGCACAAATTGGCGGGTGTGTGGAGAGTGAAGAAGGTGATATAAGGAACTTTGAACAGCTCCGAAAGAGTATTTCTCTGTTTCAACCTGAAATAGTCTTTCATATGGCAGCTCAGCCCCTCGTTCGCCTTTCTTACGACGACCCTATTGGGACTTATTCAACTAATGTAATGGGCACCGTCCATTTGCTCGAAGCTGTTAAACAAGTTGGTGGTATCAAAGCTGTCGTTAATATCACAAGTGATAAGTGTTATGAAAACCGGGAGTGGGTTTGGGGATATCGCGAAGAAGAAGCAATGGGGGGATATGACCCATATAGTAACAGTAAAGGATGTGCTGAACTTGTTGCTTCTTCATACCGCCAATCATTCTTTAACGAAGATAAGTATGAAGATCATGGGTGTGCGCTAGCATCTGTTCGAGCTGGTAATGTCATTGGTGGTGGCGATTGGGCCGATGACCGGCTTATACCTGATATGTTAAAAGCATTTTCAAATGGGGATGCAGTTGAAATTCGTAGCCCGCATGCTATTCGGCCCTGGCAGCATGTGCTTGAGCCTTTATCCGGTTATATCACGATTGCAGAACACTTGTACGAAAATGGTACTGAGTATGCTGAAGGGTGGAACTTCGGTCCCCGTGAAGATGATGCGAAGCCCGTTCAGTGGATTGTTGAAAATCTCGTACATCAATGGGGCGAAGGTGCTAGCTGGTATTTAAGTGAGGGAGAGCACCCTCACGAAGCACATTATTTGAAGCTGGACTGTTCCAAAGCAAAGATGCGTCTAAACTGGCAGCCTGTTTGGGGGCTGGAAGAAACGCTAAGTCGTATCGTAGTTTGGCAGAAAGCCTGGCTTAATGGCGAAGATATTAAGCAACATACATTAAACGAAATTAAAGAATACATGAAAGCAAGAGCAGGAATCTAACATGTCTAAAGAGCAAATCAGAAAACAAATTGCAGATCTAGTTGAGCAGTATGCTGAGTTAGAGTATGCACCAAAGCAGTTTGTTGGTGGCCAAAGTGTGGTCCCACCATCAGGAAAAGTTCTTGGCGCAAGCGAACTAAAAATGATGGTAGATGCTTCACTGGACGGTTGGTTAACGACGGGTCGCTTCAATGATGCTTTCGAAAAACGTCTAGGTGAATACCTAGGTGTCCCTTATGTATTAACAACGACATCAGGCTCATCTGCAAACTTATTGGCTTTGACTGCCTTAACATCGCCTAAACTGGGTGACCGTCAATTAAAACCTGGTGATGAAGTTATTACTGTCGCCGCTGGTTTTCCAACTACAGTTAACCCAACAATTCAAAATGGTTTGATTCCCGTTTTTGTTGATGTTGATATCCCTACGTATCAAATCAAGCCGGAAATGATTGAAGCAGCAATCTCTGATAAAACTAAAGCGATTATGGTTGCTCATACCCTCGGTAATACATTCGATCTTACAGAGGCTCGCCGAGTAGCTGACAAGTATAATTTATGGCTGATCGAAGATTGCTGTGATGCTTTAGGCTCGACTTACGATGGCAAGATGGTTGGCCAATTTGGTGACATTGCTACAGTTAGTTTCTATCCTGCTCACCATATTACGATGGGTGAAGGCGGTGCTGTATTCACAAAAGATAACGAGTTACGTAAGTTAATTGAATCTTTCCGTGATTGGGGAAGAGATTGTTATTGTGCTCCGGGCTGTGACAACACATGTAAAAAGCGTTTTGATCAGCAATTAGGTTCGCTACCTCATGGCTATGATCATAAGTACACATACTCTCACTTAGGCTATAACCTAAAAATAACTGACATGCAGGCAGCATGTGGCTTAGCTCAAATGGATAGTGTTGAGCAATTTGTCGAACAGAGAAAGATTAACTTCCGTTATTTGAAAGAAGGCCTTGCTAGCTGTGAAGAGTTTCTGATCTTGCCTGAGGCAACTGAAAATTCTGATCCATCATGGTTTGGATTCCCTATTACTATCAAACCAGAGAGTGGTATTGATCGCGTTGAATTACTGAAATTCATGGATCAATACAAAATTGGTACTCGTTTGTTATTTGCAGGGAATTTAACTCGCCAGCCGTACTTTAGTGATGTTGAGTACCGAGTGGTGGGGGATTTAACAAACACAGATATTATTATGAATCATACATTCTGGATTGGTGTCTATCCTGGCCTTTCTAACGAACATTTAGATTTTGTCATAGAAAAATTTGAAGAATTTTTTGGGTTGAACTTCTAACGTAAAATATAACGTTAGAGAATTCGTTTTAGGTATGAGCTATGAAAAAAAAACTAAGAATAGGCATTCTCGGTACTGGTAATATTGGTACTGATCTACTTATTAAAGTGTTGCGATCAGATTTACTAGAATGTGTTGCTTTTGTTGGACGAAATTTGAATTCAACCGGAATGAGGAAAGCTCTTGAATTGGGTGTTCCAATTTCAGACAAGAGTATCAACGCTTTCTCTGATGGCCTATTTGACGTAGATTTGGTTTTCGATGCTACTTCTGCAGCACAACATCAAAAACATGCCCCAATCTTCAACCAGCTTGGTATTTTAGCTATTGATATGACTCCCTCTCAAGTAGGGGATTTGTGTGTTCCTGCTATAAATCTTGCTGATTGTAGTAACTCTAAAAATCTTAATATGATTACGTGCGGTGGACAATCTTCATTACCTATAGCTCATACCTTGAAACAGGTAGTTCCTGATATAAGTTATATCGAAGTCGTTTCCGCAATTTCTTCTAGTTCTGCCGGGCCAGGCACAAGAGCGAACTTAGATGAATATATTAATAACACAGAAGCAGCGTTGTTGCACTTTACCGGATGTGAATCCGCAAAAGTTATACTAAACCTTAATCCGGCTAAGCCGAATATTGATATGCAAACGACTATTTTTGCAAAAGTAGATGACTGCAATATTGATAAAGTTAAGTTGGCGATTGATGAGTGCGTTTCTAATATTCAGCAATATGTACCAGGCTATCGCCTAGTAGTCGGCCCAGTATTTGAGTCCGGTAGGATTATGGTCATGGTTCGTGTCAGCGGGCTAGGAGATTATCTTCCTAGTTATGCTGGTAATCTAGATATTATCAATTGTGCTGCAATTGCAATGGCAGAAGAGTATACGAAAAGGGCTTTAGTATTATGACCGATATTATTTTAAGTGATGCCACATTACGAGATGGAAATCATGCTGTTCGTCACCAACTGAGCCAGGAAAATATTAAGCAATACTGCCTTGCTGTTGATGCAGCTAATATCCCTATTGTAGAAGTAGGCCATGGTAATGGTATCGGGGCAAGTTCGATTCAGGTTGGTCTCGCGAAAGAATCAGACCGGACGCTCCTGGAAACCGCTAGAGAGCATTTGACAAATGCGAAGTTAGGTGTCCATGTCATTCCAGGTTTTGCAACGATCAAAAAAGATTTAAGTCCTGCTGTGGAGATTGGTGTTGACGTGTTCAGGATAGCGTCTCACTGTACTGAAGCTGATGTCACAGCACGACATATATCATATGTTCGAGAGCAAAATAAGGAAGTTTATGGTGTTTTAATGATGAGCCATATGGCACCTGTTAAAACACTGGTAGAAGAAGCCCAAAAAATGGAGTCATATGGTGCAGAAGCAATCATTATCATGGACTCCGCAGGAGCATATCTTCCGAGAGACGTTGAAGAACGTATAAGTGCGTTGCGTGATTCGCTTACGTGTCGTGTTGGCTTTCATGGCCATAACAATTTGGGTATGGCGATTGCTAACTCTGTAACGGCTGTAAATTGCGGCGCAACAGTTATTGATGGTTGTGCGAGAGGATTTGGGGCTGGTGCAGGTAATAGCCAGTTAGAAGTGCTAGTACCTGTGCTGGAGCGTGAAGGGTACAAAACTGGTGTTGATCTATATAAGATTCTTGATGCTTCTGATATAGCGCAAAAGCATCTGATGGAAATTGTCCCGACAATCAGCTCTACGAGCATTGTTAGTGGATTGTCTGGTGTATTTTCAGGCTATTTGATGCGGGTTAATAAAGTAGCAATGGAATATGGCGTAGATCCACGAGACATATTTTTCCTTTTGGGTGAGAAAAAAGTTGTCGCTGGTCAGGAAGATATGATCGTTGAAGCTGCTGTTGAACTATTAGAAAAAGGAAAAATCTAATGAACTTGGCTCAAGTTGAATACATACAAAGAGATCTTGATAGTATATTTTCAGATGTTAGTTTGTTTGGTGAGCTAAGAAATAAAAAGGTTTTTCTAACAGGTGCATCTGGGTTTATTGGACAATGGCTACTTCTTAGTTTTGCACATTTGAATAATAAGCACGACTTTAATATTTCGGTAACTGCATCGTCTAGGAATATTACTGAAAGTTCTATTATTTCTCACCTTAAGGTAAACAATAAATTCGAGTTTCAGGATATCGATGTCCGGTATCCATTCGATGTTCCAGCTGAAACAGATTTTATCATTCATTTAGCTGGGAGTCCTGATAGGCGAGTTCATGCATCGTCACCTTTAGATGTAATCAGAACAATTACTGATGGCACAGAGAATGTTTTAAAAGCGGCTACACGTGTCGATAAACTTAGTAAAGCTCTTATCTTTACATCAGGCCTAACCCATGGAAAGCAAGATAATTCGACTGAAAATACAAGCTACAAGCCATTTGATTGCCTAAACTTCTCATCTTCATATACAGAATCAAAACGGTTAGCGGAAACGATTTGTCATGTTTACGCTAGGCAGCATCATATACCATTAGGAATTGTTCGCCCTTATTCATTCATTGGTCCGTTACAGGATTTAGATCGGCCTTGGGCGATAAATAACTTTATTAATGGTGCCTTACGCAATAAAGAAATTAGAGTTTTAGGAAATCCTGAAACAAGAAAAAGTTTTCTGTATCCAACAGATATGGTAGTCGCGATACTAAAATATCTACTTTCAGATAAGGCAGAGGCTCCACTTGAACTTGGGACAAGAGAAATTGTTAGCTTAGATGATATCTGCAAAAAGATTGTGACAAGTGTTGATTTTGGTGTCCGCATTGATTATTCAGATAGAGATCGTAAAACAGCTCGCCATGATTTCTACCCAGCTTATAGCGAATTGAATGAAAGTGTGTCCTTTGATGAGTGTTTATCCAAATCAATAGCTTGGTATAAATTAGCTGCTAATAATTGATGCCCAAAACAGTTTAATTAAAGAGAATAATATGACTGATGTGAAAGTTAGTGATCAAATAGCATTGTTTCTGAAAGATAATAATATCGAGGTTGTCTTTGGTATTATCGGGGCAGGTGTGGCCCATATATTTGACAGCATTGAGAAGTTGGGTTATACCCAGATCGTAAGTGTGCACCACGAGCAAGCGGCAGTGATGGCAATGGGGACATATTATCGAACGTCCGGTAAGTTGTCTGCTTCAATCGTAACTACTGGTGCAGGTTCAAGTAATGCAGTAACAGGTGTTGTAAGTTGCTGGATGGATTCTATTCCAGGTATTGTAATCTCGGGTAATGAAAAGTCTGTATATACAACAGATGAAAATGATTTAAGAATCTGGGGCGTTCAAGGTTACGACTCCGTTGCAATGGTAGAGAAAACGACCAAGCATGCAAAACGTCTTGTTGAGGCTGAAAAAGTTTATCATGAACTTGAGCATGCAAGAGATATTGCTCTATCAGGACGAAAAGGTCCAGTTTGGCTTGATATCCCTATGGACATCCAAGCCAAGAAAATAGCTTTGCCAGCGACTTCTAACAGCACTCAAACGCAACGTATTACAAGAAACTCAATTGATGGTGAAGTTCTTGAGCAATTTAGGAACTTAATAAAAGAGTCTAAACGCCCAGTATTATGGCTTGGACATGGTATTAGGCTTGCTGGAGCAGAACATTACCTCAATAAACTGCTTGACACGTTAGGCATTCCAGCTCTAATAAGCTGGCAAGGCATTGATATGGTTGACTCATCTCATCCATTATTATTTGGTCGAGCAGGAGTTTATGGTCAACGATACTCTAATTTCGTCGTTCAAAACAGTGATCTAGTTATCTGCATTGGTACACGTATGGCTTACCCGCAGGTTGGTTACGATATTAATGAGTTTGCTCGCGATTCAAAAATCATTACGGTAGATATTGATCAGAAGGAATTAGATAAGTTCTCTGATCGTATCACTTTGCCTATCTGTGCAGATGCAGGAGATTTCATTGAGTCAGTCCTTAATACTGCCGATGATGAGCGCGCTACTAATTTTGAAGAATGGTACGAGCAGTGTAATACTTACCGCCAGGATTTTCCGGTAATTGGTAAGGAGCATGATGACACCAATGGCTTCATGAATTCATATCGTTTTATGGAAAGAATGAATAAGGATATTGCAGATAACGAAATCATTGTTACTGATATGGGCACAGCTCTACTCTCTGCTCACCAGGTGTTAGATATCAAGCCACCACAACGATTGATGACATCAACTGGCCTTGGTGAAATGGGCTTTGGTTTACCTGCAGCTATTGGTGCGTCATTTGGTGCGAATAAGCAACAAGTACTTTGTTTAAATTGCGATGGCGGTATGATGATGAATCTGCAGGAATTGCAGACCATTGTTCATCATGAATTACCAGTAAAAATCGTTATCTTTAATAACGATGGATACTTGATGATCAAGAACAGCCAGAAGAGCTTGTTTGACGGAAGATATACATGTTCAGATAAGAAGTCAGGTGTTACTTGCCCTGACTACACGAAGTTAGGTAAGGCGTTCGGATTTGATACTTATCAACTCCACAATTGGGAAGACTATGAAACTTATTTTGTCGACTTCCTTAATAATCCTAATGCAAGTATCTGTGAAGTGTTTATGGATCCAGAACAGCCGTGTTTACCAAAACTAGGCGTCGCTGTAAAAGATGATGGTACGCTGGTATCCCCGCCGCTAGAGGATTTAACTCCTCTTGTACCAAGAGAAGACTTCTTAAAAGCAATGATCGTGAAACCTCTTGATAAGTCACTTGAGCTATGAAAATAGATAAAGAAGACCTTAAACTTATCGCTGATATACTTAGTAATGACTTTGATTTCTATAGAAATAAAAGAATTTTCATTACTGGAGGAACTGGTTTTTTCGGGAAGTGGTTACTTGAATCCATAGTCTATTTAAATGAAAATCATCAGTTAAATTTATCAGCTACAGTACTATCCCGATCGTCAGAAAAGTTCAGAGATGTGGCTCCATGGTTCTTTAATCATGACTACATCAACTTCATTGATGGTGATGTTCGCAACTTCAAGTGTGAAAATGTTGAATTTGACTATATTATTCATGCAGCAACAGATGCATCTGTTTCTCTAAACAAATCCAATCCAGGATTAATGAGAAGTACGATCATGGATGGAGCCAAGAGAATTTGTGAGTTTGCTAAAGAAGTAAATTGCAAACGGATTCTTTTCACAAGTTCTGGTGCAGCATATGGTCCTCAACCTGCAAGTATGAGCCATATGCCTGAAAGCTTTGTGAATAACCCTCGATTTAACAAAGACGATGCATATGCAAGTGCAAAGTTAGAGTCTGAGGCTTATTTTAAGAAGAACGCATGCTGTGATGTGGTTATAGCTAGGTGCTTTGCTTTTTCTGGTCCGTATCTTCCACTAACTGGAGCATACGCATTCGGAAACTTTATTAGTGATGTAGTGAACAACCGAAATATAGTAATTAAGGGCGATGGAAAAGCTGTTCGATCCTACCTATATGCTGGTGATTTAATTATTTGGTTGCTGAGAATATTATCATCTGGCAAAAATGGGAGTATTTATAATGTGGGGTCTAATGAGTCTATATCAATCGGTGAGTTAGCTCACAAAGTATCCTTAGGTAAAGTTGATACAGTCATTCTTGGAAAATCTGACGGTAATAAAAATGTCTATGTGCCATGCATTAATAAGGCAATGAATGAACTAGACCTTAAGATATACACTTCTTTAGAATCGTCAATTAGTAAAACACTTCATTTTGAAGGTCTTAATGACTAGTAATATTCGATAAAGTGATGATAGGTTGCAGGGTTCTATTAAGTCAATATATTCAATTGATTAAGGTGCATTTCGTTTGCGTTTATTATATCGAATATTTTGCAGAATAGAGCCTTGCAGCCACATTCCATTTTATTGATGTTGATAATTATAGGTGTGTTTTGAATTTAGATGCAGAGCAAAATTCAAAGGTTTTAATGCTTAAATTCATGAAAGCCATATTTAGTTCACGTGTCATTAGGTTTTTGCTCGTAGGGGTGTTGAATACCTTATTTGGATATAGCCTATACGCACTGTTAATCTTCTCTGGGGTGAATTATTTTTATTCATTAATGCTTACAACAATCATTGGCGTGATTTTTAATTTTTGTAGCATGGGTAAAATGGTTTTCCAAGGGGTAGGTGGAAGAATTACCTTTATCAAGTTTATATGTGTATATTTTGTTGTTTTTGTTTTTAATGCATATTCTCTTGATTATCTAGTAACAGAAATTAGTCTTAACCCATATCTATCACAAGGTATCTGTCTTATCCCTAGCATTTGCTTCAATTGGTTAATGCTTAAAAACTGGGTGTTTAAATAAATAGAAAGATTGGTGTTTTTTATAATCATATTAACTGATAGTAATGATTCGTGAAAAATAAAACTAGATACTGAATATTTCAAGAATAAAATTATGAAGAAAATTAGCGTTATTACGCCATGCTTTAATGAAGAACAAAATGTTGAACTTCTATATACAAAGGTTAAAGAACAGTTCGATAAATTAGATGGTTATTGTTACGAGCATATTTTTATTGATAATTCATCAGACGACAGGACTGTAGATATCCTCAAGGAAATAGCAAGTGTCGATTCGAATGTGAAAATCATTGTAAATAGTAGAAACTTTGGCCCTGTTCGTTCTCCTCAACATGGATTATTGCAAGGATCTGGTGATGCTACATTGTTCATGGTTGCCGACCTTCAGGACCCGCCTGAGTTAATTCCTGAGTTTATTGAGAAGTGGGAAGCAGGAAATGAATTAGTCATTGGTGTAAAAAATGATAGTGCTGAATCTCCGCTAATGTTTTTGATCCGTAAGGCTTACTACCGAGTTATTACGAAATTATCCGAAACAAAACTAGAAAAGAATTTTTATGGCTTTGGGTTATACGATAAGAAAATTATCGATATTCTTAAGGGTATTCCAGATCCATATCCGTATCTTCGTGGCCTATTAATGGAAGTTGGTTTCAATGTAGCTAAGGTTCATTATAAACAGCCATTGCGTCACCGAGGAATCACCAAAAATAATTTCTTCTCACTGTATGACATGGCAATGCTTGGCATATGTAGTCATTCTAAGGTTCCATTGCGTCTAGCGACGATTGCCGGTTTCATTATGAGCTTTATTAGTTTATTGATTGCTGTCGGTTATTTTGTCACTAAGCTAATGTTTTGGGATGACTTCCCACTTGGTACTGCGCCTATACTAATTGGTATATTCTTTTTTGGTTCTGTTCAGTTATTCTTTATTGGTTTGGTCGGTGAATATGTAGGCCACTTAGTGACGAAAGCATCTAAGTTTCCGATGGTGATAGAGAAAGAAAGAATAAACTTTTAGATTAGTAGCAATAAGTACAAGTGCCCACTTATTTTGTTAGTGACGATGATAGAATGCCGGTTTCAAATGACTATTGACAGCAATGAGGTGATCAGTGATGAACACCTCACTTGTTTGCCAATTACCGGTTGATATGCTTTGGAATTTTCAATGGTCAAGCCTGATAATATACAATTGAGTTGCTGCCTTCTGAGTTAATATGGCCATCGTTATTCGGTTTTGGTCAATGAATACGGCATTAAAAGAAAATGCGCGATGAATAAGAACAGACTATCGAGCAGAAGCTTTTGCAAGGGCATACCAGTATGTTTGAACCTTTTAAAGAGTGAAACAACGTTTAAGGGGGTATCCAGCGTAAGCGAATGAAGTGCGCACTGGATGAGAACTATTTAAGTATGGGGTCTCTGACCCCATGTATTACGGATGGCATAAGATTTCCGTGATGTAGGAATGAATGTGAATGCCATATATATCGATATGAATCATTAGAGTTTTACTTTTCATTTATATAGTGGTGACTTTGTTGATTGATAAGACACTTAAAATGAGTAAGAAGAAACAATGTCTGCTTGTCGTTATTTCTTACGAAGCAAGGGAACGTAAATTACGTCTGGCAAACTGTTCGGGATATGCCGTAACATTCTGAACGAAACTTTAGGTTACTTCATTTTGTGTTGGTATGGTTTTATATTTTTGTTTGATATTATTTATGAGACTTAATATATGCTTATAAAAAAAAACAAAGTAATGATAACAGGTGCAAATGGGTTTATTGGTAAGAATCTTATAAGACACCTCTCATTTCGTCACCACATTACTGCTTCAGTCAGAAGTGAAAGCTCTATAATAAATAATTCTGACATCGATGCTGACTTCAGATCTGTAGTCGTAGGAGAGCTGTCAGACAAAACAGACTGGAGTTCGGCTTTATATGGGGTTGATGCTGTTGTACACCTAGCAGGTAGGGCGCATCAGACAGGTGAAAATCCGTCACAATCGCTAGATTTATATCGCTCAGTGAACTGTGATGCAAGCGTTAACTTACTGAGACAGGCCGCGAAAAGCGGTGTTAAACGATTCATTTTTATGAGCTCTATTGGCGTAATAGGTAATGTGTCAGGAACTAAGCCCTTTAGTGAAGACACGGAATGTTGCCCCGTTGCTGCCTACGCTCATTCTAAGTTAGAAGCTGAAATTGAACTGACAAAGATAGCAGAAGAAACTGGAATTGAACTGGTTATTATTCGCCCTCCTCTTGTCTATGGTGATGGTGCCCCTGGAAATTTTGGTAAGCTCAGTCGGTTAGTATCGAAAGTGCCCATTCTGCCTTTTGGTGCAGTTCATAATAGAAAGAGTTTTATTTCTATAGACAACCTGGTCGATTTCATTGAGGTGTGTATTACGCATCCTAAAGCTGCCAATGAACGATTTGTGATTGCAGATGATGATGTGATTTCAACAAAACAGTTAATCGATTGTATTGCTTGTTCTTTGGATAAGTCAGTACTTCAATTACCTTTTCCTGTGAGTGTTTTTCGGTTGTTACTCAAAGTTGTTGGTAAGCAGTCGTTGTCAACTCAACTTTTTGATGACCTAGAAGTTGATGCATCCAAGGCTAAGAGCCTTCTTTCATGGCAAGCTAAAGTATCAACTGTCGATAGTTTACAACAAACTTTTACTTTACGCTGATTTTATACTACCCCACTCAGTCAGAGACGTTGACTGAGTGGGTTATTAATTGATTCACTTTACTCTGACGTTTCAAGTCTACGTTGATATAGGTGATCTTTTATCTCTCCACCACCCGTATAGCCCGTAGGAGTGGAAATTAGAATATCTCTTACCGCTTCAATGTTAAATTCATGGCAAAATTTGTCTAGTTTACCTAATACGATTTCCATCTCTTCCCAAGTTAGATAATCCTCTAATGCAGTCATAATTTTAGGATGACTGGTGCCTGCCACATTCTCTCCAATCAACAGCTCTTCATAGAGTTTTTCCCCAGGTCTCAACCCAGTAAATTTGATCTCAATATCGCCATCACAGTCGACATCGATTTTCTCAGACATACCCATTAAGTGAATCATGCGTTTAGCGAGATCCAGGATTTTAACAGAGTCGCCCATATCGAGGACAAACACTTGACCATTATGTCCAATTGAACCAGCTTGAATAACTAGCTGAGCCGCTTCAGGGATTAGCATGAAGTAGCGCGTAATGTCTGGGTGTGTAACGGTTACAGGTCCGCCCTTCTTAATTTGTTCTCGGAACAACGGTACGACTGACCCAGATGAGCCTAGTACGTTACCGAATCGGACCATAGTAAAGTTAGTTGTTATTTGCTCAACAGAAAGGGCCTGCAGTACTAATTCTGCCATGCGTTTACTTGCACCCATTATGTTAGTCGACCTAACGGCTTTATCTGTTGAGATTAAGACAAAGTTATCGACTTTTGCGTTTATTGCCGCTTTGGCAGCAAACAAGGTGCCAAAGATATTATTTCTAACACCTTCAATCATATTGTATTCGACTATTGGAACATGTTTATATGCTGCTGCGTGGTATACCGTGTTTATCTGATATATCCGCATCATTTTTTCTAGTCGATTGCTGTGTTGAACGGAGCCAAGAGCTGCAATGATAGTTGTTTCAACATTCGTGTAGAGAGCAATTTGTTTTAGCTCTTTTTCAATTTGATACAAGTTATATTCATTAAGCTCAAACAAAACGAGTGTTTTGGGGCTGAGTTTGATGATTTGCCTACAAAGTTCAGAGCCGATCGAACCGCCAGCCCCAGTTACCATGACACTTTTTCCAGAGATACATTGTTGCATTAATTCGTTTTTAGGTTCGACTGAATCTCTTCCTAGTAAATCTGCAATGTCTAGATCTCTTACTTCTGTTTTATCTGCTCGACCTGATGCTATATCCTCAACTGAAGGAACAGATTGGATCGCTACTGGCCAGTTTGATAGTTTATCAACAAGGCGCAGACGTTCGCCTTGGCTAATGTTGTTAATTGCCAGTAAAAGCTTTATAGGTTGATATAAGCCATTCAGCCTTAAGAAATCTTTGCTGTCATAGACCCGTAAACCGTAGATTATATTTCCAATCTTGTTAGGGTCATCATCAATAATGGCAACGGGATGGTATTCTGAACCTTGTCTTAGCGCATATGCGAGTTCTCTACCGGCTACCCCAGCTCCATAGATCAATACGTTATCTTTACCTTTGCGGTAGTACCGATCGAAATATGTTCGAATCAGGATGCGAGGCCCTCCGAGGAGGATCATTGCAATGCCTGCATAGATGGCAGGTACACTACGTGGTATGAAAGAGTGTAGGTAAAAGCTCGAAATTGACAACGCCAGTGATGATGCGACAACAGCTAAAAAAATGTGTCCTATAGCTGGAACAATCATATATCTCATGACTGCTCGGTATAAGCCTAGCTTGGTGAAAACAACTAGAGTTACAGCAATGGTGATAACAAAGCTACCCACCTCTTCAAGCTCCATAGGGAAGCTTAACACACCTAATCGTAAAGCGATTGACGCATATAGAGCAAATGCTATAGCAAAAATATCATAGCTTAGGGTAACAATGCGCTTGATTGTACGTCGAGCACTGAAGAAAGATACAACTGGCTGAAACATGATACTATACCTATTGAAGCAGGCCTCGTATTCTAGTCTCAATTTGTTTGATAAGCTAGGGTTCAGTACCGAAAACCAACATCGTATATCTACAGTTTGAAGTTGGTATGTTATTCCTCCAAAGGTTGTCACTCTCGCTGTAATGGCTGATCGGGTAGGTCCTCTGTGGTATCATCTTTTCATCGTTTCTAATGATTTTGCTATTAGCTAACTGTTGGCCGTTATTAAGAGGTATTGAGCATACAGCTCCAAAAAATTATGAACCAACCAATTATTCGTTTAATAGACTTAACGCTATCTTTTTTAGGCCTTTTACTTCTTTGGCCTATTTTGTTGTTTGTTTGTGTGTGTGGTTTTTTTGACACAGGCTCACCAGTTTTCCGTCAGAAGCGAGTAGGGAAGAACGGTAAACCTTTCGTTTTGATCAAGCTACGTACTATGCCAATCTCGACAGCCTCCGTTGCAACCCATATGGTTGACGCAAGTTCGGTAACAAAATTTGGTGCTTTCTTACGTAAGTCAAAGCTTGATGAGTTACCGCAATTGATTAATGTACTTCGCGGTGAAATGAGTTTTGTTGGTCCTCGTCCCTGTTTATATAATCAAGAAGAACTGATTGAAGAACGCAATAAGCGTGGTGTATTAGATGTACTGCCGGGGATAACGGGGCTGGCGCAAGTCAATGGTGTAGATATGTCCGTACCCAAGCAACTAGCTCGCTTAGATGCTGAAATGATAGAGACTTTTTCACTTTCTCTCTATTTTAGGCTGATCCTCCAGACTGCAACAGGAAAAGGTTCTGGCGATAGAGTTAGGTCATAGCAGTAGGCTTGATGATAATCAATTATAATAAAGACAGGCATCTTGAAAAAGCTGCCTGTCTTTTTATTGGTTATTCTAGCTATTAGCACTAATATACTTGCGTTTATAATCAGATGCCTTTGCAAATATTAAAGTAGGAATCGAAACGATAAGAAATCCTGCTGCATATGCTAGGTTTTCATTTTCCAAAAGTTGATATCCACTTACCATGAAAACAACTAACAATGTGATTAAGTTAAACCCATGAATATATGGGTGTTTTACAGTGAAATGAGCATATGCTTTATACATGCTCTAACCTCTTTCTACAGTGTACGTTAGAATATTGTTATTTTTTCTTCCACTCTATTGATGGAAGTATCATTAGTTGATACTACTATATTTACTACCCATATCGTGCATTTAAAATGCACTTTACGTAGAGGTTCACATTTTTTGGAAGCTTAATTGCTCTTTGGGCAGTATAAGCCAAAGTGCTACTCAAGCATGAAAAAAGCGAGAGGCTAAAACCTCTCGCTTTTGCTTTTTAGAGTATTAGGTTGTGTATGCCGATACTTAGTTCATCGCCTTACGCCCATACCATGGGGAGTGTGCATCGGTTACGCTGAACAGCTGGTATTTACGATTAAGCATCTGCCCGCCATCACGTGTTAGTGGTAACCAGGAAATCGTAGCTCGATTGGTACTTGGTTTGACTGTCATGATGTCAAAGGGAATAGAGACATAAAATCCTTTGTTGTAGCTCCCTTCACCGAACTCTTCAGCAGACAAGTTTGTTTGTGCGATAAAGGCGCCGGCAATAACACCACTATCAAACTGTTTAGAGAAGTCGACGGTCACACCCTTATCCTCTGTCAGGTACTGACCAGCACTGATTTTGAGCAATGTGTTTGGCAGCCATTCCCATTGCGGCTGGTAATACACTGTAGCGTGGCCTGTGATTGCGCCCGTTTGAACCCGATAGTCTCGGTTGGTTATAGGGTCAAACTGAACTTCTTCAGTGAAAAAGCCAAACTGTGAATCTGGATCACGCTGAATTACATAGTTAGCATCCACACCTACCGCCCAGTTACTGCCTTGAGGGCGATAAAGTATTTCACTGCCGACACCACCGAACATCATTTCCAGGTAGCCACCGTAGGCCTGGCTGTACCAGTTATCACCGAGGCGATCCATCCAGGTCAGCTGAAGATTATTCATTCGAACAGGGTTGTCGTTGATATATTGGCGAACCAGGGTACGAACTCGTTTAAGCTCTGTACCATCAGGCGGGACTTCGTACAAGAATTTGTCGTAGTTGTCGTAGATATTGAAGTAGACAGAGCCGCCGAGTTCAACATGATCGCCAAACCAATAGTTAGCACCGGCATTGATGCCGATATTGAACATATAGAAGTTCTCTGAGCCACCAAAAGACTGTTGTAGGGTAGGGGCAACACTGACATCCCAATCTTTGTCTGATGAGGCAATCAATGAGCCTTTAGGTGACTCCGGTACGTCAACTTTTATAGCATCTTCGACCTTTGCATCAAAGTATTCATGATTTGCCACTTTTACGAACTGTTCTCTATCAATTCGTGTTTCGGTGATAGCCTGGCGATTTGATGTTTCAACTAATCGGTATTCTTTTGCCTCAGGAACGTGATTGGCAATAAGCGTTCCCGCTCGTAGGTGAGCTTCTGCTCTGTCGCGATATTTAGTTTGCGGCGCTACAACGGTTACTGTTTCTGAATCACTGTAAATCGATGGGTTTTCATACCCTGCAATTTGATGAAGCTCCTGCGCAAGTTCAAGCCATTCTTCATTACTCAGTTCACGCTCATCGCCATTCGAGTGTGGTGTTTGCTTTTGGTATGCAGGTAGCGGTTCGTCTTGCCAAATCGCTTTTAGGTCATTGAAGTTGGTATTGAGGTTAAAGCCGAATGTCCAGGTATTGCCGCGCTCATAGCTAACACGCAAGTCCCCCCAGTCACCTAGGCGATATAGCGCACCATAGTTGAATTTGCTGTCCTGAGTCATGTCTATGCCACCACGGGTAACCGGGAAGTCACTGGCATAATCGTTGCCGTCATATTCAACTTTTAATCTTAGTGGCTGCCATGGGCTTTGATATTCCACGCCGCCAAACACAGCACTACAGCCTGTAAACCAGCGGTCAAAGTCGACACTACCGCCTTTGCCTTTGACTTCGGTATTGCGGTTGCAATCATTACTGGCTGTTTTGTCACCGGTTAAATTTGCGTTATTTCCGATGTAGCCCCAGCCTACACCGACAGTGAAATCGAATGGGCCGATATGTTTACTGGCCGCAATGAACTCACCATCAAATAACCCGGTACCACCAAAGTCACGAATACCTATCGATGTTTCTGGTATCCAATAACTCTCCTTTAATAAGCGGAATTTGAAATCAATTCCTTTATCAGTATATTTTGTATCATCACTAAAGCTTGGGTCGTCACTATATAGAATATCTTGTACTATAGTGTATCGGATCGTGGATTCCAGCCAAGGAAGTAGCTGAAGTGAAACGTTATAGTGATGGTATTCATCATAAAATGTACCACCGACATTGAATTCACCTTCAGGACCTGCTCGTCCTGTTGGCATTTGGATCAAGCCTACGCCACCAAAGTCGGACTGGGATGGTTGGAATTCTGGGTAGCTAAATTCATCGGCATGGCTGTGCAAGACCGGTAGCATCGCGACAGTAAGCGCTGATAATGAGGTTTTTAGTGTCTTTTTCATTTTACGGGGCCCGGTTCCTTAGCAGATTCACAATGTCCTCGTTGATGGTGTTGACCTCATCGGGTAGAGAAGAAAAGCCAAGATAAATTGTCGCACCCGGAGCTATATCAAAATGTTTTTGATTCCAGTAAGCGATAGGGTGTTGTTCAACTTGTCCATCGGGTTGAATAACCCAGGCTTCGCTGTTATCCGAGTTACTGAGTGTAACAACGTGTTTGAGATAGCTATTGGCGTTCCCTCTCTCTTGCCATGAAACGCCTTTGGACTGGGCTATCGCCCCTGTGATAAGTACTGAACTTGGGCGAGGAGGTAGCAAGAGTGTCAAATCATGGTTAGCCAAAGGGTTTCGGGCAGAGTCAATGCGGACGTGGTCATAATCTAGAGGCGTAAAGATTCGCTGACCAAGTATTAGATTTTCTATGTACGCTGCGAGATTGAAAGCGGCTTGACTTTGTTCACCTTCCCCTTCTTTTTTCCAGAGGCTTGCTAATTGCTTTAGTCGGTTTACAACACGTTGTTTCTGAGGGTGAGGAAAGCGCTCATACAGTGCAGCACCTGTCCAGAAAATAGTGTTCGAAAATGTAGGTTTAATCTGCTCTTGAGCAAGAGCTAGCTGGTTGATATTGGTAATACTATCACTTAATATTTGGTTAACTCTTACCGGAACAGGGTAGTTAAGTTCTAGCTGGTGTTTACTGTCTAGTGATGTTTTTACTGTAATCTTAACCGGTTGGTTTTCTCTAGATGTAACGGCGTCTTCATGAGAAGGCGTTTGGGCCATAAGATTCGAGCTGGCAATTAAGCTGGCTACTACAAAAGAGATAGGGAAAAAGATTTTAATAAAATTAGGCTTATATCTTTTTTGACCCCGTTTCCTTTGAGTGATAGATGAGGTGGTGGAGATAGCTAAGCCAGCAAGATTTCTGAATACGAGCAGAGTCATGTTCTTTCCGTGTTATGAATAAGGCTTCAATAAAGTGATTTCGACATATGGCAAGCTAGGTGCAATCTTTTGCCTACTTTTCAGTACTTTTCCTGTTTCCGGGTGTAGCCAGAAGTCATTTTGATACTCAGTCTTTAAGCTGGAAACCGTCACAGTTTCAATGAAGTACAGTGCCTCAACAGGCTTTTCATTGACGATAATTACTGCGTCTTTCTGGCGTGTAAATTTTGACTTTAATGTATAGCCAAAATGGTAACCAGGCTGCCAATCGATCTTTCGCTGCCAGATTGTTGGTGTTGAAGGCAGGTGAAGCCCTAGAATAAGGGGATCTGGCTGAGAACTGATAGTCTCGATAAGATTACCTTGAGGAATCTTCAGGGTTTTCACTAATCGCCCGTTTTCTGTCACTAGCATTCCATTGTCAGAAGACATCCACTTTAGTTGTATAGTTTGTTGGAGTGAAGCTTGTTGGGGTGTAGTTTGTGGTGAAGCGTGATGCTTACCGAAGCTTGCCTTGGGCTCTGCAAGCGCTAACACCATGAAGGCTTGAGGGCCATCACTCACTTTCGCATAAATACTGGCATAAGGTAGGTTGTTCACATCATCTTGATCCAGCCTGATATCTTGTTCACCAAAAAGCGCCACCTTAATCGTGTCGTTGACATCATTAAATTTTTGGCTGCAGCCTGTTATCGCAGCTGAGATTAGAACTACAGAGAGACAAAGAATAGAACGTTGAAGTGATCGCATCCGAGTTGCAACTATCCATTAGTGAGAAATGAGGTTTGCTTTAAACGATGTGTTTAGAAACACCATGCTTAAAACAAAAGCTAATAATAACCGCACAGAGATGTGCGGTTATGCTTTAACACCTGTTTTGTCTTTTTTGCTTGAAAGCTAAAAAGTATTTAGCCTTGAGCTGAAACAGATGTTGTAGTTGAGTTACCGTTGTCGGTAGCGTCAACAACGGCAACAGCAGCTACAGTAATAGCAGCAGCTGCAGCAACTGCTGTAGCTGTAATACCGCCAGCTGCAGCAACAGTTGCACCTGCAGTACCTGCCGCTGCGCCCGTAGTTGCACCTGCAGTTGCAGCTGTGGTTGATGCAGTACCGGCTGTAGCTGATGATGTAGCGCCAGCAGTAGTTGCTGTCGATGATGTACTACCTGCGGCACCTGCTGAAGTCTCAGTAGCTGCAAATGCAGAGCTAGCCATAGACATAGCTGCTAGCAATGCTATTGTGGTTTTTTTCATCCTATTCCCTTATTTTTATAAAATTACATAAAAATGCGAAGTCACCTTCATTGGCAATGATATGAGCTATTTTCATTGATGGCAATGGATATACATAACTGCCATCAAACTATTTTAACTTCCTCTAATAATGAAATGATAAAGCTGATCATTAGGATTGACAGAAGATTACACTGCAGAAATCTTAAAGTATTGAGCAGTTATATCTCAATCAGTAACGGGAGGGTTTATTTCCTGTTTTAAATCATTTGCTTACATGTTTCTTTGGTTCGTGCGTATAAATGGGTTTTGAAAAATACAGTTCCTCTTAAGCTGTGTTTTGTGTAAAATAGCTACCGTTTTAGGTAAGCATGTAACCTCCATACATGGAATGCTTGCTGCTTACATGTGGGTACTTCGGTGCACTTTCGAGTTTAAAGACACAGCTAACCCACGGATACTAGAGAACTTCTTAAAGCACATTGGGAGCTATAACCTAAGGGCGGTAGCGTTCATGAAATTGC
The DNA here is from genome assembly GCF_050336885.1 of Photobacterium kasasachensis. NCBI lineage: Bacteria > Pseudomonadati > Pseudomonadota > Gammaproteobacteria > Vibrionales > Vibrionaceae > Photobacterium > Photobacterium kasasachensis. The sequence goes on from NZ_JAKJSH010000008.1 coordinate 269,098, forward strand.
CATGGAGCCGTTTTTATCTTCGCTCTTAGATGATATGTAATTATTGTGTATTTGGTTATCCTTAGATGTAGAACCAGATACTAACCCCAGAGAATCTGCTCCAATATTGTTTGTTCAATATGAGTAGGCCTTCATTCATTGATACTGAATCTTATAATATGGATTTCACAAAAAAGTTTCTTTTAACTGCAATGGCATCTGTCATGCTGGTAGGCTGCACGGTGCCTGGTGCTCACTTAACTGTCGATGACAAGAAAGTTATCAAGGTTCAAGATCAAGATAGCGATATTTCTGAGCAGGTGAATGTATACCCTCTAACAGCCAGTGTCGTTAACCAATTCAAAGCGCCTAAGGCTTTTTCTCAAACTAATCCCGGTTTAGATGCAGAAGTAGTACGGTACAGGTATAAAATTGGCCCTGGTGATATTCTTAATGTGACTATTTGGGACCACCCAGAGTTAACAATTCCAGCAGGTTCATACCGTAGTTCAAGTGAATCCGGTAATTGGGTTCATGCCGATGGCACTATTTTCTATCCATATATAGGTATAGTAAGAGTTGGGGGCAAGACGGTTACCGAAGTGCGTGATGAATTGGCTAAACGCCTTGCAGCTTTCATCGAGAGCCCGCAAGTAGATGTTAATGTTGCCGCGTTCCGTTCCCAAAAGACATATATCACTGGAGAGGTAAGCACTCCGGGCCAGCAAGCCATTACCAACGTACCACTGACCTTATTAGATGCGATTAATCGTGCTGGTGGGCTTGCAGCTGATGCTGATTGGCGAAATGTCACACTGACACGCAACGGTGTTGAAGAGCATATTTCTTTATATGCATTAATGCAACGTGGTGACCTAACTCAAAATCGGCTACTTCGGCCAGGAGATATTGTTCACGTTCCTCGCAACGATGCCCAGAAAGTGTTCGTAATGGGGGAGGTGAACGAACCTCAACTGCTTAAGATCGATCGTGCTGGTATGAGCCTGACAGAAGCGCTTAGCAACGTTGGTGGAATTAATCAGCTTTCGGCTGACGCTACTGGTGTTTTTGTTATTCGCGGAAGCAAAGATGGCTCTATAAATAGAAAAGCTGCGACTCAAACTATCGCCAATATTTATCAGCTTAATATTCAAGATGCATCCGCTCTATTGATTGGTACTGAGTTCGAGCTCGAACCATACGACATAGTATATGTTACTGCTGCACCTATCACTCGTTGGAACCGTGTGATAACGCAAATCGTTCCAACAATCAGTGGGTTTAATGACTTGAGTGAAGGTGTTTTGCGGATTAGAAACTGGCCATAAACACGAAGTACTTTGGCTACGATGGTTAGGGCCATAGAATCATCCTTAGGTAATAATATGTTCGAAAAGATTTTAGTCGTCTGCGTTGGCAATATTTGTCGATCACCCTCAGGCGAATATTTGCTTAAAAACTTACTACCCAACAAACATATTGCTTCAGCTGGTGTTGGAGCATTGACTGGTAAGTCTGCTGATAATATGGCAATGGACGTTGCTACTGAAAATGGTGTGAACTTAGAAGGTCATATAGCACAACAGCTAACAAGTGAGTTGTGTCGCGATTATGATCTTATCCTTGTTATGGAAAAGGGGCATGTTGAAGCAGTGACTAAGATAGCTCCAGAAGCTCGAGGCAAAATTATGCTGTTCGGTCAATGGATTGGACAGAAAGATATCCCAGATCCATATCGTCAAAGCCGTGAAGCTTTTGAGCATAGTTATAGTCTGATTGCTGAAGCTGCAAACGCATGGGCGAAGAAATTTTAATAATCCAGGGGCGAGATTTAAGTAACGAGTGGCGAGAGATTGTATTGCTCTTGCCACTTGCCCCACGAAACTCAACACTCATTACTGGAAATAACTATGAGCGTTACGCATAACGTACAGGTCAAGCAATCAGACTCTGATGAGATCGATTTGGGGAAGTTGCTTGGCATTTTGCTAGATAATCGCTGGAATATTATTGCGATTACCTTTGTTTTTGCCATTCTTGGTGTGGCTTATGCACTATTGGCAACACCCAAATATAAGGCTGATGCATTAATTCAGGTAGAAACTAAGAGCTCTGGAATGCCTGCTCTGGGTGATATGGGAGAGTTATTTGCCTCCGAGTCATCTGCTACGACTGAAATTGAGATCATCAAATCTCGTATGATCTTGGGTAAGACAGTAGATAAGCTAAATTTAACAACTGTTGCTTCTCCACATTACTTACCGTTTATAGGCAAGGGCTTAGCGCGAATTCAGGGTAAACAAAGCAATATTTCAATTAGCCGCTTTGAAGTTCCAAGCTTTGTTAATAGACCTGAGTTTACTTTGACAGTTACTAATGCCGAAACTGGTGAATTTGAGCTAGTCGACAGTGACAAGCGTCCTATACTAAATGGACGTCTCGGAGAGTTAGCGCAAAAGGGGGAGTTCCTTTTGTTTGTCAGTCAACTAACTGCAGAAAATGGCACATCATTTAAAATCATAAAAAAATCGCGGCTTGATGCCATCCAGTCATTACAGCGTGATTTATCTGTAAGTGAGCGTGGTAAGCAAACAGGTATTCTTCAGTTATCGTTTACTGGTGAAAATCGCCGTGACATTGAAGAAATTCTCAACGACATTAGTCAGAATTACTTTTTGCAAAATGTTGAGCGTAATTCAGCAGAAGCTGAAAACAGTTTACAGTTTCTTCGTACTCACTTGCCTGACATTAAGAGTCAACTAACGCTTTCTGAAGATCAGTTGAATCAATATCGCCAAGATAACGAGTCGATTGACTTAGGCTTGGAAGCGAAGTCAACGCTTGATGTAATGGTGAAGCTTGAGGCACAATTAAATGAGTTAACCTTTAAAGAAAGTGAAATATCTCAGCGCTTTACAAAAGAACATCCAGCCTACCTATCACTATTAGATAAACGAAAAACCTTACTGGCTGAACGTGACAGATTAAATAATCAGATTCAGAAACTGCCAAAAACTCAGCGAGAAATATTGCGTTTAACTCGTGATGTAGAGGTTAATCAGCAAATTTATGTGCAGCTGTTGAACAAGGTGCAAGAGCTAAATATTGTAAAAGCGAGTACTGTAGGAAATGTGCGTATCTTAGACGCTGCACAATCTTATACCCGTGCTGTGAAACCGAAGAAGTCGTTGATTGTTGTATTGGCTACGTTGCTTGGTGGGATTTTAGCGGTAGCTATTGCTCTTCTTCGTGCAGCTTTTCACCGTGGCGTGGAAAGTCCTGATGAGATCGAAGCAATTGGATTACCAGTCTATGCCAGCGTTCCGATGTCTGATTGGCAAATCGAACTGGAGAAAAAACAAAAAGGCAAGAAGTTGTTAGCAGTTGAAGAGACACTGCTGACAGTTTCAAATCCGGCTGACTTGTCTGTTGAAGCACTTCGAAGTCTTCGAACGAGTTTGCACTTTGCTATGATGGAAGCAAAGAATAATATTTTGATGATTTCTGGTCCGAGCCCTGGTATCGGGAAGTCATTTGTATCAGCAAACATGGCTGCGGTTATCGCAAAGTCAGGCTCAAGGGTACTGGTTATAGATGCTGATATGCGAAAGGGTCAAATGGAACGCCAGATGGCTGTTGGTCACAAGCCAGGGCTGTCTGAATATTTAAGTGGGCAGGCTCAAATCGAATCTCTGCTGAAGCAGCCTGGTGTGGATGGTTTGGATTATATTGGTCGCGGAAATGTACCTCCAAATCCATCTGAGTTATTAATGCACCCTCGTTTTAAAGCGTTAATGGATTGGGCTTCAGCGCACTATGATATGGTGATTGTAGATACACCACCAATTCTGGCAGTCACAGATCCGGCGATTGTTGGTGCCCATGCCGGTACTACGTTGCTCGTAGGTCGTTTTGGGCAGAACTCAGTAAAAGAAATCGATGTTGCCAAACAGCGTTTTGAACAAAATGGAATTGAAGTTAAAGGTTTTATTTTAAATGCGGTAGTTCGTAAAGCCAGTAGTTATTATGGTGGAAGCTATGGTTATTATAATTACAGCTACGAATCGGATAAGTAGAACCCATAAGAGTTAATTAATCCTAATAGAGGTGCTGTAATCAGTACCTCTATTCTTAATGTTAGTTTTAAAGTTATTGATTATATCGACAGTGCTTGAGATTTAGAGAGAGCATATTATAGCGTATTAATTAGTATATGTTATTTGCTGGTTACTAATGTTTATAATAAAGTTGTGTTTAATTATTGCTTGATAGTAGAGTTAAATAGTTGGAAATTTGATATGTTAAATAATAAAACGGTATTGATTACAGGTGGTACGGGATCATTTGGTAAACAGTTTATTCAAACTATTTTGAAACAATACCCAGACGTCAAAAAAATTATCATTTACTCGCGTGATGAATTAAAGCAGTCAGTTATCAAGCAACAATATCCTGCTTATGATTACCCACAGCTTCGGTTCTTCATAGGTGATGTACGTGATAGGGAACGTCTGACACAGGCTTGTGAGAATGTTGATGTTATTATTCATGCAGCAGCCATTAAACAGGTCGATACTGCCGAATATAATCCAACTGAATGTATTCGTACCAATGTAGATGGTGCCGAAAATGTTATCCATGCTGCGCTTGCTTGTGGTGTTAGAGATGTCGTAGCACTTTCTACGGATAAAGCCTGTGCTCCAATTAATCTGTACGGGGCAACAAAACTTGCTTCTGATAAATTATTTGCAGCTGCTAACAATATTCGAGGATCCAAGGATATACGTTTTAGTGTTGTTCGCTACGGAAACGTAATGGGATCTCGCGGATCTGTAATACCTTTCTTTATTAGCAAGAAAGGTGAAGGTGTACTACCTATTACACATGAAGAGATGACACGGTTTAATATTTCACTGCAAGATGGCGTAAACTTAGTGATGTTTGCGCTTGAAAATCATCTTGGTGGTGAAATATTTATTCCAAAAATCCCATCGTATAAGATTTTAGATGTAGCAAAAGCTGTGGCACCAGAGTGTGAAATCCGTGTTGTTGGTATTCGGCCAGGCGAAAAGCTTCATGAAGAAATGATTACAGATACCGACTCATTGAATACAATTGATTTGGGCCCATACTACGCAATTCTGCCTTCAGTCTCCTTCACATACACAGAAGAAGAGTATATGAATCATCATAAAGCTGAAAAAGTTCCATTTGGCTTTAAGTATAATTCAGGAACTAATACAGAGTGGGAGACTGTGGAAGGTCTTCGCGATTTAATCAAGACCCATGTAGATCCAAATTTTAAGGTGTGAGGGAATACCGTGATCCCATATGGTAGGCAAGAAATTACTCAACAAGATATTGATGCTGTTGTTGATGTATTAAAATCTGACTTTTTAACTCAGGGCCCTAAAGTTCCAGAGTTTGAGACATCTTTGACTTGCTACACTGGAGCTAAGCATGCATTGGCCGTTAATAGTGCAACTTCGGCATTGCATATTGCCTGCTTAGCTTTAGGTCTAGGTCAAGATGATCTGCTTTGGACAACTCCGATAACTTTCGTTGCTTCAGCTAACTGTGGACTGTATTGCGGAGCCAAAGTCGATTTTGTTGATATCGATCCAACTACTTATAATATGTGTCCCGCCAAGTTAGAAGAGAAACTAATTACCGCTAGGGCTGAAGGAAAGCTGCCTAAGGTTGTTATTCCTGTTCACTTATGTGGTCAGCCATGCGATATGAAAGCTATTCATGCGCTATCAAAAGAGTACGGATTCAAGATTATTGAAGATGCCTCACATGCAGTTGGTGGACGTTATGACGACAAGCCAGTTGGGAGCTGTGAATACTCTGACATTACCGTTTTTAGTTTTCATCCGGTTAAAATAGTAACAACTGCAGAAGGTGGTGTAGCGTTAACCAATGACGATATGCTTGCTGAGAAAATGGGCCTGTATCGTAGTCATGGTGTAACACGAGATCCTAACTTAATGGTGGGAGAGTCACATGGCGGTTGGTACTACCAGCAAGTGGAACTTGGTTATAATTATCGAATGACAGAACTTCAAGCTGCTCTTGGGGTTTCGCAAATGCAGCGTCTTGATGAGTTTGTCTCAGCTCGTCATCAGCTTGCTGAACGTTATAATCAAAAGCTTACAGATCTTCCTGTAATTACGCCGTATCAGTTAGATAATACATACTCAGGTCTTCATTTGTATGTAATTCGCTTAAGGTTGGATGAGATTAATAAGTCACATCAACAAGTTTTCGATGAATTGCGTGCGAATGGTATTGGCGTGAACTTACATTATATCCCTATTCACACTCAGCCTTATTATAAGGATATGGGTTTTAATGATGGCGATTTCCCGCTGGCTGAAACCTATTATTCCGAGGCAATCTCTTTACCAATGTTTCATACGATGTCTATTGAGCAGCAAGACACAGTCGTGGACACATTAGAGAAGGTGTTAGCATTATCATGAAAGTAGCTATTATTCCGGCTCGTGGTGGCAGTAAGCGAATTCCAAGAAAGAATATCAAGCCATTTTTAGGGAAGCCGATTATTGCTTACTCCATTGAAGCAGCTAAGCAAGCTGGGTGTTTTGACCGGATTATCGTTTCAACAGACGATGAGGAAATAGCAAAAGTAGCTGCATCTTACGGTGCTGAAATACCATTTCTTCGATCCGCAGTGTTGTCCGATGATTTTACTGGAACAAATGCTGTAGTAGCAGATACTTTACGTCGTTTGGAACAGAAGGTTGATTACGCTTGTTGTATATATGCTACAGCACCTTTCGTTCGTCCAGAAACGTTGTCACGAGGATTTGAGTTACTAACTCAAAATGCGAATAGTGAGTTCTCAGTAACTGTTACAAGTTTCCCTTTTCCTATCCAACGAGCTGTCCACCTGAATCAAGGTAAGCTACTGGATATGCGTGAGCCTGAAAACCGTATGACACGGTCTCAAGATCTGGAAGAAATGTACCATGATGCCGGCCAGGTTTATTGGGGAAGAGCTCTATCTTTCCTAAATGACAAACCACTATTTGCTGGTAATACAGAGGCCATCATGTTGCCTCGTTACTTGGTTCAGGATATTGATACTCTTGAGGATTGGACTCGTGCAGAGAACATGTATCGGGTACTAGAGGATCAAGGACTAGTCTGAAGTGAAAATAGCAATTCGAGCCGACTCAGGCAGTTACATTGGTAGTGGGCATATAATGCGTACCCTTACGTTGGCTTCTGAACTTAAAAAAAAAGGACATCAGATACTTTTTTTGAGCAAGCCTCATGATGGGCATGTGCTTAAAGTGGTCGAAGATCATGGCTTTGAAGTTGCTCGACTGAAGATGATCCCCAACGTTTCTGACAATGCTTTGCCACACTCTGATTGGTTGGGAGGTACTCAGCTAGATGACGCCAAACAGTGCATAGAAAAGATTTATGAAACATTTGGCGCAGGTGCCGATTTAGTTGTTGTAGATCATTATGGTATTGATGAGCTATGGGAGCGTTACTTGGAGAGCCGAGGTTCTCATGTATTCGTCATCGATGATCTTGCCGACAGGCGACATTGCTGCAACTTACTTATGGATCAGACGTACGATAGAAAAGCCACAGCATATAGCACTATAGTTCCTGATAATTGCAAGCTACTGCTTGGTTCGCAGTTTGCCATGCTCAGAGAGGAGTTCAGTGTTGACAAACATGAGGTTATCTTGAGTCGTCAGCAATCTGTTAATCGTGGAATGAACCGTGTTCTGGTTATGATGGGCGGTACCGATCATCTTGATATCACATCAAGAGTACTGACATGCCTGAAGCAAGATAGTACGACAGAGAGAGTGACTGTCGTACTCGGCCCAACAGCTGTTCACCGAAAAAAGGTTGCCATTTTTTGTGAAAGAGAAGGGTTTGAGCTAAAAGTCGGTGTTAGTAATGTTGCTGAGTTGATGTTAGAAAACGATATTTGTTTTGGTGCTGCGGGAACCAGTTCTTGGGAGCGTTGCGCAGTAGGAATGCCAAGTTTACTGGTGGCTTTTGCCGATAATCAGCGGCTGATAGCTGAAAATTTGGCAAGCAAAGGTGTAATTAGGCTTCTTCCTGATGATTTTGATATCGATTTCGTTTTATCTGAGCTACGAGACTTAAGAATATCAAGAAATTACTTAGATACCGTAAGTAATTGTCTTGAAGTCTGTGATGGGCATGGTGTCAAGAGAGTTATAGAAGAGTTGTTCAATGAAAGAGATTAAAACAGTCAATGTATTAGTTGATAATGATTCTTGGATTCTACCTTATGCAGAGCAGTTTGTTACCTGGTGTAATAAACGTGGGGTTGAAGCAAGCTTGTCTCGCCACCAGGATGAACTGCGAGAGGCTGATGTAAGCTTTTTTCTTGGCTGTGTGAAACTGGTCCATGAAAAAAATTTAGTTAAGAGCCGTCATAATTTAGTGGTGCATGAAAGCGATTTACCTAAGGGTAAGGGGTTCGCGCCTGTTGCCTGGCAAATCATCGAAGGCCAGAATGTAATTCCGGTATGCCTGATTGAGGCTTCAAAAAATGCGGATAGTGGTGATATTTGGCTTCGTGATGAAATAACGCTTGATGGAACTGAGCTAAACCCTGAATGGCGCAATAAGCAGGGAACCGTCACGATAGACTTGTGCCAGTTGTTCGTGAGTCGTTATTCTGAACTAAGTCCGGAATCACAAGTTGGTGAGGAAAGCTTTTATACGCGTCGAAGACCAGAAGATAGCGAACTGAACATGTCAAAGACGTTGGCTGAACAATTTCAGTTACTTCGTGTAGTGGATAATGATTCTTATCCTGCTTTCTTTAGATATAAGAATAAAAAGTACAAGGTTGAGATTACTGAATATGACGAATAATACATATGTAATCGCTACAATTAAACCATGGAATATTAATCACTTTCACCGAATAAAAGATACTTTGCCAGGAACTTGGCACTTAATTACTTCGAAAGATATGCTGACCACTGAATGGTTAAGTACTATCAATCCAAGATATATTTTCTTTCCGCATTGGAGTTGGATTGTACCTGAGGAAGTACTTAATCGTTGGGAATGTGTATGCTTTCATATGGCAGATGTTCCTTATGGTAGAGGTGGTAGCCCTTTGCAGAATCTAGTTGAGCGAGGCCATAGTGATACAAAAGTTTCGGCTCTACGTATGGTTAAAGAGCTGGATGCTGGGCCTGTTTATAAGAAATTAGATCTATCACTCGCAGGTTCTGCACAAGATATCTTTGAACGTATGGTTCCAAAAGTTTATGACTTGATACGTTATATCGCTAGTGATGAACCTATGCCGCAAGCACAAATGGGTGAAGGTTGCACCTTTAGACGCAGAACGCCAGAGCAAAGTCAGCTGCCAGTTTCAGGAGAAACAGAGGAGCTATATAACCATATTCGGATGCTTGATGCAGAAACTTATCCTAAGGCTTTCCTTGATAATGGGGATTTTAGGCTGGAGTTCGACAAGGCATACTTGGACTCGGACGGAAAAGTCGTTGCCAGAGTCATCATCTCTCAAAAATAAAGGTATAGAGAATGAAAACAATTTATATTGATGGCCGCGCTATTGGTCCGAACCATAAGCCATATATCATCGCTGAGCTATCTGCGAACCACAATGGTTCAATTGATCGGGCACTCGAGACAATCGAAATGGCAAAAGCTGCAGGTGCAGACGCTATTAAATTGCAAACTTACACGCCTGATACTATGACCATCGACTGTGATAAACCTGATTTTCAGGTTAAAGGCGGTTTGTGGGATGGATATAAACTTTATGATTTGTATGAATGGGCGCATACTCCATTCGAATGGCATAAAGCAATGTTCGAGAAAGCGCGCGAGTTGGGTATTACAGTATTCTCTACACCGTTTGATGAAAGCGCTGTAGAGCTCCTTGAAGAATTAGATGCACCTGCGTACAAGATCGCGTCATTTGAACTAACTGATTTACCACTAATAAAGCGGGTTGCCCAAACAGGGAAACCGATGATTATGTCTACAGGGATGGCTAATTATCAGGAGATAAAAGAAGCTGTTGAGACTGCACGAGATAATGGTTGTAATGAGCTAGTTGTTCTTCACTGTATAAGTGGTTACCCATCTCCTGTTGATCAAGCAAACCTTGCAACCATTCCTAATATTGCTCAAGAATTTGACTGTATTGTCGGACTTTCTGATCACACATTAGGGACAGTTGTATCGGTTGCATCTATTGCAATGGGGGCAAGTCTAATTGAAAAGCATGTCACCCTAAGCCGAGAAGAAAAGGGGCCTGATTCTGAATTTTCGTTAGAACCGCAGGAGTTGAAACAACTTTGCGATGACACAGAGTCTGCTTGGAAAGCAATTGGTACTGCGGGGTACGAGCGCAAACCGGTTGAAGAAGCAAGCATGAAATTCCGACGCTCGGTATATTTTGTGAAAGACATAAAAGCAGGCGATGTGATCACAAACGATGATATTCGTCGCGTAAGACCTGGCTATGGTTTAGCTCCCAAATATTATGATGATCTAATCGGTAAACGAGCAAAAGTTGATATCGATTTTGGTACGGCTACAAGTTGGGATCTTATTGACAATGACTAGTAAAGTCTTAGTTGTTGCAGCTCACTCTGATGATGAGGCTCTTGGTTGTGCTGGTACTATAGCTAAGCATATTGATAATGGTGATCAAGTCACCGTTATGTTTATGACTGATGGCGTTTCCTCCAGGGAGGAATTAGAAGTCCAGGCAGGGGAGCTGAGGAATGAGGCTGCAATTAAGGCCTTGGGCATTTTGGGAGTAGCTGAAGTTAAGCAATACTCATTCCCCGATAACAAGATGGATTCAGTACCACTACTGGATGTTGTACAGGCAGTTGAAGAAGTACTGAGTGAGTATAATCCAAGTGTTGTGTACACTCACTTTGCAAGTGATTTGAATATGGATCACTGTATTACCCATCGTGCGGTGATGACAGCATGTCGCCCTCAGAGTTGGTCATCAGTGAGAGAAATTTATAGCTTTGAAGTATTATCATCAACGGAATGGGCTAGCCGGACTGGATCACAATTTGTGCCGCAGCGTATCGTTGATATTTCTGCATACTGGGAGATGAAACTTAATGCGCTTAAATGCTATGAAGTTGAAATGAGATCATATCCACACAGTCGAAGTTATGAGTGTATTGAAGCTCAAGCGAAATATCGTGGCGCAACGCATGGCATGGCTATGGCTGAAGCTTTCGTAATAGAAAGAATCTTAGAAAGATGATCCCTGATTTATATTCTTAAAATTAAAATATGACTGGTTTAAGGAATAAACTAGTCATATCAAGAAGTGTCTTGGAATTGATGTAGTAGTTCGAGGGGGATTGAACTGCAATTATAAGTTGCTAACAAGTTATTAAAGGTAATCTAATAAAATTGTTTCTAAAATCCAAATGTATCTTTGGATGTTATAAATTTTTATGTTGTTTTTAATAAAGTAATTTATATATCAATAATTAGATAAAATAAGTTAATGATTGATCATATAGATGATTGTTATGGTCACCTATTAGAATTGGACTTTAAATGAAAAGTTATAACTTTAAAATAAATAAAAAACAGAAACATCAATCAAATTCAAATTTAGCAGTTGATTCATTTGTCCAATTTGAAAATGAAGACTATCTGTTATTGGGTGATTGCCGACTCTATGGAAACAAAGTTGATCCGAGTTCAATCATTGCTGACTTCTTAGATTGTAATAAAGGTCCAAGCAGTATTGATGGCGAGTTTAGCTTTGTTCTTGTAAATAAGAAAGAAGGTAAAGCTTATTTGGTTCGAGACCAAATGGGTGTAAAAAATATTTACTATACTGTAGAAAATGATGAGTTAAAAATAAGTTCAAATGTTTTTGACCTTATTTCTATGAGAACCAATAAAGAATTTTCTGTAGATGGTGTAGCTCAATACCTGATATATGAATATGTTCAAGATCCAATAACTCTGTTCGAGGATGTATGGTCAGTGGAACGGGGACAGGTCATTGAAATAAAATTGGACAGCTTATCCATATTATCGAAAGACTATTTCAGATTACCATTAAGAGAAATAAAAGAAAATAACGATGAAGGAATTGATTACTTCTCGTCAAAGTTGCGTGATGAAATAACCGCAGCTCATGAAAAAAGGGTTAAGAGTAATAATACGATAATGCTATCTGGTGGAATAGATTCGACCGTAATGGCAATTGCTCTAAAAAAAGATCTTGGAATTAGTAATCTAAATTCTGTAACTTTTGATACAAAATATGCTGACTTCAGTGAAGCTGAATATGCTAGCTCTGTTGCTAAGAAGATGGGAATAAAACATTCAGTTATTCAGGTTGATCCTTTTAACGAAAGCGTTGATTTGTTTGATATAGTTGATCGATCAAATTTCCCTTATCATGGCTCAATAATGCTTAACGCAATAATGAAATCTGGTAAGATAGAAGAAAATAGCAACTTTTTTTCAGGGCAAGACACTAGAATCCATACCCCAAGCCTACATACATTTGATACTGCCTACTTTAACTATTTTAGAAATAATAATATTAATAGCCTGATCGCGAAATTAAGTGATTTTATTCTGGATAAGAACTTGGTTAATAATGGCAAGGTTAAAAAAGTACTGAAAAGGGGACGGATTTTCAATAGAAGAGAACAATACATATTATCAAATATGTATCATATGCATGATGAATCGCTAATATTCGATTCTGAATATATAGAAAAGCATAACGAGAGATTGTTTAAAGAATTTGAGGCTGCACCTAGCGATTTAAGAAGCTTGTACAATCATATTGTAGACTTTGCATGGAGCTGGCAATATACCGATGATATTGCTTACATGACAAACAACTTTAATCATGCTGGTCACAATAACAGTATGCCATTTTATGATATTGGGTTGGCGAATTTTTCTGCATCAATACCAATGAAGTTTGCTTTACATAGAACCAAAGGTAAATCTGGGTTTGGGAAGAAAAGTAAATATGTGAATAAGTATGTACTCAGAGAGGCATACAAACAGGACTTGTCGCAAGAATTGATCTATAGGGATAAAGCTGTTGCTATTACAAATCACACATATTTAAACACAGTTATGAGCGATCATATATCAAACTTTTTTAGTGCTCCCAAGCTGAAGAGTACAAAAGCGTACGAGATTCTTGGCTTAGATAAATTAGTTAAAATTGCACTCAAAAACAATAAATGCTGGAATGTTACTGATTATCTGCAAGTAGTCGAAATTCAGAACTTACTGTTTCTTGAAGTAATTGCAAGAAAATATGATGTTTGTAATTAGTCTTATAAGAAAACACTCTGGATTAATTAATTATACATTACTGAATATAATCGATAAGGGCTTAATATTTTGTATCCCTCTTATTGTTTTATTTCTTGTTAATGATGTAGAATTATTTAATAAAATCGAGTATATATACTCCTTATCAGCCTTCTTGGTGATTTTTCTTGATTTTGGTGTTAAGAATTACCTGTTTTATGGTTATAGGAATAGTAATAACAGATGTGATTTTCTTGCACAAACGCAAAGGTTCACTTACATAATTACATCATTTTATATAGCAATTGTGTTCTTGCTAGCTGCAATATCACTGTTAGATATTGCTGAGATTGATGTATTGTTGTTCGTGTTTGTATTTATAAGAGTAACATACTCAATGCTGACAGTATTGATGGGTTATTTTTATCGATTAATCAATACACCCAGCAAGATATTCAATTATACAATTACTGTTTCGATTCTGACCATGGTTATATTGGCAGTATATTCAATTTTAGAATGGAAAGTTAACTTATTAGTATTCTTTACATTTTATATCGCTATTATCATAGCCTATTGTACTTTCAATTTTAATTTAATAAAATCCTTTGACTATTTAGAAAGTAGCCAACTGGTTAAAAGTGCGATAAGGTATTCTTATCCATTAATGATTAATTTAGTCATGGTTACAGTCATTAACCAGTTTGGAAAAGTATATGCCTATAACTTTTTATCATCAGACGATATGATGTCATTGTCTGTTGTACAGAGAATAACATTAATAATTACTCTGGTTCATTCATCAATCTTGGGTTATTTTAGTAAAAACCTATTTGTTAATGATAGTAAAAAGAGTCATTACAAGATCTTCTCATTCTACTTTGCATTAATGCTGCTAGTTATTTGTGTAATTCTGGCGTTATATCAAGTTAATTCGATGTTTAACGTTCTGGAAATTACTATCAGCAACGTATACCTTTCTTTAATGTTACTTGCAACACTATTATGGTGTATAACAGCCTATTTTGAGGTGTATTATAATAAATTCAATAAAAATAAGTTAATCCCATTGATAACTTCTTCCGGTTTTATTGCTTTTTTTATGGCTGTTTTATTATTTAGTGTTGATTTAGAACTTGTAATTACAGCAATGTTTGTGAGTAACTTTGTATCATTTATTGTTTCGATAACACTTCTTTATAAACATAGAGATTATTTCAATGAAACTTAAATTAGGATTGCTATTAATTATATCATGTTTGCCATTCAATGCTCTTAGGCTGTTATTATATAGATGTCTGTTTAAGTACGAAATAGGTGGTAGCTCAAAGATAGGAATGTTCAATATTCTAATTTGTGATAAATGTAGGATTGAAAATGCTTCTATTGGTAATTTTAATTTCATTAAAGTTGCCAGTTTAAATATGAGAGACAATGCTGTTGTAAATAAGCTAAATAAGTTCTCCAATATAAATGAGCTGGTATTATGTCAAAATAGTGTAATTGTAAAGAATAACTCATTTGTAGGTACCCGTGATGGGGTTAGCCCTTATAAAGAAAGGGAGTGTTTATTCTTAGGAAGGGACAGTTTAATAGTCAGTGATGCTCATTTTGATTTATCTGACACCATAAAAATTGGCAATAATGTGGTTTTTGGCGGGACAGAACATCAAGTTTGGACTCATGGTTTTAACTCTAATCGAGTAAAGATACAGGCACCGATCACTATCGAAAACAACGTGTATTTCGGTAGTAGATGTACAATTCTTCCCGGAGTAACAATTTGTTCAGATGTCGAACTCGGCGCATCTACAACTGTTTCAAAAAATATTAATGAATCAGGTTTTTATGTTTCTTCCCAATTGCTACAAAAAAAACGAGAAACTCAACTAGATTTAAGTAATGCCGTCATACATAATAATTCTACTTTTTTAATAAAAGATAATACCATTAAGAGCTAACATGAAAAACATATGTTTTATTGCAAACTATGATAAAACCACTTTCTTCAATAAAATTGCATCAGAACTAAAAAATAATAATRTGAATATTTTTTGGATGGTTGTAAATAAAAATATCAAAGAAGAACTTGAAATCAACTACCCAAATGAAAATATACTATATCTGCATAAAAATACTCCGACATCTGAACCTATTGGTGAGTTTAAAGTTAATGAGCTAATTGATACAGACAGAATTTTATCTTTAGAAAAAACGGCTTCTCGTCGATATCTTGAATCAATACAGAAAGATATATATGAGTTTGTGCTCAGAAATAAGATAAGTTTCGTCTTTGGTGAATTAACATGGGCTCATGAGATTCTTGCTTCAAGAATTATTGCGAATGCGACTGAGTTAAAGTGTCGTTTTTTGAATCCGCATACTATAAGAATTCCAAATGGAAGGTTTGCATTTTTTTGTGATGAGTTTCAGTCTAAAATGCTTGAACCAAGTAATAGTACAGAACATGAAGCAAACGAACTTGTTCTGGAAAAACCAGATTATTTAAAGCTGAACGATAAGCTTATTGAGGAAAGGAGCGCTTTGAGGCATCAACTAAAGGTGCTAAACAGGTTTATTTTTAATAAGGGTTATTACGATGTAAATGATCCAACATTGCATCAAAATAAGTATAGTAAGTTAGTCTCGAAACTTGAAAATCAGATGAATAAGTTACTATATAATAAAATCGCTAGAAAGGATGTCGGTTTTATAGAAGGCAAGAAATATGTTCTTTACCCTCTACATAAGCAGCCCGAAGCATCAATTGATGCGTTTGGAAGATACTATGAGGACCAGTTAAAAAACATCAGAAAGATCTGGAGAGTATTACCGAATGATTGGTGCTTGCTCGTAAAAGAACATACCAATGCAATTGGAGATCGCAGTCAAGCTTTCTATAAATCATTGTTATCTTTGCCCTCAGTATATATCGTTGATGAAAAATGCGATTCACACCATTTAATTAAAAACTGTCAAGCTGTGTTTACAGTGACTGGAACAGTTGCATACGAATCGGCGTTGTTAAATATTCAATCATTTACATTTGTACCTACATTTTTCAATCAATTTTCAACGTGTCATAGGATTACTGTGGAAGATTTTAGAACAATGGAATCTTTCGAAGATTTTTTAGAAAAGAAAAAGTTACAAATAAATCATCTAGAAGACGAATTATATAAGGAAACATTGCTTAAATGCAGCTTTCAAGGAATTATAAGTGATCCCATCAGTGACATTCGATGCATCTCTGAAAACAACATCAATGATGTCAGTCGAGCATTTTTGCGAGTAATTAATGATTAAGCTTGATTTTTTCTATAAAATTACAATCTTTTTTCTTTTAGTGCAGACTGTTGTAGTCACAAACTCTATAAAAGGGTTGTTAGTTCCCTATGTATCAGTGATTTTATTTACAGCTATATTATTCTTAAAACTACACCAAAATGATGTAAAAAGATTTTTTTATGAATTATCRATTGCGCTCTTAGTTTTTGTTGCTCTAGTATTACCAAGTCAATTATCAAATTTGATTCTTAATAATGGTAATTTTATTAATTTTTCATTATGGATTTCATCTGATTCACCTGAATTATTATCATTTAGAAGTAGCTTCTTTACACAGGGGATTTATTTTCTAATTTGCTTGATGTTTTTTTATGCGACTAACTATAGTTTGCGAAAAGGAACTTTCAGTGAAATAAATAAATTTCTTCGTTTAGGACTGATTTTCTTCATTGCTTATGGCTATTTTTCATACCTTTCTTTTTTTATTTTTGGAAAAAATATTGATTTTTTATCAAATAGATTAACTGGTGCGGATACCATATTTGGTGGAATATATCAGTTTGTTAATTTGGGGGGATTAACGCTACCTCGTTTTCAGTCGCTAACTGGTGAACCATCTATGTTTGCCTTTTCTATTTTCCCATTTTTTATTTATTTTTATTATATGCGAGATAAGTTCATGTATATGAACTTACTAGTTGTATTATTATTATCAACATCGGGAACAGCGATAGTAGGTTTTGCCACCTTTATAATAATGGATTCTATTCTTTACCGAAAGGCAAGGAATTTTCTTGTTGTTTTTTCTATTTTACTAGCCTCACTAGTTGTATTCAACTTCAGTGTTATTCTGGATTTCGCGATTTTTTTCATATCAAAGCTAAACTCTGAACATATATCTGGAGTGGAGAGGTTAAGTCACATAGTTGAATCAGTAAGGTATTTTGGTCAATTAAGTTGGCTTAATCAGCTATTTGGTATCGGCTTTGGCTATAGCCGATCGACAAATGGTTTCACAACGATACTACTAAACAACGGTTTGATTGGATTGGTATTTGTTTTAGGTGTGTATTTATATCCCTTAGTGACGATAAAAACTAACAATAACCCGGCAGTGCAAGGGATAAAAATGGCAAACATAACTGTTTTGGTTATGATGCTGATTTCAGTTCCTGAATTTTACAATTTGCACATCTATTTTTTATTGTCATTGTTATTTAACATTAAATATATTGGTACAAAATATGCTGGTGGTTAATGCAAGATTTTTGACACAGGATTTAACTGGTGTACAGCGATTTGCTATAGAAATATCTAAAGAGTTAAAAAAGTACAATACTAAAGTGGTGTTTGTTGCTCCTCATAATATAAAAGATAAGATCCTGGCAGAATATTTGGACGTTCAAGTAATTGGCAATTCAACAGGTCATTTATGGGAGCAAGTTGAATTGCCACTCTATCTTAAAAGAAAATGTGCTAATGCAACTTTAATCAATTTTTGTAACACAGCTCCGATACTTTATTGCAATAAAGTATCAACTGTTCATGATATAGCCTTTATTAAGTGGTCAAAATCATTCAGTAAGAGTTTCTCAATGTTTTATAAGTTTCTAATTCCACTTATCATAAAAAGTAGTAAGAGACTTGTAACTGTAAGCGAATTTTCTAAAACAGAAATTGAACGTTACTACAAGCTAAGTTCTTCTCCTTTTATCGTCATTCACAATGCTGTTGACGATAGTTTTAAGGGGTATACATCAAATTATAAAAAAGATAATTACATACTTGCTGTATCTTCTCTGAATTCTCAGAAGAACTTCGAAGGTTTGCTAAATGCTTTTCACCTTACGAATGATAATACTTTGAAACTTAAAATTGTAGGCTCAAGAAATCAAGCATTCAGTAATAGTGTTTTCACTGATAAAGATTTTAATGACCGAATAGAGTTTCTTGGTAGAGTAAGTGATGAGGAATTAAAAGAACTTTATAGCAACGCTAAGTGCTTTGTATATCCATCCTTTTATGAAGGTTTTGGTATTCCCCCGCTAGAGGCTCAAAGTTGTTTATGTCCTGTTATAGTTTCGGATGCTGCCAGTTTACCTGAAGTCTGTAAGGATAGTGTTCTTTATTGTGATCCATATGATCCAATAGATATCGCAGCAAAGATAGATCTTGTTTGTAGTGACTATGCACTAACAAGAAGATTAATAGACAGTGGTATTAAAAATATAGAACGATTTTCTTGGGAAAAATCAGCTTTAGCATATATGAATCTTATTGACTAAGATTGTCGGCATTTCTTCCATTTTTCATATTATAATAATTTAACAATTAGAGGTTTCATGAAAATTCTGCATTTTTCCGAGTCGATAAAGGGGGGAGTTGCAACTTATTTGAATTTGCTAGATGACGGTTTATCAAGATGCCAATTTCAAAACCACTATTTAGTACCTCATTCACATAAGAGTGAACTTGATATAACTGAAAATAAGCTTTCTTTTCACGATGGTGGAAGAGGAGTATCAAGTTTAATCGCAATGTTTTTTAAACTTTCAAAGACTGTTTCCGATATAAAACCGGATGTTATTTATGCTCATAGCACTTTTGCCGGACTACTTTTAATAATTTATAAGCTATTCTATGGAGCTAAGATAGTCTATTGTCCTCACGGTTGGGCCGTATTTCGAGAACAATCTAAGATTAAGAAAAAGATAATCTCATTTATTGAGAAATACATGAGTGTAGTCCCTGATGTTATTGTTGATATATCAAGGTTTGAACATGAATGTACAAAAACATTAGGATACAAAGGGAATAAGGTTTGTATTCCAAACTCTGTAAAGCTTTCAGATGAAGTTAAGCTCCATAAGGCAGATGAAGTTGAACGTTGTATTGAGTTATTATTTGTAGGGCGTTTCGATCATCAAAAAGGACTTGACATAATTCTTGATGCATTGGAAATAGTAAACCGTAATAGAATTAAGTTCAAAATTACTCTAGTTGGTGGGAGTGTGCTAAATTCTGAAACTAAATTTAATTTTGAGCACCCTTGGATAACTAATGTAGGTTGGGTTTCTAATAAAGACATTGATGCATTTTACCAAAAGGCAGATTTGTTAGTTATACCTTCACGTTGGGAAGGTTTTGGCTTGGTTGTTCTAGAAGCTTATAGAAATAGTACGCCTGTACTTTCTAGTACAAGTGGAGCTCTACCATTTTTGGTTGATGAGAATTTAACTGGATACGTCTCTGAACCAAATGCACAAGCTTTTGTCGAGCGACTTGAGACAATTAATCTAAATGATCTTAACCGTATGAGAATGTTTTGCAGAACGAAGGCTGAGCTACAGTTTAATGTTAACGATTTTACGAGCAAGCACGTAAACGTCATTAACTCTTTGATTAGTTAGGTAGTAATAAATGTTATGTCCCGTAATTATGGCAGGTGGCTCTGGAAGCCGACTTTGGCCATTGTCTAGAACTCATTACCCAAAGCAGTTTCTTTCTATCACCAGCTGCCAATCGATGCTTCAGGAAACCGTTTCAAGGCTAGAAGATATAAAGTGTGCATCCCCTATTTATATTTGTAATGAAGATCATCGCTTTCTTTTAGCTGAGCAGTTAAGGCAGAAAAATTTGTCTAGTGGCGGTATTATTTTAGAGCCAATGGGTAAAAATACAGCGCCGGCTATCGCTTTAGCTGCTCTTCATGCTCTTAAGCAAGGAACTGATCCCGTATTACTTGTATTAGCCGCCGATCATGTTATTCAGGATGTTTCTGCTTTTACGGATGCAGTTCACAGAGCTCAGGTTCTTGCTGAGAAGGGTAAGTTAGTCACTTTCGGTATAGTACCTAATAAGCCTGAAACTGGTTATGGGTATATCCGTAAAGGTGAAGCTGTTGATGATTATTCATTTAATGTGGATAGCTTTGTCGAAAAGCCAGATTTTGAAACGGCTAAGAAGTATCTGTCTGAAAATAAGTATTACTGGAATAGTGGTATGTTTATGTTTAGGGCATCTAGATACTTAAGCGAGTTAAAAGAGCACTGTCCAAAAATTTTAGAGGCATGTGATAAAGCGATAGTTGGTTCTCATAGTGACCTTGATTTTATTCGTTTAAACGAGTCTGCATTCAATGAGTGTCCAGACGACTCTATTGATTATGCTGTGATGGAGAAAACGGATTCTGCTGTAGTTGTTCCTATGGATGCAAGCTGGAGCGATGTGGGTTCGTGGTCAGCTTTATGGGATGTCAACGATAAAGATGATGATGGTAATGCAGTTCGTGGTGATGTTCTTCTTCATGATACTAGAGACAGTTACATATATAGTCAGGATAGGCTAGTTGCAACAGTTGGTGTTCAGGACTTAGTCGTTGTTGAGACGAAAGATGCTGTATTAGTTGCCAATAAACACAAAGTACAAGACGTAAAATGCATAGTTTCAAATTTGAAAGCTGCCGGAAGATCCGAAGTTATGCATCATCGAGATGAGTATAGACCATGGGGTAGCCACGAATCTGTCGCTGATGGTGAGAGATTTCATGTAAAAAAAGTGAAGGTAAAACCTGGCCACAAAACTGCAACTCAGGTCCACTATCATCGAGCTGAGCATTGGGTTGTGGTTTCTGGAACAGCTAAGGTTAGGAATGGCGACGAATCATATTTGGTTCATGAAAATGAATCTACTTATATTCCTAATGGTTCACCTCACTCTTTCGAAAACCCTGGTAAAATTCCTCTTGAAATTATAGAAGTACGTACAGGCGTATATTTAGAGGAAGACGATATTGTTCGTTTGGATTCATCTGGTAATGGTTATTAATAATGGATAAGTTAACTTGTTTTAAGGCATATGATATTCGAGGAAAACTAGGCAACGAGCTTAATGAAGATATTTCCTACCGCATTGGTCGAGCTTTTGGATATGCATTACAACCAAAAACCATTGTAGTAGGGGGGGATGTTCGTTTAACCTCGGAGTCACTAAAACAGGCTTTATCTGAGGGCTTGATGGACTCAGGTGTTAATGTTATCGACATCGGTGTTACCGGAACGGAAGAAATCTATTTTGCGACTAAGCACTTAGGCTTGGATGGAGGAATTGAAGTCACAGCAAGTCATAATCCATTGGACTACAATGGGATGAAACTTGTACGTGAAGATTCTAGGCCAATTAGTGGTGATACAGGGTTACGGGAAATTCAATTGTTAGCAGAGGCAAACAATTTCCCTCAAATTGATGCCAAAGGAAAGCTTTTTAAGCAGTCAAATTTGGAAGCATATGTCGACCATTTGATGTCATATATTACTCCTACTAACATTAAACCAATGAAGCTCGTTGTTAATTCAGGTAATGGAGCGGCAGGGCATGTTATAGATGAAATCGAAAAACGTTTTATAGCGCTGAATGTGCCAGTCGAATTCATCAAGGTTCATCATGAAGCTGATGGCAACTTCCCTAATGGAATTCCAAATCCTTTATTACCTGATTGTCGTGCTGATACTGCTGATGCTGTTATTGAGCATCAAGCTGACATGGGTATTGCTTGGGACGGTGATTTTGATCGCTGTTTTTTCTTTGACGAAAACGGAGTCTTTGTCGAAGGTTACTATGTGGTGGGATTGTTAGCTGAAGCGTTTTTGAAAAAGAATCCTGCTGAGAAGATAATTTATGATCCGAGAGTTTATTGGAATACTGAACATATAGTAGCTAAGAACAGCGGCATACCTATCATGTCTAAGACTGGTCATGCATTTATCAAGGAACGGATGCGTGAAGAGAATGCAATTTACGGTGGTGAAATGAGTGCTCATCACTATTTTAGGGATTTTGCCTATTGTGACTCTGGAATGATCCCATGGCTGCTTATTGCTGAACTCTTATCTGTGAAAAACTTAAAGTTGTCAGATACCGTTAAGGAATGTATTGCGGCATATCCATCATCGGGAGAGATTAATGCTAAGTTATCAGATCCTGATTCTGCTATTGAACGTGTTTTTGAGGCTTACAAGAGTCATGCGACGAAAATTGATTATACTGATGGAATAAGTTTAGAGTTCCAAGAAGATGATTCACCATGGCGATTTAATTTAAGGTGTTCTAATACTGAACCATTAGTCAGACTCAATGTGGAGTCAAAAGGTAATCATCAGGTAGTTGAAGAAAGAACTAAAGAGATAATCGATCTTTTAAATCAGTAATAGATGCTAATTTCTGTATCAGGGGAATATCATTTATCAATTATTGTTAATAATATTTTTTCTATTTAAGGCTAGGACGTATGAAATATCAGAGGGGAGTGCTACACAGTCGGCAAACAACGGTTGCGATGTTCACACGTATTGCAGATTCAATAGTGATATTAGCCAGTTCTCTAGCAGTTGCATTTTATTTTTCTCACACTTCAAGTGCGGCTAATTATTTATCTGCATTGATTGCTATGTTATCTTTTTACTTCATTTGTGAAGTAAAACACTTTTATGTATCGTGGCGTACTACACCATTTCGTATGGAAGCGTGGCGTATAAGTGTTTATTGGCTAATTTCATTCATGGCTGCGAGTAGTGCTGATTCACTTCTTCAATTTGAAATGTTCTCATCAATTCAACATCAAGTTATGTGGTTCGTTGTAACTTGGATTGTATTGTTGGTTTACCGCCGCTTATTGAAGTATTGCTTGCGTTTAGCACGTGTTCATGGCTTTAACTCTCGTCAGGTTGCTATTGTTGGTGCCGGCGTTTTAGGGCAAGAATTGGCAAAGCGCATAAACAACTCGCCTTGGATGGGATTGAATATAGTGGGGCATTATGACACTGCTGACTATATAGAGTCTGAACATCCACTACCTATAGCAGAAATTAAAGGTGACCTAGAAAAACTGGTTCAGGATGCGAAAAATGGAAAGGTTGATCGCGTTTATATTGCACTACCAGTCACTAAGCAATCTAACATTGCTTCACTAGTCAATGAGTTAGCAGATACTACCTGTGCAGTAATGTATCTTCCTGATGTTTTTACATTTGAATTGCTTCATTCACGAAGTGATAATTTAGATGGGCTTCCTGTTATAAGTATATATTCGTCACCGATGGATGGTTCGAACCGTATCATTAAACGAATTTTTGATCTTAGTGTAGGTGGTTGTATATTACTTATTATAGCAATTCCTATGGTTATTATTTCTGTAGCAGTTAAATTGACGTCGTCTGGCCCTGTTTTTTTTAAACAAAATCGTTACGGGATTGATGGTAAAGCTATTAAAGTTTGGAAGTTTAGAACCATGACTGTAATGGAGGATGGAGATAAAGTAACTCAAGCTAAAAAAGGTGATAATCGTTTGACGAAAATTGGAGGTTTCTTACGTCGCACCTCATTGGATGAATTACCTCAATTTATGAATGTTATTCAGGGGAGTATGTCCATTGTTGGGCCTCGCCCTCATGCCGTTGCTCATAACGAAGAATATCGAAAACTTATTAACGGTTACATGCTCCGTCACCTAGTTAAGCCAGGAATAACAGGTTGGGCACAAATAAATGGCTGGCGCGGCGAAACGGATACTCTTGATAAAATGGAAAAGCGTATTGAGTTTGATCTGGATTATATTCGAAACTGGTCTGTATTTCTTGATGCTAAAATTGTTTTTCTAACTATTTTCAAAGGATTTGTTGATAAAAATGCTTACTAGTAAATAAAGGTGTTTGTTTAGGGATGTGAAACGTTCTGTTTGAATACTTCGATGATGTTCTATACGTGGTATTGCTCGGTAACGCCAATGTGAGTTTTAACATGATTGGGGATCAAATGAACTTTATAATAAGTTAGAAAAATATTGTGTTTGTTCACTGAATGTTTCACTTGAAAGCGATGCCAATTTGGTATCGCTTTTTTTTTAATTTTCATTGGTAAAATTTAATAGTTGAAGGAATTTAAGTGATTCTTATGCCGGAGTTCTAAATTCGTGATTTGTTTCTAACATATAACTATTCTTTATTTCCTTCACCTCTTCCTTTGCCATCATCGGTGCAGGCTCACAAACCATAGGGCAATAAAGTGAACATTATCCACCATGGCGCTCGTACTGGCGTAACGGGCTCGTGTCATGAGATACGAATCGGTAATTACGGCCTGCTGATTGATTGCGGCTTGTTCCAGGGAGAGGAAGGCGGCTGTCTGCTAGATATTGACTTTCCAATAGAGCATATACGTGCGCTATTATTGACACACTGCCATATTGATCATGTTGGGCGTTTACCCTGGTTGTTGGCGGCGGGTTTCAGAGGCCCCATCTATGCGACAGAGGCTACGGCTGCGTTATTGCCGTTAATGCTGGAGGATGGCCTAAAAATCCACCTTGGGCTGAATAAGGTTCAGTGCAGCAGGTTTACCCAATTGGTACAGCAGCTTTTAAAGCCTATTCCATTTGATTGTCGTGTCGAGCTGATTTTACCTAGCAGTGAGTTGGTAAGTATCTGCTTTCGCCCTGCGGGCCATATTCTGGGGTCGGCCTATATCGAGCTTGTATTGCCGGAAGAAGGGATGGTGAATCATTCCTGTGGGCGTAAAGTCGTTTTCTCCGGTGATCTTGGCCCCTCTAATACTCCATTACATGTTGACCCTCAATCACCTGAACAGGTTGATACGCTGATAATAGAAAGTACGTATGGTAACAAACAACATCAGCCTGTTAGTCAGCGAGAGCAGCACTTATCCTCACTCATAGACTGTTCTCTTAAAGATGGCGGGGCAATATTGATCCCTGCGTTTAGCGTCGGTCGTACCCAGGAATTGCTGTTTGATATAGAGAATTTGATTGCTAAGGCAATGACAGGTATCTCCAAGCAAGTTGATTCAACATTGAAATGGCACCAACTTCCTGTGATCCTTGACTCTCCGTTGGCAATGGAAGTTACGCAGCAGTATGTTACCTTCCAGCGGCTATGGGCTAAAGAGGCAAAGCAACGAGTGATAAGAGGGCGACATCCCTTGTCTTTTGAGCAGTGCGTGACGATCAACCAGCACTCTGATCACATTGCGCTTGTTAATCGACTAAAAGCGACTGGAGAACCTGCGATTGTTGTTGCTGCAAGCGGGATGTGTGCCGGTGGCCGGATTATGAACTATCTTGAAGCCTTGCTGCCGGAGCCTCAAACGGATGTAGTGATGGTGGGGTATCAGGCGAGAGGGACTTTGGGGCGCCAGCTCTTGGAGCAGTCAAAATCTGTTGATATTAATAATCGTCGGGTTGAAGTGAATGCTGCTATCCATTCGCTGTCGGGCTACTCTGCTCATGCCGATCAAGGCGATTTGGTTCAGTTTGTGGCTAATATCAAGCTAGGTCCGTCGCAAATTCGGATTGTCCATGGTGATGTTGCCGCACAGGAAGCCTTGGCTCAAAAACTGGCTGTAGTAAAACCTGATTGCGAGATCATCATAACAGCAACCGAAACGCTGGATTAATAGGCCTGATAATTTTAAGAAGAGTTAAATATTCATGTCATAAAGCCTTAAACCGACTACTCTACAATAGTGACCTTATACAGTACCTTATAAGTATTGTTACAATATGAATTATTCCCTAAAAGCTGAAAATTGAATGATTTGAGGTTTAGTAATGCATATTACTGTTGTAGGAACAGGGTACGTCGGGCTGTCTAATGCCGTGTTGTTAGCGCAGAACAATGACGTAATAGCTCTTGATATTCTTGAAGACAAAGTAAGCCTAATCAATCAGCAAATTTCTCCTATAGAGGATAAAGAAATTAGCGAATTTCTGATTGGGCGAGAGTTAAATCTAGTTGCCATGATAGATAAGCAGTGTGCTTATGAGAAGGCAGAGTATGTGATCATCGCGACACCTACCGACTATGATCCGGTGACAAATCACTTTGATACCTCTTCGGTCGAAAGTGTGATTAAAGATGTGATGGCTATCAATCCCGAAGCGGTGATGGTCATCAAATCTACGGTACCTGTTGGCTATACCGAGCGAGTTAAACAAGAACTCGGTTGTGAGAACCTTATTTTTTCGCCTGAATTCCTGCGTGAAGGGAAGGCACTGTTAGATAATCTTTATCCTTCTCGGATTATCGTGGGTGAGCGCTCAGAGCGTGCAAAGCGTTTTGCAGAGCTTTTGGTACAGGGGGCGGTAAAAGAAGATATTGAGGTGTTGTTTTCGGAATCGACCGAAGCCGAGGCGGTAAAACTATTTTCTAATACATATCTTGCTATGCGTGTGGCTTACTTTAACGAGCTGGACTCTTACGCTGAAAAACATGGCCTCGACAGTCGCCAGATCATTGAGGGGGTAGGGTTAGATCCTCGCATCGGTTCTCATTACAACAACCCGTCTTTTGGTTACGGTGGTTACTGCTTGCCAAAGGATACCAAGCAGCTACTGGCAAACTACCAGGAAGTGCCGAACAATATCATTGGCGCTATTGTGGAGGCGAACAGAACCCGTAAGGATTTTATTGCCGATTCGATCATCAGCAAGCGGCCGAACGTGGTGGGTATTTTTCGCCTGATCATGAAGAGTGGTTCTGATAACTTCCGAGCCTCTTCAATTCAGGGCATCATGAAACGTATTAAAGCGAAAGGTATAGAGGTTGTTGTGTATGAGCCTGTGTTACAGGAAGAGGAGTTTTTTAACTCCCAAGTGATTACTGATCTTGAGCAGTTCAAGCTTATGTCTGATGTCATTGTCTCGAACCGTATGACAGCAGAGCTGGAAGATGTTGCCGATAAGATTTATACCCGCGATTTGTTCGGAGAAGATTGATTCGCGAACATCAGGTTCGAGTAACGAGAAGAGAGTGGCGAGACAGACGGTTAACTAATTTAACTGGCTTTCTCGCTTCTCGATAATCTCGTTTCTTTTTGTCCTACCTTTATCACTTTCTCATCTTTGAGACTATCAAAATCTCCTAGCTAACTCGTCCCTCGATCCTGCTAACTCTCCTATACTTACACTCATATCAATAAACTCGCTTATGTATTCGGGGATGATATGAATAAATCAATAATTGCACTTTTTTGTGCCGGGATGATGAGCATGTCTGCATACGCTGCAGATAGCCCAGGAACGCAATCTGCCTCAAGAACCGCGACTAATATTTCGACGGCTACATCGGTGAATACGGCTTCACAAGCTACATCTGAAGTGAAGGGAACGGCTGCTGGAATAGATACTGCGCTGGCGGCGTCTGCTGGTGGCTTAACGGCGACAGTACTTGCTGTGGGTGTAGCCGCAATAGTTATTGGTGTGGCGGTGTCAGATACCGGCGGCGGTGACGATCCGGCACCACCGGTAACTGTTCAGGCGGAGTAGGAATAATTCGGTTTTAGTTCCCTCCTCTTATGAAGGGGAGGGGCGAATTCGCTATGTTGTATCTCGCCGTTCTTGCTTCTCTTACAACTTTTTCCCTTTAACCAACCTGCGTACCCACATTCGTCCCGGGTGCAGGGCATCAAGCACATCATTAGGAAGTGGCAGCGGATCGCCGCAGATCTGTGATGCCAGCAGTTCACCTAGCAAAGGAGCAGAGCTTAATCCGCGAGAGCCTAAACCTATCATCGAATATAGGTTCGGATAAGTTGGAACACTCTCTGCGCTGTCTTGTTGTTCTCTCAAATCCGCATATTGCTCGATCAATGTCTCGTAGTTGCAAACATCGCCGATAAACGGCAGGTGGTCACGACTGGCACAGCGAACGCCTACGCGAGCATGCTTATCAGCCATATCGATCTCAGCTGGCCAGTTAGCACCTGGCAGGCAGTCAACCAGTCGCTGCTTGTTATCAGCATGCTCTTCCTCGCTGAACGTTAGATCGGTACTGCTGCGGCGGTAGCTGGCACCAATGCAGTGACTTTGAGTTGCGGTGTTGGCTGGTGTCAGGTAGCCGTCATAGCAAAGCACCGTTTTTAGCTGAGATAGTGAATCATTGGTGGGGATATGGCTGACCTGCCCCCTGACCGAATAGGCGGGAATGGCCTGGGTTTGTTCAAATTCTGCAAAACGGTGACCGTTAGCAACAATAACCGCTGCATGCTGGTATTGGTTTTCCGCACTATCAGTGAGTACCCAGCCGGATTGCTCATCGTGCTGAGTAAGTTTGCAGATATTAGTATTACTATTGAGTGTCAGGCGGCCACTTTCTTGTGCTAGTTGGATGAGTGCGCGGGTGAGCTCCTGCGGGCATAGCCAGCCGCCGAGCGGGTAGTTTACACTGCTATGACCCGAAGGGACGCCGGTAACTTGTTCTGTCTGCTCGGCATCTAGCTGTCTAATCAAGGTGTCGGGAAAGCCGCCGCCCATCATTTTGCCAAGCTTATTCTCTGCTGTTTCATTCCAGGCCAGCTGGGTGACACCACACCAGTCATGGGAAAAAGATTTTTTCTCGGCAGCTTGTTCGATAAACTGACGGGCATAGAGGAAGGCCGGAGCAAAGAAGCGAGATAACGCATCATTAGAGCCGTTAAGCAGAGGATAGACTGCGCCCTGACGATTTCCCGAGGCACCTTCAGCCGGCAGAGGATCGGCACAATATAAGGTAACGTCCATTCCACGGCGTACCAGCGATAATGCCGTGGTTGCCGAGCCGACACCGCCACCGATAATCGCTATATCCCGGGTATGTTCAGCGCTGGTGCGTGCATACCAAGGTTTATAGTTCGCCTGGTGCTGGCGTTGGGTCAACGTACCTGCCAGCATTTCCCGTTTTGTGCCAAAGCCCTTCACCTTGCTCATCTCGAAACCGGCATCGTTCAAGCCGCGGCGAACAAAGCCAGCAGCCGTAAATGTCGCGGTGCTACAACCGACGCGCGCCAGTTTGGCCATGCCGTCAAACAGGTTCTGATTCCACATCTCCGGGTTTTTGCTCGGCGCGAAACCATCTAAGAACCAGGCATCCACGATACCGTCATCATTGGTCCATACTTGAGGCATACACTCTTTGATATCGCCAAACCATAAGTCGAGGGTGATCATGCCGTCTTCCAGTACGATACGCTGGCAATCGGCAACGGCTGGCGGGTAATGGGCATGGAGTTGCTCGGCCAATTCGGCCAGCTCGGGCCAGGACTGGTGGGCTTTGATCAAATCGGCTTTGGTAACCGGAAATTTCTCAAAACTGATAAAGTGAAGCTCTTTGGTTGTCGTATCTGGGTGAGCCTTGCGAAAGGCTTTGAACCATTGCCAGACGGCCAGGAAGTTGAGCCCGGTACCAAATCCAGTCTCGGCCACGACAAAGCGGCGGCGGTTGAAGGTTTCCCAGCGCTCGGGTAAGCCATTTTGTTTGAGAAAAACATAGCGTGTTTCTTCCAAGCCATTGGTATTGGAGAAATAAACATCGTCAAAGTCATTGGATACCGGGGTACCGGACTCGTTCCAGTCAAGAATGGCATTTTCAATGCGCTTGTTAGACAACTCAGACAAAGGGAAACCTCATGTAAATGATGTAACAGATATCGTGATGGTCTGAATCTGATTGGCTAAGCTACAGAAACAGAAGCACTAACGATTAAATAAAGTGAAATTGACGGGGATTGTACCTGATAGTAGGGAAAGCTGACCACTTTCTGTGAATAAACCCGTTATTATCATCAGCGTTAAATGACAGTAGGAATTCATCATGAAACGAGCCGTAATTACAGGCATGGGTATCGTATCCAGCATTGGTAACAACGTTAAAGAAGTGCTGGAGTCTTTGAAAACGGGTAAATCCGGTATCAACTTCTCTGAACAGTTCGCAGAAATGAAGCTGCGAAGCAATGTTTGGGGCGACTTAAAGATGACCCCGTCTGAGCATATCGACCGTAAAAAAATGCGTTTCATGGGCGATGCAGCAGCATTTGCGTATTTGTCTATGGAGCAGGCAATTGAAGACGCCGGTCTGACTGAAGAACAAGTTTCCAATGACCGTACTGGCCTAGTGGCGGGTTCGGGTGGCGCATCCTCTTATAACCAGGCTGCAGCCGTTGATATTTTACGCGAGAAAGGCGTGAAGCGTGTCGGTCCTTATATGGTGCCTCGTACCATGTCATCGACAGTATCGGCTTGTCTGGCGACACCGTTTAAAATCCGTGGTGTGAACTACACCATGAGTTCAGCTTGTGCGACCTCTGCACACTGTATCGGCCACGCACTGGAGCTTATCCAGCTAGGCAAGCAAGATGTGGTTTTCGCTGGTGGCGGTGAAGAGCTGGACTGGACACTGACCATGATGTTCGATGCGATGGGCGCGTTATCGACCAAGTACAATGACGATCCAACGAAAGCTTCTCGTACCTATGATGCAGACCGTGACGGTTTCGTGATCTCTGGTGGTGGCGGCATGCTGGTTGTCGAGGAGCTTGAGCATGCTCTGGCTCGTGGCGCGAAAATCTACGGTGAAATCGTAGGCTACGGTGCGACATCAGATGGCTATGACATGGTAGCGCCTTCTGGCGAAGGTGCGGTGCGTTGTATGAAGATGGCAATGCAGGATCTTGACGAGCCGGTTGACTACATCAACACCCATGGTACCTCTACACCTGTTGGTGATGTGAAAGAGCTTGGTGCGATCCAGGAATTGTTTGGCGAGAAGAGCCCGGCTATTTCTGCGACTAAAGCGATGACAGGTCACGCTCTGGGTGCCGCTGGTGTGCATGAAGCTATCTACTCAACACTGATGCTGGATAATGGCTTTGTCGCGCCAAGTATCAACATTGATAACTTGGATCCGGCGGCAGAAGGCTTGGATATCGTAACTGAAACCCGTGAGCAACCGCTGAAAACAGTGATGTCTAACAGCTTCGGTTTTGGTGGTACGAACGCAACGCTTGTGATTAAGAAATACGAAGGTTAAGCCTTCGGGAGAGAATAGAGATACGGGGTTCGAAATATGAGATAGAGGGACGAGTATCGAGAAAGACGAGTTAGGCTCACCTTGAAACTCGTCACTCATGACTCGCCCCTAAACCCCTTTTATCTTTTTCCGGGACGGCACTGGCTAAGAACCAATCTAAGACGACTTTGGCGAGACTTCGAAGATTGCTGTTTCTATAGCCAGTGCCTATTAGACAGACGCGACATTAGCTTATGTGAATAGTATTTTCTTTTGCGGGAGCTGTCTATTGCAGAAGCGAGTGTTTTTTATAACCTGGATTTTTTTACCCGGCGCTATGCCGGGTTTTTTTATATATAAATATGCGAAGAACGGAGTACAATCAATACCCTGAATTTTGACTCGATACGTAATCTAGCCACCCTGAGCCAGGTATCTCGGTGCTAGGCTCAAGCATCCAGGACCACCCATGAAAATCCTTATTGACGAAAACATGCCTTATGCGGTCGATTTATTCAGCCTGCTGGGTGAGGTTGTGACGAAGCCGGGTCGGACGTTAACGTCGGATGATCTCATCGGCATCGATGCCCTAATGATCCGTTCAGTGACCAAAGTGAACAAGTCGTTGCTAGAAAAAGCCGATAAGTTGCGCTTTGTCGGAACGGCTACGGCCGGGCAGGATCATGTCGATCAGGCGTTGCTTGAACAGCAAGGCATCACGTTTACTGCCGCGCCCGGATGTAACAAGGTCGGCGTGGCGGAATACGTGCTCAGCAGCTTGATGGTGTTGGGGCAGCAGCAAGGTTTTTCGGTTTTTGACAAAACCATCGGTATTGTTGGAGCCGGGAATGTGGGTACTTACCTGGCCCGGTGTCTTGATGCATTGGGGATCCGTTATTTGCTCAATGATCCTTTAAAAGAGCAGCAGGGCGATAGCCGTCAATTCCATTCGTTAGAAACGTTACAGAAACAGTGTGATGTCATTACCCTGCATACGCCAATCACTCGTGACGGTGACTTCCCAACTTACCACCTGATCGATGAAGCCTTTTTGGACACCTTGGCACCGGGAGCCATACTGATTAATGCTGCGCGAGGTCCTGTTGTTGATAATCAGGCTTTGAAAGTGGCGCTGCAACAGGCCAGCAGTGGAGAGGGCAAGCCGTTAACCGCTGTGTTGGATGTCTTTGAGCATGAGCCGCTGGTGGATCTCGATTTATTGCCGTTGCTGGCGTTTGCGACCCCGCATATTGCCGGCTATGGCCTTGAGGGCAAGGCGCGGGGTACCACGATGGTGTTTAATCGCTATTGTGAGTTCCTTGGCCTCGACAAACGGGTGTCGGCCTCCAGTTTGTTGCCTGTGGCACCGATCCCCTTCGTGCAGCTGAGTAAGAAGTGGCAAGAAGACGATTTATTTGCCCTGATCCAGCTTATCTATGATGTCCGCAAAGATGATGCCCTGTTTCGTCGCGAAATGATCCAAAGTGCGGGGAACGATCAACAGATGGCTGCGGCTTTTGACCTGATGAGAAAAAATTATTGGGATCGGCGCGAATATAGCGCAATTACAGTAGCCGGAGAGACGGGTTTTGGGGTAGAGTCGCTGGCTAAATTAGGTTTTACAGTAGAGGAAACTCCATGAGCCAGGAATTTGATATTGCCGTACTCGGCGCAACAGGTGCTGTCGGTGAGGCCATCGTCGAAGTTCTAGAGGAACGCAATTTTCCTGTTCGCAATCTATATTTGCTAGCATCCGAGCGTAGCGCAGGCAACACGTTGCGTTTTAAGGGCAAGAGTGTTCGTGTTACAGATGTAGAAGAATTTGACTGGAGTCAGGTGCAGCTTGCACTATTCTCTGCCGGTGCGGAAACGTCTGACCGTTGGGCACCGATTGCTGCTGATCACGGCGTGGTGGTGATTGATAATACATCACGCTTCCGCTACGAGTACGATGTACCTTTGGTGGTGCCGGAAGTAAACCCGCATGCGCTGGCTGATTACCGGAACCGAAACATTATTGCCAACCCGAACTGTTCGACCATCCAGATGCTGGTGGCACTTAAGCCAATCCACGAAGCGTATGGTATCGAGCGCATCAATGTTGCCACTTACCAGTCGGTTTCAGGCTCGGGCAAGAAAGGTGTCGATGAGCTGGCGGGACAAACGGCTAAGCTGCTAAACGGCCTGCCGGCGGAAAACAAGGCTTACGACAAGCAAATTGCCTTTAACTGTCTGCCGCATATTGATGAGTTTATGGATAACGGCTACACCAAAGAAGAAATGAAAATGGTGTGGGAAACTCAGAAAATTCTGGGTGACGATAATATCCGCGTTAACCCTACCTGTGTTCGCGTCCCTGTGTTTTATGGCCATGCCGAAGCGGTACATGTGGAAACATGTCAGCCAGTTCATGTCGAGGAGGCTATCAGCCTGCTTGAAAATGCAGAAGGCATTGAAGTATTCCACGGTAATGACTATCCGACTCAGGTGGGTGATGCAACAGGAAAAGACCATGTTATGGTTGCCCGCATCCGTGAAGACATCAGTCATCCGTGTGGTCTGAACATGTGGGTTGTTGCTGATAACGTCCGTAAAGGCGCAGCAACAAACAGTGTACAGATTGCCGAAAAACTGATTGAAGAGTACCTGTAATTCTCACGTACTTGTTCCCTCCCCTTATGAAGGGGAGGGCTAGGGTGGGGTTGAAGCCTCTTTCCACCACTCCCTTGAAAGAGGGAGGAATTTTCTTTGACTACATTAAGTATTGTTGATGCAGGGGCCCTTCCTTTGAGCAACAACCCTCAATTACCGCTCAAGAGTCTTGATGTGTGGTCGATAGATTCATTATGCTTAGCGCCATGATTTCGATTGTCGGTTCAATTCACGCGATACTCGAAACGACTTTATTATTCCCTGCCAGAGAGGACAGCAGGCAGTGTCTGACCTATCGACTATGATAAAACGCTTACTATTACCGGTTATTTTCGCCAGTGCAGCCTTCCATATACCGGTCCAGGCCAATACGGTACGTATTGTTGGCCCTGCTGCTGACGAGCAGCCAGCAACGATTGTTGAGACGGTTCGTAATACCTCAACAAACCGTTCCTCTGCGACTCGCTATGGGCCGACGGCCAATAATGAGACGCTGTGGTCTATTGCAACCCGTAACCGCCCGAACAATCAGGTGTCGGTCTATCAGGTCATCGGTGCGATCCACCGCGCCAATCCACAGGCTTTCGAACAAAACAATATTCATGGCCTGATCCCCGGCAGCGTGCTGACTATTCCGAGCCTGGGACAGATCCGTCAGGAAAACATTGATAGCGTCAAGCGTCGCCTGGCCGCAGACCAGCGACGTCAGTCACGTCAGACATCCTCGTCTGCACCATCTAGTGCCCCGGCACCAAGAGTAAATACACCAGCACCAACTGTTGTTGCTCAGCCGATTCCCAAGCCAGATGTCGCCAAAGAAGAGCTGGTGAGTCAAGCCGCTCCTAAAGTGAGCAGCGAGGCTAGTTCGTCGTCGGCACCGCAAAACCCGAAAGGGGGGATTCCGCTTAAGCCTACGGCTCTTCAGGCGCAGTTGGATGCGTCTGATGTCCAAATGACCAAGCTTCTGGAAAGCAATCATTTATTGCGGGTTCGCCTCGCTGAGATGCAGCACGAAGTTACTGCATTAAAGGATCAGATCAGCAGTGATGAGATCCTTCGAGAGCAAATCAAAGGGTTCATTCAGCAACAGAAGGTCCAGCAGGTTGAGCCTGTTGTTGTTCAAACGTCATGGATAGATAGCCTGATAGCCAACCCATGGGCGTTAGCGGCAGTTGCCTTCCTTCCTGGTTCACTGATTGCCGGTGCACTGGCTTTCTTCATGCTAAGACGTAAGAAAGAGGGTGACGATGAGGTTAAATCCCTAGACAGCCCGGAACAAAAGCCTGCGATGGTCCCTCCTCCTGAGGATGATGCGGTTAACCCGGAGCTTCCGCTCAGCGATGACAATGATATTGATGATCTTTTCGGGGGCGATGACGACTCGCTGTTTGATGACCCTGAAAAGAGCCTCTTCTCTGGCGAGTCGGATAAAGAAGTCGATTCAATTGATATGCTCGATTTGTCTACAGATAGTAGCGATGAATTCGAGATTGACAGCGGCCTGACCCCGAGCAGCATTTCTGTGAAAGGTGATGAGCAGGCGATTGGACTCCAGGACATGGAGCGGGCGCTGGATGAAATGGAGCAGTCCTCAGAGCCTAATTCAGATGAAGCTCTGGCCGCAATGTGGGAACAGTCGCTTCAAAGCGAAGCAGACGATGAAGACAGCTTTGATCTTTCCGATGACAGCACGGTCGGCTTGGATGACGATTTGCTCGGAGAGCAGAAGATTGAGGATGGGCTGCTTGACCAGTCTATCTTGGATGATCTGCTGTCAGAAGTTGAAATGGAACAGGACAGTCACGATCAGCCTGCGCAAGAAGATGCCAGTCAGCAGGTGGTTGACCAGGATGATCTGGATTCGTTGTTTGATTCGGTTGAAGTGGAAGAGACTCCGGAGTCTCCGTCACCAGTCAGTTCAGAACAAACTGATGTTGTCGAAGAGGCTGCGCAACAGGCCGCTGTTGATCAGGCGTTAGCCGATGCTGATGCGATGTTTGCCGTTGAGTCGGAAGCGGTTGATGAAGGTGATATTGACGCTTTGTTTGAAGCGAACAGTACGGCATTGCTTGATGAGTTGATAGAAGAAGACGATGAGTTAAGCACTGAGGTTGAAGTCGAAGTTGAGGAAAACAGTACAGCACTGCTTGATGAATTGCTTGGTGAAGATGACACTAGTGATCTGCTCAATCCGAGCGTATCCATTGATGAGAACAGCACAGCATTACTGGATGAGCTGGTTGATGATCTTGATGACGACCTTGATGATGTCGACAACGATGGTTTAGCAACATCCGATCCCAAGCTCAACGATGAAGAAGAGTTGAACCTTGATGATGTCGTTATTGACGAGAATAGCACTGACCTGCTGGATGATATTCTTGCTCAGCACAGCAGCCTTCCTGAGCTATCGACCTCGGAACCTGAACCGCAAGGCCTAGATGAGCCGCTTGGCACTCATGATCAGCAAACCATCGACGAACAGCAAGCCATCGATGAACTGCCTGGTGACAGTGTGGGATCTGATCTGCCAGAGCCTGAGATGTTCGAGACTGATTTTTCAGACCCTGAGTTTGAGCCGGTACCCGACAACGAAGACGCTTTGTCGCAGCAACAGCAAGCACCTGATGCCGATTTCCCAGAGCCAGAACAGTCGGCTTTTGCCGAGATATTCAATGAGGCGCTGGACGAGCAGCCCGCAGAACCGGATCCGGAACCTCAGGCTGATCCTGCGCCTGTATCTGAGCCTGTTGCAGAATCTATTCAAGAGCAGGAGCTTATTGATGCGCTCACTCAGGAACCAGAACAACAGCTTGCTCCGGAGCCAGTGTTAGATAGCGAAGCGGATGCAGAACAACAGGAAAACGAGTCACTTCCACAGCAAGAGCCGGTAGAAGCCGATGAAATTGATGCGTTGCTGGCGGATGTTGAAGGGTTGCTGGATGAACCTGAAACTGATGATGTTGAAGTGCTTGGCCGTAGTGTTGATGAGCTATTGGAAAGCTTTGAGGAGCAGCCAGAGCAATCAGCTCAGGAAGGCTCTGCTCTTGATGCCATTGACGCTGGTGATGCTACTGACTCTGGGGTAGAAGACCCCGCTCTAGAGGAACCAGATGGTGAAGACGCCGGGACTCAGGAATCTGGTGCCGAAGAGTTTGATGTTGAGAAGCCTAGTGTCGATGGGGCCGATGCTGAAGAAGCCGACACCGAAGTAACAGGCTTTGATGAACCAAACCTAGCTGAAAGTGCACTTGATAAAGTAGTAGGTGATACACCTGTCGAGCCAGAAGAAACGGTGCTTACTGAGGCCTATTCTGATGAACTCCCAGTTTCAAATGACGAAGTGGCCTTGGCTGAACCAGAGCCGCTCTCTGAGCCTCAGGCTGAAACTCCGGTATCTGTAGATGAGCCTCATCAAAATGACGTTCTGGGAAACGACATTCAGGATGAACAGGTCATGCCGGAACCATCAAGCCTTGATGAACTGCCGGAGTTTGATGAAGAGCAGCAAGCGCTTGATAATGTTGTTCAGCAGCTACAGCAGGCTGCGGAAGCCGCGCAGCCTCAGACATCTGTAACAGAAGACCAAGCTGTTGAAGGTCTGGCGTCAGAAGGCCTGAACGTTGATATTCCGGCAATGGCCGATGAAGCTGAATATCAGTCAGTTGATGACTTACTCGATGCTTCGTTTGATGACTGGGTGCCCGAAGAGCCGACTCAGGAAGAAGTGCAACCGGAAGAAGCGCTTGCTAAGCAACCTGAACTGGAAGCGCCGGAACCGTTAAGCCTGGATGATCTGCCTGAGTTTGACGAAGAGGCGGCATTCAATGATCCGGAAGCAGAAGAGTTAGAGGACCTATCGCCTTCGCTTTCAGAAGATGAAGAGCAGCAGGCGCTTGATAATATTGTTAAGCAGCTGCAACAGGCTGCCGAAGCTTCCCTGCCAGAAAATGTTGTCGCTCCTGATCTTGCATCAGATGAATCCGTAACTGAAGAGCTAACCCCTGAAGCTCCGTCTGCTGTTGATGACTCTGAGTATCAATCTGTTGATGATTTACTCGATGCCTCGCCGGAACCGTTAACCCTTGATGAACTGCCTGAGTTTGACGAAGAAGCGGCTTTTAATGACCCTGAAGCGGAAGAGCTCGAGGAGCTATCATCGCCGCTGTCAGAAGATGAAGAGCAGCATGCGCTTGATAATATTGTCAAGCAATTGCAGCAGGCCGCCGAAGCTGTCCAGGCTGATAGCCATGAGCCAGAAGCGGAACAAAGCCCGGCCGAAGAAGTGGATGCGGAATCTGCTGAACCCGCACCAGCATCTATTCATGGTGAGCAGACTATTGAGTTCGAGAGTATTGATCCAAGCTCACTGCCAGAGTTTAGTGAAGATGAAGCTTTGCAGGCGTCTTTCGATGAACAGCATGAGCTCGAGCAATACGAAGTAGAGCAAGGGCTGAGAGAACCGCAGGCCGCAAAACCGCTTCAGCCTGAAACGCCACCGGCAGATATGTTTGACGACGAGTTTGTCGACTCCGCCGGACTTGATATGGCTGCTCTGCTGAGCGATCCCGAGGAAGCCTTTGCTGGCAGTGACAATGTGCAGGCTGAGAACACATTGGCTGGCAATGTTCTAGAAGCAGAGGTAGAAGCACAGCCAATCGAGCCAACTGTACAGGAGAATGAGCATGCACAGGAGAAAGTGCATGAGCAGGAAGAAGAGCCTGCTCCTCAAGACGCTGTTGTTGAGCTAGAAGACACGCAAGAATCACTCAGCATCGATTCTGCCTGGGATGATAATGTTGACTCTGTATCGGAAGATATCGCTGGCGAGAGTGTGCCAGAGCCTGTTCATTCGGACCTGAATGAATTCGTGGCGGATAACCCAGATGATATCGATACTAAACCAAGCTTTGATTTTCAGGATGAGCTTGAAGCCGAGCGTGAACAGTTGCTGTCGAACACCTTTGATGGCGATGACGAGTATTCGAGCTTTTCTGGCTCAGAGCTTGAGATGCCGGAAGAAGATTCGGCAATCTGGGCGGCAACCAGCCCTGAACCAGTACTGGAGACAGAGAATTGGGCTGAGCAGCCCCAGATGCAAATTGAAGACGTGGCTGCTTTTGATACCGAAATGCTACTGGCAGAAGCGGAATCGCAGGCATTACTCGACGATATTGGCGGCAGTGAACTGGTTACTGATGCCGATCCTTCTCCTGCGTATATCAGTATTGACGAGCTGATGAAAGACATAGAGTCTGAGCACCCGGTCGAGGTGGAGGAAGAGCCGCTGAACCTGGAGGTAGGGCTTGATGAGTTCCCGGATGTCCTTTCTGATGTGGCTGCATTTGATGTCGATAGCCAGGGGGAATATGCCAGCAAGCTGGATTTGGCCAAAGCTTATCTTGAGATGAATGACAGTGAAGGTGCGCTTGGCTTGTTGGAAGAGGTTGCCAGTAATGGTGATGCCCAGATCAAACGCGAAGCGAAGGGGCTGTTAGACAAGGTGCGAGGTTCGAGATCCTAGTATCTGAACAAGAAGGAAAA
Organism: Photobacterium kasasachensis; assembly: GCF_050336885.1. Classification (NCBI taxonomy): domain Bacteria; kingdom Pseudomonadati; phylum Pseudomonadota; class Gammaproteobacteria; order Vibrionales; family Vibrionaceae; genus Photobacterium; species Photobacterium kasasachensis. Next base: position 308,739 of record NZ_JAKJSH010000008.1, read on the forward strand.
CTAGGACCTAGGTTTTAGTTTTCAGGTTCGAGGAAAAGCGAGAGCAATGGCTCTCGCTTTTGTTTTTATGGGCTCATTTGTCTGATTCTAGGAACTCGACCCTAGAATTTCGGAACTTTGTTATTCTCGCTTTTTTCCCTATAATCCCTCACTCCTTGATAACAGGCCAGCTGCGCCGACAGTAAGAACGAAGTAAATTATGCGAATAGCTTTAGGTATCGAATACGATGGGGCCAAGTATTATGGCTGGCAGCGTCAACGTGACGTTGATAGCGTGCAGGAGCGCCTGGAAAAAGCGCTGAGTAAAGTCGCCAACCAGCCTGTTGAAGTACAGTGTGCCGGACGTACCGATGCAGGGGTACACGGAACGGGCCAGGTCGTCCATTTCGATGTCGATGTCGAGCGTAAGATGGTTGCCTGGACCATGGGCGCTAACGCCAATCTGCCCAAAGATGTCGCTGTTCGTTGGGCGACAGAAGTGAGTGATGACTTTCATGCCCGTTTTACCGCTACGGCTCGCCGCTATCGCTATATCATCTATAATCATGCACTACGTCCCGCTATTTTGGGGACAGGGGTAAGCCATTATCACGGCGAGCTCGACGTAGAGAAAATGCAAGAGGCCGGTCAGTATTTGCTGGGTGAGAATGACTTCACATCCTTCCGTGCTGTGTATTGTCAATCTCGTAGTCCTTGGCGTAACCTAATGCACCTGAATGTGTCTCGCCAGGGCAACTTTGTCATTATTGATATCAAGGCGAACGCGTTTGTACACCATATGGTACGAAATATCACCGGGAGCCTGATTAAGGTTGGCCGCGGTGAAGAAAAACCTGAATGGATGAAGTGGTTACTGGAGCAGAAAGACCGCACTCTGGCGGGTGCAACGGCGAAAGCTGAAGGTCTGTATTTGGTTGATGTTGATTACCCTGAGGAGTTCGGGTTGCCAAGAGCGCCGATTGGTCCGCTGTTTTTGCCCGATTGACAGAAGGATTAGGGGAATAAACTAGGATCTAGTTCCCCTTTAGCAACTAGTACAACCAGTTTTTTATCTACAGATCGACAACTTTGTGCTTTAATTCCACCTCGGTAAATTAACGAATTTATAATTCTCTGCTATATAGCCGGGAAATAAGAAGATGAAAGGTCATTCATGAGCTGGCTTGAAAAGATCAAAAGCAACATTGTTTCTTCTCGAAAGGCGTCCATCCCTGAAGGCGTATGGACCAAATGTACATCATGTGAACAAGTGCTTTATCACGCAGACCTGGAACGTAGCTTAGAAGTTTGTCCTAAGTGTGATCATCATATGCGTATGAAGGCGCGTCGTCGCCTTGAAACTTTCCTTGATACTGAAGGTCAGGTTGAAATTGCTGCAGAGATGGAGCCACAGGATAAGCTGAAGTTCCGCGATTCGAAAAAGTATAAAGATCGCCTTTCTGCGGCGCAGAAAAACAGTGGTGAGAAAGACGCACTGGTTGTGATGAAAGGTACGTTACTGGAGCAACCTCTGGTCGCGTGTGCTTTTGAGTTCTCCTTTATGGGCGGCTCAATGGGCTCCGTAGTCGGTGCCAAGTTTGTACTAGCTGTCGATGAGGCAATCGCCAATAACTGTGCACTGGTTTGTTTCTCTGCCAGTGGCGGTGCCCGTATGCAGGAAGCGCTAATGTCTTTGATGCAGATGGCAAAAACCAGTGCAGCACTGGAGCGCTTGTCTGACAAAGGCTTGCCGTTTATCTCTGTATTGACCGATCCGACCATGGGCGGGGTATCAGCAAGTTTGGCAATGCTGGGTGATATCAACATTGGTGAGCCGAAAGCCTTGATTGGTTTTGCCGGTCAGCGTGTTATTGAGCAAACAGTCCGTGAGAAGCTTCCTGAAGGCTTCCAGCGTAGTGAGTTCCTGCTTGAGCACGGTGCGATTGATATGATTGTCGATCGCCGAGAAATGCGCCAACGTATTGGTGGCATTATCGCGAAGCTGACTCATTCAACGTCGCCGATGGTTGTGCCGGTTGTTCCGCCTGTGGCTGCTGCCGAGGACGTTCAGGCTGACGATACAGAAACAAAAGAAGCAGATAACGAGAAAGAATAACGTTTTCTGCCATTGAACCGGGTTTGGTTGATAGTTAAAGCTATCAGTAAAGTGCACAAGTGATGTGTTGAGCGAATTAATTCCTCTCTTTACATGAATTCAAACTCGGTTCAGTGTTAAATTAGTACCTATCATAGGTATTAATTTAGAACGATAACAAATGTCCGGACTGACAGCACCACTAGCCACCGCTCCATTAGCCGATTGGCTGACTTATTTAGAAAACCTCCACACCAGTGCCATTGATCTTGGATTAGATCGCGCCTCACGTGTCGCTCATCGCGGCCAGTTAACGAAACCCGCACCGCATGTTATTACTGTTGCCGGCACTAACGGCAAGGGCTCGACCTGTGCAATCCTGGAAGCTATTTTGCTTGATGCCGGATACAAGGTTGGTGTCTACAGTTCCCCTCACCTTGTTCGGTATAACGAGCGTGTCCGGATCAACGGCGCCGAGCTGGCCGATGATGAACATAGCAGGGCATTTGCAGCTATTGAGATGTACCGTCAGGAAGTAAGCTTGAGCCTGTTCGAGTTTGGCACGCTGGCTGCTCTGGAGCTTTTTAAGCGCCATCAGGTTGAAGTGGTTATTTTGGAGGTGGGATTGGGCGGACGCCTTGATGCCACCAATATTGTTGATCATGATGTATCGGTCATTACCAGTCTGGCTGTTGATCATGTCGACTGGCTGGGTGACGATATCGAAGTGATCGGCTATGAGAAAGCGGGCATATTCAGATCACAGAAGCCTGCAATATGTGGTCAGCCTAATCCTCCGGCAACCGTTCCTGCTCATGCTGATGACATTGGGGCCAAGCTTTATCAGGTTGGTTATCAGTTTGATTACAAGCAGTCTGAGAATAGCTGGAGCTGGCATTGCGGGGCATTTGATCTGAATGATTTACCTTTGCCGTCTCTTCCTCTGCCCAATGCGGCAACGGCACTGATGGCCTTGGGCGCTGCCGAGCTGGATATCAGTGATGAGAACATTGCTAATGGCCTGGCAAAGGCGTCGCTGCCTGGCCGAATGGAGCGAGTATTAGACTCACCGCTCGTTATTATGGATGTGGCACATAACCCCCACTCAGCGCAGTACTTTGCCCAGCAGTTAGCTTTAGTTAAGCAGCGCGAAAACAAAGGCCGTATTCATGCTGTTGTAGCCATGCTGCACGATAAGGATATAGCAGCAACGGTGGCAGAGATGCATGATGTCGTCGATGTGTGGTACCCAGCGTCGCTTGAAGGGCCAAGGGCGGCGACTGCCGATGAAATTATTGCGCACTTGCCGGGTGATAGTCAGCCTTACCCTACGCCGGAACAAGCTTATGACACAGCGCTGACAGAGGCCGGCGACGAGGATATGGTAATCGTATTTGGCTCGTTTTACACTGTCGGTCAGATTTCCAGTCACTTAGCATCAACCCAGGAGTAGACGTGGCAAGTAAATTCCAAAGTCGCTTGGTCGGTACCATTATTTTGGTGGCGATCGGTGTTATTTTTCTGCCTGACTTGTTTGATGGCAAGAAGCAGCATTATCAAGAACAGTTTGCCAGTATTCCGCTTCAGCCTGAAATTGGTGAGGAAGGGGAGTTTGAAGTGATCCCCGAGCCCGAGTTTGCCGAGGTCGATTTGCCGCCGGAGCCTGTGACCGTCGTGATTGATGAGCCTGAGGCGAACAATACTGTCTCGGAGCGTGGCACGGTCAAGGTCGAGCCTGCTCCAGTCACAGAGCCAAAGGTAGGTAACCAAGATAGCGGTTGGGTTGTACAACTTGGCGTATTTCGCAATTTCGACAACGCCAACCAACTGGTCAGCAAACTACGTGATGCCGGTTACCAGGCACATGTTTTTCCCAAGCAGCCTCAGCAAGGTGATCTGGCGCGGGTAGTTGTTGGTCCGGATGTGTCAAAATCCAAGCTTTCTACCCAGCTCAAAGAATTGGAAAAATTAACCGGTTTAAAGGGCCGATTGCTCAGATTTAACCCACTAAACCCTTAGGTAAACGTTTGCGTTCTCATTTTTTCTGTTAGAATACGCACCAACAAGATGAATATAACAAATGATGATCTGGATTGATTACGTAATTTTAGGCGTAATAGGCTTCTCTGCACTGGTCAGTTTGATCCGTGGTTTTGTTAAGGAAGCCTTGTCACTGGTAATTTGGTTCGCTGCCTTTTTCATCGCCAGTAATTTTTATACCGAGCTGGCAGCGTACTTTACGAATATACAGGATGAGATGCTACGTAACGGTAGTGCCATCGCAGCATTGTTCATTGCCACACTGATTGTCGGTGCGGTCGTGAACTATGTCATAGGACAGTTAGTACAGAAAACAGGCCTGTCTGGGACAGATCGGGTTCTGGGAATTGTCTTTGGCGGAGTGAGGGGAGTACTGATTGTCTCTGCCCTGCTATTCTTCATCGATGCGTTTACAGGGTTTGCAAGTGCTGACTGGTGGAAAGAGTCGCAGTTGATCCCGCAGTTTGGCGTCGTGATTGAATGGTTCTTCACTTACCTCAAAGACACATCAAGCTTTTTGCCCGGTGCACTGTAGCATCGGTATTTAGACAGTTTGTTTATTCATTGACTGTTATCAGGGGCGGCAGACACCGCCCCTGTTGATAAGCGTGAGATGGGTAGGCTGTTATAATTGCACTTAATGCGTGACGAGGAATTAGGACATGTGTGGTATTGTCGGAATCGTGGGTTCAACCCCGGTAAACCAGTCTATCTATGATGCACTGACCGTGCTACAACATCGCGGCCAGGATGCCGCCGGTATTGTTACCCTGGAAAGCAATCGTTTCCGTCTGCGAAAAGCAAATGGTCTGGTACGTGATGTCTTTGAAGCGAGGCATATGCAGCGCCTTCAGGGCAATGTAGGTATCGGCCATGTTCGTTATCCGACGGCGGGAAGCTCAAGTGCCTCGGAAGCACAGCCGTTTTACGTTAACTCGCCTTATGGTATTTCATTGGCGCATAACGGTAACCTCACCAATGCAGCCGAAATCAGGGAGACATTGTTTGAGCAGGCTAGGCGTCATGTCAATACGACCTCTGATTCAGAAATTCTTCTTAATGTCCTCGCCAACCAACTCGAACATGCCCAGTCCTACCCAATAAACCCAACTGATATTTTTAAAGCCGTGCGCGAAGTCCACCGGATCGTCAAGGGGGCGTATGCGGTTGTCGCTATGGTGATCGGCCACGGTATTATTGCGTTTCGTGACCCGCATGGTATTCGTCCGCTATGTATGGGCAAGCGAGAAGTCGACGGAAAGACGGAGTACATGGTTGCCTCGGAGTCAGTGGCTCTTGATGCGGTAGGTTTTGACTTTGTCCGCGATGTGGCACCAGGCGAAGCGGTTTATATTTCCTTTGACGGTGAGCTCTACACCGAGCAATGTGCTGATAACCCGACACTAAACCCGTGTGTCTTCGAGTTCGTATACTTTGCCCGCCCTGACTCCTTTATCGATAAGGTGTCAGTGTACGGCGCCCGTGTCCGGATGGGTACCAAGCTTGGTGAGAAGATTAAGCGGGAGTGGGATGATTTGGACATTGATGTCGTGATCCCAATACCGGAAACCTCTTGTGATAGCGCGCTCGAAATTGCTCGCAGTCTTGATTTGCCGTACCGTCAGGGGTTTGTGAAGAACCGTTATGTAGGCCGGACTTTCATCATGCCGGGGCAGCAAATGCGTCGTAAGTCAGTTCGCCGCAAGCTCAATGCGATCCGTTCTGAGTTTAAAGGTAAGAGTGTGCTGCTGGTGGATGATTCTATTGTCCGTGGTACGACTTCCGAGCAAATTATCGAGATGGCTCGTGAAGCGGGAGCTCGCAAGGTGTATCTGGCATCAGCCGCGCCGGAAGTGCGCTTTCCGAATGTATATGGTATCGATATGCCAAGTGCTAACGAGCTGATTGCTCATGGCCGCGAAGTGGATGAGATCTGCAAGATGATTGGTGCTGATGGCCTGATCTTCCAGGAGCTTGATGATTTGGTGTCAGCTGTGCTGGAAGGGAACCCGGATATCCCGCAGTTTGAAGCCTCGGTATTCAGTGGCAGTTATGTGACTGGTGATGTCAATCAGGAGTACCTTGAATATCTGGAGTCGTTGCGTAGTGAAGACTCCAAGACTCAGCGTACTATTCAGCAGGATTTGGCAAACCTGGAATTGCATAACGAGGGCGTTTAATCCTCTATATTAGCCCCTCCCTCTTTTCAAGGGGGAGGTTGGGAGGGGGTTAATTTCACCCCCTCACTCGCCTCTTTCCATTTAATGGCTAAACTGAGGTCCCAGTCCGAGATTCCAGAGAATAACCGAGCCGGCAATAATCGATACCAGTAGAACCAGACCGCAGGTCACAATGGAGCTGGAATAGATAAACCCGCGCTCTTCAGGAATATGCATCAAGATTGGAACGCCGGTATATAGCAGATACACCGAGTAGGCGATACCGACTAGGCCTGCAATCATCAGGAACCACACCTGCGGGTAAATGGCTGCAATACTGACCATGAACAGCGGCGTTGCCGTATAGGCGGCAAGTTCAAGTGCCTGGGTATAGGTTGGCGTCGAACCGAATGTATGGCTCATCCAATAAGTAAGGTAGGCGAGAGCAAAGACACCGGCAATGAGCGCAAAATACATGGCAACAGACATGCCTAGTGCACTGGATTGGGTGAGGAAGATTGGTTCACCGACACCAATTCGCCAGCCGATGAAGACACTGGAGATAAAGGCAAAAATCGGTGGCAGCAAGGCGATCAACAAGATATGAGAAAGGCTGCTTTGGAACCCTTCATGTTCCTTGTCAATAGTACGCCACTCTTGTTTAGGGTGTGTATACAGCCCAAATAAATGTCCCAGAATCATAACGTTTCCCCGTTATCTTGTGCGGTATTTCGCACGATAAGATTAATGGTTCAAAGAACACTTTCCCCAAAACTCGATTGTGCTCTTAGTCCTTACTGAACAGGACAATTAGGAGTCCTTTATATCAAGTGTTATTGGCTCCTACGCCTTGGAAAGGGCAGCCAATTGCTCTGTTCAGTCTATTAACGTTTAGTCGGGGTTATCAGGCTTGGCAAGAAATTGGTACTCACCAGCCGGACATTCCGGCTGGAGGTGGAAGGACTTTCTGGTAGGGGTTATAGCTTGAAGTATTCGCTGGCGAATTCAATAAACAGACGCTGTTTTTCTGGCTGGTAATCGCGGTGGTTATAGAGAAGGTATACTTCTCGTGGGTTGGCCGACCAGTTTTCAAGAATACGGACCAACTCACCCGTGGCGATATATTTTTCCAGCATCACATCCGGCATCAGTGTGATCCCCAGGCCGCTTGCACACGCCTTACGCACAACATTAAGCTGATTGGCCTCAAAACGCCCCCGTTCATTTACAGTGACTGTCTCGCCGTTACTGTCGGTCAGGCGCCAGCGAAGCAATGGCTTGCCTTTGAGCAGGGAGTGATGGTGGAGATCCTGGGCATGCTTGGGCTCGGCGTTATTTCTCAGATAGTCCGGGCTGGCGACCAGGATGTCTTTGACCGAATTGATGCGCCGGGCAATCAGTGTTGAATCGCGCTGTGGACCGACACGGAAAATAACATCCCAATCTGTCGGATCAAGCTGCTCCGGCTCGCTGCTCATATGCAGTTCAATACTGATTGCCGGATGATCCTGCATAAACGCATTTAGCATTGGTTGCAGCATCACTTTGGTCAGGTTTGACGGAGCGGCAATTTTCAGCTTGCCAGCTGCTCCCTTGCACTCTTCGCTAATGTGCTCGGTAGTATCGACCAACTGTTGCAGCAGAGGGCTACAATCATCATAGAATTTTTGTCCGGCCTCTGTCAGTGAAAGTTTTCGCGCGTGACGGTTTAACAGGCGAATGCTTAGGCACTCTTCCAGGGCTTGGATCCGTCGTGTTAATGTGGCAACTGGAACCTGAGTTTTACGGGAGGCGGCAGTATAGCTGCCGTGTTCAACAACCATACGAAACAAATTTAGATCGTCAAGCTTCATAGTCATACAATCACTGAAAACTAATAATCGGAGAATGGTATAACAAATTGTGCTATGAGGTGTCACTATCGTAACAAGTTTTGCTGTAAATCAATATCAACATGGTTCTACCTGCTAAAAATGGCGACCTTTATGCCTTGAAAAGGTTAATTTTTGAAGTAGGTTGCATAATCCAATAATTTACGGGCTGAAAGCTGCGATAGTTATGACGGAATATTAATTCCGGCCTATGCTTTTGATAGATTGGTTAGCAATTCGAGTTTTCATGCACACGCATTCTGATAAATCCGTATGTCGTCCTGAGCATACTCAGGGAAAAGATAATCATCATTCATGGAGGGCACAGCCTTTGCTTGAGGATAAAGACGTTCTCGTGGTTGAAGATGATCCTGTTTTTCGCAGAATGATCACTGGTTTCCTTGAAAGCCAGGGCTGTAAAGTGCGTGAAGCTGAAGACGGGCTGGCAGGGTTACAAGCGTTAAGAGACAGCATTCCCGACGTGCTGCTTTGTGACTTGGCAATGCCGGTATTGACCGGGATGGAGTTTGTCGAAGAAATTTCCGTACAGTACCCGATGGTGCCGATTATTGTCATTTCTGGCACTGGTGATATGGCTGATGTTGCCACGGCGCTTCGCCACGGAGTAAAGGATTTTCTGATTAAGCCGCTGGATAACATCATGGTGCTGAAGTCAGCCATGCTGTCAGTTCTGAAGTCTCAAGATTCCGTGACGGAAAATCGAGATTTTTCTAGTCAGTGGTTTGGGATAGGCGATGATAGCTGTGTCGATGAGGAGCTGGAATGGCATATTGAAGAACTCAAGGCCAACCCGCGAGCTGCACGGGAGTTGCTACTGGGTCTGATGCCGGAGACAGAGTCCAAGCAGGGAGACTGGCAGTTGAGTTATTGTGTTCTGCAGTCGACCGATGTCCAGCCTGTACTACTGGATTATACTTGGCTTATGGATGGGCGTTTGGCCTTCTACCTTGTTGACTCGTCAACAGATAACGACAATGGCACCGCGACCACCTTGCTTATTCGGGCTTTCTTTAATGATTTTCTTCGTACCCGGATGGCCGATGAACATGATATCCGTAGCTTGATTCAATTGATTGAAAAAGGGATGAAGCATTCAGGTTATGCCGCGCCGATCAAAGCCCTGTTTGGCATTTTTGATGCCTGCGACAAGAGCTTGTCTGTCACATCAACAGGCTTGGCTGCAATGTTGCAAACCAGTGAAGGTAATAAAGAGCTGGTTGCTCAGCCTTGGCTTGGTAAGAATGCCTATCAAAATGACACTATCCATTTGCCGCTTTCTGAGTCTGGAGGTCGACTATCTCTCAGTGAAATTGGTTCGGCCAGTTTCAGTCTTACTTTAAAGCGGTGTGGGTTTTAAATGCGGGTCCTGGTTCCTGGTGGCTTTTGAATACTGTAGGACCCAAAGACAAAAAAGCGAGAGCCAATGGCTCTCGCTTTTGCGTTTTACGCTTTTACTTAGGAACTAGGATCTAGTCCCTTATATTTTTATGCTTCAACAGGTTTCGCGTCTGTAGCTTCTGCTTCGACAACTTTACCTTCTGCACCGTGCATCCAGCGGATAAGCTGATTTGAGCAAAGTAGTAGCAGTACACCGGCAATTGTTGCTGCAATTGCAATACCACTGAAGATAGCCATTGGACCTGCTTCACCTACTTGTGAACCGATGATACCGGCTACATAGTTAGCAATTGCGTTGAAGCCGAACCATGCACCCATCATCAAAGATGCAAGGCGTAGCGGGGCAAGTTTGGTTACCATTGACAGGCCGATTGGTGATAGGCAAAGCTCACCCAGTGTGTGGAAGAAGTATGCACCTACTAGCCACATCATTGATGTCTTAACAGTAAGATCGCCACCTTGCTGCATAACCGCACCGATCATGCATAGGAAACCCACCGCGAGGAAGAAAAGGCCCATCGCAAATTTAATTGGTGAGCTTGGCTCTTTAGGGCCCATTTTCACCCAGATAGAAGCGATGATCGGAGCAAGCGTGATTACAAAGAACGGGTTCAGAGACTGGAACCATGCTGCTGGTACTTCAAAGCTACCAATCATACGGTCAGTATACTGCTGAGAGAAGATGTTCATCAGACCACCGGCTTGTTCGAAGCCAGCCCAGAAAATAACCACGAACAGACCCATGATCATGATAACTTTCATGCGATCGCGTTCTTGCTTGGTTAGCGGCTCTTGTTTACCGGATTTGTTCATCGCGGCAGCACGCTTGGCAGCAGGTTCTTTACCGATATTACCCAGCAGGCGCTCAGCAAATACCATCTGAGTAATCAGGCTGATAACCATACCGATACCGGCAGTCAGGAAGCCTGCCTTCCAGCCGTACGCAGCTGAAGCAGCACCTGCAATAATACCTGCGAGTAGTGAGCCAAGGTTGATACCCATGTAGAAGATAGTGAAAGCGCCATCACGACGGTTATCACCTTCTTCGTACAGGTCACCTACCATGGTTGAAATGTTCGGCTTGAACATACCGTTACCAATGATCAGCAGGCCCAGACCCAGGTAGAAAGCAGTCACTGAGTGCGGGTCGACCATGCTATTTGGTAGTGCCAGGGTGAATTGGCCGAGAGCCATCAGGATACCACCAATAATGATGGAGCGGCGCTGGCCTAGGAAGTTATCGGCAATCCATCCACCAATTAGAGGAGTGATGTAGACGAGACCGGTGTAGATGCCGTAGAGGTTGAGTGCGTCTTGAGTCGACCAGCCAAGGCCACCGTTGATGGTTTTATCTGTCAGATAAAGTACCAAAATCGCGCGCATGGCATAGTAAGAAAATCGTTCCCATAGTTCTGTACCAAACAGTAGAAACAAACCTTTAGGGTGGCCAAGCAATGTACCACTTCTCAGATTGCTCATAATTATTCTCTGTGTTGAATTGTATGTGTGATTGCAAATTCGGCTCTTTTTATAAAGCACAAACTTTTAAACTGCAAATTTTCACATTTGCAGAACAAATGAAAAACAATGTAAACCTTTGATTTGTCAGTGGTTGCATATGATTTGGTCAAAAATGAAATCTCAGATTTACACAGCTTGTTTGGTGTTTTATTTGGCCTTTTCTCTTTGGGTTGGTGGGTTGTTTTAATTTTTACTTTATTGTTGGTGCTTAATGTTGCATTTTTGTGTTTTTAATGGTTGTTACAATTATCACGGGCTTGAGGAGAGGATTTGATGTGAAATCAACCGCTTTGGAATAAGTTGTTCTTTGTTTATCAGTACTTATAATTTAGGGAGTGTTTCAGTTGGCGTGAATTAGGCTAAGAGAATTATGAAAGATTGGTACCTCCTATATTGTAAGCGTAGCGAGCAGGAGCGCGCAGTGATCAATCTTGATCGTCAAGGTGTTGAGTGTTACTACCCTCAGGTGACAGTGCAAAAAATTGTCAGGGGCAAGCGAACGGAATGTTCCGAACCTCTGTTTCCGGGTTATATGTTTGTTTATTTCGACCCGGAAGAGATCAGCTATACCACCATCCGCTCAACACGCGGAGTGGCTAGCTTTATTCGCCAGGGTGCTAAGCCCCAGACCGTTCAGCCGGACTTGATCTACGGTTTGATGATGAACGAAGACAGTGAAGAGCATCAGGTGAAACTGTCAAGTTTACCTCAGCCAGGTGAAAGCCTGAAGTTGACCCAGGGGCAGTTCAAGGGTATTGAAGCCATTTACCAGGAGCCTGATGGCGAGAAACGTTCGTTTATGCTGATTAACCTGCTGGGTAAGCCGGTGAAAGTTAGTGTTCAAAATGAAGATATTGTGAAGAAATAACTGGCAGTGTTTACTGCCAGAGACAGTGTCGATAGTTTAACCACAGTTTGTTATAGTTTGCCCGATTATTGATTAATGGAATTAAGAATGTCTAATACCTCCCCTGTTCGTAAAGCGGTGATCCCTGTCGCCGGTCTCGGTACGCGTATGTTGCCTGCGACCAAGGCGATCCCGAAAGAAATGCTGCCAATCGTCGACAAGCCGCTGATCCAATATGTAGTGAATGAGTGTGTGGCGGCTGGTATCAAAGAGATTGTGCTGGTTACTCACTCATCAAAAAACTCGATTGAGAACCATTTTGATACTTCTTTTGAGCTGGAAGCAACGCTTGAAAAGCGTGTTAAGCGTCAGTTGCTTGATGAAGTACAGAGCATTTGTCCTAAAGATGTCACGATTATGCATGTCCGTCAGGGACAGGCAAAAGGTCTGGGCCATGCTGTCCTTTGTGCCCATCCGCTGGTGGGAGACGAGCCGTTTGCCGTTGTTTTGCCTGATGTTATTTTGGATGATGCGGCCAGCGATCTGCGCAAGGAAAATATGGCAGCGATGGTATCGGCATTTAATGAGACCGAGGTGAGCCAGGTCATGGTTGAGCCGGTGCCAATGTCAGAGGTGTCGAGCTATGGTGTGGCTGATATCAATGGTTCTGAGCTGAACCCGGGTGAATCTGCGCCAATGACCAAAGTTGTTGAAAAGCCGGATCAGGAAGAAGCACCGTCAAACCTGGCAATCGTCGGCCGCTATGTATTGCCGGCAGAAATTTGGGGCCTGCTTGAAAGAACGCCTGTTGGTGCCGGTGATGAAATTCAGTTGACTGATGCCATTGATATGCTGATGGAAACCAAGCAAGTCAATGCTTTTCATATGTCGGGAAAGAGCCATGATTGCGGAAGCAAGCTAGGCTACATGCAGGCGTTTGTTGAGTATGGTCTTCGTCATGAAGCTCTTGGTGAAGATTTTAAAGCTTATCTGAAAGACGTAGCCAAAACGCTCTAAGTAGCGATTTTCAGGACAAACAGGTTCTAGACTCAAAAAGCGAGAGGTTTACATCTCTCGCTTTTCTTTATATTTAACTAACGTATCTCGAAACTTTTCCTAGACCCTTAGTCCGAATGATACTGCTCACAGGCGAGCAGGGTATTTTCAATCAATGTGGCTACTGTCATTGGGCCGACACCTCCTGGGACCGGAGTAATGTGGCGGGCTTTCTCACGGGCGATATCGTATTCAACATCACCGACTAGTTTGCCGCTGTCTAGTCGGTTGATACCGACATCTATGATGGTTGCGCCTTCTTTGATCCACTCGCCCGGAATAAAGTTAGGTTTGCCGACGGCGATAATCAGGATATCGGCCTGGCGAACATGCTGCTCCAAGTTTTTGGTAAAGCGGTGGCAGGTTGTTGTTGTGGCGCCTGCAAGCAGCAGCTCAAGGGTCATCGGACGGCCGACAATGTTGGATGCACCGACAATAACGGCGTGCTTACCACGAACGGCGATGTTGTATCGTTCAAGCAATGTCATTACGCCTTTGGGGGTGCAGGAGCGGAGCTTAGGAATACGCTGACACAGACGGCCGACATTGTACGGGTGGAAGCCATCAACATCTTTATCCGGATCGATTTGCTCAATGACCTTGGTGGTATCTATACCAGCAGGCAAAGGTAACTGAACTAGGATGCCGTCGATTTCTTTATCATTATTGAGTTCATCGATCAGAGCCAGCAGCTCAGTCTCGGATGTTGCAGCCGGCAGGTCAAATGATTTAGAAATAAAGCCGACTTCATCACAGGCTTTACGCTTACTGCCGACATAAATTTGCGATGCCGGATCCTGTCCAACAAGCACAACGGCTAAACCAGGGGCACGCAAACCCGCATCCACTCGTGCTTTAACACGGGCAGCAACTTCTTGTCGAACGGTCTGGGAGATGAGTTTTCCATCAATAATTTGAGCGGCCATGATTATCCTTTGGGCTGTAGTTAACGGAGCTTTCACATTGTCGCAAAGAATGTGACTAAGATCCACAGCGCAAACGTTTGCCTTATTCCTTTTTACGCAATAAACATGCCTTTATTTCACAAACACATGGTTGAAGCAAAATCGACGGACTTAGGCGTGTAATTGAATAGGCTTTTTGCTAGAGGCGTGTTGAGAGCTGCAATAAAGGTAGTTAATTACTGAAATTAATACAAATTGTTGTTACTTTGAGCACTTGGTCGGAAGGGAGGCGAAATTCGGAGAAAAAGCGTTGACGTGACAGTCAGGGGACGTATAATCCCGTCCCGTAACTTATCGTTACATATCATGATGCGCCCTTAGCTCAGTTGGATAGAGCACGTGCCTTCTAAGCATGTGGTCGCAGGTTCGAATCCTGCAGGGCGCGCCATTTCCTTTCTTGATTTATCTCCTCGCGTTCCGATTTAGTAAGTTCACTCTTTGTCTGAGAATCTTTTACTGCGCATTACTGATGTATCACTATCGGATGACTCGCCCGGAATTGTTACCGGTTTTTCCTGTGCCGCCTTGGTGGTGTGCAGGTTGTCCGCCAATCTCCTGAATCAATAGTGCTTGTAGTGCAGCTATTTCTCTTGGGTTTGATGGGTGCCAGGAAGCAATGACCTTCGCTTTATTCCTTTTCATATCGATATCCTTTTCTGTTAGTGCTAACTCACATGATATCTCTGATGGTTTGCACCTATTGTGCTCGTTGTTGCTTATTTAGAATCTTTTTGATCATTTCATTTGAAGGGGCCACTTAGTAGTGCTCCAGCCTGAACATAAAATCGGCATTCATGAGGCATTTGGCGCTGATATTCCAATTCTTTGTCAAAAAAACAGAAAAGGTAGGGAGATTTTTACAGTTTCTCCTTGAAAATGGATTTTTTGCCCCTATCTTGTGTGAAAGGTTTGATTGCGGTTGGGCTGACTCGTCTCGACGACAGCGCTTCAGCTCGCTATAATACCGCGTTTTAATTTCTGGCTTCGTGGCTTTAAGGCCAAATAGATACAGAAATTATCAGAATTAAGGCGTTATGGTTTTTGCCTTGTCGTAAGCCATAACACGAAAGGATGCCACCGTCAGCATATGACTGATCGGCAACATCACTCAGAGAATGCTGAGTAAGTTTTGAGGTTAAATAAAATGCAAGTTACCGTTGAAACCACTGAAGGCCTAGAACGCCATCTAACTATCACAGTTCCTGCTGCTAACATTGAAGATGCAGTAACAGCTGAACTGAAGAAAATTGCTAAGAATCGTCGTTTCGATGGTTTCCGTCCAGGTAAAGCTCCGTTGAAAATGGTTGCTCGTATGTTTGGCGCTTCAGTTCGTCAAGACATCCTTGGTGAAGTGATGCAGCGTCACTACATCGAAGCAATTGTTAAAGAAAAAATCAACCCAGCAGGCGCGCCTACTTTCACTCCAGTTGAAATCGCTGAAGGTAAAGATCTAGTATTCAAAGCGTCTTTCGAAGTATTCCCAGAGATCGAACTAGCGGGTCTAGACAAGATCACTGTTGAAAAGCCAGCAGTAGAAGTTAAAGACGAAGACGTTGAGACTATGCTGGATACGCTACGCAAGCAGCAGGCAACTTGGTCTGAAGTTGAAGAAGCAGCAGTTGCAGACAGCCGCGTAACAATCGACTTCACCGGTTCTGTAGAAGGCGAAGAATTCGAAGGCGGTAAAGCAGAAGGCTTCGCTCTTGCAATGGGCCAGGGCCGTATGATCCCAGGTTTCGAAGACGGTATCGTTGGTAAGAAAGCGGGCGACGAGTTCACTGTAGAAGTGACTTTCCCTGAAGAATACCACGCTGAGAACCTAAAAGGTAAAGCGGCGTCTTTCGTAATCAAACTACACAAAGTTGAAGCGCAGGAACTACCTGAGCTAACTGAAGAGTTTGTTTCTAAGTTCGGTGTTGAAGACGGTTCTGTAGACGGTCTGAAAGCCGAAGTTCGTAAGAACATGGAGCGCGAGCTTAAGCAAGCGGTTAAAGGTCGTATCAAAGACCAGGTTCTTAACGGCCTAATCGAGCAGAACGACATCAACGTTCCTGCAGCGCTTATCGACCAGGAAATCAACGTTCTACGCCAGCAGGCAACTCAGCGCTTCGGCGGTGATGCTGCAAATGCACCTGAACTACCACGTGAACTCTTCGAAGAGCAGGCTAAGCGTCGTGTAGTAGTTGGTCTGCTTCTAGGCGAAGTGATCAAGTCAGAAGAGCTGAAAGCGGATGACGAGCGCGTTAAAGCGCTTATCTCTGAAATGGCTTCTGCATACGAAGATCCAACAGAAGTTGTTTCTTACTACGAGCAGAACGAGCAGATGATGAACAACATGCGCAACGTTGCTCTGGAAGAGCAGGCGATTGACGCACTTCTAGCTAAAGCACAGGTTTCTGACAAAGAAGTTAGCTTCAACGAGCTAATGAACCAGCAGCAGCCTGCAGCTTAATTTGCTGAAATTACTGTAGAGATTTGACTTTGTTTCAAATCTTCTGCTAACAATGGTCCGTGTGAGAGTAATTTCATTCGGGCCATTTATTTTAGGGAAATAACGTTATGAGCTACCAAGACAACAACGCCATGTCGCCAATTATGAACGCGCTGGTACCTATGGTGGTCGAGCAGACTTCTCGTGGTGAGCGTTCTTACGATATCTATTCCCGACTGCTAAAAGAGCGTGTGATTTTTCTGACCGGTCAGGTAGAAGATCACATGGCCAACCTAGTGGTTGCGCAGCTTTTATTCCTTGAGTCTGAAAATCCAGACAAAGATATTTTTCTATACATCAACTCACCGGGTGGCTCGGTAACTGCCGGCATGTCAATTTATGACACCATGCAGCACATCAAGCCAAACGTGAGTACGTTCTGTATGGGTCAGGCTTGCTCAATGGGCGCCTTCCTGCTGGCTGGCGGTGCGCCGGGCAAACGCTTCTGTCTGCCTAACTCGCGTGTGATGATTCACCAGCCGCTAGGCGGTTTCCAGGGCCAGGCTTCTGATATTCAGATCCATGCTCAAGAAATTTTAACTATCAAGAAACGACTAAATACTATGCTTGCCGAACATACTGGCCAGCCGCTCGATGTAGTGGAGCGCGATACAGATCGTGATAACTTCATGTCAGCAGAGCAAGCAGTTGAGTACGGCTTGGTAGATGCAGTTTTGAGTAACCGTGACTAACTCTGTTTTTGGCTCCGTGGCACAGGTTTGCTGAGACGCGGAGCAAAATGAGTAGAGTTGTTATACACTCAAAACAAGGCAATGATGGGTTGAGACCCAAAAAGAGGTTAGCGAATGACAGATAAGCGAAAAGAGAGTGGTAGTGGAAAACTGCTGTACTGCTCTTTCTGCGGCAAAAGTCAACATGAAGTTCGCAAGCTGATTGCTGGCCCTTCTGTTTATATTTGCGATGAGTGCGTTGATCTATGCAACGATATTATTCGCGAAGAAATTAAAGAAGTGATGCCGAAGCGAGACGGCAGCGAACTTCCAACGCCACAGGAAATTCGTGCGAACCTGGATGATTACGTTATTGGTCAGAACCATGCGAAAAAGGTACTGGCGGTAGCGGTGTACAACCATTACAAACGTCTTCGAAATGGCGACACCACCAGCGACGGTGTAGAGCTGGGTAAGAGTAACATTCTGCTGATCGGCCCGACCGGTAGTGGTAAGACTCTACTGGCTGAAACACTGGCTCGTATGTTGGATGTACCGTTTACTATGGCTGATGCAACCACGCTAACAGAAGCGGGTTATGTCGGTGAAGATGTAGAAAATATCATCCAGAAATTGCTACAGAAGTGTGATTACGACGTAGCAAAAGCAGAACGTGGTATTGTATACATTGATGAAATCGACAAGATTTCACGTAAGTCAGACAACCCGTCGATTACCCGTGATGTATCGGGTGAAGGTGTTCAGCAGGCCTTGCTGAAACTGATCGAAGGTACTGTTGCCTCTGTTCCGCCACAAGGCGGCCGCAAGCACCCACAGCAGGAGTTCTTGCAGGTTGATACCTCTAAGATCCTATTTATCTGTGGTGGTGCATTTGCCGGTCTGGATAAAGTGGTTGATCAGCGTGTAGCAACCGGT
Source organism: Photobacterium kasasachensis (assembly GCF_050336885.1). NCBI lineage: Bacteria > Pseudomonadati > Pseudomonadota > Gammaproteobacteria > Vibrionales > Vibrionaceae > Photobacterium > Photobacterium kasasachensis. The sequence continues at coordinate 326,789 of NZ_JAKJSH010000008.1, forward strand.
ACAGGTATTGGCTTCGGTGCCGATGTGCGTTCTAAAGATGAGTCGCGCACACTGAGCGATCTGTTTGAACAGGTTGAGCCGGAAGATTTGGTTAAGTACGGTCTGATTCCAGAGTTCATTGGTCGTCTGCCTGTCACGGCGATCCTGAACGAACTGGACGAAGATGCACTGGTGCAGATCCTGCGTGAGCCGAAGAACGCATTGACCAAGCAGTATGCCGCATTGCTTGAGCTGGAAAATGTTGAGCTTGAGTTCCGTGATGATGCGCTGGTAGCGATTGCCCGCAAGGCAATGGAGCGCAAAACCGGTGCTCGTGGTCTACGCTCTATCGTGGAAGCTGTTCTGCTAGATACCATGTATGAACTTCCTTCTGCAGAAGGCGTGAGCAAAGTAGTCATCGATGAATCAGTTATCAAGGGCGAGTCCGACCCGTTGCTGATTTATGAAAACACAGAAAATCAAGCAGCTGGCGCTGAGTGATTGTGTAATTACTGCTCATAATGTTGAAAAAAAGGAGGCTTTTGCCTCCTTTTTTATTTTCTGTTACTTATCCCGTTGAATCTTTCTGCTTTACCCCCATATACTCAGTAAAGAGATTGAACGGAAGAGAGAAGAATATGAACCTGGAGCGTTCGGAACGCCTTGAGATCCCCGTTCTGCCACTACGAGATGTGGTGGTCTACCCTCATATGGTTATTCCATTGTTTGTAGGCCGGGATAAATCTATTCGTTGTCTTGAGTCGGCAATGGATGACAATAAACAAATTTTGTTGGTAGCCCAGAAAGAAGCGGCTACCGACGAGCCTTCGATCGACGACCTGTATGATGTCGGTACGGTTGCCACTATTCTTCAGTTGCTGAAGTTGCCTGATGGTACGGTGAAAGTGCTGGTTGAAGGCCAGCAGCGTGCCAAGGTTGAAAATCTACGTGATGATGAGTTTTTCACTGCCGATGCTGAATTTCTTGTAACCCAGGAGATGGACGAGCGTGAGCAGGAAGTGCTGGTCCGTACGGCGATCAACCAGTTCGAAGGCTTTATCAAGCTGAACAAGAAGATCCCGCCGGAAGTGCTTACGTCGCTGAACGGTATCGATGAAGCGGCACGCCTTGCGGATACCATTGCTGCTCATATGCCGCTGAAGTTGGCTGATAAGCAGAAGGTGCTCGAAATCGTTGATATCACGGAACGCCTCGAGTTCCTGATGGCAATGATGGAATCTGAAATTGACCTGCTGCAGGTTGAGAAGCGCATTCGTGGCCGCGTCAAGAAGCAGATGGAAAAGAGCCAGCGCGAGTATTACCTTAACGAACAAATGAAGGCTATCCAGAAAGAGCTGGGTGAGCTGGATGATGCACCGGATGAATTCGAATCTTTGAAGAAGAAGATTGAAGAATCGAAAATGCCGGCTGAGGCGCGCGAAAAAACCGAGCAGGAACTGCAGAAGCTGAAGATGATGTCGCCGATGTCAGCGGAAGCGACGGTTGTACGCGGCTATATCGACTGGATGCTGAGCGTGCCATGGCATAAGCGTTCTAAGGTGAAGAAAAACCTGGCCAAGGCAGAAGAAGTCTTGAATGCCGACCATTATGGTTTGGAACGTGTTAAAGAGCGTATTCTTGAGTACCTGGCGGTTCAGAGCCGTATCAACAAGCTGAAGGGACCTATCCTATGTCTTGTTGGTCCTCCAGGTGTCGGTAAAACCTCGCTGGGGCAGTCTATTGCCGCCGCAACAGGCCGTAAGTACGTGCGTATGGCACTGGGTGGTGTGCGTGACGAGGCGGAGATCCGTGGTCACCGTCGTACCTATATCGGCTCTATGCCGGGCAAGCTGATCCAGAAAATGGCTAAAGTGGAAGTGAAAAACCCGCTGTTCCTGCTGGATGAGATCGACAAGATGTCATCGGATATGCGCGGCGATCCTTCGTCAGCTCTGCTGGAGGTACTTGATCCTGAACAGAACAATGCGTTCAACGACCACTACCTGGAAGTTGATTACGATCTGTCTGACGTGATGTTCGTGGCGACCTCGAACTCAATGAACATTCCGGGGCCGCTGCTTGACCGTATGGAAGTGATCCGTCTGTCGGGTTATACCGAAGACGAGAAGCTTAATATAGCCAAGCGCCACCTGCTGGAGAAGCAGATCAAGCGCAACGGCCTGAAGCCGGGCGAGGTTGAGGTGGATGATTCAGCCCTGATCGGCATTATTCGCTATTACACCCGTGAAGCGGGCGTGCGTAGCCTGGAGCGTGAAATCTCCAAACTATGCCGTAAGGCGGTCAAAGAGATCCTGCTAAACACTGACACCAAGACGGTGACGATCACTCAGGAAAACCTGAAAGCTTACCTGGGCGTCCAGCGCTTCGATTACGGTAAAGCTGAAGAGAACAACCGTATTGGCCAGGTAACCGGTTTGGCCTGGACGGAAGTCGGTGGTGATCTGCTGACGATTGAAACCGAGTCGATGCCGGGCAAAGGTAAGTTTACCTACACCGGCTCGCTGGGTGATGTGATGCAGGAGTCGATTCAGGCGGCAATGACCGTCGTGCGTACCCGTGCCGAACGTCTTGGCGTGGCTGCAGACTTCTACGAGAAGCGTGATATTCATGTTCACGTACCGGAAGGCGCAACACCGAAAGACGGTCCGAGTGCGGGTATCGCGATGTGTACGGCACTGGTATCTAGTCTGACGGGTAATCCGGTTCGCGGTGATGTTGCCATGACGGGTGAAATCACGCTGCGTGGTGAAGTATTGCCGATCGGTGGCCTGAAAGAAAAACTGCTGGCTGCACACCGTGGGGGTATCAAGACGGTACTTATCCCTAAAGAGAATGAGCGTGATTTGGAAGAGATCCCAGATAACGTGATTGCTGATTTGGTCGTGCGTCCGGTGCGTTGGATTGATGAGGTGCTGACCGTTGCACTGCAGAATAATCCGACAGGCATTGAGCTGGTTAACGCTCAAAACAGTGACATGCAGCAAAGTTAAGTAAAGAAAAGACGCTTTCAGGTGCAAAAAGCCTTGTCAGCGTTTTTTTGTATCGCTATAAGTTAGGTCTAATTCGCTGTAAGCTCAATAATATCAATACTTACCCGTATCTCAGGTGTTCTGTGCTGGTATAATTAGGCCTGATACATTTTTTTTGTCCGTTGCAAGTTTTAAGCTTGTTGACAAGGTGGCTTGCGGACAAGGTTCATAGAGGGGATGAAATCGTGAACAAAACTCAGTTAGTTGATAAAATTGCTGAAAATGCAGATATTTCTAAAGCGTCAGCTGGTCGTGCTCTGGATGCATTCATTGACGCTGTTTCAGACACCCTGAAAACAGGTGATCAGGTTGCACTAGTTGGTTTCGGTACTTTCTCTGTACGTGAGCGTGCAGCACGTACCGGTCGCAACCCACAGACAGGTGAAGAAATCCAGATTGCTGCTGCGAAAGTACCTGGCTTTAAAGCGGGTAAAGCGCTTAAGGATTCTGTAAACTAATAGTGGGCATCGGCCCGCTGTTTGTATTGAACAAACATCAATGCGGGTTGTCAGAGTTACTGACAACTTGGCATGAAATGAGGGCGCATCGAGTTGATGCGCTTTTTTTACTTTGTATCAGGGTGAAATTTTCAGTATCTAGTGCCTATTGGCTAGATACCCGAAGGCATTCTTCACAACCACAGTGCCAGATCGAATGAGTAGGAGATACGGCAGATTATGATGGAGCGTATGCGCGAAGGCGCTAGCAGCATTTGGGTCAAGATCATTCTTGGCTTAATTATTTTATCTTTTGTTTTTGCTGGTGTGGGTAGTTACCTTGCCGGTGGCAGTGAGCAAGCCGCTGCAAAGATTGATGATCGAGAAATCAGTCAGCGTGAGTTCGAGCAGGCCTACCAGAATGAGCGTAACCGTATGCAGTCGCAGCTTGGTGAGTACTTCACAACGCTGATGGGCGATCCGGCTTACGTACAGCAGTTCCGTCGTAGCGTGCTTGATCGCATGGTCAATGATGTACTGGTTGAGCAACGTGCCAAAGAGCTTGGTTTGCGTATCAGTGATGAGCAGATCCGTAGCTCGATTGTCTCAATGCCTGAGTTCCAGCGTGACGGTAAGTTTGACAACGAGGTTTACAATACCTTGCTTCGTCGTTCAGGCTTCACACCGGAAATGTTTGCCGAGTCAATGCGTACAGATATGCTGCGTCAGCAGCTACTGACGGCAATTCAGGGTAGTGATTTTGCCTTGGGCAATGAGCTGGCGGCATTGACCAAGCTTGAGAAACAGCAGCGTGTTATCCGTAGCCTGACTCTGGACGTGGCTGAGTTTCAGAAGAACGCGGATGTTTCTGAAGAAGCAATTCAGGCTTTCTATGATCAGAACCCACAGATGTTCACCCGACCTGATCAGGTTAAAGTGGCTTACATCGAGCTGTCAGGCGAGGGCCTGAAAACCACACTGGATATCTCTGAAGGTGATGCAAAAGCTTTTTACGAAGAGAACCAGGCTAAATTTGGCACTGCCGAGCAGCGCCTGGCTAGCCATATCCTTATCCAGGGTGACAGTAGCGAAGCAAAAGCGAAGGCTGATGCCCTGCTGGCTGAGCTAAACGGCGGGGCGGACTTTGCCCTGTTGGCTGAGTCGTCTTCTGACGATACGTTCAGTGCCAAAGAAGGCGGTAAGCTGGATTGGTTTGAGCGCGGTGTGATGGATCCGGCTTTTGAAGATGCGGCATTTGCACTGAACAAAGGTGAAACATCTGCAGTTGTTAAGACCTCGTTTGGCTACCACATCATCAAGCTAGACGATATCAAGGCTTCTAAGGTTAAGCCATTTGCCGATGTGCACGATGACATTGTTGCCGAGCTTCGTGAGCAGCGTGCGGCTGAAGAGTTCTATGACCTTCAGACTCAACTGGCTGAGACAGCGTTCGAAATGCCAGACTCATTGGACGATGCTGCAGCGGCTGTGGATGCAGAGGTACAGACAACTGACTTCTTCGCCCAGAACGATGCGCCAGGCGTATTGGCTAACCCTGCAGTAATGCAGGCGGTATTTAGTCCGGAAGTGCGTGAAGATGGCCTGAACTCTGATGTGATCGAGATCGGTCCTGAGCATGTCGTTGTCGTACGTGTCGAAGACTCTCGTGATGAGATGGTGCTTCCTTTTGAGGAAGTCTCTGACTCTGTTAAGCAGCAGTTGGCTGCTCAGCAAGGCGAGCAGGCTGCACAGGCAAAAGCTGACGAGATCATTGCAGCGCTTCGTGACGGCAAGACAGACATCCTGGAAACAGAGTCTCTGAGCTTCTCTGATGCGCAAACCATCAGTCGTTCTGGTGCTGACCGCATGGTTGCCCAGGTTGCCTATGGTCTAGCCAAGCCTGTCGATAGCAAAGCGGTTTATGGTATGACGCGTGACATGTCCGGTAATGTGCTGATTATCGCTTTGGATGAAGTGATTGAGGCGGATGTTGAGCAGGTTGCATCAGACAGCCAGTTGGCCACTCAGGTTGAGCAGATGAATGCCCAGCAGGATGTAATGGCAACTCTGAAAGTACTGCGAAACACTGCTGAGGTTAGTTATCCAACTCTGGATGCACCAGCAAACTAATTGTAATTTAGCAATTCGTTAACGGGCCGCCATTGTGCGGCCCGTCGTTTTTCTGTCATATCATTATTCATTTCTATTTACCTCCCTTCCTCTCGTTTTAAGCTAATTACCGCAGAACCGTGAAATATTCCTATTTGGTTTGTAATTAGTGGAGGTTAATTTTGAATGTATTCTTTCATGCGGTAATACTGATTGCTGCGCTATGCTTTGTTTCTGTGGGGCATGCTAGTGGTGATTCACATGAGGGTATTGAGATCACTGTGAATATCAATACAGCCAATGCTGAAGAGCTGGATAAGCTATTACTTGGTATTGGGCCGGACAAAGCAGCAAATATTATAGAATACCGTAATACTCATGGGACGTTTACCACAACTGACGAGCTAGAAAATGTGAAGGGGATAGGCGCTGCGACTGTCGCCAAGAACCGGGAGCGAATTAAGCTTTAACCTTTTTTCAAAGTACAGCGGCTGAAGAAGAGAGGTATGTGGTTCTTCTTCGCCTTCCTTGGCGAAGCTGTTTGAGTGAGGGTTTGTTTCCATTTCCTGGCAATTGCTGGTTATTTCTTGGTATTGAATAGGGACTGATTGTTTTTTTCTTTCTCTGACCAGAAGTTAATGTTGAACTGTGCGTCATCGGAGAGTTCTATCCGATGCCAGTACTGTGGTGGGCTGGTTGCAAACTGACCAGCATTGATGACGACTGTCATTTCGGGCTCGGTGGCCTCACTATCCGCGAAACCGTGATAGGTAACGCTGCCTTCCATAACGCAAAGCTGTCCGAACACGCCCTCTGCCGTATTATGGTGCGATAGCAATGCCGCAGGTACTGTTTGCTTGGTAAAGAATGGTGTTGAACGTTGTATTGTCCAATTAGCTGGAATTCGTAGATGGCTCATAATGACCTCTTATCGTGCAAGTGAGAACTAAATTGGCTTGTCTTTTAAGTTGTATTCATAATGCAACTTAAAGTCGGCAATGTCAATAATGATTATCATTTGCAATGATGTGTGTGCAAAATGCATGCGGCAGTCATTAGCTGAATAGCTGGTTTATATTTGATCTTTTCTTCAATACGGTCGGGATTAGTGCGCAGGCTACACCGGCAATGGCACCGAGAAGGTGTGCTTCGATAGCAACGCGTGCCCCGATAAGTGCTTCTGAACTGGCAGAACCACCGAAGTATTGTTCAGATGCGATTTTACCAACGAGCCCCAGCATAAGCAGCCAGCCGCCTTTCTGCTTGGTCTGGATATCTTTTACGGCCCCCCAGGCAAATAGCCCGTGAAGTACCCCTGATAGCCCGGCATACCACTGAATGTCGGTCGCTATGATCCCAGTTCCCACGACAGCCGAGAGTGCCAGTATTAGCAAGCTATATGGGCGGGCAGAGTAATGTAACCGATAAATGAATGTGATGATTGCCAGCGCCAGGGTATTCATTATCATATGCGGCCAATTGGTATGGGTCAGGTTTCCTGTTAGGATCCGCCAGACTTCGCCATCGAGTATTGCACTGCGATCCCAGGCCAACCAGTATTGGGCGGCGGGCCACTGTGCGATGAAGAGAGCTGTGATGGCAATAATCAGAAAAGTACGAATAGACAAGGTCACCTCGATGAGCCGATATTGTGGGCAGTGCGGCAAGGCCCAAAAAGCCTGTATTTGCAGCTGGATCCAAACTGTTGATGCTAAAACCGAACTCTGGATATTACAACATCCTTCGGAGGTAAAACGTGCAATTGGTACCGCACGTATACTGACGCTCTCTTTACCCAATGCCCGGTTGTGGGTCGGAGAGGATTTTTCTGATCATGATGAGCTGAATACCTTGTTAAGCGATCCTTTGCGAGATGTCTACATTGTATACCCTGGAGAGTATTCGGAGCCTGTTTCTTCGCTGGCGCGGCAGCCGCAGCGTGAAGGCGTAAAACGAGCATTGATTTTGCTTGATGGTACCTGGAAAAAGGCCTACAAGATGTGGCAACTGTCCAGCAACCTGCAGGTGCTGCCAACGGTTAATCTGGATAATGTCGAAAAAGGCAATTACCGCATCCGTAAGTCACCGAAAGAGCAGGGGGTCTCGACCGTCGAAGCCGGTTATCTGGCCTTGGCCGCGCTGGAAGGAGAAGCGAAGTTCTCACCCTTGATAGATGCTTTCAACCGAATGATCGAATTTCAAATCCAGCAAATGCCCGAAGGGGTGTTTGAGCGGAATTATAAACGTGAAACTCAAGATTCTAATTCCTAATTTATGGTTAGGCTGTCGTGGTCTAGTTCCCTCCTCTTTTCAAGGGGAGGGTTAGGGT
>NZ_JAKJSH010000043.1:0-10668 GCF_050336885.1 Photobacterium kasasachensis
AACGATGGAAACTCACTGCTGAATTGCCAGGGTGAAGGGCGGCAAAGAAAACGACAACCTGCTGTTCTCTGAACTTTCAAGCAGCCTTTCGCTGAACAAATAGCCAGAGAAGTCGTGGTATTGAACGATGAACCTTCTACCATTGAGGAACTTGGCTCTAAGGTGCATAACGCCTGGGATAAGGTGCGCCACGATAAACTCACCAAGCCCACTAAACTCCATACCAAAAATGCCGAGTGTAACGCGTCACCTTGATACCTTTGTTATAGCGATTTTCACCACGACTCTATGTCCAAGTCACCAGTTTTAGGGTTTCTCGTCATCTTAGTGTTTCTTGGATAGTCGTTACCAACCAATTGGAATATCTCTACAACTTGTTCAATAGAAACTGAATACAGTTTTTTATTTCGGTCTTTGTCAGAAGTTACATAAAAACTTACCAGACGACCATCATCTGATAGCTCAGGCATGAAAATATAACTGTGTACGATAAAATTACAAAGGACTCTAAGGGATTTGGTTTCACGCTGCTTGCCACTAAGATCATATAGCTCATCGACTTTATGCCAATTCATATAATCGACAGCTTTTAAGTTAGGGTAGCATTTCAGATCTATGGCAAAGTTTTTGGTTGAGTCAGAAATTTTCGCTGTTTCCATCAGCTTCCTGATTGCATAGAACCCAATAAATACATCTTTTTCAATTTGTACGAACCCTGTTTCATCAATCTCACTTGAGGTACTTAATTGCTCTAACCGAGATGCACTTTCAAGCAAGGGTTCTTTCCAATCGGAAGATTCCCAAATCATTGTTACCTCTATCGCTATAACGCCTGCAATAAGGTGCCCCGCGCTGAACTATCAAAGCACACTGAACTCCATACCAAAACCGCCGAGTGTAACGGGTCACCTTGATTGCTTTGTTATGTGCGTACTACCCTTAAATCTTAAGCACACTCTCATCCGGATTTAGAGCTAGAATTGAGCACTTTCCAGAAAAAACCACATTAACTTGCCCACCGTAAACATCATCTATTGCCAAGTGTTTCTCGCCATCTAGTTCTAAGACTTCAGCGCCACTAATTGCTCTGCTTACTCCATCAATATCTACGAAGTTTGCAGTAGTCACTTCTTTTGCACCTTCCAATTGAAAGATAAGATATGGCCAATCATCAACAGATGATGTCCCTTCTTTAATTTCATCTGGAAGCCATACGGAATCCCACTGAAACGCAATTGTTACGGATTGAGAAAGATCAACATGATGAAAAACACCGACCCAATATGAATCATGCAACGTATATTTTTCGAAGAAAGCTTCCAGACTCAAGCTAGCCTTTTTATGCCATGGAAAATCACTGTCAATAAGCTTTTTATACAACCAGTCTGGATATAATTGATCATCATTCATTACGGATTACTCCATTAGCACATAACGCCTGCGATAAGGTGCCCCGCACTGAACTAGCAAAGCACACCGAACTTCATACCAAAACCGCCGAGTGTAACGGGTCACCTTAATTGCTTTGTTAGGCATTTCCACTTGTGGCTTCACTACCTGGCAGTCGAACTCTCAGCGCGCTCCGGCGCCAACCATGGGATACAGCACACACGAATCTTCACGGGACATGATAACTATCAACACCTTAAAGCCAACTACATTTGCATGACAGCCTGGCGAGTAGCTAATCGAGGCTGCATCACTGAACGAATGGGTTAAGTAAACGAAAAGCCTTTCACAGCGGTGTATCGAAGAAGCTAGGAATGTATATTGCCATCGTCAGAGGCAACAAAGAACGGAACAACCTGCATTTCCCCGAACGTTAAGGAAAGCCCTACGATGAACGAATGACCTAAGATTTCCCGTTCTTGGGCGATGCGGTTACGACCAGATTCAAAAGCAGGCTTTTCCCATGCCTAACGCTTGCAATAAGGTGCCCCACGCTGAACTAGTAAAGCACACCGAACTTCATACCAAAACCGCCGAGTGTAACGGGTCACCTTGATTGCTTTGTTAAGCATATTACTTGTTGCGGAAATTCCAATCACGATATTTTTCTTCTAACATTAGCTCTTGACTTTCACGCTCTGCTTCTTCGCGTATCTCTTGTTCCTGAACAACCTTATCAACAAGCAGGTGATTGATATAACTGCATAAACCACTTAATTCAGGATACATTGTTTTCTCATTTACAGAGCAGCGGTCCAACTCTCTCATGATTTTTTTCTTCTCTAAACCAGAGATTATGATTTCGTTTACCTGATTTGGAACTTGTTCTTCCATGTCCATATAGTGGCCATTAACTTTTTTTATTGGTTCATGGGCAGTGAACCAACCACACTGGGCTTCAACACGCTCGTGATAAAGTTTAGGCTGATAAACAGTTATACCTTTTGTTTCGAAAGGACTACTATTTTCGGACACAATATTCCCCTCATCATAATTAAACGTATATACATAGGTTCGATTTAGACTTGGAGATGTCGAACATGCAAACCATAATGCAACAAGGGGATTTGTCGTCCAATCGAGTAATCTCGTTCGCAACCCAAAGTGCTGTGCTTCTGAAAGTAAATACCACGGGTTATCATACTCTCGAGTTAATTTTCTAGCTCCATAGGTCTTGAGTTTATGTAGCAACTCTTTTTCTACATGAAGTAATTTTTTTACCGAATAATTAGGAAAGGCCCGGAACAATCCAGGGATTAACCCTCCCTCAAATCTCTGCCCTCTATACAGAACATTACTTATACTATCTTTTTCAATAAACTCTAAGTACTCAGAAACAGATGATACATTTTTACTAGTCATGATCCTATCTTCTATATCTATATGCTTAACGCCTGCGATAAGGTGCCCCGCACTAAACCAACAAAGCGCACTGAACTTCATACCAAAACCGCCGAGTGTAACGGGTCACCTTGATTGCTTTGTTATGGCGCGCTCAAGGAATTCAAGACACACATCAGGCACGCTACCGCCGAACAGGATCATTTACCTGCCATATGATTTATGCATCATACATCACTTAATGAATAGGAAGTTGAGAGATCGCAATTTTGTGATTTGTTTCAGGTAGCTACAACTTTAACCTGAGTCTTTTGGTGGGGATTTGAGCAATACTAACTCGGAAGAGAAACGGACTTAAAACTAAATTAAGAGCCTACCCGAAAAGAACGTCCCTCTTTTTAACAGTGTATATCGGTGCATAAAGGAGAAATTCAGCTAGAACAAAATAACAATCGATCGTACTACGGACTAGAACCAACAAAAATTAAATAAAATAAAGAGAATGTAGGATCTTACCGGTTGAGTGAAATCTGCCACCTTAGAACGGCAATCGTGCGTGCCGCGGACAGATACCAACTCAGGCTGGTTTCATTGTAAACATCCAACACCATAACAGAATTGGAAAACTGCGGCTTGCTAGTTGCTAAGCACGACCCAGTGATGGTGAAGCGACAGCCACGTTGCCTGTACTCCCCTGCGCCATAACGCCAGCCATAAGGTGTGCCCCATCGAACCAGCAAAGCGCACCGGAATCCATACCAAAAATGCCGAGTGTAACGCATCACCTTGATGGCCTTGTTAAGTTGCTGTTTAAACAAGCTCTAATTTACTTAGCGACTCAGGGCTACCTGTTACCATTGCGACGAAGCTGTTCTTGAATATTGAGTTTGAGTCCTCGTCAACAACCGTCGTCCCTCCTAAAAACTGAATAGCCCAAACGGACAACCCCATATCAGATTCACTCATAACCCCTTTATACCTAACAGTATCAACACTTAATGATGTCGTGTTAACACGGTACTTAGTGGATAAGTTAAATAGATTATGTAAAAACTCTATCCCGGCCTCAGATGGTGTGAACACTTTAAACGAGCTTTCTATTGGGAGGTAAGCTCCCCAGTGATGCCAAATTAGCCCTCTTCCAATAAACCCGACAAGGTTATGTAGTGAATCAGAGTCGAAAGCAACAGCTAATCTATTTTCAACAGTGCCTGTACTAGATTGTAAAACTATGTCTTTTGCCGATTCCCGAAGCCTATCTTGTAGCTTTTGGTTTCTTTTTAGTCGCTTCGCAGCATCAACACTTAAAGCTGTTTCAGCATCTATATGAGTTCCACCAAATGGCAAAACTGCTGTTAGATAGTGCTCTAACTTTGATTTCTCGTTATTGCACTTCTCACATGATGGTACTTTAGGTAGCAAGCCTCGGTGTTCTAATTGGAATAGCTCTCGTGGGAAAACATGATCGGCTGTCGTTGATTGATTAACTCGACAATATACGCAAAGCTTTCCTTTATATTTTTTACTACCACCCAAAATACACCTCCAATTTGAGCAACTTAACGCCTGCAATAAGGTGCCCCACGCTAAACCAACAAAGCACACCGAACTCCATACCAAAACCGCCGAGTGTAACGGGTCACCTTGATTGCTTTGTTAGGCATTTCCACTTGTGACATCCCTTCTTGGCCAGGGAACTCTCAGTATGCTCCACTGCCAAACATGGGATACAGCATCCGTAGAGCCTCAAGTGGCATGAACACTACCAAAACCTTAAAGCCAACTACATGTGCAGACAGCCTAATAAGATACTAATCGAGGCTGTATCACTTGACCGACGGGTTGAGCAAACGACAAGCCCTTCACAGCGGTGTATCGAGGAAGCTAGGAATGCTTATTGCCATCGCCAGAGGCAGCAAAGAACGAAGTAACCTGCATTTCTCTGGACTTTTAGGACAGCCATGCAATGAACGAATGGCCTAAGATTTCCCGTTCTTGGGCGACGAGGTTACGACCAGATCAATAAGCAGGCTTTTCCCATGCCTAACGCCTGCAATAAGGTGCCCCACGCTGAACCTACAAAGCACACTAAACTTCAAACCAAAACCGCCGAGTGTAACGGGTCACCTTGATTGCTTTGTTAGGCATTTCCACATGTGAAATTCCTACTTGACCGGCCAACTCTCAGCGCAGTCCGCCGCCAACCATAGGATACACCACGCACTAAATCTCAAGTAACTTCAATACTATCAGAACCTTAAAGCCAAATACATTTGCATGTCTGCCTTATGAGGTGCTAATCAAGGCTGCCCCACCGAACTGATGGTTTAAGTTAACAACAAGCCTTTCACAGCCATGTCACGATGAGTAGCGCGATGCTTTATTGCCATGACCTGAGGCAGTAAAGAACGGAGCAACCTGCCCTTCCCGGAACTTTAAGGACAGCCCTTCGATTAACGAATTGCCTGAGAGTTCCCGTTCTTGGGCGATGCGGTTACGACCAGATCAAAAAGCAGGCTTTTCCCATGCCTAACGCCTGCAATAAGGTGTGCCCCACTGAACTAGCAAAGCACACTGAACTCCATACCAAAACCGCCGAGTGTAACGCATCACCTTGATTGCTTTGTTATGAATTTTTCACTCAAAATCAGCACATTATCATTAGTATTTCTTTTAGGATAACCAGAACAAATTCTAATCGCGGCATAGCTAGACGATATTAAACCGAGCGACAAATACCCCAAATATGATAACAATATTATTGGCATTAACCAGGCTATTTTTAGGTCTGTTATAAAGTAGTAATAGCATACAAAGCCTAAACAACACACTATCATATATGCAAAATTCGAGAACCACTTTCTAATTGAAAGTGGAAAAAGAGCTTTTGATTTATACTTACCACTTACGAAATCAACCAAGTTCGAGGCCTTTTTTAGATCATTAATAAACTCAGTAGGCTTTAAGCTATCAAGACAATTTACAATCTCACTATTGGATAAATAAAAACCAAAATAGTTTAAAAAACCTTGCTCAATCACAATTGGGGATTTGGTTTCCATTGAATCAAAAACAGATAGAAACAATTCGAATTTTTTAAAACTATTAGCATTATATTTTATCTTTGCTAAGTTATATTTTTCATATAATAAAATAGCTAGAAACATACCAATAATAACCGCAACAATGTAATAAGCCCAACTTCCAAACTTAGCATCAATAATATCAAACAACTTTAAAAGTAACTTATCCATTTTTCACCTAATTCATAACGCCTGCAATAAGGTGCCCCGCACTAAACTAACAAAGCACACCTAGCTTCATACCAAAACCGCCGAGTGTAACGGGTCACCTTGATTGCCTTGTTAGGCATTTCCACATGCGACCTTCCTACTTGGCGCCGAACTATCAGCGTACTCCGGCGCCAACCGTGCGATACAGCACTCACTAATCCTCACGGGACATGATAACTAACAGCAACTTAAAGCCAACTACATTTGCATGACAGCCTGGTGAGGTGCTAATCGAGGCTGCATCACTGAACGGATGGGTTAAGTAAACGACAAGCCTTTCACAGCGGTGTATCGAAGGAACTATGAATGTCTATTGCCATCGTCTGAGGCAACTAAGAACGAAGCAACCTGCATTTCCCGAACTTTAATGACAGCCCTACGATGAACGAATGACCTAAGATTTCCCGTTCTTGGGCGATGTGGTTACGACCAGATCAAAAAGCAGTCTTTCCCATGCCTAACGCCTGCAATAAGGTGCCCCACGCTAAACTAACAAAGCGCACTGAGCTCCATACCAAAACCGCCGAGTGTAACGGGTCACCTTGATTGCTTTGTTATGCAGCAAGTAATTTAGACATGTAATACTCATTAACGCTGTTACCATCGATGATTAACGAGTTTCTTTTGATTCCCTCAACTTCAAAGCCTTGAGACAGATACAAACACTTGGCTCTGACATTGTGCTCCATAACAGTAAGCTCCATTCTGGAAAAACCATGTTCTCTTGCCCAACATTCCAAATAACGGAGTAGCTGTGAACCTATACCCTTACCAGATTGACTCTGCTGTATACCAATGACACAGTACATTGAATGCTTATTTCGGTTAGCTGTATTTCCAATGCCAACGGTATAACCAACAATCTTTCCCTCAATCTCAGCCACATACATTGCTTTAGATTTTGAGACAATGAAAGAGTTTATGATTTTAGCTTGCTCTTCAACGGTGGTGTTACGTTCACCGGGTTCAAACATCATAAATTTGGTCTCTTCATCCAGCTTATACATCAGAGCCAACAAGCTATCCGCATCAGAAATTTCTACTTTTCTTATCACCTGAACTCCTGTTTTGTAAAGCTGCATAACGCCTGCAATAAGGTGCCCCGCACTGAACCAACAAAGCACACTAAACTTCATACCAAAACCGCCGAGTGTAACGGGTCACCTTGATTGCTTTGTTATTTGACTATTAGCACACACAAAAATAACCTATGTTAGGCTGTACTATTATTTACCTTGACGATAAAAATAAAATCGTAGCTTATAGCTTTAATTAATCTCTACGAATAAATACACTCTCAGCCAGAACCAATCATATTGAGCACAAACAATTCATATGATCATTATTTAGTGTTAATCACTACTATTATCGGAGTCACTGCCTTGACTATAATTATCATAATCACAACAATCAAAATCATCATAAGTTGGCATGAACACAGATTTACTTGACTGGCTATTGTCCATAACCCCAGTAAATATACCAATACCAATTAAAAAAAACGGCAAACAAAAGAATGAATAACCTGTATAAAATGAAATTACACCTATTATGATTAAAATTAAGCCAATTAATTTACTTAACAAACCTTAAACCTCGATTACAGTTAAACATAGTCAAATAACGCCTGCAATAAGGTGCCCCGCACTAAACTAACAAAGCGCACAGAACCTCATACCAAAACCGCCGAGTGTAACGGGTCACCTTGATTGCTTTGTTATAGCGCTTCTACCAACTTTCACCAAACCATTTCATTATCAGCTTCGAAGACAACTCATGCTTGGGTAAGTTTAACCCCATAACTTTGAATAGTGCTCTGCTAACAATAAATCGAAGTTCGTGCACATCTCTTTTACTAATCAAGCCAATGTCGCCAGTATGAACCAACTTAGAACGCTTTTCATAAAACTGTTTAACTTGCTTAAACATTTGTTTTGCATCTTCTTCGTCTTTTCCGAGCAAGACGGCACAACCGCGTGACACCCTGAGCGTCAATTCAGATTTAGAGTCATTAAAGATAGCTTCCAGAGCAATCATCAGTGCCAAGAAGTCAAACTCAATATGGTTAGTAAAGTATGATTTCTCATAATTACTTAGGGCAAACCTAATATACTTTGGAAGTGTCTCAATTGAATGCTTGCAAAGGAAACTATTGACTAAACCATAATCAGAATAGAATAAACTGAACATTTGATTGCAGCTTGTTTTATCACATTCACTAGCGCTTATGGTCTCAATTTCACCGTCAACTTCTCGATAGAAGACCTCAAAAGCAACCTTGATATCACCGTCGGACAGTAAACGTAAAAGATTTAATTTGTGGTTGATATAACTTGAAACAGACTCTTCAAATTCTCTTTCTTTTGGCAGGTTACTAATTCTGCTATCTAGATCACCCCAACCGCCTTCAAAGATGGGATAGTCTGGCAAATGTTTTTTGATTACATAAACTTTATTTGATGGAGGTTCTGAATATGATTGTAAACAACTCCATGGGTAGTCCATTTTATTTTCTACATCATTAAATACGAGGTTTTCGTTACAGAAATGGATAAAATCTTCAACCTCAATTGACTCTACTTTAAAGCCTGAGCCAAAATCGACTTTCAATATCGAGCGGTTAACATTTCCAAGTAGAGCAAAATATTCCAAAATCTAAACCTCTATCTGTGCGCTATAACGCCTGCAATAAGGTGCCCTGCGCTGAACTAACAAAGCACACTGAACTTCATACCAAAACCGCCGAGTGTAACGGGTCACCTTGATTGCTTTGTTATGGCAAACTCAAGGGGKTTGAATCACTTACCAGATACGCTACCGCTACAGAATCATCAGCTCGAACGCCAAACATCCTAACCTAACTTTATAATCCGGGATGGCGTTGGTTTATAACTTCCKGAACTRATTATCAAAAATCAGCGGTTACTGGACAATGAATCGCTTTTTACTAACAGATATTAATCTGAAGCTTCGAGAAAAATTTCTAAGGATTGAAACTTGTTAACCAGGAGCCTAAATTGATAGTTTTCTTTCGRTGAAGTTTCAGMATTACTAACAAAGTGAACTGTCGGCAAATCAAGCGTGCTGCRGASAAAGCCAGTCAATTTCACAGTTCGTTATACCGAAAAGCGTTCAGGTATATCGCCTGCAAAGAACGACTTGGTAGCTGCTAAGCTTGACCCACAGAACGAAAAGCAAACACCACGTTGCCTGTGCA
This sequence comes from Photobacterium kasasachensis, assembly GCF_050336885.1. Lineage (NCBI taxonomy): Bacteria > Pseudomonadati > Pseudomonadota > Gammaproteobacteria > Vibrionales > Vibrionaceae > Photobacterium > Photobacterium kasasachensis. The sequence continues at coordinate 9,301 of NZ_JAKJSH010000043.1, forward strand.
ACCTTATGCCATAACGCCTGCAATAAGGTGCCCCRCACTAAACTAACAAAGCACACTGAACTTTATACCAAAACCGCCGAGTGTAACGGGTCACCTTGATTGCCTTGTTATGCAATGGTTGCTTGTGCTAACCATTTACTAATTGATTCAGATACYTTCTTCACGTCACTACCGTCATGGTGAAAGATCCAAACGGAAAATTGGTCTTCGGGATCAAGATATAGAAGATCACCATTTTCCTCGGCGATTACAAAACCAYTAGCAACTCTTTCAATTGGCAACATACCATCAGAGGAGTGAACAAARTTACTATTAGAAAACTCTTGGTAGCACTTAAGATAAAGCTCTAATTGCCTATGGGTTGGAGCAGTGCCAATTTGAAGCATGTCTATGTTTTCAGAAAGTAGTTCTTCATCGAAAAATGCCCAGCACCTTCCTTCAAAATCTGGGTATTCATCTGGATATTCATTGAAACAGTAGTCTTCACCACCCTCGATAGTCATAAGAAAATCAAGATAATCACTTGGTAGCGATARCCCTCTTTCTACTTGTATCTTTGCGATGTTCATTATWTTCCTTTTTGCATAACGCCTGCAATAAGGTGCCCCACACTGAACYAGCAAAGYRCACCRAACTCCATACCAAAACCGCCGAGTGTAAYGGGTCACCTTGATTGCTTTGTTATGGCAAGCTTAATAATACCCAGCCACTTACCAAACACACCACCGCTACAGATAGGCCTGCGAAAACGCTAAACAGTTTACCTGATTAATACAAACTTGCTGAAATTGATACATAGCTTCATGAAATTACCAGCAAAACCAATGGCAACTTGGCAAAGAAATGCACCTTACTAACTTATTTAATGCGGAAGCTTCGAGGAACGCTGCCTATAGCTGGAACTTAATCATCTTAAGCCCAATTTTAACCGTTCTATTTCGATGATGTTTCAGGTGACTCTGACTACAAATGCAAGTGCAAAATCAAGCGTGCTGCGGACAAAACCAGCCACATTCACAGTGCGTTATACCGAGAAGCGTTCAGGTATATCGCGTAACAAGTTTGGCTAGACAGCAGCTAAGCTTGACCCGGAACTATTGAAGCAAGCACCCGTTGCCCGTGCTTGATAAGCCATAACGCCTGCAATAAGGTGCCCCTCACCAAACTAACAAAACACACTGAACTCCAAACCAAAACTGCCGAGTGTAACGGGTCACCTTGATTGCTTTGTTAGGCATTTCCACTTGTGATAATGCTACTTGGCCGCCGAACTCTCAGCGTACTCCGGCACCAACCGTGCGATACAGCACTCACTAATCCTCACGGGATATAATAACTATCAACACCTTAAAGCCAACTACATTTGCA
>NZ_JAKJSH010000044.1:0-9635 GCF_050336885.1 Photobacterium kasasachensis
TTCTTCTACAAACTTATCACTATAAATACAATAAATTGGCAATTAAACCTCCTACTGCTAACGCCTGCAATAAGGTGTGCCCCACGAAACCAACAAAGCACACCTAACCCCATACCAAAACCGCCGAGTGTAACGCATCACCTTGATTGCCTTGTTATGGCTACCTTTAAAGTTTACGCGCAATCATTATCACGCCTGGTACAGCGTACCCATCATAATGCCTATAGTTAATGTCTCTCTCAGGAAAACACCATGCCAATAAATCATGTTCGATGTTATTTTCAATTGTGCTCAGTACATAGTTTAAATCTTCAGTAATGTTACCTGACCTGCTTTTTTTCATATAAGGTACAAAAAAGGTTAACCCGACAGAATTAACATCACTTCCACCTTTTGTATGCAAAGCATCGTCAATGGCTTTTCCCAAGTACTCATTTATATGCTTTATAAAATTACCATTAATTGAGCATTTTTTATATTTTGCTTCGATATACTCTGACTGACCGCATGGAGACCTGAGCCAAAGATCAACACGACCATTACGCGAAGTTTTCTCATCACCTTTAATATCTTGAAACTCTTCAAGCGCGATATAACCAGATGCCCATGCTGCACTTGCTAAAGTTCCGATATTTGCTCTTTCGTTGGTGTTAAACGCTGTATCAGATTCATGAGTAATAGAAGTATATTTAACTAAGAAATCACTCCACTTTTCACACATTGGAATCCAATGGCTAAGGTTATCCGTTGCTTTTACACCAATTAAATCTGAATACTTCATTTATCTACCTGTAGCCATAACGCCTGCAATAAGGTGCCCTGCACTGAACTAACAAAGCACACCAAACTCCATACCAAAACCGCCGAGTGTAACGGGTCACCTTGATTGCTTTGTTATGCAACTCCATACATTAATTCGATCATACTTGGCCAAATGCCTTTCAACGCGTGATGAGTTTGCGACATTCAGGCAACAAGCACAGGCCCTAATAATTCTGATTCACTTTCAACAATTTGAGCCAGACCAAGTTGCATGACAGCCTCTTGCAGACAGGATTGGCTGCTGCACCGAGCTATTTGTTAAGACAAGTAATAACCCTTTCAAAGCAATGTAACGCTGGAAACTCACTGCTGAATTGCCAGGGTAAAAGGCGACAAAGAAAACGACAACCTACTGTTCTTTGAACTTTCAGGCAGCCTTTCGCTGAACGAATAGCCAGAGGAATCGTGGAAATGTGTGATGCACATTCTACCATCGATGAACTTGGCTCTAAGGTGCATAACGCCTGCAATAAGGTGCCCCACGCTAAACCAGCAAAACGCACCGAACTTCATACCAAAACCGCCGAGTGTAACGGGTCACCTTGATTGCCTTGTTAGCTGATATTCTTAAACTTTTTCGCCATGGTCAAAATTTCATCGTTACAAAAACCACAAAAGCTCACGCTGATAAATACTATTGCGACATCAATTTCTTTTGACCCATTATTTGAATAAAAGTCACGAGGATACGCAACCCCGAGCTTAAGGTAATTCATACTACGTATGTTTACTAGCGACAGTTCCCGAACAGCTGTCCACGGAATAACATCCTTAAACCCATATTTATTAAACCCTTTGCGGTAAATACCTTCAGAAAGAAACAGCACTCTAGACCTAATCAACAAGGTGATAACTGAGGTAAATAAAAAAGTAAAAAAAGCCGAATCAAGTAGAGTGCCATTTTCCAGAAGATACACAAAAGAAATACCTTCCAACAAAAGTATTCCACCAACTAGTATGGGTACTAGCAAGGTGCTGAAAGCTACAAACTTTACGGCCTCAGAAAACTTCGCTTCTAAGTTATATCCCTTCAAAAGCAACCTCCACTAATCAGCTAACGCCTGCGATAAGGTGCCCCACGCCAAACCTGCAAAGCACACTAAACTTCATACCAAAACCGCCGAGTGTAACGGGTCACCTTAATTGCTTTGTTAGGCATTTCCACTTGTGGCTTCCCTACCTGGCAGTCGAACTCTCAGCGCGCTCCGGCGCCAACCATGGGATACAGCACACACGAATCTTCACGAGACATGTAAACTATCAACAGCTTAAAGCCAGCTACATTTGCATGACATCCTGATGAGATGCCAATCAAGGCTGCATCACTTGAATGATGGGTTGAGTAAACGACAAACCATTCACTGCTTTGTATCGAGGAAGCTATGAATGCCTATTGCCATCGACTGAGGCAGCAAAGAACGGAGCAACTTGCACTTCCCAGATTTTTAAGGACAGCCCTACGATGAACGAATGATCTAAGATTTCCCGTTCTTGAGCGACAAGGCCACGACCAGATCCAAAAGCAGTCTTTTCTCATGCCTAGCGCCTGCAATAAGGTGCCCCACGCAAGACCAGCAAAGCGCACCGAACTTTATACCAAAACCGCCGAGTGTAACGGGCCACCTTGATTGCTTTGTTATGCAACTCCATCCATTAATGCGATCATACTTGGCCGAATGCCTTTCAACGCGTGATAAGTCTGCGACATTCAGACAACAAGYTCAGGCTCTGATAATTCTGATTTACTTTCAACAACTTGAGCCAGACTAACTTGCATGACAACCTCTTGCGGACAGGATTGGCTGCTGCACCGAACTATTGGTTAAGACAAGCAACAAGCTTTTCAAAGCAATRTAACGATGGAAACTCACTGCTGAATTGCCAGGGTGAAGGGCGGCAAAGAAAAYGACAACCTGCTGTTCTCTGAACTTTCAAGCAGCCTTTCGCTGAACAAATAGCCAGAGAAGTCGTGGTATTGAACGATGAACCTTCTACCATTGAGGAACTTGGCTCTAAGGTGCATAACGCCAGCCATAAGGTGCCCCGCACTAAACCAACAAAGCACACTGAACTCCAAACCAAAAATGCCGAGTGTAACGGGTCACCTTGATTGCCTTGTTAGCCCAATTAGAGCCCATGAAACCAAGGGAAAAGACTCATTGCTCTATGACCTTCATAGTCTGTTTTATTGAATAGCTGTTTTCGGCACTTTCTCAGACTGAATATCGCTGGAATTAATAGTAGCGAAAAGCCCCATTGAAGTGGATTTGAAGACCCATAAACAATTAGACCAGCAAAATTTATTAGAGAAATAGCAATGATAAACCAGTTGCATTTGATGTGTACTTTTTTCAGAGACGAATAAGACTCCCAGTCATAAATAAACCAATCATGACTATTTTTATGACAAATTGGACATTTACCTGAAGTTGGAATTTTAGGAACCATTATCTGACAATTAGGGCAGCGACCTTGCACATTTCCACCTTACTTTTCTTGTTGGACTAACGCCTGCGATAAGGTGCCCCACACTGTACTAGCAAAGCGCACCTAACTTCATACCAAAACCGCAGAGTGTAACGGGTCACCTTGATTGCTTTGTTAGGCATTTCCACATTCGACCTTCCTACTTGGCCACCGAACTCTCAGAGTACTGCGGCGCCAACCGTGCGATACAGCACTCACTAATCCTCACGGGACATGAAAACTATCAACACCTTAAAGCCAACTACATTTGCATGACAGCCAGGTGAAGAGGTAATCGAGGCTGCATCACTGAGCGGATGGGTTAAGTAAACGACAAGTCTTTCACTGCGGTGTATCGAAGAAGCTAGGAATGTATATTGCCATCGTCAGAGGCAACAAAGAACGGAACAACCTGCATTTCTCCGAACGTTAAGGACAGCCCTACGATGAACGAATAACCTAAGATTTCCCGTTCTTGAGCGATGCGGTTACGACCAGATCCAAGAGCAGGCTTTTCCCATGCCTAACGCCTGCAATAAGGTGCCCCACGGCCAGCTTACCAAGCGCATCGAACTTCAAACCAAAACTGCCGAGTGTAATGGGTCACCTTGATTGCTTTGTTAGGCATTTCCACATGTGAAATTCATACTTGGCCGCCGAACTCTCAGCGCAGTCCGCTGCCAACCATGAGATACAGCATGCACTAAATCTCAAGTAACACTAATACTATCAGCACCTTAAAACCAGATACACTTACATGACATCCTGATGAGATGCTAATCAAGGCTGCTTCACCGAGCTGATTAGTTAAGTTGAAGACAGGCCTTTCACAGCAATGCATCGAGGAAACTATGAATGTCTATTGCCGTCGTCTGAGACAGCAAAGAACGGTTCAACTTGCGCTTCCCAGAACTTTAAGGGCAGCCCTACAATGAACGAATGGCCTAAGATTTCCCGTTCTTGAGAGATGCTGTTACGACCAGATCATAAAGCAGGCTTTTCCCATGCCTAACGCCTGCAATAAGGTGCCCCTCGCTAAACCAGCAAAGCACACCGAACTTCATACCAAAACCGCCGAGTGTAACGGGTCACCTTGATTGCTTTGTTATGGCAATTGGGCAACCTTTCTAATTGCGGCAAAAAGTCGGTTTGAGTCAACACCTAACTTTTTTAGTTTAAATGGTTTCTTAGACAAACGTGTTAAGACCCAAACCTCTGGGATACGATTGCCATTTTGAAACTCATCGACAATATGAACACCTGTAATATCAGAAAATGAAATACTCTTATTACCTAATGGATAAAACACCTCGATGTATCCATTATTAATTTCAACACCTGTAGCGGTTACAATATAGTCATATATAGTAATAATAACTACAATACTTACACCACCATAACCTAATAAGTAGTTGCCATCAGCACCAACGTACAAGCCTAGTGTGGAGAAAAATATAACAATGATAAAATTGAATAAATGATAGTTAGTAGATTTAGTACATTTTGAAAAATCCAACTCCGAAGACTTCGTGTATACTTTTTCAGATATAATGTACCTAAGATCCTCAAAACCTATTAACTGGTATTCAACCCTCAACAACTTAGTACCATTATAATCTAATAAATATAAACATTGAGATAGTTCCCTTTCTTTAATTTTTGATATTTCTTGCCATAGAATAAGCCCTCGTTGTTTACCTAAGTGCTTGTACCATATACCATCATCATCAATAACAATATCTACATAAGGAATTTTTCTCAATAGTAACCATGCTAGGATTGAAAGTGAGCCAAAAAACACAACACATAAAACAGAAGTTATAATAACGTTATCTTTTCCTCCTACTTGTTCATCCGGAAGAAACGGCAATATAAAGCCTAAAGCCGTAAATGCTAGAGAGAGGACTAAGCCCCCTTTCATAAAGGTGATGAGCTTTTTACTAACCTTAAATTCTTGCATAAAACAACAAACATCCTCCAACATTTGTAATGTATACACCTGTTACACTGAAATGCCATAACGCCTGCAATAAGGTGCCCTACGCTAAACCAGCAAAGTACACCGAACTCCATACCAAAACCGCCGAGTGTAACGGGTCACCTTGATTGCTTTGTTAGTTGCCCTTGCCCAACACCAGTGCTAACATCTGTACACACGTAAGTTTTGGAGCAACTCATGGACACTAGAATTCAATTTCGCGTTGATGATGAAATTAAACGCTTAGCTCAGCAATTGGCAGAAAGCCAAGGCCGTACACTAAGCGATGCTTGTCGTGAGCTTACTGAGCAAATGGCAGAGCAACAACGCAAAGCATTATCCCATGACTCTTGGTTAACTGAACAAGTAAACCTTGCCTTCGAGAAGTTTGACTCAGGAAAAGCATCTTTTGTTGATCATGACTCTGCAAAAGCACGAATGGCTGAACGTAAAGCGAAGATTCGCAACCGAGGTCAACAATGATTTTATGGGAAGAAGAATCTCTAAATGATCGCGAGAAGATCTTTGAGTTTCTTTATGACTTCAATCCTGAAGCCGCTGAAAAAACTGACGAAATCATTGAAGAAAAAGTAGAAAATTTGTTAGAACAACCATTGATGGGTGTTCAACGCGATGGAATTCGAGGGAGATTACTCATTATTCCTGAGATCTCAATGATAGTATCCTACTGGGTTGAAGGTTCAACAATTCGTGTAATGCGAGTCCTTCACCAGAAGCAAAAATTTCCAACCGACTGATTGTAGCCGGTTGGCAACTAACGCCTGCAATAAGGTGCCCCGCACGAAACTAACAAAGCACACCGAACTTCATACCAAAACCGCCGAGTGTAACGGGTCACCTTGATTGCTTTGTTATATTTCAGTCTCGACAACTTCACTTCTTTCAATTTTCATGTGCTTACCAGTTAACAGTACATGAGCACTCTGCATTGATTCATTGTACTCATTTCGCTTTTCAAGCATAAACTTAACCCGGTGATCAAATGCCCAATATCCCTGTGTACTTTCTCGCTCTAGATACTCGACAACTTCACACCTAATTTTTTCACAATACCTCAGTTCTTTATATACAGTTGTTACTTGTTGGTACAACTCAACATCCAATGAAGCAACTTCTTTGAGATAACTTTCGTACCTCTTTGTGGAAAATCTGGGGAAAGGCATACGAAGTAGACCATATTTAGCTTTGTTGCCAAGTTGAATATTTACTCTGTCATTATGGTAACGGTCTGTATTAATTTTCTTGTAAATTGGAATATCTTCTTGACTTAGTTCCAAAGCACGTTCGACTTTAACTAAGACACTATAAAGTGAATCTAGAGCGTAAAAGTTATCCTTTAACTCTTCAGCCAGCAGTAACTTGAACGTAGAAAGCATACGTCTTTTTTCACGAATGCGCTTAGAAAGGTCTAAGATTTCACGTGTGCAAAATAGGATTAGGGTTACTACAACTGTGACTGGTAAAAACTCTGAAATCAAACATAAACCTCTTTGAAATATAACGCCTGCCATAAGGTGTGCCCCACTGAACTAACAAAGCGCACTGAACTTCATACCAAAACCGCCGAGTGTAACGCATCACCTTGATGGCTTTGTTATGTTTACGGAAACCACAAGCCAAACAGCAACTTACTGGCTACGCACTAATTTACATTGCTCTTCTAAGCTAGATTTGAGTTTCGATACTTTTATGTCGCATTTTTCTTTGTCAGCGGAAGCCGTCAATTTGTATTGTTCCTTTAACCACAAAATTCGCGATTCACTTTCTTTAGTGATCCGAGTTAACTCTTCCTTGTGTTTCTGATCGATTCTTTCAATTTGCCAAGTGTGATAAACCCAAAAACCTGTAAGCATAGATGCTATTAAAGTGCCGACAACGATACCAGGATGCTTGCCAAACCATGCTTCCCAGCGATTGCTGCTACTATTTTCTAAAGCTAAAACTCTGTCGGAAAGATTACCACGAGTTTCATTTTGTCTGGTTTCTTGAGAGCTCATTAAGCCCCCTGTCTCGGAGAAATAATTCGATTAATGTCATCTAATACTGCTTTATTCCCCCAATGTTCATGATCGTCTTCTCCCTTGACGATAACTATACGATTACCGTCCATATATACATTCGTCCCTAAAAATGTAACCCCCTGAATGTTGCCACCAATCATTCGTTGGTCTATTCGTTCTAAGGTTGTATTTATTGAAGGAACGGTATCGATAATTTTGATTTCGTTACGGTTTTTCTCAGTTATATCAAACTCAATTATCGCTCCACCTGAGTTTGCAGGATGGATAGTTGCAGAAACATTCAGTCCTTTCTTAAGATAACGAGCTAAGGACTTAATAAATGATTCTGTGTATTTTTTTAGTTTCTTATGATTATTCATATTCTCGATTCTTAATAAGTAAACATAACGCCAGCAATAAGGTGTGCCCCACCGAACCAGCAAAGCACACAAAACTCCGTACCAAAACCGCCGAGTGTAACGCATCACCTTGATTGCCTTGATACTAAGCAAAACTTTCGTTTAGTAAAGCCCTAATATCACTTGGCATACCCCAAGAATATTTTTCAAGAATTGTCCTTATTGTAGCGTTCCATGCAGAGTCATTATCTGTTTCAATTAAATGACTTTTCTTCTCAACTAAAAGGCGTTTAATCTCCGAAACATTATGAAACTCTGGCCAAAGCCGTTCTGCACTAGAAAATTGCTTTATAGCGCCCTCAACGTCTCGTTTAAGTAATGCCTCAAATCCTGCTCTTTCTAACCTTTCTACCTTTTCAAGTCTACTTGTGCCATTAATGGACGCTCGTTCTAAAACTTTATTTACCTTGAGCTGAGATAACTGTTTGTTCAAGTTTTCATCTAAACTTTGAACTCTATTGAGTAACTCTTCTGAACCTGATTGAGAAGCTATATCTTCCTGCAGCAACCTAATTTGTTCATGTGTATCTTGGGTTACTTTTTCTATTGCTTTACCTATTGTAATACCAAATGCTTGTACTTCACGGTTCTCTAAAATATTAAAAAGTCGTTCTCCATGAAACACAAACGCAAGTATTAATACTAAGGGCCAAACTAATACCTTTAAGTACTCCAAAATGATTTCATATATTTTCATGATTATTCCTTCAATCAATTTATCAATCAATGAACTGACATTTTGCCTAACGCCTGCAATAAGGTGCCCCACACTGAACTAACAAAGCACACCGAACTTCTTACCAAAACCGCCAAGTGTAACGGGTCACCTTGATTGCTTTGTTAGCTGATTCAGCCACAACTTAACACGGATTCTAAAAAAGGGAACTCCCTCATACAATGTTCTTCTATTCGATTTCGAATAAACTGATCATCATCGTCATGTCGAGCAAGACACAAGTAATAATTTTTGCCTTGATGCTTCGTGTATACGACCCATTCACCTGTCATTTTCTTTTCCGACTTACGCTTATTTAAAGTCTCGTCCACCATTCGCCTTGCGATTTCAGCAGCTTGTTGTTCAGGTAATAACGATTTCTTATCAAGGGTTTCATCGATGATGCTTTTAAGCCCATTTTTACCCAGACCTAACTTTATGTTTTGAGGAATATATCTCGATGATGAGAAATGTATGTGGTGTAACCCTTTTAAAGGGTGGTATTTAAAAACACTTGGGGATTTGATTCCTGCTCGATTAATACCCTTCTCATAATCGTTCAGTACCATAAAAACCTCATCGGAACCAACCCCAAATAATTCATGGAATGCCATTAAATCAGCTAAAAAAAGCTTTGAATAGTAACCTTTAATCTTCCATGAAATACCACTAATTCTCTCAAACTTAAGTAGTTCTTCTTCAGCCACTTCAACTTGAATCGTGTGTTTCATGCCCTTTCTCCGAATCAGCTAACGCCTGCAATAAGGTGCCCCACGCTGAACCAATAAAGCGCAGCTAACTCCATACCAAAACCGCCTAGTGTAACGGGTCACCTTGATTGCCTTGTTAGCTGCTTGCCAGCTAGGTCTACGTAAATATCAATGCAAATTGTAATTGATATAATGCTTAAATATTCTTCCGCCAGTACTACTTATAGTAGCTATAGGTTTCAGCAAAGTATTAAAATGAACACCAAGCACACGGTTTGTATTTGATCTGCTCTTAATCGCTTGAGCTAAATTATCATGAACTTGACACAACTGATCGATGTCACCATTTTGAGCCTGAGAGAAACAATCATTTCTACCATCCCAAACACATTCAGAGTTACTGTGTAGCCCAAAGCCATGCATCATCTTTTTTTGTACTAATTTATTCATTTGGTTAGAAAATTGGTTCTTAGTTAAAATATAACTATCAATTGATACCCATTT
>NZ_JAKJSH010000045.1:0-9393 GCF_050336885.1 Photobacterium kasasachensis
GTTTTGTGGACTTTCGATACTCTCTACTGCATTGAAATGTGCTTTGCCGGAATTAAAATATATAGCTTTTTCCCAATACTCTTTTTTACCAAACCCTAAAAAACCATTAGTGAAATATCTAATCGACACATCACCTTCCTGTCCTTGAATTAAATGCTTTCGTTAGTATTTGAGTTTGAACATTCTACTGTACCAATATCTATTCGAATGCCGTCTATTGACTCTACTGCAGCCAGCCATTCATCCAGGGCAATTCCCTCTTTTCTTTCTATATGTAATGAATACGCCATTCGTTCTCCTTGGACACATAACGCCTGCAATAAGGTGCCCCACGTTGAACCCGCAAAGCGCACCAAACTTCATACCATAACCGCCGAGTGTAACGGGTCACCTTGATTGTCTTGTTATGGCTACTGTGCGCAACTCGATCCAATATAACTCAATTGGCGTATGGTTTTACTTCGCCTAGAAGTCAGGCATCATTCGATTTCTTATTCTTCAGTGCTTCTTTAAACGTTAAAGGAGTAGCGTTTAAGTTATGTTTTTTCATTAATTGAGACATTCTTGACTGGTATACAGATATACACTGCTCATCATGAATTAAGTTTCGCTTCTCAATCTCATTTGATATATGCCATATCCATTCAGAATTATACTTAAACGTAAAATCTGCCAACTCATGACACAAACGCCAATCATCAAAATTTTGAGCTCTTTCCTCTGGCGTACCCATGATAACTGTGCATGAAGATAGAAGTAGTGCAGCAAAGGGGATAAGTATTCGCTTTTTATTAGCCATATCGTTTCCAGTTTATTGCGGAATTGTTATTTACTAAAACAGGTGGAGCCAACTCGAATCAACAATGCTAGCGCCTAACAGAGTTATAAGCCTGCAATATCATTCAAGCATCATACATCACCCAGTATACATAAAGTTGAGAAATCGCAACTTTTCTTTTTAATTTTAGATAGCTATACTCTTTGATGACAATGTTTGATGAAAAATTGAGCAATCAGACCTCATACAGCACTTCAAGCTATATCGAAATCATTGCGAGTACGGAGCTATAATAGTAGCCATAACGCCTGCGATAAGGTGCCCCATGCAAAACCTGCAAAGCACAGCTAACTTCATACAAAAACCGCCGAGTCAAACGGGTCACCTTGATTGCTTTGTTAGGCATTTCCACTTGAGACATTCCTACTTGGCCGGTGAACTCTAAGCGTATCCCGCCGCCAACCATGGGATAAAGCAACTACGAATCTTAACGTAACATAATTATTATCAACACCTTAAGCCAGTTACATTTGCATGGCAGTCTTATGAGGTGTTAATTGAGGCTGCATCACTAAGCTGACAGGTTAAGTTGCCGACAAGCCTTTCACTGCGGTGCAACGAGGGAACTAGGAACGCTTATTGCCATCGTCTGAGGCAGCAAAGAACTGAGCAACCTACATTTCCCCGAACTATACGAACAGCCCAACAATGAACGAATGGCCTAAGATTTCCCGTTCTTGAGCGATGCGGTTACGACCAGATCACAAAGCAGGCTTTTCCCATGCCTAACGCCTGCCATAAGGTGCGCCCCACCGAACTCACCAAGCCATCTGAACTTCAAACCAAAACTGCCGAGTGTAATGCGTCACACTTGATGGCCTTGTTAGGGCAAACTCAAGGAATACAAGTGCTTAACACGCACGCCACTGCTACAGAATGATAGACTCCAATACCAAGCAGTCTATCCTACCATCAATAATCGAACAGTTGGGAATCCATAACTTCATGAACTAATTAACAAAATCAGTAGCCAATGGACAACGAATTGCTCTTTACCAACCGGTTATAATCTGAATCTTCGGGCATAATAGCCAAGAACTAAACACTGATAATCTCAGCGCAACACTTTCTAAATTGCAGCAATCTCAATATTACTAGAGTTCACTTCGTTGGTGCTAGAGAACACGATCTTGGCATCATCATTAGCGTCAATTGAAAACTCAGCACCTTTATCGACAAAAAATACAATTGTTACACCATCAATATTCACGAGTATATCACCTGAAACATTCCCTATATTTTTAAACTTTTTCATAATTACTCCTTAATCTATGATTGAAAACCTCTTTGATAGCCTTAGCCAAAAATTACATATTCTCATTCGATGAAGTCTCAGAGATTGTTATCAGCGACAGCCCGAACTAAATCAAGTGTGCTGCGAACAAAACCAACCAATCTCACAGTCCGTTATACAGAAAAGCGTTCAGGTATATCGCCTGCAAGGAACGACTTGGTAGCTGCTAAGCTTGCCCCTCAGAACGAAAAGCGAACACCACGTTGCCTGTGCGACCCAGTGCCCTAACGCCTGCAATAAGGTGCCCCGCACTGAACTAACAAAGCACACCGAACTTTATACCAAAACCGCCGAGTGTAATGGGTCATCTTGATTGCCTTGTTATACATTTTTTAGGCTGTAATCGTTACCCTAGAAGCTGAGTTCCCTGAAATTTCCATACCAACACCCTGTTCCCACTCTGAGTAAAAGCGCCCAAATTCGGGGGCATCAGGTTTGTAGTTTGATGTGAGCGTTAATAATTCGACTGGTTTTATATCCAAGTTTCTTTGTTTAGCAGACAATTCAGCTTCAAAGACCATAAAATCGAACAATACTCTCTTTTCTTGTTTATAGAGCTCCCTTCTACTTAGAACTTCATTAATAACCTCTTGCACCCGTTGCTTGTTTTCACGAGTCATTTGAGCACCTAAAACGATACCGACTAGTTGATTTGGGTCATAATGAAATAATCTTTCGAGCTTGGTTAAACCAACTTTTTGTCCATACAAATAACCTGATAAAGGGGTAAAAGACAAACGGACTTCTTGCTCATATTCCCAAGAACGGTGTTTTTGAACATATTGACTAGATTGCTTGGTAACAAGTGCAATCCTCTCTTCCTCAGGAAGATCTAATTTAGTAACACCTGCTGGTAATCGGCAAAAAGCACATAGATGCTCAACATCATCTTGATACTCTACATCTTGAAAAGAGAAGGATTCAGGCAATCCCATTCCCATTGACGGCGCAATACCATTAGGCGTATCACGCCTAATGCCCGTTCTTTTGTACAAAGGATGCTGCTTGAGCTTTCCATCAATAGGCTGGAATATTAGACAAAATCCTTGGTGGTTCCCTGCGTAATGTGACCACATTAACGGATCATCTGGCACTTTAGAAAAGCATGTAAAGTAACTTTCTTCAGGCGCATATAGAGCAACAAGTTTTTTAAATTGCTCGGCAAATAACATGGAAACTGGAAGATTTTTTGTTTCTATACTTTCAAACACAATATTTGTTATATCAAGAGCTCCGACTTGTTCGTAGCTCATTGGGCAAAGATCCGATAACTTTTTAGCAATGGACGTAAAATCTGATTCAGTAAAGCCTGTGAATTTTGAACCTACTATTTTTATCAGATTTAACCAATAACTCGGATTTGCAGAAAACTCATAAAACGTTTTACTATCAAATGGATCATTACTTTCCTGACGAGTCGCAAAGTAAAGCTCCTGATATAATAGCTCTTTAATACTGAACTCCGAGAAAGAACGATACTTATAATACATCGTCATTGTGAAATTTGTCCTCAAATGTATAACGCCTGCAATAAGGTGCGCCCCACTGAACCAGCAAAACGCCTCCAAACTCATACCAAAACCGCCGAGTGTAAAGCGTCACCCTTGATTGCCTTGTTAGCCATATGTACTTACTTGGCGTGGGATAGACCTTGTATCGCTTCTAATACTTGAAGAGAATCGAATGGCTCTTTGAATGACTGGATACCTTCGAGTATCTGTTTCTCTGAAGCTAATAAGGAGTCATAAAATCTTTGATTAGATATGTCAGAACCAGTAAAAACTAATTGTCTTATTAGGTTTATTTGTTCTTCAATAACTTTATTTTCAACTCTTTTATTCAGCTCTTGCAATTGAAGCAATGTCTGTGAAAGCTCAAATAATTCAGGTTGAGTACAATCATCAAATGACTGTTTATACAAATGATACAACCCTTTTGAAATACTAACATCAAGTTTTTTTAACACGTCCTTCTCTTCATCCGGTAATCTATAATTCTTAACACGTGCCATACACTCAGTTTGCTTTTCTTCGAATTTAGCCACTTTAACCTGAAGTAATATTGAACCATATTTCATTTCTTCAGTTAAATCAGCATAAACAGAAAATGATAGTAAGTATAAAATAAGCAACAATGATTTATTTGGCATTAGGAGTGCACCCTAAGTAGATAGAACGCCAGAATTGATACTCTTTAGATTTTGATATATGCAAATGAGCTTGCCTATATGCTATTTCCTCTATTTGCTGTAAAGCTAATCGGTCTAACCCTTCAAAAGACAATAGGAAGTACTCCCAATTAACCTGTGTTAAATTCCAACCAATTTGATTCGCATCAGAAGCCCCAAGTTTAAATAGCATCTTATTTTCTAACCTTAAAGCACCAGTTCCCGACGCACCTTTAAGACCAACACCACCAAATATTGTTAAAAAATGACCAAGGAAAACTGCAATACGACCATACTTTTTTAGATCATGAATCTCTTGAATTTCAGCGATTCCATCTAAACTATCTTGATCAAATGATATATTTGATATCGCAGGACATTGTCTAGCCATAACCCTAAGTTCCTTATAATTGAAAAGGACTATAATGGCATTTAAAAACCATAGGAGGTTATGAATTAAGAGATATTGAGAGCGAATTAAAACTTAATCAATTAACAAATCAAACGATTTCATCCAGATACTGAAATCAATCCAATGGATGGCTAACGCCTGCAATAAGGTGTGCCCCACGGAACTAACAAAACGCACCGAACTCCAAACCAAAACCGCCGAGTGTAACGCATCACCTTGATTGCTTTGTTATGTGCGGAGCGTACAACCAGTTAGTATTTGCTATTTACAGCAAGAACAAATTGATCCACAGCAATACCTATTCTCCGTAAGATATTTTTAACCTTAACTGGAGATAATTCAAAATCTTTTTTATGATGACCAAGCGTATATATCTTGCTGTTCGCCATTTGAATTTTAACTTCACTTCCCTTGCCCTTTGAAAACTGGCAAGAAAAACTGTTCTCCATTAGTGACTTAAACTTTGAATACATTACACCTGATAATAATCTAGCATTATTACACCGCACGTTAGAAGGTTCATGAGAAATATAATCAATTACCAAGCAGTTAGTAAGCATATACAAAGAGCTAGGGTTAACTTCATTTTCAACATCATCAGATTTACTTGAAAAATCCAACTTCGTCTTTAGAAATATTTCAAGAAGGTATTCATGACAAATTGATAATATTTTATCTGCCTTAACGTTATAAAACAAGTAAGGGTTAAAACCTAACGAGGCTGTATATGTACACTGCTCAATCTTAATAAAATCATGACACTGATAATCATTAGAAACAGAGCTTTTAGGGTATATGGCAAACTGCGGCGTATTGGCTGCAATATCTAGCTCAACAATATACCCATCACACTCAACTCTGTGTTTACTAAAATCCCACCCCTTAAACAAGTACTCCCTAATGATATAGATGTCATCAATAATTCGTCGCCTTTCTTTATCTGACAGTAATGATTCTCCAGATGATAAAAACTCATTCAATGGTTTGCTATGAACTAGGACAGGTTTGATATCGAAAGAATCCAATATATCGCCGACATATATAGGTTCGCTATCACCATTAAAGTCAATAGACTTTATTGCAAAACATATAAAAAGGTCTCTACATATATTTCGAATATAAGGGTGTCTCTTGTACGCTTCACAATCTAATATTTTCAGGGCAATGTTAACAAAAAAGTCACTTACAGCCTTATTTATTCCGCTAGACCTCGTTTTTTTAACCGCAAACTTCTCTAGTTTGGGTAGAAACCTTGAAATTCTTTTTATTAACTCGTGATAACTATATTCATACTCAATCTCCCAACCAAGGCTGCCTATCGTTTTCACTCCCTTTTTTAATAAATTATTATGTACTTTCTCGGCATCTACAAATATGCATTCAAACTCGCTTGCTATATTTCCAAGATAGTTCCGCTGTGTATAGGTGAGCTTAAAGAATACATCAAATAATTTGACTCTATTATGTTGCTCTAAGTATGGAGATTCAATACCATATTGATTAAAAGCTGATTCACTTTTTTTTACTACTTTTTTTCGTTGCCCTTTAGTTATAACATCCATTTTTAACCTCTGATCATTAGCATATAACGCCTGCAATAAGGTGCCCCACGGCCAACTTACCAAGCGCATCGAACTTTAAACCAAAACTGCCGAGTGTAACGGGTCACCTTGATTGCTTTGTTAGGCATTTCCACATGTGAAATTCATACTTGGCCGCCGAACTCTCAACGTACTGCGGCGCCAACCGTGCGATACGGCACTCACTAATCCTCACTGGACATGATAACTATCAACACCTTAAACCCAACTACATTTGCATGACAGCCTGGTGAGGAGCTAATCGAGGCTGCATCACTGAACGGATGGGTTAAGTTGACGACAAGCCTTTCACAGCGATGTATCGAAGAAGCTAGGAATGTATATTGCCATCATCAGAGGCAACAAAGAACAGAACAACCTGCATTTCCCAGAACAATAAGGACAGCCCTACGATAAACGAATGGCCATAGAGTTCCCGTTCTTGGGCGGCGTGGTTACGACCAGATCCAAAAGCAGGCTTTTCCCATGCCTAACGCCTGCGATAAGGTGCCCCACACCGAACTAACAAGGCACACCTAACTTCATACCAAAACCGCCGAGTGTAACGGGTCACCTTGATTGCTTTGTTAGGCATTTCCACATGCGACCTTCCTACTTGGCCGCCGAACTATCAGCGTACTCCGGCGCCAACCGTGCGATACAGCACTCACTAATCCTCACGGGACATGATAACTATCAACACCTTAAAGCCAACTACATTTGCATTACAGCCTGGTGAGGTGCTAATCGAGGCTGCATCACTGAACGGATGGGTTAAGTAAACGACAAGCCTTTCACAGCGGTGTATCGAAGAAGCTAGGAATGTATATTGCCATCATCAAAGGCAACAAAGAACGGAACAACCTGCATTTCCCCGAACGTAAAGGACAGCCCTACGATGAACGAATGGCCAAAGATTTCTCGTTCTTGAGCGACATGGTTACGACCAGATCAATAAGCAGGCTTTTCCCATGCCTAACGCCTGCAATAAGGTGCCCCTCGCTGAACTAACAAAGTACACCATACTTCATACCAAAACCGCCGAGTGTAACGGGTCACCTTGATTGCCTTGTTATATTTTTGATGCTGCCATTAGTAAACAGTAATTTTCCAGACTAACAACACTTTCACCAACCCAATGCTTGATTTGGGATATTATTAATACCAAACCACTATTCTAGAGTTTATTTCTTCCACTTAGTTTCTAGCCATACGTCAGATAATGCTATTACATACTCATCAGCAAAATCGACAATACAATGCTCCCCAAGAAGGGCTTTATCTGAACAATAAAGTCTTTCAATGCCTCTGATTATTTCTTGTTTTATCTTTGTATGTGATAAACGCTTGCCTCTATGGAAAATCCTAATCGACATTTTTGCAAGTACACAAAGCCATCGATATGTTGTTTCTTTAGCACCCACAAAAACTTTAACCAAGAGACCGCATTGTCATCATTTAAACAACATAGTAGAGCGTTTATGTAGATGTGAAACTGATTATCTACTGTAAAACCAGTACTTCCCCTTGCAGGATGCAATTTTTTGAATGTACTTTCATAATTTAAACCTAAAAAGTAGCTTGTGGTATTTATAAGTGCAGTATCACTTACGTGTATTTAGAGAATAGAAACCAGCTTTTTCAAATTTTTTTATATCTAACGATTTAGGGTCTTTAGTTACGATATGAGTTAAATCATTACTATCCAAAAGATCCATAAGGTACTCATATTCCTTTTTTTGAGAGCCATTTTTCAAGCACGTTTTTGCATATCGAATTAGCCGCTCAATAGATATATTGTTATCGAGGTAATTTGCTTGTTCTGATGCAAAGAAAGAACCTAATGATTTACTAAAAATAATTCCAGACATAATAACCTCGTTATTAAAGTGATTAAATAAAAATTAACATTTATAATGTGCGTAAAAAAATATAACGCCTGGGATAAGGTGCGCCACGATGAACTCACCAAATCCACTAAACTCCAAACCAAAAATGCCGAGTCAAACAAGTCACCTTGATACCTTTGTTATGCAACTCCATCCATTAATGCGACCTTGCTTGGCCGAAAGTTCTTCCACGCATGATTAATCTGCGTCATACAGGCAACAAATTCATACTCTGATAATTCCTGTTCACTTTCAACGATTTGAGTCAGAGAAACCAGCATGACAACCTGATACGGACTGGCTTGGCTGCTGCACCAAGCCAATAGGCAAAGAAATGCGCCAACACTTTCACAGCAAAGTAACGTTGAAATTATGATGTTGAATTGCCAGATTTCAAGGCGGCAAATATAACAACAACCTGCTTATCTTCCGACTTACAGGCAGCCTTTCGATGAACGAATGGCCAAAGAGTTAGTGGAAATAAGCGATGCACTATCTACCATTGAAATTCTTGGCTCTAGGTGCATAACGCCTGCAATAAGGWGYSCCMCACWRAACCAACAAAGCACACCGAACTYYATACCAAAACCGCCGAGTGTAACGCATCACCTTGATTGCCTTGTTATGGCAAACTCAAGGAAATTTAGTCACTTACCAGATACGCAACTGCTACAGAAATATCTGCTCGAACGCCTGCCAGTTTACCCTACCGATAAAAACCGAACAGGAATTGATACATAACTTCATGAACCAACTTGCAAAATCAGTAGCCACTGGACAAAGAATTGCTCTTTACCAACTGATATAAACCGGAAGCTTAGGAAAAATAGAAGGATTATAACTCGATAAACCTTAGCCAAATTTGAGAGTTGGTTTTCGATGAAGTTACTGGCATTACTGACAGCCGACACAACAGAATAATCAAGCGTGCTGCGGACAGAGCCCGCCAATTTCACAGTTCGTTATACCGACAAGCGTTCAGTTATATCGCCTGAGAAGATCGGCTTGGTAGCCGCTAAGCTTGACCTAGAAAACTTGAAGCGAACACCACGTTGCCCGTGCTTTTAAGCCATAACGCCTGCAATAAGGAGCCCTGCGCTGAACTAACAAAGCACACTGAACTTCATACCAAAACCGCCGAGTGTAACGGGTCACCTTGATTGCTTTGTTATGGCAAACTCAAGGGGGTTGAATCACTTACCAGATACGCTAC
>NZ_JAKJSH010000046.1:0-9355 GCF_050336885.1 Photobacterium kasasachensis
CCATGCCTAACGCCTGGGATAAGGTGCGCCACGAGGAACTCACCAAACCCACTAAACTTCAAACCAAAAATGCCGAGTCAAACAAGTCACCTTGATACCTTTGTTATGCAACTCCATCCATTAATACGATCATACTTGGCCGAAAATCCTTCCATGCATGATGAATCTGCGACATACAAGCAACAAACACAGGCTCTGCTAATTGCGATTTACTTTCAACTATTTGAGCCAAACCATCTTGCATGACAACCTGATACGGAGAAGCTTGGCTGCTGCACCAGACCAATAGTCAAAGAAATTCGCCAGCACTTTCACAGCTGAGCAACGTTGTAATTCGGTGTTGCATTGCCAGAATCAAAGGCAGCAAAGGCAGCAAAGAAAGCAACAACCTGCTTATCTCCGGACTTTCAGGCAGCCTTTCGCTGAACGAATGGCCAGAGAAATCGTGGAAATGAGCGATGAACTATCTACCATTGAAAATCTTGGCTCTAGGTGCATAACGCCTGCAATAAGGTGCCCCACCCTAAACTAGCAAAGCACACTGAACTTCATACCAAAACCGCCAAGTGTAACGGGTCACCTTGATTGCTTTGTTAGGCATTTCCACTTGTGGCTTCCCTACCTAGCCGTCGAACTCTCAGCGCGCTTCGGCGCCAACCATGGGATACAGCACACACGAATATTCACGAGACATGTAAACTATCAACACCTTAAAGCCAGCTACATTTGCATGACAGCCTGATGAGGAGCTAATCGAGGCTGCATCACTGAACGGAAGGGTTAAGTAAACGACATGCCTTTCACAGCGGTGTATCGAAGAAGCTAGGAATGTATATTGCCATCGTCAATGGCAACAAAGAACGGAACAACCTGCATTTCCCCGAACATTACGGACAGCCCTACGGTGAACGAGTGGCCTAAGATTTCCCGTTCTTGGGCGATGGGGTTACGACCAGATCCAAAAGCAGGCTTTTCCCATGCCTAACGCCTGCRATAAGGTGCCCCGCACTRAACCAGTAAAGCGCACCAAGCTTCRTACCAAAACCGCCGAGTGTAACGGGTCACCTTGATTGCCTTGTTAGGCATTTCCACATGTAAAATTCCTACTTGATCGGCCAACTCTCAGCGCAGTCCGCCGCCAACCATGGGATACAGCAACAATGAATCTTAACGTAACATAAATACTTTCAACACCTTAAAGCCAGCCAAACTTGCATGACAACCTTACGAGGTGTTAATTGAGGCTGCATCACCAGGCTGACAGGTTGAGTTGTCGACAAGCCTTTCACTGCGGTGCAACGAGGAAACTAGGAACGCTTATTGCCATCGCCTGAGGCAGCAAAGAACGTAGCAACCTGCATTCCCAGATCTTTAAGGACAGCCTTACGATGAACGAGTGGCCTAAGATTTCCCGTTCTTGAGCGATGCGGTTACGACCAGTTCAATAAGCAGGCTTTTCCCATGCCTAACGCCTGCAATAAGGTGCCCCGCACTGAACCAGCAAAGCACACCGAACTTCATACCAAAACCGCCGAGTGTAATGGGTCACCTTGATTGCTTTGTTAGGCATTTCCACTTGCGGCATTCCTACTTGACCGACCAACTCTCAGCGCAGTCCGCCGCCTGCTTTGGGATACAGCAACAAAGAATCTTAACGTAACATAAATACTTTCAACATGTTAAAGCCAGCTAAACTTGCATGACTAACTTATGAGATGTTAATTGAGGCTGCATTACCAGACTGACAGGTTGAGTTGTCGACAAGCCTTTAACTGCGGTGCAACGAGGAAACTAGGAACGCTTATTGCCATCGTCTGAGGCAGCAAAGAACGGAGCAACTTGCATTTCCACTCCCTTAAAGTACAGCCATGCAATGAACGAATGGCCTAAGAATTCCCGTTCTTGGGCGACATGGTTACGACCAGATCAAAAAGCAGGCTTTTATCATGCCTAACGCCTGCCATAAGGTGCGCCCCACTGAACTTACCAATCCAACTGAACTCCAAACCAAAACTGCCGAGTGTCATGCGTCACACTTGATGGCCTTGTTATGTTCATTTTTTATAAGCCAACGGACTTGAACAAGTTCTCAAGTCACCTGATGCATATCTGACTTTGACTTGTTGTGACATCTTCGAGCTAGACTTTGGCTTAAACCAATCTCCTGAAAGTAATAAAAGTGCCAATGCGAAATCCAACCTTTGGTATCTAGTAGCAGAACCAACCCATTCCTCAAAGATTTGTTTTGCTTTATCTTCCGATAATACTTTTCTTTGACCTGTTAAAACGAAATACGCTTGCTTAAACTCTTTTAACTCCCAATTTTTGGGATTACTGTGAAGTCGCTTAATCGTTACTTGAGCTTGTTCATAACTTAGTTCCAAAGCCTAACCCCTCTAGCTATATTTAAAACACTGCTTTTTAATTGGTAATCAGCGCCCCATGAACATAACGCCAGCCATAAGTTGCGCCACGGTAAACTCACCAAGCGCACTGAACTCCAAACCAAAACCGCCGAGTAAAACGCGTCAACTTGATGGCCTTGTTACACCTTAATCGCAATCGACATACCCGCCATATACTCCACATTTGGTACAGCGAAATATATATGCTGTAGGAGAATCATTTTTTGATAAAGATGAACAGAAACTGTTCCACTCAGCACCTTCTAATCGAGTGTCAGCTTTTAAGGCATCAATAAGCTCACCACCAATTTCCAGTACTTAACTTGTTCCGGCTGCACCTAAAAACTCACCCGCGTCATGGCAATGTGTCCACCACCGTTCTTGTTGCCAGCCACAAAAACCGGGAGTTCTCGTAGAAACCTCAAGAACAACTTCCTCAGACACACTGTCCCATGAACCATAATCACCAATACCATCAGAATCAGTAAATTCAGCATAAAATTTTTTGCTTGCAGAACCATCGGCAATACACCAAGGACAAATACATTCATCCAGTTCTTCTTCCGTGTAAACAGGCCCTGTATAAATGTATCCAGTTTGCTTTCCACAGCACTTACATTCATTCTCAGATGTTTCTATTGCACCAGTTTTTAATGGAAATGGATGATATTTAAATTGAGGAAGTTTCATATTTCTCCTTTAGGTGTAACGCCTGCGATAAGGTGCCCCACGCTGAACTAGCAAAGCACAACAAACTTCATACCAAAACCGCCGAGTGTAACGGGTCACCTTGATTGCTTTGTTAGGCATTTCCACATGTGACATTACTACTTGGCCGGCAAACTCTCAGCATGATCCACCGCTAACCATGGGATACAGCATCCACGAACCTTCACAAGACATGATGACTATCAACACCTTAAAGCCAGCTACATCTGCATGACATCCTAATGAGGTGCTAATCAAGGCTGCATTACCAGGCTAATGGGTCAAGTTAACGACAAACCTTTCACAGCGGTGTATCGAAGGAACTATGAATTTCTATTGCCATGGTCTGAGGCAGCAAAGAACGAATCAACCTGCATTTCCCCAGAACTTTAAGAACAGCCCTACGATGAACAAATAGCCAAAGAGTTCCCGTTCTTGGGCGACGTGGTTACGACCAAGTCATAAAGCAGGCTTTTCCATGCCTAACGCCTGCGATAAGGTGCCCCGCACTAAACTAACCAAGCGCAACGAACTCCATACCAAAACCGCCGAGTGAAACGGGTCACCTTGATTGCTTTGTTATGGCGCGCTCAAGGAGTCCAAGACAAACATCAGGCACGCTACCGCCGAACAGGATCATTTACCTGCCATATGATTAAGGCATCAAACATTACTTAGTAAATGGGAAGTTGAGAGATCGCAATTTTGTGATTTGTTTCAGGTAGCTACAACTTTATCCTGAGCCTTTTGGCAGGAATCTGAGCAAAATTTACTCAGGAGAAGAATGGGCTTAAGGCTAAATTAAAAACCTACATGAAAAGGATTGCCCTCACCTATCGATGTTAATCGGTGCATGAAGAAAAAATACAACGAGCACAACACTACAATCGAGCGTGCCGCGGACAGATACCGACTGAGGCGGGTTTCATTGCAAACACCCCACACCATAACAGGCTTGGAAAACTACGGATTGCTAGCAGCTAAGCACGACTCAGTTATGATGAAGCGACTGCCACGTTGCCTGTACGCTTTTGCGCCATAACGCCTGCAATAAGGTGCCCCACACTGAACCAACAAAACGCACCGAACTTCATACCAAAACCGCCGAGTGTAACAGGTCACCTTGATTGCTTTGTTATGAGTTTTTGTGAAGACTACTACGGATCGATTTCCATTCTTCCCAAGCATGTTCGGGGTCTATGTCAATGTAACCTCTAGATTGCTCAACTTTTTCCAAAGCATGCCGTGGCATAACAATAGAGTCAGCATTATCAAGTACTTTCAGTACCTCATCCTCGGTCAAGAGAGAGCCTTTTTCTTTCTCTTTGTTTAGTAGCACAGCAACTAATGCCGGTACGGGTACGACAACTAGTTCTTCTTCCTCAATTTTATTCATGTATTTAATCGTCTATTGTTTAGGAGGCGTGAATTCGTAAGCAGAAGCTAAGTTACAATTAAGACATTCAAAACAACTATAGTGGAATCTGCAAACTCTTGAATCTCACGCCAATGCTGCCCGTATTATGACACCTTCAACATATTCCGCTAACTCATAACGCCCAATTAACGTGTGAGCAACGCATGCACTGAACTAAACCACTGCGCCGTATACACTTAACTCAACCCGAAGTGAGAGCGCCAAGCGTTGCGAATCACTGTTGAATTGTTTGTTAGCATGATTGCCCAAACATGCGCTCCGTTGCCTGATTTACAAGCTTTTCATAAAGTGGTTTAGCTCTTTTTTCATTTGCTAATTCAATTAGCTCGCCAAGAGCATACACTGACACGACTACCGACAGCCGAAGTAATAAGCGTACCTCGTCATCTGGAATATTTGGCGTGATTATACCGTTTGGAGCTATTTGCCTATTTGCAAGCTGAATACCACCATGAGTAAAGTCATGAGAAAAATTCTTAACATCGGACCAAAGCCTTGAAAACAGTTTTGTCTGGCCAGTTTTCTGTTCGACGAGTTCAATCAACTCCCAAATTTTTGGCCACTTGTCTTTATATAAGGCTCTGTTGGACTGAGCTTCTGTAGCTATATTGCGCAACCACGCAGCTCTCATAGTATTTTCTATAGTTGGACGCATAAGAGCGAAAGCCGATGCAAAGTTCTTTTTCTCACACAGTAATTGCAATGCATCGCAATGGTTTATAGATACAAAAAGCATCGCACTAATCGTTTCGTTATAGCCAACTGACTTCACCTCGATTTGTTCAGATATTCTCCAAACAATTTCCAAGTGTTCTCTAGTATCAAAAATCATTTGCATCGATTTTATCCCTTGCATGCTAACGCCTGCAATAAGGTGCCCCACACTGCACTAACAAAGTACACCTAACTTCATACCAAAACCGCCGAGTGTAACGGGTCACCTTGATTGCTTTGTTAGGCATTTCCACATGTGAAATTCCTACTTGGCCGACGAACTCTCAGCGCAGTCCGCTGCCAACCATGGGATACAGCATGCACTAAATCTCAAGTAACACTAATACTATCAGCATCTTAAAGCCAGATACATTTATATGACATCCTGATGAGATGCTAATCGAGGCTGCTTCACCAAGCAGATTGGTTAAGTTGAAGACAGGCCTTTCACAACAATGCATCGAGGAAACTATGAATGTTTATTGCCACCGTCTGAGGCAGCAAAGAACGGTTCAACTTGCGCTTCCCAGAACTTTAAGGGCTGCCCTACAATGAACGAATGGCCTAAGATTTCCCGTTCTTGAGCGATGCTGTTAAGACCAGATCATAAAGCAGGCTTTTCCCATGCCTAACGCCTGCAATAAGGTGCCCCGCACTAAACTAACAAAGCACACCAAACTCCATACCAAAACCGCCGAGTGTAACGGGTCACCTTGATTGCTTTGTTATGTGTAAAACCATGCTCATTTGTATAGAGAAAGATATGTATCCAAAGGCTCTTCAGCTACCCAACACTTAAGAGTACCTTCAATTGATAAACCTAACGGGTTATGAGGAGTACATATTCTGTCGAGAGGCACTAGAGAACTTTCGATCTGATATTCAAAAGTGTAATAGTCTGTTTGATATATAAATTTATTCCCTAGCAGGCTACCGAACTCGTCATCGTGCGGCATAAAATAACGTGTGACTATATGAACTTCTTCGTCTTTTTCTTCAATAGACTGCGAAACAACATTGACCTGCCCTTCGTAACATTCAAATATTAGCTCTGAAAATTCATATTCTTTGAAAACATCAGTCACATTGATGGGACGAAAATAAATGTACGGATGACAAAGTACATTTTCCTTAGTACTAAAAACAACACTTAGTTCGTCATGAGACACTTGCGCGTATAAACTTTTCTTGAGGACTAAATGTTGGTCGAAATATATAACTTTGCACAAAATATCATTCATTAATGCAATCTCACTTTAACTTATTGACAAATTCAAACTAGATTTTACACATAACGCCCTGTTAAGGTGTGAGCAACGCAATACCGAAACTGCCGCATACCACCTTAATCACTAAAACCAACGCATAGTAAAAATGCCAAGCGTTGCGAATCACTCTTAAACAGATTGTTATGCGTTGTTCAAAAAGACATACCTTCCACTGACTGTAGCAACATTTATCAATGCCTTAGATGCCATATCTAAGTTGGTTACTTGATTATGGATCTGAGTAATATCCTTGTTTCCGTGGAACAAGTTATTTCTGAGTCGATAAACTATCAACAATATTGCGTGAGCTACTTTTAGTGCATCTGTTTGATTGCCCAACAATACATCCGACACTAGTTTAACGTGCGGTTTATGAGTAAAGCCTAGTTTATCGAATGGCTTATTCGTTGCACCTTCTTCAATATATCGATTCGACCAAAACGCCAATTCTTCAGAAAAATCAATGTGGTCTTTAACTAACCGACAAGCTACATAAGCGAGTTCATCAACAGCAGAATCAGCATCTGCCAACTCAGTCCCCTCAAACACAGCCCACATTACGCAAAAGTCTGCGATAGCTGTATATGTAACACCGTCATCAAGTCTCGTGTTTTCTAATTTACCTGATAACCAATTTTGTACTTCTGATGTCATAATTTCCTCGTAAACGCATAACGCTCTGTTAAGGTGTGAGCAACGCAATACCAATGCTGCCGCATACCACCTTAAACACTAAACGCAACGCATAGCAAAAATGCCAAGCGTTGCGAATCGCTCTTAAACAGATTGTTAGGCGATCTTTTCAAACCCTGTTGTTCGTAGCTTGTCCCAGTAGTTTTGATGTATTGAAATACCTGCTTGTCGTAGTTGCTCAATGTCAACTCCCTCAGCTAAATTGATGATCACACTATTATTTTCAACGACAGCACTTTCAACAATCTCGAGCAGATTAAAGTCATCAGCGAAAGCAGCCACATGCATTTGGTAATCTTCTGGTTCTGGCATAAATGGACATTCTGCATTTACATCAGCTACAGTAATTTCTCTCAAACCTAATCTATATTTCATTATTACTCCTTAATTACCTAAAAGGTCGCCTAACGCCCTGTTAAGGGGTGAGCAACGCAATACCGATGCCTCTGCAAACCACCTTAAACACTAAAACCAACGCATAGTGAAAATGCCACGCGTTGCGAATCCCTCTTGAACAGTTTGTTAGGTTTTGGGCTTATTCTTCCAATGAACCCAATCTGTTAGATTTAATTGCTTGCGCCTAATGTAGTAGAAGGTTGCCATAACTAAACCAAACAATGCGCCAGTAAGTAACGAGATATAAACCGCTTCTAAAACTGGTTTGCCTAGCTCGTCCCACACAAGAAACCATTGGAAGATTCCCCAAACAGGAGCAAAGAAAGCCACACAAAGCATAACGTTTGCGAAAAAGCTCTGATAATAAGGCGGTGGAAAACATAGTCCTAGTTTACGTAACAACTTTACAAGTGGAGGATTGTAGTTCGACTTCCAAACACCTTTGTCACTTAATTCTTTGTGTGCAAGTTGTAGCTTCGTTTCATAATCCATGATCCAGAATCCTCGAATTCGATTTTTCCCGCAGAGAAACCTAACGCCTGCAATAAGGTGCCCCTCACCAAACTAACAAAACACACTGAACTCCAAACCAAAACTGCCGAGTGTAACGGGTCACCTTGATTGCTTTGTTAGGCATTTCCACTTGTGATAATGCTACTTGGCCGCCGAACTCTCAGCGTACTCCGGCACCAACCGTGCGATACAGCACTCACTAATCCTCACGGGATATAATAACTATCAACACCTTAAAGCCAACTACATTTGCATGACAGCCTGGTTAGGAGCTAATCGAGGCTGCATCACTGAACTGATGGGTTAAGTAAACGACAAGCCTTTCACAGCGGTGTATCGAAGAAGCTAGAAATATATATTGCCATCGTCAGAGGCAACAAAGAACAGAACAACCTGCATTTCTCCGAACGTTAAGGACAGCCCTACGATGAACGAATGATCTAAGATTTCCCGTTCTTGGGCGATGAGGTTACGACCAGATCCAAAAGCAGGCTTTTCTCATGCCTAACGCCTGCGATAAGGTGCCCCACGGCCAACTTACCAAGCGCATCGAACTTCAAACCAAAACTGCCGAGTGTAGTGGGTCACCTTAATTGCTTTGTTAGGCATTTCCACATGTGAAATTCCTACTTGGCCGTCGAACTCTCAGCGCAGTTCGCTGCCAACCATGGGATACAGTATGCACTAAATCTCAAGTAACACTAATACTATCAGCATCTTAAAGCCAAATACATTTACATGACATCCTGATGAGATGCTAATCGAGGCTGCTTCACCAAGCAGATTGGTTAAGTTGAAGACAGGCCTTTCACAGCAATGCATCGAGGAAACTATGAATGTTTATTGCCACCGTCTGAGGCAGCAAAGAACGGTTCAACTTGCGCTTCCCAGAACTATAAGGGCAGCCCTACAATGAACGAATGGCCTAAGATTTCCCGTTCTTGAGCGATGCTGTTACGGCCAGATCATAAAGCAGGCTTTTCCCATGCCTAACGCTTGCAATAAGGTGCCCCACACAAAACCAGCAAAACACGCCAAGCTTCATACCAAAACCGCCGAGTGTAACGGGTCACCTTGATTGCTTTGTTAGGCATTTCCACATATGAAATCACTGCTTGGCCGATGAACTTTCAGCATTCTTCGCCGCCAGCCATGGGATACAGCATACATGAATATTAACGGAACATGATTACTAACAGCAACTTAAAGCCAGCTACACT
>NZ_JAKJSH010000047.1:0-6906 GCF_050336885.1 Photobacterium kasasachensis
CTTATGCCCCATTCCTTGCTAGGGATGCCAATTCGCCGATTTCAACTTACTGAATAATTTTCAGTCCATTCGGGTAATAAAGGTTTGCTCGTCATCCACAAAAGCCACAAAGCCGCCGTGATAGATAAACACCCGACCACGCCCCTCAACTAGGCAGGCAAGCTGTGGGTTCAAATCTTCTTCGTTATCCTGGCTTTGAAAGGTGCCGCTATCGGTGATTACGCCGCTGAGTGTAGGCAAATATCCATAAGTGCGCTTGGCTTGATCAATCAGGTTCAATTCGCTGGCGGTAGAGAAGCAAAAGGGGATCGCACCGGCTTCTTCGATAAATATAGTTTTCAGTTCTTCAAAAGCTGTAATCACCAGCCAGTCGATGCCGTTAACATGATGGATAAACATAGAGTTTCTCGGTAATTCTGATGCGGAGATTTTATCACTATCAGGGGAGAACGTAGTAGAGATTTAGTTGCTAAAGGCGGTAATTCTGTGCTATTTCCAGACATTCACTAGGCCAACTTGAAACACGTTTTTGTCCAAAATTATGCCTGATTTCCTCATATAGAGGTGCCTGATAAACAGTTTTCACACCGAATGAAAGGGATTCACCGCACTTTTTGCACCGAATAAATTTAAATTTCCGCACTTTTTACACCGAATGAGTGCTATCGGTGATGATGTGAGCTGGACACATATTTCGTCCAGCATATGGAGCGAGCATAGGCTCTATTGCGCTCTAAGTGCGCCGATATAGGCCTTCCAGTCTACGCTTTTCTCGAGGGTTTTACGGTAAACTGGATTCAGCAGATGCTCTACGCAAGCTGCAAAAGTCTCACTATTGCCGCTGGTTGCCGCATCAACTGGCCGACCGTCGTAGGTCTCTGTGAGCTTCTCAGCAAGCTTGCCAAGTTTGAGCATTTCTTCGAATGATACTTCCTTCAGTACTGCGGCATTAGGGGCAATCCGGGTAAGCGTTATAACGTGCTCAGTGAAAAGCCAAAAGCATATATCCCAGCCTGATCTTCCTGAACTAAGAAGTCTGGGAAGTTGCTCTTGAAGTGCTGGATAGACCTGCCCATCAGCATTGAATTGGAAAGTTGGAAATTATAGCTTCTCATGGCGCATGACTTCGCGCCTCCTTTGGCGGGGGAGCTAACAGTTTTCCCGGACGCATGTTCTCTTTTTCATACCTTTCGGCTTAGAGGCATCATCACCAAATTTAAGGTTGAGGTGGTTAGGTTTTGAAAAGTTGCCGACGGTGCAGATGCCCCAGGCCCAGCACTCGCTGTAGTCTTTATCTTGATCTTTCATCATTTCGAGTTCAGCTTCCATTAGTTCATGGAGGGCTTCAATGTATCGTGGAGTCAGCTTGATTTTCAGGTTGTGATATCTAGCCATTTCTGTGCAACCTCATAATTTACTCTATACTGTATTTTTATACAGTATAGGTTCATAGATTGAAGAATCGCAATTGGAGGCAGTCAATATGCATACACCAAAAGTGTTAAACCTTGAACATACGCTCACTGTGCCAGGCGGTATTGAGTTAACACTTGTGATGCATGAATATGGCCTTTACGTCAGCAAAAGTCAGCTCGTAACGAATTGGTATGATTTTCGATTGTTAGCCCTGGTAATAGTTTTTTCCCAGCAAGGACAAGCTCGAAGGTTGGTTTACCCCTTGCCCAAGCAATCTGATTTATTTGATCTTCAATTATCATTTCAATTGTGTGTACATCAGACCTGCAGTGGTCGGTTTCAGCCTTCTCGAATCAAGATTTCGTATTCATTTGTTGATGTCGACGATGCACGAGAAACGATTTATGAGTTTTGGAAACAGCTGTTAAAGCACGTGAAATGTCTGGAAAACTTAAAGAAGGTAGAGATATAAAAAGGCTACCAAATGAGTGCTCTTTCTACTACTTATAAAGGATGGGTGCGAGGCGTATTATGATTAATTCTGACGGGCGTGTGTACACACCAGATGGATGGACGATCTTCCATATTAACAACAACGGTGCTCATTCCTATAAAGTGTTATGTACATGGAGTGGCGGGTATCTCGATGGCGATTCGTGTCGCCTTTCATCTGGTGCTGAAGACTTTAACCTGATATATGATGCAAAAATCGGCTTGTTTGTATCAGAGCAGTTGAGCGGTTCTACGTACCACCCCAGTCGAGCTGGGTATCAGCGTCACAATGTCTACGGAGCAGCTATTCTCCAAAGGACAATAAATTCTTTTGATATGGTGCCTCCTGGTATAAAGATTTCTCTGCTGAAATTGAGGATTAGCGCGGATGGATTGGTTACCAATCCTGTTGAGATCTTAGATGAGGTAGGTTGCTATGAACGTTATTACACCAGAATCTGAATCGAGGGTTCATAAGCCTGATGCCTGGATTATCTTACGGCTCAGTCAAAAGAGGGAGGTATCATATCGGCTTTTTGTATCGTGGCGCGGAAATGATGGTTTTCAAGACCGGTGTAGTATGTCATCTGGAGCTGACAATCTGGACGAAATGATTAAAAGAGATGATGGC
The DNA here is from genome assembly GCF_050336885.1 of Photobacterium kasasachensis. Classification (NCBI taxonomy): domain Bacteria; kingdom Pseudomonadati; phylum Pseudomonadota; class Gammaproteobacteria; order Vibrionales; family Vibrionaceae; genus Photobacterium; species Photobacterium kasasachensis. Next base: position 2,540 of record NZ_JAKJSH010000047.1, read on the forward strand.
TGTTTCGTATGGCCACAGGCATCAGGTTCAACATATGTACTTTTGCCTTACGCTCAAGGTTTTGTTGGCTTAAACGGTGACAGGATTCTTCATAGTGTCCTTTGTAACCCACAACTTCATTTTTCATCAGGCACTGTGGTTGAACAATTAAGTGCACTTAGAGACTCAAATGGTTTAGTTCTCTATCCGATGGTATTTGCCAATGATGTGGATTAGAACTCGGAAATGAATATTCGGCGTTGTTAGTGTTCGCCAGAAAGAGAATGAACCGATACGTCCTAGGTGACACAATCTTGCTGGAGCCCCCTCCAACAGGTCATCATGAGACTTAGCTCACCATTGGTTTGAATCAAAACTGTGGTCGTATCTAGTGGTCGCAGATCGCGATTTCCTGTGGTACAAATTCACAGCCCACCTCTTGTTAAACTAGGCCAAACAGGTGCCGTTTAAGCTGATCACTGCCATGTTTGCTTAGCATTTAGCCTGTTACGTGTTCAGTGTTCCGTGATGCTTGCAAAATGCGCCACGCTTGATAAAAATAATACTGTATAAATAAACAGTATTTGTTCAGTATGAATGTTATTCCGATTTGCGCCAGCGCCGGGATCACCGGCTTTGAAAGTCCGGCGGCCGACTACCTACAACTGCCCCTGAGCCTCGACGAGCTTCTGGTTGAGCACCCCAGCGCTACTTTTATCGGCCGGGCCCAGGGCCGCTCGATGGAGGGCGTTGGCATTTTTGACGGCGATATCCTCATTGTCGATCGCCATGTTCAGGTAGCCGATCACGATGTGATTGTCGCCAACTATAACGGCGAGTTTGTCTGCAAGCTCATCGATACCCGGCGCCGTTTATTATTGTCGGCGGCGGCGGGGTTCCGGTCGCTGGCAGTTGGCTGTGATGATCAGTTCTCGGTCGAAGGGGTAGTGGTGCGATCCATCCGTTGTCACCGGGCCAGCCAGTTACTGCCGTCATGATGTTTGCCCTGGTAGATGCCAATTCTTTCTATTGCTCAGCGGAGCAGGTGTTCCGTCCGGACTGGCGGGGTAAGCCGCTGGTTGTGCTAAGTAATAATGACGGCTGTATTGTGGCGGCCAACCGCCTGGCGCGGGAGGCCGGGGTGGAGAAGTTTAAACCGTATTTTGAGATGCGCGGGCTATGTCAAGCGCGGGGGGTGATCGTCTGTTCGTCGAATTATGAGCTTTACGGTGATTTGTCGGCCCGGATGATGGAAGTGATCGGCCGCTTTGCCCCGGAGCAGCACATCTACTCAATCGATGAATCCTTTCTCTCGTTTGCCCGCTGCGAGCGGGCGATTGCCGATCTGGAATCCCACGCGGCTGCGCTGCGCCGGGCAGTGTGGAAAGAATGCCGGTTGCCGGTCTGTGTCGGGATGGGGCCGACGCTGACGCTGGCTAAGGTGGCCAACCACTCCGCGAAGAAGATTGCCGGGTACCGGGGCGTTTGTGTGTTGCGCGAGCCGGCGCAGTGGCAGGCGGTGCTGGAGCAGATGTCGACCCGGGATATCTGGGGCATCGGCGGGCGGATTGCCCGGCGGTTAGCTTTGATGGGGATCGAGACAGCGTTGCAGCTGGCAAGCATGCCCCCGGGTCTGGCGCGAAAGTCGTTCAATGTAGAGGTGGAGCGCACGGTGCGCGAGCTCAATGGCCAAGCCTGCAAGGGGTGGGATGAGGCGCGGGCGGACAAGAAACAGATCTTCTCGACCCGTAGCATGGGGGAGCGGATCACCTTGAAAACGGCGTTGGCCCAGGCACTGTGCAAGCATGCGGGGATTGCGGCGGCGAAAGCACGCCGGCAGCAGTCGCTGTGCCGGCATATGCTGATCTTTGCCGGCAACTCTCCCTATGACGAGCAGCCGGTGAGCCGGCGATTCCAGTACCGATTTGCGTACCCGACGGATGACAGCCGGCTGCTGACCCGGGTCGCGACCCGGGCGGTCGATGAGCTGTTTGTGCCGGGTGTGCGCTATTATAAGGTCGGGGTCGGGTTGATTGATTTGGAAGACGGCTGCCACGCCCAGGCCGATCTGTTTAACCCGGCGCCGAGCGATCCGGCCCTGATGCAGGTGTTCGACGGAGTGAACCAGAAATACGGCTCAGATACTCTGTTTCTGGCTGCCCAGGGTATCAATCCCAAGTGGGCGATGCGCCGCGAGTTCCTGTCACCGCAGTACACTACCAAATGGCGGGATCTGCCGGTGATACGGTGTTGAGTGTCCTTCCCGTTGCCTGACGACCTTCTCACAACAGTGATGATTGCCTGGCAAGCCGTCAGAAATGCATAAGTTTGATAAGTTGCATAGCTTTTGTGGTAAGCGATAGGTAGGTTTTTAGAGGCGTTGCAAGACTGATAGACCTTGCAATATTGGGTAACAGTGAGGCTTTAAATGCATTCGTTGAGAACTGGCTCGCGCCAGACCGCAGAGATATCTCAGAGTCTGAAATATCGGAAAACTTCTGGAAATCGTTCTTTGCTGAGCAGAGCAAATTACACGACGATTTTTCGAAAGATTAATTGCTCTATTGGGCGCGAATTATAGTATTCGATAACTCGTTACCTGCTTACATACAAATGCATGTAAACGGTTCAGCCTTCTTGACATCAAAAGCAGTAGCTCAAAGCTAATCGGGCACTTTGCCAGACAGAGCCTCTCCATTCAGAAATGGTATGCTTGTAATTAGTTAAGATTTAAGTTCTTGATAGGGAAAGTTGGCATGTTTTGGGGCAAAAGTAAGAAGACAAAGAGCAGGTTTCAGAATGTTCATGACACCTTGCTGTCCTCAATGGCGTTATATCCATTCTTATCGAAGGAGCAGCAACAGATCATCTGTCATTTCGTCAACGAGTTCTATAACGGTAAGACGGTACTGGTCAGCCCCGATGTCAAGATTGAAGACAGGGAAAACCTGCTGGTGGTGATCGCGGCCAATGCCGCTCTGGTAGGGGGCGCGCAGCAAACAGACTATTTCTCTTGCGTAAAGTGGATTCATATTTGTTCTGACGATTTACTGGTTGATGGTGATGCGTATGAGACCTCAACGGTGCGGTTGAACGCCAGGCCTTGTTTGAAGGAATCGATTGAAATCATCGAGGGGCAAAATCTGGTGGTTCACGAGTTCGCCCATATTCTGGATCATATGTATGGCCTGTCAGGTAGCACTTCGGTAATACGTGAGGCTTATGAGGTCTATCTTGGAAATATAGAGTCGCAACAGGAAGATTTGATCCCTGATTGTGCAGCACCGCCGGGTGAGATGGTTGGCCATGTCTACTCTCATGATGAGATTATGTTTTATCCGCCTGAAGAGTATTTCGCAGTAATATCTGAGTTGTTTTTTACTAATCCGGTAGCCATTCACAATAGCTATCCTGAGTTATACCATGAGTTAGTCGGTATTTACGGTCTGAACATGGCCGCAATATTGCGGAGACGGTGAATAAAGCAGTAGTAAATTGGGTAGTATTTACTGCTTACTTAGGGTGCTAGGTTTTAATTTTGGCTTTAATGCTGTTTTTTGTAATCCAATCTAACCGAGTAATAACATAGCTTCTCACACTGTGGTACGGGAGCTGGTAGATTACATCCTGATTAATCCAAATAAGGATGTCCAAATGGGGGCCATGGAGCGATATAAGATGATTTTTTAGGATTACCCTATATTCTCCCAGACACTGAGTCACTCACTAGAGTTAGGCTGGCTTTAGCTATGGATATAATATTTGCAAAAACTGAGTTACGACACTCTTCCTTAAGTATGGGGGGCTGACTCATTTTTGCCCCATTCCTTGCTAGGGATACAGCTCGCCAGTTAACCGCAGCATTGCTTTTCTTATTGAAGCTAGGATCCGGCTCCATTCAATTCGCACCCTGTTAATAAACGAAACGCTTGCGGATGAACGGCTAGGGATGCCAATTCGCTGATTTCAACTTACTGAATAATTTTCAGTCCATTCGGGTAATAAAGGTTTGCTCGTCATCCACAAAAGCCACAAAGCCGCCGTGATAGATAAACACCCGACCACGCCCCTCAACTAGGCAGGCAAGCTGTGGGTTCAAATCTTCTTCGTTACCCTGGCTTTGAAAAGTGCCGGTATCGGTGATTACGCCGCTGAGTGTAGGCAAATATCCATAAGTGCGCTTGGCTTGATCAATCAGGTTCAATTCGCTGGCGGTAGAGAAGCAAAAGGGGATCGCACCGGCTTCTTCGATAAATATAGTTTTCAGTTCTTCAAAAGCTGTAATCACCAGCCAGTCGATGCCGTTAACATGATGGATAAACATAGAGTTTCTCGGTAATTCTGATGCGGAGATTTTATCACTATCAGGGGAGAACGTAGTAGAGATT
>NZ_JAKJSH010000048.1:0-6380 GCF_050336885.1 Photobacterium kasasachensis
ATGCAAATATGCAAATGTAGCTGGCTTTAAGGTGTTGATAGTATTTATCTTACGTCAAGATTCGTGGATGCTGTATCCCATGGCTGGCGGCGGAGAATGCTGAGAGTTCATCGGCCAAGTAGAGATTTCACATGTGGAAATGCCTAACAAAGCAATCAAGGTGACCCGTTACACTCGGCGGTTTTTGTATGAAGTTCGGTGTGCTTTGCAGGTTTTGAGTGGGGCACCTTATTGCAGGCGTTATGCACTAATAGTACTACCATAGGTATATCAACTCCCTAATCACTAGCTAATCGAGTGTCTGTTAATGGCTTTCAAGGCTTAAGGCTTTCGTTATTGTTGAATAAATTAACTTTTTTGTGTTGTATATTTTATCGATATGTATCGCCTGAGGTGTTCTTTTACCAATGAAATTAAGCAAACCGATAACTCTTGAGTATACAAAATCTAACTTACTTATCTTGCTCAAATTTGGATCAACTCCGAATGAATCACCTTATAGTCATAAGCAAATTGCTGAATGGTGTGAAAGGTTCTGGAGTGCATTTAGTGATATTGATGCTCCTGAAGATATTGAGAAAATCATGCCTGTATTGGCTGACGTTGAAACTCAATGGGACCTGTATCTTGCCAATACATACACGTTGAGTGAGTTGCAAAGCAATAGCTTTGAGGATGTGATACTACCGATTGATTGGTTCATCCAATGGCAACATGAAGCCAGTGCATAACAAGGCAATCAAGGTGACCCGTTACACTCGGCGGTTTTGGTATGGAGTCTGGTGAGCTTTGCTGGTTTAACGTGGGGCACCTTATCGCAGGCGTTATAAGCTAAAGTGCCACCGTAAAAGTGACACTCGCAAATTACATTATTTAATGGTTACTTTTTCGATAATGATTGCCTCGCGTGGCACATCATCATGACCTAATTTTGATGTTGTTTGCACTTTGGCTATTTTATTGACTACTTCCATACCGGCAGTGACTTTCCCAAAGACTGCATAACCCCAGCCTAAATTGGTTGTCGCTGTGTGATCAAGAAAATCATTATCAGCTAAATTAATGAAAAACTGAGCTGTAGCTGAGTGTGGAGCATCGGTACGTGCCATCGCGATAGAACCGATAACGTTTTTAAGCCCACGATTAGCTTCATTGGCAATGGCGTCACGTGTAGGCTTTTCATGCATAGTTTCAGTAAAACCGCCACCTTGTATCATAAAGTCTTTGATTACACGGTGAAAAATCGTGCYATCATAGAAGCCATCTTGGCAATATTTTAAAAAGTTCTTTGAGCTGACAGGTGCTTTGTCCATATTCAGTTCAATCTCAATATCGCCTAAATTAGTGGTAAAAATAATCATACTAGCAGTGACCGTTAGGGTATTAATCAAGCGGTGCAGTATACGTAATCAAGGACCGAAACTGTAGTCAATTTAAAGCATAATCATACGCAGTGAGGCGCTTATAACAAAGCAATCAAGGTGATGCGTTACACTCGGCGGTTTTGGTTCGGAGTTCGGTGTGCTTTGTTGGTTCAATGGGGCACACCTTATTGCAGGCGTTAGGCATGGGAAAAGCCTGCTTTATGATCTGGTCGTAACAGTATCGCTCAAGAACGGGAAATCTTAGGTCATTCGTTCATTGTAGGGCTGCCCTTAAAGTTCTGGGAAGCGCAAGTTGATCCGTTCTTTGCTGCCTCAGGCGGTGGCAATTAACATTCATAGTTTCCTCGATGCATTGCTGTGAAAGGCTTGTTGTTTACTTAACCCATTCGTTCAGTGATGCAGCCTCGATTAGCTACTCGCCAGGCTGTCATGCAAATGTGGCTGGTTTTAAGGTGTTGATAGTAATTATGCCTCTTGAGGTGCAACGGGTGCTATATTCCACGGTTGGCGGCAGAATACACTGAGAGTTCGCCGGCCAAGTAGGAAGGTCACAAGTGGAAATGCCTAACAAAGCAATCAAGGTGACCCGTTACACTCGGCAGTTTTGGTTTGAAGTTCGATGCGCTTGGTAAGTTGGCCGTGGGGCACCTTATCGCAGGCGTTATGTGCATATTGGTGCTGCAATCGAATCGTGTTTATTGCATAATTATCCATACTGAATCAATGGATAAGAACCACATCAATGGAACTGATACTTACACAATATTTGACTGAACTATTAGCTGTTATATCGATCACCATCCTAACGATCATTACTCCTGGCCCTGATTTTGTGGTGGTCGCAAGAAATAGTTTAACTTATTCGAGGCGCTCTGGTGTATTGACCGCAATAGGTGTTGCATCCGCAGTATGGGTACATATTTTCTATACTTTGGCTGGCATCGGTATACTCCTTTCCAAATCTATCCTTCTGTTTTCTATAGTGAAGTACCTTGGTGCAGCATATCTGATCTATCTAGGCGTAAGTTGCATTAAAAGTAATGGCGATCTTACAGAAGTTACTGGCTCTAAATGTAGTAAGTCGATAAGTAGTTTTAAATCGTTTCAAATGGGATTTTTTAATAACGTATTGAACCCAAAAGCAACGCTATTTTTTGTTAGTTTGTTTACTCAGTTGGTGAGCCCTTCAACACCATTAGGTATTCAGATTGCCTACGGCGCGATAGTGTCAATTTCTTGCTTGGTGTGGTTTACGTTAGTCGCTGTCTTTTTGAATAGAGAAAGTATTAAAAGAGCATTTATACGGGCTCAGAAGTCAATCGAAAGAGTCATGGGGGCAGTTCTTATTGGTTTTGGTGTCAAAGTTGCTATTTCTACGACTAGCTAGCACATAACAAAAGAATCAAGGTGATGCCTTACACTCGGCATTTTTGGTATGGAATTCAGTGCGCTTTGTCTGTTCATCGGGGCACACCTTATTCTAGGCGTTAGGCATGGTAAAAGCCTGCTTATTGATCTGGTCGTAACCGCATCGCTCAAGAACGGGAAATCTTAGGCCTCTCGTTCATCATAAGGCTGTCCTTAACGTTCGGAGAAATGCAGGTTGTTCCGTTCTTTGCTGTCTCAAACGATGGCAATAAGCATTCCTAGCTTCCTCGATACACCGCTGTGAAAGGCTTGTTTTTAATTCAACCTTTTAGTCTGGTGATGCAGCCTCGATTAGTATCTCATCAGGATGTCATGTAAATGTAGTTGGCTTTAAGGTGATGACAGTCTGTATGTTACGTTAAGATTCGTAGTCGCTGTATCCCATGGTTGGCGACGAACTGCGCTGAGCGTTGGCCGGTCAAGTAGGAATTTTACATGTGGAAATGCCTAACAAAGCAATCAAGGTGACCCGTTACACTCGGCGGTTTTGGTATGGAGTTCGGTGCGCTTAGTTAGTTCAGTGTGGGGCACCTTATTGCAGGCGTTATGGCGCAAGGGCGAACAGGCAACGTGGTGATCGTTTGTTGTTCCGTGAGTCAAGCTTAGCGGCTACTGAGTCGTTCCTTTTAGACGATATACCTGAACGCTTTCCTGTATAACGAACTCTGAAATTGACTGGCCTTGTTCGCAGCACGCTTGATTCAGCAGCTTACGCTGTTGGAAACTCCAGTAACTTCAGCGAAAGGTAACTATCAATTTTTGGCTTTGGGCTATCAAACTTCAATTCTTTGCATTTTTCCCTGTGATTCTGATTTACATCTGTTAGTAAAGAGCAGTTTGTTCTCAAGTGAAGCATAATTTTGTTAAACAAATCATAAAGTAACGATTGCTATCCTGCATAGGTTCGGGTTGTTGCGTATGATATTCAGCTATCAAGCAGGAACCCCTGTAGCGGTAGCGTGCATGATGGTTGGGTGGGTACCTTTGAGCGCGCCATAACAAGGCCATCAAGTGTGACGCTTTACACTCGGCAGTTTTGGTTTGGAGTTCAGTTGGCTTGGTGAGTTCTGTGGGGCGCACCTTATGGCTGGCGTTATATTCGCAGGGAAAGTTAAGTGAAAAAATCAGAATTACCACAGCGAGCAAAGGAAACATTAAAATACCTTTTAGATTCCGATGGTGAGGTTATTTATAGCTCTCACGAAACGTTAAAAAAAGGTGATATTTACTTAATGGGCTTAAATCCAGGAGGGAGTGGATTTATCTCAATCAATGACCATATTGACAAAATGCTTACACGAGATGAAAACTCTTACATTGATGAAGCATGGCAGAATGGCCAAAAATCATACTCTGCGGGTGATGCTCCTCTACAAAAAAGAATTCGTTGGTTAATTGAAAATCTTGGTTACGATACCAGAGATGTTTGTGCTACTAACTTAATCTTTAAAACAACAAAGTCTGCTGATGAACTTTGTTTTGGTCTCGCTGGTATCTGTTGGGGTTTTCATGAATATATACTGGATATTGTTAAGCCTAAACTAATCTTAACTTTCGGTAACTCAGAGACATCCGCTTCCCCTTACTTTTTCCTGAAAAGTCTATTTAGCGGCGAAGAGACTAGAATCAAGGCTGGTCATGGCGATTGGGTTTGTAAGGGGTTTAAGACTCAAATTAGTGGTAGAGATACATTTATCGTTGGTCTTCCACATTTAAGTTATTACAGTCCAGTTGATAAGTCGTATGTCATTGATTGGATTTCAGAAAATGCGAATATAACAAGGCAATCAAGGTGATGCGTTACACTCGGCGGTTTTGGTTCGAAGTTCGGTGTGCTTTTTTGGTTCAGTGGGGCACACCTTATCGCAGGCGTTAGCCGTCTAATCAACTAAGCTGGTACTGGTGAATGCTTAGTGATGAATGTGATGATGTCAGTCATTTTCTTCTCAGCACTTGCTGCATTGTTATGTACAGTGATACCTGTTTCGTGTTTATAAATAGGCATGAACTCTTTGTCAGTTCCTTTAGTAAATTGAATTTCTCCGAAGTACTCCTGCTCCTCAGTTTCTATGAAGCTCATTAAAATGCAGTCCTTGTGGTCTTCTGTGAATAGCTTAAAAGCCAAATACTTTCCATCAACAGCTAGTAACTTAAGGTGTTCGAAGTTATTTGCAAACTTTTCTGACCACTCATTAATAAGTTGATTAATTGTTTGAGTGTGTGGTTCTGCTGTTGCAAACTTGACCATCCTTTTAACTTCTATATCTTCTTTAAATCTACCTAAAGTCGCATTTTCTAGTCGGAGTCCGAAGTTATCTGAAATTAGATTTGCAACAGCAGTAAATGTTTCATAATCGTCCCGAATTGTGTCGTCATTAATGTCGCTCGTAGAGATATTTAAGTAAATACATAATTGGTAGATCTCAAAGTACGCTGAAATATAGGTACTTAAACTTGTGTCGTTTACATCAACATTTTGAGTACCAAAAACACTAGAAAAGTGGGCGAGTTGATAGTGTAAATACTCGTAGAGTTGACTGGTGAAAGACTCTAGTAGAAAGTCGTTATTATCATGTTCTTTTTCTTTAACGAAATGCTCATAAAATTCCCAGAAAATTCGACTTGTGCCTTCAAAGTATGTTTTAACATCGTCAACAACATTATCACGAACTTTGATCTCGCCTTTATCTTGTAGTTTTTGAAACTCATACAGTTCCGCGTGTATCACGGGTAAGTCTTCTTTCGTGATAAAACTCCATCTGGCTGTTGTTATTTTTCGTCCGTAAACTCGCTCAAAAAAGCTTTCTTGTTCAAGGTAGGTCTCAACCAATCTTTTAGCTTCTTGTAGTTTGTTTGACCTAGCTATTTGAGCAGAACGATGGTTGGCAATCACCCATGTTGCAAGTGGAATCGATAAGGAGGCTATTGCTAGGGGTAGCTTCATTGTTGCCCAAATGTGACTTAGGAAGGATGCAAAATTATCACTATGGTAAAGTCCAAAGCCTACAGAGACAGCTAAGAGTAATGGTATTGCTATGGACAAGATAAAAAGTGGGCTGGCAAACACATCTTTTTCTTTAGCTACAAATCTGTTGTACATCTGTATCTCATTACTAGTTGATATATTTACAGTTTATACACAAAATGGGTGTGGGAATAAAGAGTTAAATATGCGCTGTACGGCTAACAAGGCCATCAAGGTGACGCGTTACACTCGGCAGTTTTGGTTTGAAGTTCAGTTGGCTTGGTGAGTTCGGTGGGGCGCACCTTATGGCTGGCGTTAGGCCGCATTTGGAACCATTTCATAAAAGGAGTTACGTTGTAATGTCGAAAGGCTTGTTTAGAGCGTTGGTAGGAACGGTAGAGACTAAATCATCAGCCAAGAAGGTATTAAAAGCATCATTCATAATAAGCTGTTTACCTTTTATTCTTATGGGCTTAGTTCACCTCTTTTTCCCAAAGTATTTTTATGAAGCAACTGGTAGTGAAAGTATGGTTGTAGCTTCGTATGTTTACAGCGTTTTCATACTTGTAATGGGTTATTTTCTTTACAAAGAGAAATTATGG
>NZ_JAKJSH010000049.1:0-5523 GCF_050336885.1 Photobacterium kasasachensis
TTGTCCATGTCCATATTCAGTTCAATCTCAATATCGCCTAAATTAGTGGTAAAAATAATCATACTAGCAGTGACCGTTAGGGTATTAATCAAGCGGTGCAGTATACGTAATCAAGGACCGAAACTGTAGTCAATTTAAAGCATAATCATACGCAGTGAGGTGCTTATAACAAAGCAATCAAGGTGACCCGTTACACTCGGCGGTTTTGGTATGAAGTTCAGTGTGTTTTGATGGTTTTGCGTGGGGCACCTTATTGCAGGCGTTATGGCGCGTACAATAATGAATACTTCCTTTCTATTTTGTCCACATTAAACGTGTTTTTGATCTCAGCGCAATTTGTCACTTCTTTATGCTAATTGAAGGTTAAATTTCAACGAATATAGAGGACGTTTTTCTATTTACTTGAAGTAATTCACAAATGGACACCTAGAACAAATGTATACAAGGTTTATATTGAACTCGTGGCATATCAGGGTTCATAATGCTGACAGTTCTATCGGTTGAAGCGTTGTCTAACAGATATTCCTGTAAGCAACACTTCAGCTTTCACCATTTAAGGAATAATATGAAAAAATTGATTAAGGCTATTGCTTGTGCTTCATTCATCTTACCTAGCGTAGCTTCAGCTGGAACAGCTATTATACCAACGTTTAAGGTTTGGCAAGGAGCAGTTTCTTGTTATCAAGTGTCAAACATATCAAATGTAAGTGCTAGTGTGACGGTAAAATTTTATGGCAAAAATGGAGAAAGTTACTTTGGGCCTTTGGTTCCTACGTCAGATATAACGACTTTAGAAACTCCTTTTGAATTAAAAGCACATCAAACAGTAAACTTTTGCTTGGACAAAAGTAGTCATAATTATGGATATGGAGTTATAGAAAGTTCTTCTGTTGGTCCAGGCCAATCATTCTTAGTGGCTGTTGGTCAATATAACTCTAAGCACACAGAGTATACAATGGTCGAACATTCAATACCAATTAATAATGGAATGCCATTTTAATCATAATATTATTTAAATAAATCCCCCTTAGATGATACTAAGGGGACTTATAAATGGTTGTATTTTAAGCTAACCTGTTTGTGTTACCTGTGAATATTTAGATACAGTACATTATATAATTTTGTTCAGAGGGGGGTATTTCGGTTGCCATAACAAAGCAATCAAGGTGACCCGTTACACKYGGCGGTTTTGGTATGAAGTTCRGTGWGCTTTGYTRGTTTAGSGTGGGGCACCTTATTGCAGGCGTTATGCACCTAAGAGCCATGCTCATCGATGGTAGAAGGTTCATTGTTCACTACCACGATTTCTTAGGCCATTCGTTCAGCGAAAGGCTGCCATTTGGTGTCGGGGTTCAGCAAGTTGTCAGTTTCTTTGTAGCCTTTGAGTACGAACCGTCAGGCTCTCGTTTAACACCCTTTTTGTTCCGTGGTTTCAGAGAGGGGCGATCCCTTTGGCTTTCAGCTTCATCGCAGGTCAGCCGATCTGGTTTGGCATTTGGAATGGGGAAAGTTCAGCTGACTCAAAGGCGCTAGGAGGGAGAAGCAACCTTAAATCAGGATTTGTGGCAGCTTCACCGAAAGACACTATGCGTCGATAGACTTGCGACCAAATAGGGAACGCACTAATGGATGGAGTTGCATAACAAAGCAATCAAGGTGACCCGTTACACTCGGCGGTTTTGGTATAAAGTTCGGTGTGCTTTGTTGGTTTTGTGTGGGGCTCCTTATTGCAGGCGTTAGCTGCTTATTGGAGAAAAAATGAGTTACAAATATATATTTTTCATTATATTATCACTGCTATCTAGTCAGTCTATGGCAGATGTAAAAAAAATTGAGTCTTTCGAAATGGCTTTTCCTAAGGCGTTGAAATGTTTTACTGATAATATGCAACCGGTATGTTTCCACTCGTCAGAAATGCGTAATGATGACTTATTTATATACCTTAGAAGCAATAAGTTTGAAGGTGAGGAGTTTAAACAAGAATCACATCTTTATAGTTTATTGGTAGAGGCTAATAAAATTTATTCATCATTTAATAAAAGAACATCAAAGTTCAATGAACCAAACAGTTCCCCTTTGAAATACTATTATGATTTTGGTGATGATTTTGAAAGCAAAATTGTTGCTGTTATAGATTTCAAATTTAAAAATCGTTCACTTACTGCAATTCATGACAATAATGACAGTATATATATTGATTATGAAGATCGAATTGACTTTGGAAGTTTATTAAAAATACACCGTAAGGTTTATAGCAGCAATCAACGGCATCACTTTAACCCTGAAAAAGAGGGTGAGTATTTCATTTCCGGCAGAGATACTACTAAAACTTCAATTTATGATGTGGTTAGCGAACCAGCAGTAAAAAATATCAAAACAGGTGAAGTTACAGCAACAGGGCCGCAAGAAGAAACAAATCGTCAATTTCGCTATACAAGAACGATTTCATATCAAGCGTCTTACTTCAATTTAGATGATTAATTGGTATGAGTCATATCAATAGTGGCGTCTCATAAGTACTCAAACTTGACGCAGCTAACAAGGCAATCAAGGTGACCCGTTACACGCGGCGGTTTTGGTATGAAGTTCGGTGAGCTTTGTTGGTTTAGCGTGGGGCACCTTATTGCAGGCGTTAGGCATCTTAGGAGGATTTACTAGTGAAAGTGGAAATTTTAGAAGGTTACGACGATTATTTCGACGTAGATGGAACACCCTTGGATTTTTGTATCAAGAGAAAAACCTTCCATTATAAAGGCATCAAGGTAGTGTTGGACAAACTTCCTTATCTTTTGAACAACACTAATGGGAATGTTTATTTTACAACACCTGCAGTAGCAATCATAAACGACTATGTGGATGAAGCGGTTGAGAAAGGAAAAAAAGAAGTTCGGATTAATCAATTTGGAAGGTTCAATCGCGGTAAACTTCCGGTTGGTGATAATACGGAATTTAGGTATTCACCTGCCGAGCATTTTTTTATTCCAGGTCTAATTAGAGATATTCCATCTAATGGCTTTTTAACACCAGTGTATTTTGAGAAACACGTGTTAGTTAAGTTTGAACATGCTGAGGGCTATGATATTTCAAACTATACAAAGAGTGCGGGTCGCATCCATGGTCCTGAAGGTATAGATGTTCCTTATGGTATTAATAAAGATGGATACGTAATTATGTGGTTAGGCGATATTGTTGATTTTCCCAATAAAGAACTGTTGTATTTATACTCCGCAAATGTAGAGCCTCAATACGACATTCATTCTGATTTTTACAGGAACCAAATTTTAGGGGAATGGCTGTAAGCCAATGCCTAACAAGCAATTTAAGAGGGATTCACAACGCTCGGCATTTTTGCTTCTACTTCACGTTTAGTGTTTATGGCACAATGCTTTAGGTTTGGGTGGAGGCGTTGTTCACCCCTTAATTGGGCGTTATGTATACAGGAGATATCTGTGGACTGGGAAAGTGTTTTTAAATTAATAACTGCAGCTTTAGCTTCGGTTGGAGGAGCTACAGCAATAATTTTTGGCGCCTCGAATAAGCTTGGAAAGTTTTGGGCACAAAAAATACTTGAGCAAGAAAAAAACAAGTTAGCAGCTGAACTGGAAGCGACTAAGCGAGAGTTAGATCTTGCTAAAGACAAATTGCTTTCCTCACATAATGATAAGGTCGCCATTTATCGTATGGTTATAGACACGGTTGCGGAAATTTTGTCTAGCTTTGATGCGTGGCACGAAAAAGAAATTAACGCGAAAGAGTCCCAACAAGCGTTTCAGTCGTTCAATAAGAGTAGAATTAAGCTGTATGGCTACTTGGGAATGTTAGCCCCTCAAAATGTTATGGACGCTCAAGATCGGTTAATAGATCATTTACTACTAGTTCATCATAAAAATGCGCCATATGACTGGTGTGAAGTTAGGGAATTGTCAATAGCGCTGATTAATGAAGTTCGTCAAGATATGGGTATAGATACAAACCCAATTTCATACAATGGAGTTTTGTAAACATAACAAAGCGTTTAAGACGGATTCCCAACGCTTGGCATTTTCGGCTTACTTCAGTTTAAGTGTTTATGTCACAATGGTTTAGGTAGGGGGGTATGCGTTGCTCACCACTTAACGCGGCGTTATGCACCTTAGAGCCAAGTTCATCGATGGTAGAATGTTCATCGCATATTTCCACGATTTCTCTGGCTATTCGTTCAGCGAAAGGCTGCCTGAAAGTTCAGAGAACAGCAGGTTGTCGTTTTCTTTGTCGCCTTTTACCTTGGCAATTCAACAGTGAGTTTCAAGCGTTACATTGCTTTGAAAGGCAGCAGTTTGCCTTACCAATAGTTCTGTGCAGCAGCCAATCAAATCTGTATCAGGTTGTCATTCAAGCTCGCCTGGCTCAAAGTTTTGAAAGTAAAGCGGAATTATTGGAGTCTGCGCTTGTTGTCTGCATGCTGCAGTCTCATCAAGCGTGGAAAGGTTATCGGCCAAGTATGCTCGTAGCAATGGATGGAGTTGCATAACAAAGCAATCAAGGTGACCCGTTACACTCGGCGGTTTTGGTGTGGAGTTTGGTGCGCTTTGTTAGTTTAGTGTGGGGCACCTTATTGCAGGCGTTATATTACCTTCAAATAAGTAGAGGAATCATGAAGCCTAGTCTTAATAAGGACATCGCACTAAATCATTTTAGAGAATATTATTGGCTTAGAGTTGAATTGGTTAAATTTTGCCGAGAGAACGGGCTGTCAGCAACAGGTGCAAAAAAGGAAATTGAGGCACGTATCGCTCATTATTTAAAAACGGGGGAAAAGCTGTCAGCTGAGAAAAGCCAAGGAAACAGTCGCATTGATACAAAGGTTCCTATAACTCTCAATACACGATTAAAACAAACCTATAAAAATGACAAAGCCAATAGAGTATTTTTCAAAACAATAATTGGTGAAAGGTTTAAATTCAACGTGGTTTTTATGAAGTGGGTCAAACTTAACCCTGAGAAAACCTATCAAGATGCAGTTGATGAATGGCTCAGAATTGAGGTGGACAAAAAGTCAGGAAAGAGCCATAAAATCGCCCCTCAGTTTGAATACAACCAATATACAAGAGATTTTTTCATCGCCAATCCAGGTAAAAGTCGAGCCGATGCAATAGCGTGCTGGAAATACAAAAAAGGGCTTCGTGGTAGCAATCGGTATGAAAACTCTGACTTAATAGTATTAGACGATAAACCGATATTTTAATAGGCAAATTTTAGACTAAAAATCAGCTGGATACGGTAATATAACAAGGCAATCAAGGTGATGCGTTACACTCGGCGGTTTTGGTTTGGAGTTCTGTGTGCTTTGTTGGTTCGGTGGGGCACACCTTATTGCAGGCGTTATGGCCTAGTAGCACAGGCAACGTGGTATTCGTTTCAAGTTCATTGAGTCATGCTTAGCGGCTGTTAAGCCGGTCTCTTAGGCTATATACCTGCATGCTTTTCGGTATAACGAACTGTAAGGTTTATTGGTTTTGTACGCCACACGCCTGAGTTACCAAC
>NZ_JAKJSH010000050.1:0-5366 GCF_050336885.1 Photobacterium kasasachensis
GGGAAGTATGTAATAAATTAGACTAGGAATTGCATATCTTAATATCTCTTTATCGATATAAACGAAAGCCAATCGAGACTCGAACCCTGCTAAAGTTAATAGATGACATAGCAGATCAGCTTGAGCATTACAGTGACCCATTCCATTTTTCACTGTGTCTTCTGGGGAGACCGTTTCAAAATCAGCCGTAAAACCAAACTTTATATGATCCCTAACCCAATTATGAAGCACTACTAGTAATTCAGTTTCAGAATTCGAATTTTGCTTAAAATTCCGAACTAATACTTCTAATGACACTCTACAAACCTCACTTATATACTTGACGGGTCGCTATAACTTGTATTTGCAGCTAACGCCGGGCATAAGGTGCGCTACGACCAACTCATCAAGCCCACTAAACTCCAAACCAAAACCGCCGAATGTAACGCGTCACCTTGATGCCTTTGTTAGCTGCATACTGCGCTTATTTGAGAGACAAGAAGTTCACAATTTTCTTCCAATCATGGTAATGCTGCAAGTATCTTGGGTTTGATAGATATCCATTGGGCTCTTTTCTAAGCTCTACCCATTCATTAGTTAAAACCCAAACATCAAACTTTGCAAGAGGTCTATAAGTATTACTACCTTCTATTTCTATCGCTTCATGATAAGGTTTATCAACAAGAATTAAAAAATCGAAATCTGTAGATGACAGCTTTAATGAAGATGTATTATTTGACCTATATTTCACTTGTAGTCGACATGATTTTTTTGTTTGGGGGTCTACTACAATTAAATCATACCCAGGCATGTTCGGGCTCGCCACTGATACTATATAACCAAGTTCGAGCATAATATAACCTGCAATATAAAGTTCAGCGCCTTCCCCTCGAATAGCAGCTTCGGTCTTTTTTTGCCTTAAATCAACTTCCCCGAATACGGTAGGGTTGTAATCTAACTGACTCTTAGCCCAGTTCAGTACTGTATGAAGTTTTGGGCTAAATCCACTTTCTGCTAATTCTGTACAATTTCCATCCTTACTACGTATAGTTACTATATATCGTTCTTCTTTACCTATAATTGAAAACCGCTCTACCCATACATGAACATCTTCACCTTTATAGAAGTAACCATCGAGTTCTCGCGATGATATCGTTCCACCTTCATCTTTAATTATGTCTATAAATCTCAAAAATTACTCCTGCAGCTAACGCCAGCCATAAGGTGCGCCACGACTAACTCACCAAGCGCACTGAACTCCATACCAAAAATGCCGAGTATAACGCGTCACACTTGATGGCCTTGTTAGGCATTTCCACGTATGACATCCAAACTTGGCTGATGAGTGTTCAACGACCCTGGCACCAAACGTGAGAAGCAGCAACCACGAATGTTCAACATTCATGATTGCTATCAACATCTTAAACCAGATAAATTTGCATGACAGCCTGATGAGAAACTTCTTTAGGCTGCATCTCAAGACTGAATACTTCAGAAACCGGCATGCCTTTCACTACGATGTAACGATTAATAGTGAGGTGCTTCATTGCCGGGCGAAAAGTAACAAAGAGAGAAACAACCTGCATTACCCCGAGTTTAATGGACAGCCTATCACTGAACGAATGGCTGAAGATTTCCCGTTCTTGAGCGATAAAGTCACGACAAGAGCCAAAAGTATCTTTTCAAGATGCCTAACGTCTGCAATAAGGTGCCCAACACTAAACTAACAAAGCACACCGAACCTCATACCAAAACCGACGAGTGTAACGGGTCACCTTGATTGCCTTGTTATGCAGCTGGTCAACAACAATACTCTGTAACCATCATAAACACTCACTACAACTGAAATTTATAAGTAACCCAACTCTTAACTACCTTTTTTTGTAACCTTTGTAAGAAGGACATTTTTCTGGTGGATTTAGGCTTTGATAGTTTTGCATATTCTAGCACTAAAGCTTTTGAACCATGGTGCTCAAAGTTAATTCGTATAGTGATTTCCCCAGATTTAGTAAATTTAAATATTGCTTCAACTTTACCCAAACCAAACACTGGGTGCTCTAACATCATTCCCGGTTTAACTTCGCCTACTCCGGTTACTATTACATAAGCAAGTTCAGTAGCATCCATTTTCTTTGACATTCATATCTCCAATGCCCCAATGATTTATAATTGCTTATTACGCATCGAGTAAATAGTAAACAATAAAAGATTGATCATAATTCCAACGATAAAGACTATTACGAACCAGGTTAGCCACAAATGAAACAATGAGCGCCAGTCAACAAAACCATCACAATGGAGCTCGCATTGAGGATTGTGCTGCCAACCGATATAGCACATCAAGAAACCTACAATCATTCCTAACAATGAGCTAATCGTAATTCCTTTAATGATGAAATTCATATTTTCTTCACTGCATAACGCCTGGGATAAGGTGCGCCACGGTGAACTCACCAAATCCACTAAACTCCAAACCAAAAATGCCGAGTCAAACAAGTCACCTTGATACCTTTGTTATGCAACTCCATCCATTAATACGATCATACTTGGCCGAAAATCTTTCCACGCGTGATAAATCTGCGGCATACAGGCAACAAATCCGGACTCTGATAATTCCGATTCACTTTCAACGATTTGGGCCAGAGAAACCTGCATGACAACCTGATACGGACTGGCTTGGCTGCTGCACCAAAACAATAGGCAAAGAGATGCGCCAACACTTTCACAGCAAAGTAACGTTGAAATTATGATATTGAATTGCCAGACTTCAAGGCAGCAAATATAACAACAACCTGCTTATCTTCGGACTTACAGGCAGCCTTTCGGCAAACAAATGGCCAGAGAAATCGTGGAAATGAGCGATGAACTATCTACCATTGAAAATCTTGGCTCTAGGTGCATAACGCCTGCAATAAGGTGCCCCGCACCAAACTAACAAAGCACACCAAACTTCATACCAAAAATGCCGAGTGTAACGGGTCACCTTGATTGCTTTGTTAACCGGCTACTCAGCATCATTCATGAACCTCCATACATTATCCACACCCTTATACAACATAAGGTTGACACTTAGAAACATCGTGTCTTTATCTGGGTTGGCTATTGGATACTTCTTTGCATGAATACTCGCATATTTCAGTCCCATTCTCTCAACAATAGGTTTAAATTTTGGCCAAATAAGTTCAGCTTTTCTCTGTAGCTCTTTCGGGTCAAGTGAGTTAGCACGGTAATTAAGCATTAAAACCCAATCCTCAGACCCGGTAACGTAAATCTTTGCCATTCCTTCTATTTGAACAACTTCACCGGTGGATAATGTTAAAGGGGTCGTTTTCTCTCTGAACCCAAGCCTCATCACTTCATTTTTAGTACTTGAATAGCTACCAAATGACACACAAACTAATAATAAACAAACTATGATTTTTAAAACTTTATCCATTTTGTTTCCCTGCCGGTTAACGCCTGCAATAAGGTGCCCACGAGCAACTTACCAAGCGCACCGAACTCCATACCAAAACCGCCGAGTGTAACGGGTCACCTTGATTGCTTTGTTAGGCATTTCCACATGTGAAATCTCTACTTGGCCGCCGAACTCTCAGCGTACTCCAGCGCCAACCGTGGGATACAGCACCTCTGAATATCAAGTGACATCAATACTATCAGCACCTTAAATCCAGCTAAATTTGCATGACACCCTGATGAAATACCAATCAAGGCTGCATCAGTAGACTGACAGGTTGAGTGAACGACAAATCTGTCACAGCGGTGTATCAAAGAAGCTAGGAATGTATATTGCCATCGTCAGAGGCAACAAAGAACGGAACAACCTGCATTTCTCCGAACGTTAAGGGCAGCCCTACGATGAACGAATGACCTAAGATTTCCCGTTCTTGGGCGATGCGGTTAAGACCAGATCCAAAAGCAGGCTTTTCCCATGCCTAACGCCAGCAATAAGATGTGCCCCACGGAACCAGCAAAGCGCACCGAACTCCGTACCAAAACCGCCGAGTGTAACGCATCACCTTGATTGCCTTGTTATACCCGTGACTCAGCAGACAAAGATCTTACCCACTTGCTTTCTCGTCCTTCACTTAAAGCAAGAAGCCTTTCTTCAACATGCTCTTTTGACCAAACCGCTGCACACTCTAACTCAATACAATCTTCTTTCGTTGCTGGTATCTCATTGCCATTTGTGTAAATAGAAAACTGCTTTGAGATAAGGTCAAACTTATAAAATTTAGGCTCAGATAATTCGATTTGGTTAGCTTCGATGCAGCCTACTTTAGACCAACCATTTTTACCCAAAGCATCTTTCATAACCCAAATCTTGAACAACTTTCCACCAAAGACTTCGCTGAAATCACTTTGAAGGACGTCATAAGAATTCTCAGAAAATGCGACAAGAGGCTCGGGTAGGACCAAGCCGTAGCTGAACTTTCCATTTGAGAGTGAAATTTGCACCACTTTGCCACACTCAAAGTTTTTAACCATAGTTTGTAATTTTCCTAAAGGGTATAACGCCAGCAATAAGGTGCCCCACACCGAACAAGCAAAGCACACTGAACTCCATACCAAAACCGCCGAGTGTAACGGGTCACCTTGATTGCTTTGTTATGGCTCCATTTCAACCAGTTAACCTAAACTTGGCACGCTACCGCCGAACGGAACTATTAGCCCGCCATATGATTAAGGCATCATACAACACACAAATGATATAAGTTTGAGATCACCCAGTTTTTGTCATAAACATCAAACATCTACCCTCTTGCCTGATGTTTTTTTGTACAAAAGATTATCTAAGATAACTAAAACAATAGTATCCGGACAAAGAATTGCTCTTGTTTGCGGATAGAAATCGGAAGCTTAAAGGGGGAGGTTTGAGGAGTTAATACTTGAAAACCCGAGTAAAACGAGAACTGTATCGCGATGAAATTTCAAGCATAACCAGCTCTGTGCGCTGTTGGTAACTCAGGCGTGTGGCGTACAAAACCAATAAACCTTACAGTTCGTTATACCGAAAAGCATGCAGGTATATAGCCTAAGAGACCGGCTTAACAGCCGCTAAGCATGACTCAATGAACTTGAAACGAATACCACGTTGCCTGTGCTACTAGGCCATAACGCCTGGGATAAGGTGCGCCACGATGAACTCACCAAATCCACTAAACTCCAAACCAAAAATGCCGAGTCAAACAAGTCACCTTGATACCTTTGTTATGCAACTCCATCCATTAATGCGACCTTGCTTGGCCGAAAGTTCTTCCACGCATGATTAATCTGCGTCATACAGGCAACAAATTCATACTCTGATAATTCCTGTTCACTTTCAACGATTTGAGTCAGAGAAACCAGCATGACAACCTGATACGGACTGGCTTGGCTGCTGCACC
>NZ_JAKJSH010000051.1:0-5311 GCF_050336885.1 Photobacterium kasasachensis
TAAAGTTGTAGCTACCTGAAACAAATCACAAAATTGCGATCTCTCAATTACCCATTCACTAAGTAATGTATGATGCATGAATCATATGGCAGATAAATGATCCTGTTCGGCGGTAGCGTGCCCGATGCTTGTCTTGGACTCCTTGAGCGCGCCATAACAAAGCAATCAAGGTGACCCGTTACACTCGGCGGTTTTGGTATGAAGTTTGGTGTACTTTGTTGGTTCAGTGCGGGGCACCTTATTGCAGGCGTTAGCAGTAGGAGGTTTAATTGCCAATTTATTGTATTTATAGTGATAAGTTTGTAGAAGAAAGTGAATTGACGAGAGAGCATATAATTCCCCTTTCAATGGGGGGAATGGATGGCTTTGAAATCCTTGTTGAAAGAGAAGCCAACAAAAGAATTGGTTCAAAAATTGACGGCAAAGTTGCAAATGATCCATTTATTGCACTTGATAGGAAGAATGCTCAAGTAAAAGGACATAGTGGTAAATTGGCGCAACCTGTCTGGAAAAATGTTCGCGTAGGTGAGGAAAATGAGCCACTTCAAATTAGATTTAACGCTCCGGGTGATACAGAGCATTGGTGTCCTAAAAAGCGAGCAGTAGTAGATACAGCTTCACTTGCGGGTAAAAGGGCGCAAATACAACTTCAAATCGACAAAATAACCCCACTAATATTTTTGGCTAAAGTTGCATTGGCTGCAGGCTACCATGTCTATGGTGAAACATTCAGAAAGAATGTCGATATAGTATCACTACAACAATTAATTTCTGCTGATGAAAACAAAAGAAAAGATGTATTGCTCTCTAGCAACCTTCGTTTTGTCGATAGATTCCTTCAAGAGGAAAAGGATGCTGGGGATATCTTTTTATTTACAGAAATTGGGGCTTTGAAATCATGCTCTACCGTTACACTAATGCAGTGCCAAGATAATTTTATTATTTCGGTTTCGATTCTGGGTAAATTTCTAGGGTCTGTTAATGTCGAAGCTAGAATGGATGATTTTCCTTATGAAGGTTTACATCGCCAAGGTCATGTTGTCTTCTTAGATCGCGAAAATGGAATAGAGACAATGTCATTCTATGATGCTGTATGTTTGGTAGGTGAAAAGCATGGAATCTACCCGTAAAACTGCTAACAAGGCAATCAAGGTGACCCGTTACACTCGGCGGTTTTGGTATAGAGTTCGGTGCGCTTTGTTGGTTTTGCGTGGGGCACCTTATTGCAGGCGTTATGTACTTTAGAGAAGTCAACTATGTGTAGATGTTGTGAAAAGAACGTACCAATAGAGCGACCTAGAGTTTGTCCGGAGTGTCGTCATGTATTCAAAGGTAATGGTTGGGACGGAATTGATGCGCATTGGAAGGCAAAACATGAAGGTATCATGCCCTATAAAGCCTTTTGGGACTCCTTGTGTAAAGAGCACAAGCGATAAAGTTTAGATTGAGGTGAGTATGAGCGGCATAATTTCTATTATCAGAGCGAACCTACAAGGGCTGTTGAAGCGAAAAACAGAAAACCCTGACGCTCCTTCGTATGAGGCTAGTTATCAAGAGCAGCTAGAGATAGCTAAAAACATGAACGTAAAACATACGAAGAGTTCAAAGACAAGTAGCACGCACGTACATAACAAGTAGCTAAATAGGGACACAAAACGCTTGGCGGCAACTAAGTCTGGTGTTTACTATCGCTAATAGTTGGTTTTGGTGGTAGCACTTTGTGCCCATTACTGCGCCGTTATGTACTAGGAGATAAAATGTTCGAGTTTTCACAAATGGTGAGAGATATTTTTCTCGAAAATAGGGAAAATATTGATCTTCCATTTTTCTATAGTTTCCCCCAAAATAGCTGCGAGAGCGCATCTTATTTCTTAGCTGCTCTTTTGGCTCAAAGGTTCCCTGATAAAAAGTTCTTAGTTGTTCACGGTTATCAGCATTCATCAGATGAGCATCACTATTGGATTGAGGTTGATGGTAAGGTCATTGATATAACTGCTGACCAATTTGCCAAAGTTTGCAAGCCTATCTATGGTGCATACTCTCATCCGCTTGAAAGTAAGTTTGTACCGTCAAGCAAAACGGAAGCTGTTGAAGGCATTAATCGCTTTGATCTTATTGAGGTAGAGCGTAAGAAAGCGGTTTGGGGGCAAATTAACGCTCTTGTTGATCAACGTACATAACAAAAACATCAAGTTGACGCGTTTTACTCGGCATTCTTGGTGTGGAGTTAGGTGTGCTTGGTGGGTTCATCGTGGCGCAACTTATGTTAGGCGTTATGCATTTATACAGTAGAAGGTACTGAATGAGTAAAAAATATATTTTAACTTGTGTAATAAGTGGTCTTCTGTCGTTGTTGGCTTTTATAAATTGTTTAATATTGATAGATGAGGCTAGCCTGTGGAGTATCTCTTATGCTTTGTTCACTTTACTAGGTGTATCAGGAACTGTTTTATCAATGTACAAAGTAAAGTATGGTCATTGGTTGCTCATTTCATTCTATTGCATTCAGTTAGTTCAAATTAAAGGAGAACTAGCAAGCTTTAATTTTACACCAGGTTTTGCGGTACCCATTGGTTTCGTTATTGGGACAAATAGTGTGCCAGTAAATGAGCATGTTGGTGTTGGAATTAACATTGTGGCTGTCGTGCTATTAGTGATGTGCATTAGATGGTTAAAATTTAAGGATTCGACTTTGAGTTCATAAACATATGTATTGGTCGTGATTTCACGGACTAATGCATAACAAAGCAATCAAGGTGACCCATTACACTCGGCAGTTTTGGTATGGAGTTCGGTGTGCTTTGCTGCTTTCGTGCGGGGCACCTTATTGCAGGCGTTAAATCTTTAATGGCAATTTTAGCAAATTTTATGAAGGGTTTAGTGTAATAAAACGTAATGTATTGATATTACATTGAACAATAGGAATGAAGTTATTATTATCTAAGTTTGATTTTTATTTTTGTAAGCAAAAAGTGATGGGGGCTTGGTTAAGATTAAAAAATGACACTATAAAAATGTGCACAGCGTTAAAAAAAGCAACAGCTACAGGGTTGGGCTCTGTATTTGGGTTAATATTGTCTTCTTTGGTATCTTTGATTACTAACAATAATAATGCTTATGCTCTGGGTTTTTTGATGTTTATTATGTTGTTGGTGTTCATTTATTACATTAAATATGTGAATAAAGAAAAGAAAGATAGAAGTTCTAGTGCCGATTTTAAAGAGCTTATCAAACGAGATGGTGTAAGGGCTTTATTTAATTCCACCATCTTTTTGTATGCTACTGTTGAAATATTATTATCGACGAAAGGCATTTTGAGCCTTTGGAGTAATAGTTATTATGAATCTCTTTCTGATGGCCTTAAGAAAAGTGTAATTATATATAATCCAGAAGTTAATATATTGTTGATGATTGCAATGACAACTTTCTTCTATATTACGATAAATACAACAATTAACTATATAAATATAGATTGTGAGCAAAAATGATTTAACAAGGCAATCAAGGTGACCTGTTACACACGGCGGTTTTGGTATAAAGTTTGGTGCACTTGGTAAGTTAGCCGTGGGGCACCTTATTGCAGGCGTTATAAGCAGTAATTAATTTACTTTATTCATAGAAATGTAAGTATCATGAAGAAGATAATAACTTTAATATTGATAATAGCTTCAACAGAGGCTATATCTTCAGATAAATGGTTTTCGATGTCACGACATGGAGATTGTGCACCATTATCAATGCTAGCTGAAAAAATTGATGAATTTAAAGGTGTCCAAACTCCAAGCCAGTTGGTACAAAGTTATAATAAATCTGGTCATAAGGCTGTAATGAAAGATTTTCGAGAGCTTATGCTTAATGAATCTGAAAATACAAAAGAAGCTCTTAAGGCTGAAACGCCACCAGAAGGAACCGTTTATCAAATAATTATTGATGGTAGACCTCAATGGTTGCTATTAGAAGAAAGTCGTTGTAAGCAAGTTTTGTCCGGGCCAAGCTAATTGTTGGATTCGATTTTTCAATATAGACGTTAAACCATTTTGCTTATAACAAGGCAATTAAGGTGACCCGTTACACTCGGCGGTTTTGGTATTGAGTCTGGTGTGCTTTGTTGGTTTAGCGTGGGGCACCTTATTGCAGGCGTTATGTACTTATCAGTTATCAAATAAGTAGTAGGAGTTGATAGTGACAAAAATTGGTACACTATTTGGTGGGTTGAAATTCCCTTATATTTCACCTATTCAGTTTACAGATATCATGATGGACTCATTTGTTATCCAGACTGAAAATGTAATTGATTCTGAGATCGAAAAATTCAAGGAACATGGACCTAAAGAAGAAGTAATTGAGATCTGTGCAGAAGAGGGTATCTACGAATACATCGAGCATTATTGTGGTCTAACAAGCCAAGAAGTTATGTTAGATGAGATTTTTACGGAGTACTTTCCTAGTTTAAATCGCCGGTCGGCTTTTCAGACCATATACAGTACATACGAAGTTGAATTGCAAGCTCTATGTTGTCGCTATCATCCAGATGTGGGTGGCAAGAAGTTCAAGCGTTACGATGGCTCTGGTATTGTAAAAGTACATAATTTTGTTAAGCAGCACTTTCCAAATCTGGAAGACTCTCCTGAATGGAAGGCTATCGATCAATTACGTATATTAAGGAACAACTGCGTACACAATGATGGGCGAGCATACAAAGCTAATGGAACCCCGATCCAAGACATAGATAGCTTAATTCAACAACATTCCAACTTATTTCATCATGATGGTATTCAAGATGTTGATGGTGAGGGGAATGTTATTAAGTACTCTAGTGGTGGAGTGCGTCGAAAGGGGCGTAATGTGTTATTTGAAAAAGGCAGCTTGCAATATGCAATTAACGCTTTTAAAGAATACGTAAAGGTTGTGAATAGAGAGTTCACTAAGCTTAAAGAACGTACATAACAAAAGCATCAAGGTGACGCTTTACACTCGGTTGTTTTGGCGTGGAGTTCTGTGCGCTTGGTTAGTTAGTCGTGGCGCACCTTATGCTAAGCGTTATATTTTGCTCGAAGAATTTCGTCGAAAGTTGGTTAAATGGACAGGAAAGTTTAGATTTATATTTTTGTTTCAGTTTCATGTGTGATGATATTGGAGTGATAATGGACGGTGAATCATTTGTTCAACTAGTAAAAGAAGAAGCTAGAGATTTCTCTATAGATTGGTCTGAAGGGAATCAGTCTGGTGTCTCAAGTGATACTCAAACATGGTTATCAAATCTGTCTGCGAGTGAGCAGCTATTTGTGCGTGAAATTGTTACTGAAGCAAT